>JASBTQ010000014.1 GCA_030148335.1 Allomuricauda sp. | reverse complement strand
TTTTTGTAGCGAGAGGGAGACTTGAACTCCCGACCTCAGGGTTATGAATCCTGCGCTCTAACCACCTGAGCTACCTCGCCGTGATTCTGTTAAGCGGGTGCAAATATATAGTTTAATTTTTGCTGAATCAAAATTCGGGATTAATTTATTAATTGACATTTATTTTTTTATCTTCCCAAACTATATCAAATGTTGAAAAGGATAATAAGGACATTATAATGAGCGATAAGGTTAAATTTGAAATTGAATTTGTCATACAAGCATCCCCACAGTTGCTTTACCAATATATCTCTACCCCTTCGGGCCTTTCCGAATGGTATGCCGACAATGTGAATTCCCGTGGCGAAGTGTTCACCTTTATCTGGGACGGGGCAGAGGAGAAGGCCAAAATGCTGAAACGAAAAAGTGAGGAATTTGTGAAATTTTCATGGGTGGAGAACGAGGATGGTTCCTTTTTTGAAATGCGGATCATCGTGGATGAGATCACCAAGGACGTTTCCCTTTTCATCACCGATTTTGCCGATGACGATGAAGTGGACGAGGCCAAAATGCTCTGGGAAAACCAAATTTCCGACCTGAAACAAGTTCTGGGTTCCAAATAGACCATTTCTCCGTGATACCGTATCTTTGGTCCCGATAAAAACGGGACTTTTTTCATGTTCAATTACAACGGTAAACTTTTTTCTGACGAGACCCATGTGCTCTCCCACACCAATAGGGGACTAAAATATGGCGATACACTTTTTGAGACGCTCAGATGTGTCCACGGCACCCTCTTTTTCTGGGAGGAACACTATTTTAGGCTGATGGCCTCCATGCGTATTCTCAGAATGGAAATCCCGATGGAGTTCACTTTGGAGTTTTTGGAAGCAGAAATAAAGAAAACCATTGAGGGCAACCAGCAGGATAATGCCCCGGTAAGGGTACGGTTGACCATTTTCAGGAACGGGGAAGGGCTCTATGGTCCTGAAACGAACGACATCTCTTACCTTATTGAAACCAAAACCTTGGATTCCCCATTCTATCTGATGAACGAAGGGGAATATGAAGTGGAGCTCTTCAAGGACTATTATGTGAACAAGGATATGCTGTCCAATTTAAAAACCACGAACAAACTGCTGCACGTCGTGGCCAGTGTCTATGCCAAGGAAAATGGGTATGCCAACTGTCTTTTGGTGAACACGGACAAGCAGATGGTGGAAGGCATCAACGGGAATCTGTTTTTGGTGCAGGGCAATGTAGTAAAGACCCCTCCATTGGCAGATGGGTGCTTGGACGGCATCATCAGGAAAAAAATCATCGAGATTGTTTCAACGGCCGAAGATTTGGAGCTGGTGGAAGAATCCATTTCCCCATTCGAACTGCAAAAATCGGACGAGATGTTCTTGACCAATAGCATTGTAGGCATTCAGCCTATAAGCAAGTATCGAAAAAAAGAATTTGGGAACAGCATCAGCAAGAGCCTGGTAGGCAAACTGAATGCAAGGGCACGAATGTCCCAGACTAGTTGAGGGACGGGTTTTCGGGTGCGTTGGACCAAAGGAGGTAATCACCGCCCAGTTCGACCATTTTTTCCTTCCAGAACGCTAGGGAAGATTTTTCAAGGATGCCACTTTGGTATTCGTTCTGCACCACGATCCAGGATTTTGAGGAAAGTTCTTGGTCCAGTTGGCTGGATCCCCATCCTGAATAGCCCAAAAAGAAACGGATATCCTGTTCGGTGATGATGCCATTGTTGATGAGTTCCACGGTTTTTTCAAAATTACCTCCCCAAAAAATGCCATCGGAAATCTCCACACTGTCCTCAATGAGTTGAGGCACTTTGTGGATAAAGTAAAGGTTGTCCTGCTCCACAGGCCCTCCATTGAACACTTGAAAAGGGATGGTGATTTCAGAAATAAGATCGCAGATGGTATAATCCAAAGGCTTGTTCAGGATAAAGCCCACTGAACCTTCTTGATTATGCTCTGCCAGGAGCACCACGGACCTGTTAAAGGATACATCCCCTGTAAGCGAAGGTTCCGCGACTAGCAATTTCCCTTTTTTTGGTTTGTGGCCCACCATTTTCATAGGAGTCAAACTTCTTATTTTTTGTATAATATACAACATTTATGAAAACTGCAAACCCCATGAACTAAAAAAGCACTCCCTTTCGGAAGTGCTTTCATATATTAAAACAATAATTGATTAGTTTACTGCACCGCTCAATTCAGCACCTGCTTTGAACTTTACAACGTTCTTGGCAGCAATCTTGATGGTCTTACCAGTCTGAGGGTTTCTACCTTCTCTGGCACTTCTTTTGGAAACTGACCAAGAACCAAAACCTACCAAGGAAACCCTGTTTCCTTTTTTAAGTGATCCCTCTACATTTCCCAAGAAAGATTCCAATGCCTTTTTTGCTGCTGCCTTAGTGATGCCAGCATCAGCTGCCATAGCATCGATTAATTCTGTTTTGTTCATAATGGAATTAAATTAATTGTTGTTAAAATAATTTTAATGCTAAACAAATTTATACGGATTTGGCAGTAACACAAGCAAAACCAAGGG
>JASBTQ010000041.1 GCA_030148335.1 Allomuricauda sp. | reverse complement strand
TTTTCACTAAGGAGTGCCGTTTCTTTGTAGTTCAGTTCATTTATAAATTGATGGTGTTATCAAGAAAGGTGGAGGGATTGGACCCTGTGAAGCCTTAGCAACCCTCGACTTCGAGAAGGTGCTACATTCTACCCTTGTCTTGAACTGGTTTTCAAGGCGTTTTAGGAAGTTTAACCTGTAAGGGGAAGGATAACGTAAAGTATTCAGCACAGTACCTACGCACTTTTCTTGATTGCACTACATCCTTTTTTTTGAAGGGAAATTGTACTATGGAAAAAATTGAAGATATTTTAAAGAAACGGATTTTGGTGTTGGACGGGGCCATGGGCACTATGTTGCAGCGCTATAAATTCAAGGAAGCCGATTTTAGGGGAGAGCGTTTCAAGGATTGGCCAACCGACCTGCAGGGCAACAACGACCTTCTATCCTTGACCCAGCCGCAGGCCATTGCCGATGTGCACCGGGCCTATCTGGAAGCTGGTGCGGATATTTTGGAAACCAATACCTTTTCAGGGACCACCATCGCCATGGCTGATTACGGTATGGAAGAATTGGTGTATGAACTAAACTATGAATCCGCAAGGATTGCAAAGCAAGTAGCCGAGGAATTCACAAAAAAGGACCCCAGCAAACCACGATTTGTGGCAGGAAGCATCGGACCCACCAATAAAACGGCCAGCATGTCGCCCGATGTGAACGACCCAGGGTTCCGGGCCGTTTCCTTTGATGAGCTTAGAAAAGCGTACAAGCAGCAAGTAGAGGCACTCTTGGACGGTGGCGCCGATATTTTATTGGTGGAGACCATTTTTGATACGTTGAATGCCAAGGCGGCCCTTTTTGCCATAGAAGAAGTGAAGGACGAGCGCAATATAGAAGTGCCTGTAATGGTGAGCGGTACCATTACGGATGCTTCGGGAAGGACCTTGTCCGGACAGACGGCGGAAGCCTTTTTGATCTCAATTTCACACATTCCAATCTTGTCCGTTGGGTTCAACTGTGCGCTTGGTGCCAAACAATTGGTACCCCATTTGGAAGTGATTTCGGCCAAATCTGGATTTGCCACTTCGGCACACCCCAACGCGGGCTTGCCCAACGCTTTTGGGGAGTATGATGAAACTCCGGAACAGATGGCCGCCCAGATCAAGGAATATGTGGAAAAGGGGCTGGTGAACATTGTGGGCGGCTGTTGCGGTACCACACCAGAGCATATCAGAGCGATTGCAGATCTTGTTAAAGAATACACACCTAGAAAATTGGAAACCACCTATGAAAAAACCATTTAGTATAGCCGCATTGATCATTGCCATGGTCACTTTTATTTCCTGTGGAGAAAAAGAAAAGCCCAAAGAAAACAAAACCGCAGTCGTTGAGACCAAAAATGAAATCATGGGCAGTTGGCTTTTGGTCTATGGCGAAACTCGTACAGCGGATACCGTTGAAGTGAAAGACTTGTCCAATACCGAATTCATAAAGATATTGAACGAAGACCATTTTGCCTTTTTCAACCAAAAAAAAGATACCGCCGAGGGCTTTTACGGAGGTGCTGGTACCTATACGCTGAAAGAGAATGTGTACACCGAAAAACTGGACTACATCGGCGTGAAGGAATTGCGTGGACATGAATTTACTTTTGATGTGGAGATCAAGGGGGATACCCTCATCCAATCAGGTGTGGAGGATGTGCCCGAGGCAGGTATCAAAAGGCATATCGTGGAGAAATACATAAGAATCAAGTAAAACCAAGGCATGGCTGATACAAGAGCTTTGAAACTATCGGGTCTGGAACCCTTGGTGATCACTCCCGAGAGCAATTTCATCAATGTGGGGGAGCGTACGAATGTGGCCGGTTCCAAGCGTTTTTTAAGGCTGATCAAGGAAGAGAAATTCGATGAGGCCCTAGATGTCGCACGAGATCAAGTGGAAGGAGGCGCCCAGATCATCGATGTGAACATGGATGATGGACTGATCGATGGAAAAGAAGCTATGGTCAGGTTCTTGAACCTGATCGTTTCCGAACCCGATATTGCCCGTGTGCCCATCATGATCGATAGCTCCAAATGGGAGATCATCGAGGCGGGACTGCAAGTAGTACAGGGCAAATGCGTGGTGAATTCCATCAGCCTGAAAGAAGGTAAAGAAGAGTTTGTACACCATGCTAAGCTCATCAAGCGATACGGTGCTGCCGTGATCGTGATGGCCTTTGATGAAGTGGGCCAGGCCGATACCTTGGAACGCCGTAAGGAAATTGCCAAACGGTCCTATGATATTCTGGTCAACGAAGTGAAATTTGCCCCAGAGGACATCATCTTCGATCTGAATATTTTTCCAGTGGCCACAGGAATGGAAGAGCATAGGCGCAACGCCCTTGACTTCATTGAGGCGACCCGTTGGGTGAAGAAAAACCTTCCCCATTGCAGTGTGAGTGGCGGGGTCAGCAATGTTTCCTTTTCTTTTCGGGGGAATGATCCTGTTCGGGAGGCCATCAATTCGGCCTTTTTGTACCACGCCATCAAGGCAGGGATGAACATGGGCATCGTGAACCCCACCATGTTGGAGGTGTACGACGATATTCCCAAGGATTTGTTGGAGCATGTGGAAGATGTGTTGCTCGACAGAAGGGACGATGCCACGGAGCGATTGCTAGAATTTGCTGAAACCGTTGTAGGTACCGCGAAGGAGAGCAAAGTGGACCTTTCATGGAGGCAAGAACCCCTTCAAGACCGAATCACAAGAGCTTTGGTGAAGGGTATAGACCAATATATCGTTGAAGATGTGGAAGAGGCCCGCCAACAAGCCACCAAACCTTTGGAGGTGATCGAGGGCAATTTGATGACCGGAATGAATGTGGTGGGCGACCTGTTCGGGAGCGGAAAAATGTTTCTGCCCCAAGTAGTCAAATCAGCAAGGGTCATGAAAAAGGCAGTGGCCTACCTAACGCCTTTTATTGAAGCATCCAAAGACGAAAATGCCAAGCCGGCAGGAAAAATTTTGATGGCCACGGTGAAGGGTGATGTGCACGATATTGGAAAAAACATAGTGAGTGTGGTGCTCGCCTGCAACAATTATAAGATTGTGGACCTAGGGGTGATGGTGCCCCCGGAAAAAATCATCAACAAGGCCAAGGAGGAGCAGGTGGACATCATCGGCCTTAGTGGTCTGATCACCCCATCCTTGGATGAAATGGTGTTCTTGGCCAAGGAAATGGAACGTCAGAATTTCAATGTGCCCCTTTTGATCGGTGGTGCAACGACGAGCAAGGCGCATACGGCGGTCAAGATAGACCCCATGTACAGTCATTCCGTGGTGCACGTGAACGATGCATCAAGGGCTGTGACCGTGGTGGGCGACCTGTTGCAAGATAGTACATCGGATGGGTACAAAAAGGCCATCAAACTGGATTATGAAAGTTTCAGGGACAAATTCCTGAGCAGGTCCAGACAGAAGGAATATTTGACTTTGGAAGAAGCGCGGCAGAACAAACTACGGATTGAATGGAACCCACCGGACATCAAAGTGCCAGAACAATTGGGCATACAGATCATGGAGGATGTGGATTTGAAACTGTTGGTAGATTTCATCGATTGGACCCCGTTCTTCAGAAGTTGGGATTTGCACGGAAAATATCCGGCCATCCTAAAGGATGAGGTGGTGGGTAATCAGGCCACGGAGCTTTTTAAAGATGCCCAAGAACTTTTGCAGAAGGTTTTGGATGAAAAACTGCTCAAGGCAAAGGCCATTTTTGGACTGTTTCCTGCCAATCAGATCGATGACGATGATATTGAGGTGACCGATGGAGCGAAACGGTATATTTTCAGGACACTCCGTCAACAACTGAAAAAAAGGGATGGGGTTCCCAACATTGCTTTAGCGGATTTTATCGCCCCGAAGGAAACGGGAATACAGGATCATATAGGCTGTTTCTGTGTCAGTGCAGGGTTTGGGACGCAGGAGTTGGCAACAGCATTTGAGAAAAAGCATGATGATTACAATTCCATCATGATCAAGGCCCTTGCGGACAGGTTTGCTGAAGCTCTGGCCGAATACCTTCACAAGGAGGTCAGGACGAAGTTTTGGGGCTACGCTTCCGCAGAAACTTTGGACAACAACGCCCTGATCGATGAAAAATACCAAGGTATTCGTCCGGCGCCAGGCTATCCCGCTTGTCCCGATCATTTGGAAAAACTGACCATTTGGGAAGTATTGGGCGTAGAAGAAAAAATAGGCGTAAAATTGACCGATAGTTTGGCGATGTGGCCAGCAGCCAGTGTCAGTGGTTATTATTTTGCACATCCGCAGGCCAAATATTTTGGATTGGGTAAAATAGAACAGGACCAAGTCAAGGATTTTGCGGAACGAAAAAACATAAAACTGGAGGAAGCCCAAAAATGGCTGGCCCCCAACATAGTTGATTAAGACCGATGAAAATTACCGACCACATTAAAAGAGCGAACGGCGAAACGCTTTTTAGTTTTGAGATTGTACCGCCCGTGAAGGGAAAAAGCATCCAGGAGCTCTATAAAAATATAGACCCTTTGATGGAGTTCAAGCCTCCGTTCATTGATGTGACTACCTCCCGCGAAGAGTACATCTATAAGGAAAAGGATGGACTGTTGGACAAAAAACTGACCCGTACCCGCCCAGGAACTTTGGGTATCTGTGCATCCCTCAAACATAAATACAATGTGGATACCGTGCCCCATGTACTGTGTGGAGGGTTTACCAAAGAAGAGACCGAGTACCTTTTGGTGGACTGCCAATATTTGGAAATAGAGAACGTGATGGCACTTCGCGGAGACGCCCGTAAAGAGGAGAAATATTTTACCCCGACCCAAGGCGGACATCAATATGCCACTGAGTTGGTCAAACAGATCCAGGATATCAACGAAGGGAATTACTTGCATGACACCATTGAAGCGAGTGATCTGAGCAGTTTCTGTATTGGCGTGGCCGGTTACCCAGAAAAGCATATGGAAGCACCGTCCCTCCAGTCCGATTTGAAACGATTGAAGGAAAAAGTGGATTTGGGAGCGGATTATGTGGTGACCCAGATGTTCTTTGACAACCAAAAATTCTTTGCTTTTGTGGAAGCGGCCAGAGAAATGGGTATCAATGTGCCGATCATTCCGGGCATAAAACCGATTGCTGTAAAAAACCATTTGCAATTGTTGCCACAGGTGTTTCGGGTGGACATTCCGCAAGATCTTATCGATGCCGTGGAAGCCTGCAAGACGAATCAAGACGTGCGACAAGTCGGTGTGGAGTGGGCCATTCAACAATCACGGGAGCTAAGGGAGTATGGTGTTCCCGTACTGCACTACTATTCGATGGGGAAATCAGATAATGTGGAGGCCATTGCCAAGGAACTTTTTTAATTTCCTACTTTAGCCCTCCATGAGGTACCTACTCTATCCCGTATTTCTGCTGTGTCTTTGCATTGGATTTTCCCAAGACGGGGATGCTCCAAAAAAATATACGTTGGATATGAGCCAGTTCTATGGTTCCGTATTCTTGCACAACACCGACATTTCCCACCTGATCACCAACCATCCCGGGGGTATCATTGTGGGATTCAACCGCAAACGTTTTGGACATGAGGATTGGGAGGCTGCCCTCGGCTATCCTGATACCGGCTTTTCCTTTGTGTATCAGGATATGAACAATCCCACCCTTGGTGAACATTTTGGGCTGTATGCCCATTACAACTTTTACTTTTTAAAGAGAAACCTTCAGCTACGGATTGGTCAGGGAGTGGCCTACAACACCAATCCGTACGACAAAAATGAAAATTTTAGGAACAATGCCTATGGAAGCCATCTATTGAGCTCCACCATGGTGATGTTCAACTATCACAAGGAAAACATTGTGGCGGGATTGGGATTCAAGGCAGGGATTTCACTCATTCATTACTCCAATGCCAATTTCAAGGCCCCCAACACATCCACCAACACCATGGCCTTTAATTTTGGCCTGACATACGATTTGGACCAGGATGACACCATTGAATATATAGTACCGGAAGAAAAGGAAAAAATAAGGGAACCCATTCGCTATAATTTGGTCCTCCGTGGTGGGGCCAACGAGAGTGATGTGATCGATATGGGGCGATACGGTTTTGCCATTGTTTCCGCCTATGCCGATAAGCGTTTGGGAAATCGGAGTGCCATTCAATTGGGAACCGATGTCTTCTTCTCCAATTTTCTGAAGGAATTGATCCGTTACCAGTCCACCTCTTTCCCCGAATTGGATGTGGCCCCAGATACCGATTACAAAAGAGTAGGGGTGTTTTTGGGACACGAACTCTTCGTGAACAAATTGAGTGTAGTGGCCCAATTGGGGTATTATGTGTACTATCCGTTTGATTTTGAAGGAAATATGTATAATAGGATAGGGCTGAAACGATACTTTGGAGACAAGGTATTTGGGGCGGTCACTTTAAAATCACATGGGGCCAAAGCAGAGGCCATAGAATTTGGAATTGGTGTAAGATTATAGAATTGAGATTTGAGATGTTAGAAATTAGAAATCAAATGATAATCAAAAATGCCACCGCGAGAAATGCCATCCTGAGCGCAGTCGAAGGAGCTTTCGCGAGGTGCTTTGTGTTCATTGCTTTTCTGATGCTGATTTCCTGCAACGGCGAAAACGTGCCCGATTGTTTTCAAAATTCAGGTAACATAGTCCGCCGACCCGTTGATGTTCCCGCCTTCACGACCATTACCGTTTTTGAGAACCTGAATGTGGTTCTGAAACAAGGAGATGAACAAAGGGTGGAAATTGAAACAGGGGAATATCTATTGAACGATGTTTCCGCAGTGGTTGAAGATGGCCGTTTGATCTTGCGGAACGAAAACAGCTGCAATTATGTTCGGGAATATGGATTGACCACGGTGTATGTCACCTCACCAAATATCACCGAGATTCGGAGTAGCACAGGATTGCTGATTTCCAGTGACGGTGTGTTGGCTTATCCAAGCCTGGCTTTGATCGCCGAAAGTTTCAACAATCCCGAGGCCGAGACCACGGATGGCTCCTTTGACCTGAACCTGAATGCTACATCGGTCAGGATTGTGGTCAATGGGATAGCATATTTCAAACTGCAGGGAACTACGGAAAATTTCAATGTCACCGTCGCCGCTGGCGATTCCAGAATTGAGGCGGAGGATTTGATCTCGCAAAACGTGACAATCAACCATAGGGGTTCCAACGATGTTTTCGTAAATCCGCAGCAACGGTTGAGCGGCGTCATTCGTGGCACCGGGGATGTGATCAGCGTCAACCGCCCTCCGGAAGTGGATGTGGAAGAACTGTTCAATGGCCGTTTGATCTTTCAAGAATAGGGCACGGCCATAACGGACGCAAAACTTCAGGAACTCCCAAGTTTTCTCAGTACTTTTCGGATATCTAAATATGGCACATTTGGACAGATTTGTTCCCTTTATCAAACGTTTGTTCTCCTTTGCACCCAAAGTGAGGTCTTTGGAGGGGCTCCATGGCCTGGAAAAGGCTGATGCCCTTTTTCACAACCTCGTGGCCGAAAACAAAGTGCCCGGCTTGGCCGTCACCATCATGGCAAAGGGGCAAGTGCTATTGCAAAAAGGATATGGCCGGGCCGATCTGGAACGAAAAATTCCTGTTGACCCCAAACAAACGGTCTTCAGGATAGCCAGTATCTCCAAGTGCATCACGGGATTGGCCTTGGGCAAGATGATGGAAGAGGGGCTTGTGGAGTTGGACGCCTCATTTTATGGGTATGTTCCGTATTACCCAAAAAAGGACCATGATTTTACATTGCGCCAATTGGCAAGCCATACAGCGGGAATCAGAGGGTACCGCGGCAAGGAATTTGCCTTGAACCAAGGCTTTTCCATCAAGGACAGCATCGGGATTTTTCAGCATGATCCCTTGGTCTTCGAACCGGGAAAGGGGTATCTCTACAATAGTTTTGACTTTGTGTTGTTGTCATTGGCCATGCAAGAGGCCAGTGGAGTCCCGTTTCAAAAATACGTACGGGAAAAAGTGTTCATCCCTTTAGGGATGCGAAGTACCTTTTCACCCCAAGACGCAGATTTCAGTTCGAGCGAAATCAATGACATGGCACAATTCTATACCAAAAGTTCCTTATGTTTCAAGAAATCGATGGAAGTAGATAATGCCTACAAATTGGCGGGCGGAGGATTTTTATCGACCAGTAACGATATTGCCCAAATGGGGCAGGCTATTTTAGAGGGAAAACTGCTCAAAAAGAGAACTTACGAACAAATATTTGCCTCACAAATGGTGAATGGCAAGCCTACGTACTATGGTCTGGGTTTTCAGGTGAGCCAAGATGCCAATGGCAGGGATTTTGTGGGTCATGTGGGCAATAGCGTTGGTGCGTACACCAACTTTTTTGTCTATCCGAAGGAAGAAAAAGTAATTTCCATATTGATCAATTGTACTGACCCGAAGGTGCAAGAGGAATTGGATGAAGCCATCGATTCGGTACTGGATTTGGGAACTTCATGATTTTTGTTGAAATTTATTCAGTTTGGAAATATCCCAAAACGCCAAAAATTGACTGGGAAGAATTCAGCAAAGGTTGCAAATAAGCCCTAAACATTATGAAACAGAAATTTATAATGACTGCCCTAATCATAATTGGTACAGTCAACCTGCCTTTGTTCGCCCAACAAAATGATTTTATTAAAGAGTATTTGGAGCGGCTTGAAAATTCAAAAAAGTACTTGATCTTGGTAGCGGAAACTATGCCGGAAGAGAAATATGGTTTCAAGCCCACACCAGAATCCATGAGTTTTGCAGAAAACCTGATGCACATCGGTTGGGCTATGGATTGGCACAGTCACTCCTTGATGGGTGGACGGAATGCCAGGGATTGGGATACGGACACGGAACTCAAAGTGGATGACAAAACCAAGGAAGAGATGATTGCCACAATCGGCAAAACATTTGATGATACCATACAATTCATTTCAAATTTTGATATCGAGAAACTCAACGAAAGATTGGACTATTTTGGTCAAGATAGGACAAAAAGGCAAGTTTTATTGTTGCTTACCGATCATATAACCCATCACAGGGCTCAAATGCTGGTTTATATGAGGTTGAACGGATTAAAGCCGCCCAGATATGTTTTGTATCAATGATTTGAAAAGAAAATAAGGCCTCAGATTCTTATATCTTGCCCGCCATCAACTCCTCTTTCTCCAAAGCAAATTTTTTGCAAAGGTCAAGGGTTTCGATCACATCCTCCAAGCTGGTCCTGGGATTGATGAGGCACATGCGCAGCACTACCTGTCCATGGAGCAGGGTCGTGACCAACAAAGCCTTTCGGGAGTCCACCACATGTTTTGAGATATACTGGTTGATTTCGTCCAGTTCTTTCTCCTTATAGTTTTGCTTGATGGGGTTGTACCTGAAATTGATCACGGCCAAGGTCGCAGGAAAGACGACTTCCCAACTTTTGCTGCCCCGCAACAGATTTTCCACCTCTTCGGCTAGGTCAATATTGTAGGTGACGGCATCCCTGAATTCCTTGAGTCCAAAAGTTTTTAGGGACATATAGAACTTGAGTGCCCTGAACCTTCGGGTGAGTTGGATGCCATGGTCGTAAAAATTGATCTCCGAAGTGTTCCCTTCAATATCACGGAGATACTCTGGTTTTTCGGTGAAGGTGTGGCTAAGGTTTTTATGGTTCCGTACCAACAAACAACCCATTTCATACGGCTGATAGAACCATTTGTGTGGATCAACGGTAAGTGAATCTGCCTTTTCAATGCCTTTCAACAGCTGTTTGCCCTTGACGGACAATATGGCTGCACCGCCATAAGCACCATCAATATGGAACCAAATATCTTCTTTCTTGCAAATTTTTGCCAGTTCGGACAGCGGGTCAACGGTGCCCGTGTTGGTGGTTCCAGCGGAAGCAATCAAGCAAAAGGGTTGCAGACCTTCCAATCGATCCTTGGCAATACAGTTTTTGAGTTTGTTCAGCGCAAACTTGAACTCATTGTCGGTGGGGATGATCCGGATCTGTTCCTTTTTGAAGCCCAGCACCCGAATGGCCTTGATGTTGGAGGAGTGGGCCTGATCGGACAGGTAGATGACCGCTTTGGAAAAATCGTCCCCGCATTTGATCCTTCGGGCCGTTACCACTGCCGTCAAGTTCGCCATGGAACCGCCACTGGTGAAAATTCCACCTCCCTTTTTTCCGGGAAATCCAAAGATCTTCAACAGCCATTGAATGGTCACTATTTCCAGTTCGGCAGCGGCCGGGGAAGCCGACCATCCACCTGAAAAGATATTGTAGCCTGTGGCAAGTGCATCGGCCATCACACTGACATAGTTGCTGGGACCGGGCACAAAGGAAAACGACCTTGGGTGGGCCATATTGGCACTGTTGGTCATCACTTTTTCCAACACAAAATCCAAAACCTTGGATGCTTCCATGCCCGCTTCTGGGGCCTCTTCCAAAAAAAGATTATCCATTTCCTCCCGTGAACCCCATGCCACGGGAAATTTTTGGTGTTGGGTATGGTGGTGCTCCACGATCGCATCCACGATCTGGTAACCATACTTTTGCATCTCCTCTTTGGAAAGTTCCAATTTGGCAGTGTTCTTCTTCATGTGTCCAGTTTCAGTTGGACTGCAAAAGTATCATATTTGGAATGGCTGGAAACTGGAAAAGACCAGAAATCTGTTTTTAGGGCGAGTAATGCTACCTTTGTCAATGGAACCACCCTGGACATTTTTTGTTATGGAAAAGCAGGATATAGCGAACAGAGAGGACATCTCATTATTGGTGCACCGCTTTTATAAAAAAGTACGTGCTGATGCGGAAATTGGCCATTTTTTCAATGAAACAATCACCGATTGGCCCAAACACATGGAAAAGTTGACCGATTTTTGGGAGATGAACCTGTTCTTCGTCCAAAAATACAACGGAAACCCGCTTCAGGTGCATGCTGATTTGGATAGGGATATGGCCCGGACCATTGAAAATTATCATTTTGGGATATGGCTCAGGCATTGGTTTGCTACACTGGACACCCATTTTAGTGGTCCAAATACTGAAAAAGCGAAACAACGGGCCAGAAATATCAGTGTTCGAATGTTCATTGCAATATATGAACAACGAAAGCGGGACGGTGTCCTTTAATATCCCAAAATTAGCGGGTAAGTTCGGTAAAAAGGCTTTCCAGATTTTTGTTTTTTCGGCTCAATTGGAGCGTTTTCAATTGGTTGTCGTGGGCAAAATCGAAAACGGCAGGTCGCATGTCCGTAGAGGTGCTGAACATGATCTCATATACAAAACCGCCAGTGTTGGTCACCTTGGACACGTGGGGCAGCTGTTGCAGCAATTGTTCCTCCACCCGGTAATCGAACTCCACTTCGATGATCTGTTCTTCCGCTTCACGTAGTTCCTCCAATTTTTTGTCGGCCACCAGTTTTCCCTTGTTGATGATGATGACCCTGTCGCAAACGGCTTCCACTTCTTTCATGATGTGTGTGGACAACAGGATGGTCTTTTCCTTTCCGATATCGCGGATCATTTTTCGTATCTCGATCAATTGGTTGGGGTCAAGTCCCGTGGTGGGCTCATCCAAGATCAGTACTTCCGGGTCGTGGAGAAGGGCAGCGGCCAAACCCACGCGCTGGCGGTATCCTTTGGATAACTGGCCTATTTTTTTGTGGGCTTCCGGGGTGAGCCCGGTCTGCTCGATCACTTCCTCGATCTTTGATTTTGTAACCTTGTACACATCTGCGTTGAAGGCCAAATATTCCTTTACATACATTTCCAAATAAAGGGGGTTGTGTTCTGGTAGGTAACCAATACTTTCCTGAACGGCCCTTTCGGCTGTGAGCACATCATGCCCGTTCACTGCGGCATCACCGCTGTCCGCTTTGTAGTAGGTGGTCAAAATCCGCATCATGGTCGACTTTCCCGCCCCATTGGGACCCAAAAAACCAACAATCTCCCCTTTTTTAATGGAGAAGGAAACATTGTTCAGGGCTTTTTGCTGACCAAAGGTCTTGGTGATGTTCTTTACGGTGATGGACATTCAATTGGGGTTTGGAAACCAAAAATACACTTTTAGATGTTTCAATCCATTCCTTTGTTCGGCCTGAAATGTGGAAACTTCTGGCGAGGTGAAACTGCTTGGGAAAATGAATTCTCAAAAAAAGGGCGTTTTCTTGGATACAATTTGCAATTAAATTGGCTTTTTCAAAAAAAATCAAAAAAAATTTATGAATGATCGTCATTTTCGGATTGAATACCTAAATTAGCCGGAAATTTACATCGAAATGACAAACACGTATTTCTGGAACGGTTTCTATTTTTACTTCTTTTTTAAGAGAGGTACGGGACTGTTGTAGATACGTTTAAAGTATAACCAATACATGAAGTCCCGATACAAATCGGGGCTTTTTTTTTGCCATGGGTTTAAAAATAGCCATACAGGGAATCAAGGGATCTAACCACCACCAGGTCGCAAAGGATTTTTTTGGGGACAACATCGAGTTGATAGAGTGTGCCTCGTTCGATGCAATAGTGGACCATTTGCTGCTTGGTACGGCCGACAAGGGTATCATGGCCATTGAGAATTCCATTGCGGGTTCCATTATTCCCAATTACAATTTGGTGTACCACAATAACATTCATGTCATAGGCGAGCATTATCTAAGCATTCACCATAATCTGATGGTATTGAAGGGAAAATCTTTTGAGGATATCCAAGAAGTGCATTCACATCCCATGGCCTTGCTCCAATGCAAGGAGTTCTTCAGGGCACATCCACAGATCAAGCTTGTGGAAAGCTCCGATACTGCGGAGACCGCAAAAAGAATCAGGGATGAAAATCTAGGACATATTGCGGCAATAGCCCCTAAAATGGCAGCCGAACTGTACAACCTGGAAATAATTGCGGACAATATCCAGACCATAATGAACAATTCCACACGGTTCATCATCCTTAAGAAACAGAACAAGGTGCTGCCCAAAAAGGAGATCAACAAGGCTTCCTTAAGGTTCATTACGGACCACAAGCGAGGGAGCTTGGCCACGGTATTGAACGTGATGAGCGATTGCAACATGAACCTGACCAAGATACAGTCGCTGCCAGTGATAGAGACCCCGTGGAAGTATGCCTTTTTTGTGGATGTGACTTTTGAAAAATACGAACACTTTGCCAAGGCCAAGTCCCTTTTGGAAATCATGTTGGAGGACTTTCGGGTACTTGGGGAATATAAAAACGCATTGTTGATATGATTACAGCGGACAGGCTACACAGTGTGCAAGAATACTATTTCTCCAAAAAGTTGCGGGAAGTAAGGGGGTTGATGGACCAAGGAAGGCCCATTATCAATATGGGTATTGGTAGTCCCGACTTGGCGCCGTCACCAAAGGTGATGGAAACGTTGAGGGACTGCATTGCCGATGCAGGTGCACACCAATACCAAAGCTATCAGGGGCTTCCAGAGCTCAGAAAGGCCATCGCGGATTTTTACCAACAAAAGTTTGGGGTTGCGGTAAACCCATCCGACGAGATATTGCCCTTGATGGGCTCCAAGGAAGGTATCATGCACATCAGCATGGCATTCTTAAACGTGGGGGACGAAGTGTTGTTGCCCAATCCGGGCTACCCAACATATGCTTCCGTGACCAATTTGGTTGAAGCTGTTCCGGTGACTTATGACCTGAATTTGGAAAATGGTTGGTTCCCCAATTTGGAAGAACTGTCCAAAAAAGACCTTTCCAAAGTGAAATTGATGTGGGTCAGCTACCCGCACATGCCCACGGGGGCCACGGCAACAATGGAACAATTGAAATCGTTGGTGGATTTTGCCAAAGCGAACGATATTTTGCTGGTCAATGACAATCCGTACAGTTTTGTATTGTCCAGCAATCCAATGAGTATTTTGTCCATTGATGGAGCAAAGGAATGCACCTTGGAACTGAACAGTCTCAGCAAGACCTTCAACATGGCCGGTTGGCGTGTGGGGATGGTATTGGGCAGTGCGGAGCACATCAACGCCGTGCTAAAAGTGAAGAGTAATATGGATTCAGGTATGTTCTACGGCATTCAGAAAGGTGCGGTCGCCGCACTCCAAAGCGGCCCCGAATGGTTTGAGGAACTGGACACGGTTTACACCAAAAGAAGGGAGCTGATGTTTGAACTGGCGGACAAATTGGGCTGTGAATACGACCGGAATGCCGTGGGCATGTTCGTATGGTGCAAACTCCCTGAAGGATCGCTTTCCTCTGAAGCTTTCATCGATCAGGTGTTGTATGAGAAGGACATCTTCATTGCGCCAGGTACCATCTTTGGCAGCAATGGTGAAGGATACATTCGGTTTTCCCTTTGTGTGAAGGAAGAAAAAATCAAGGAAGCCATAGAAAGATTTTAGCATGGACGTAGTAGTAATAGGAATAGGGTTGATTGGTGGGTCGTTCGCTAAGGATGTAAAAAAAATGCATCCCCATGCCACTATCATTGGTGTGGACAAGAATGAGGCCCATTTGGAAGAGGCCATGTCACTTGGGATCATTGATGAGAAAGGAAGTTACGGTTCCTTGGGAACTGCGGATATGGTGTATGTAAGCATCCCAGTGAATGTTCTGGTGACCGAACTGCCCAAGATTTTGGATGCAGTGGGAGACGAAACCGTGGTGATGGATGCGGGTTCCACCAAACGGTTGATTTGCGAAAGTGTGGCCGAACACCCCAAGCGTAGAAATTTTATGGCCTGTCACCCCATAGCTGGAACGGAGTTTTCAGGACCATCGGCTGCCTTGGAAGGATTGTACGACGGAAAGACCATGATCATTTGTGAGGTGGAGAAAACAGCCTTCAAGTTGCAGGAAAAGGCTTTGGCCATTTTTCAGGAAATGGGAATGCGGATTCGGTACATGAACCCCGAGGCACATGACAAACACATCGCCTACGTATCCCATTTATCACACATCAGTTCATTTATGTTGGGAAAGACGGTTATTGAGAAAGAAAAAAATGAGCGTGATATTTTTGACATGGCGGGAAGTGGTTTTGAGAGCACTGTTCGCCTGGCAAAAAGTTCGCCCGATATGTGGACGCCGATTTTTGAACAGAACAAA
>JASBTQ010000031.1 GCA_030148335.1 Allomuricauda sp. | reverse complement strand
GGCCGCCAACAACCCCACCGTGGGCACCGGCACTTGGACACAGCAGAGCGGGCCGGCCGTTACCATAGCCGACGTGAACGACCCCGCCACAAACGTCACAGGACTGCCCGCCGGACAGAGCGCCATCCTGAGGTGGACCATCGCCAACGGTAACTGCACCCCCTCGTTCGACGAGGTCACCATCACTAATAATATTCCGTCAATAGTGGATACTCTTATGGATGTTGAAAGTTGTGACACGTATACACTCCCAACACTCACCAATGGAAACTATTTTACAGGTATTGGCGGGACCGGCACACCGCTATTTGCAGGTAGTGAAATAACCGTAACATCCACGATATTCATCTTCAACCCTGGAACAGGTTCGTGCCCCGATGTGGAAAGTTCCTTCACAGTGACCATCACTGGATTTAGCGTTACTACCATTGTTCAGGATGAAACATGCTGGGAAAGTGATAATGGATCCGTATCTGTTACTATTGGAGATGCTGATTTGCCAGTTACGGTTCAGCTCAACGGCATGAATCCTTTGGTCTTTAATTCAAATTCTTTCTCCATAGACAACTTATCTCCTGGAAATTATGAAATGAGTATCATTGATGATAACGGTTGTCGAACCAATACAAACTTCGTGGTTCAGTCAGGAGGTCCAAACCTTGGCGCCTCAGTTGAAGTTGTATATTTCTGCGATGATAATCTTCCATCGAACACTATCGATGTAAGCTTGTTTGACCCAACTATCAGCAATGATGTGCTCTATGCATTGAATTCAACTGAACCGAACGATTTTATTATAAGCCCTGATTTTGGAAACATCGGTCCAGGTGATCACAGTCTATTCATCTTGCATGATAATGGTTGTTTAGGAGAAATTCCTTTTGAAGTGGAAAGTTTTGAGCCTTTGCAGTTGACATTGACCAATGAATATGTAAACCAAATCACTGCAAATGTAACTGGAGGCAAAGCTCCTTATACCTATTATTTCGACAATAATGATGGAACTTCATCCAATACTTTTAACATAGATAGAAGTGGGACCTTCATAGTAAGAGTTATTGACAGTAATGGTTGTGAATCCATACAAAGTATTGCCATGAATTTGATGGAAATCACCATTCCTGATTTCTTCACTCCAAACTTTGATGGACAAAACGATTTTTGGGCACCAAGGAATACTGAGGCCTTCCCAAATATCCAGACATACATCTTTGATAGGTATGGCAGGAAGATCCAGGTTCTAGGACAATCTGACGCTTGGAACGGCTCCTACGAATCCAAGCCCTTGCCGTCCGGTGACTACTGGTACATTGTAAAATTAAATGATGGTTCTGGACGTGAGTTTGTTGGACATTTCACCCTGTACCGATAAAAAAATAGATGATACATGAAGAAAGCTTTTGCTCTTATGATGTGGATGAATGTGTGTCTGATGAATGCACAGGAACTGACTATTCCGCAGTTGTCCCAATATTTATCCGACAACCCTTTTCTGATGTCCCCTACCTATGCCGGTATCGGGAACTATGTAAAGGTCAGGATGAACGGATTAACACAGTGGGTGGGTGTCAAGGATGCTCCTGACACCCAATCACTATCCGCAGACGTCAGGCTGGGGAACAGGTCCGGGATTGGCATGGTACTTTACAATGACGCGAATGGGGAGACCAAGCAGCGTGGGGGGAAAGTTTCCTTTGCCCACCATTTGACTTTTGACAAGTATGAGGAAAGCTTCTTCTCTTTTGCGTTGTCCTTTAATCTGAACCAAATTAGACTTGATATTGAAAACTTTGACCCAGAAGCAGTAAGTGATCAAGCAATCACAAACGATAGGGCTTCCAGTAATCCCAATTTTGATCTTGGCACTCTATACAGAAGAGGTGGGTTTTACTTGAGCCTGAATGTTTCAAACATTCTGAACAAAGACTTTAGAAAGTTCAACCCTATTCATGAACCCAATACCTTACGAAATTATTATGTGTATTCGGGGTACAGCTTCAGAAAGAACAGAAGGGACGATTTTGAAATAGAACCCTCTGTTTTCTTCCAATATTTTGAAAATGATGGTAGATCTATAACAGATGTAAACACCAAGTTCAAATGGTTCGATTTTCAGGATTATTACTATGCTGGTTTTACCTATAGATTTCTGAACGATCAATTGGGATCTCCTTTGTATGTGGCCCCCATTATAGGACTCAAAAAAGGTGACTTTTACTTTGGATATTCCTATCAAGTCATTATGAACGAAATATTGGGCTATTCCAAAGGAACCCATGTGTTCACCTTGGGGATAGATCTTTTCCAAGGTATTTCAAATTGTACATGTACTTATTAAAAAAGAGAAACTATGAAAACAATTCCCAAATCATTGCAAAAAACCAATTTGCCTTTATTCTTGATTCTTGCATTTTCACTCTTATCCTGCAGTGAAGATGGCATTGAGCCTCCAGAAATTAGTGAAGTGGTCATTTCATCCTCAACAACGGACACCATCGTTCATGTCATGGTGGGCAATGACAAAGTGCCCATTTATTTATCAATTCCCAAAGACTGTGACAAAAAAAGTCTTCCAGCTGTTGTGGTCATGCATGGTTCTGGTGGAATGTGGAAAGACAATGATCCAGAGGGTGGAACAATGTCCACACAGAATAGGGAATGGCGAGAATTGTTTGATCAAAGCTGTATTGTCGGAGCATTTGTGGACAGCTATTCTGGCAGAGGTATTGCCGAAAGGACCGGCAAATGGGAGGAGCCTCCCTACATCTTTAGATCCAGTTCCCAATTTATTCGTCCAAGAGATGCCAACGCAGCTTTGGCTTTATTAAGAAAGTTGAAATTTAGTGATGGTAGTTCTGTAGTTCGTACAATAGATGTGGGTTTAATAGGTTTTTCTGATGGTGGTACCGCCCTGTTCTCTACTTTATTTGATACAGATACCACTCCTAAGGACTGGGAGTGGACCCAGAGTTACGATGGCAAAGAATATGACGCATCGGATGGTGTTCTTCCCCCTGAGGAAAAACCTGATATAGGATTTGCCGGAGGAATATTCTATTATGGCGGATCGTCCGGACACGGTTATTGGGGTTCCAGCCCTTGCAAATCTGATGCAATGGAAGGGAATATATATAATACCTATGCACCAATACTTTACCAAATACCTGAAGAGGACTCCCTAACCGAAAATACATTATGTATGTTCAATCTCCTTAAAGCCAAAAAGAACAATGTGGAGCTCAACCTTTATCCAGGTGTAGGACATGGTTTTGATACTGATGGCGTTGAACAAAGTTATCATGCACGGGAAAATAGTATAAACTGGTTTAAGAATATTCTACATATGGATTGATCTTAATAAATCTATCCAATGCTTACATATGACAATGGGCATGTAACCCAAACTTCAACCTCTTGTGGATACATGGATCAACCCCCTTACAATAGTTCCCAAGGTCTCTTGGAGCATAGAATATTAACCTGTAAACCGACGCCAGTTTTCAATAAGAATTTTGGAAGGTTACAGGAAACCATAATCATCCTCAAAATAAATTGAACCAAAAAGTCTGGAAACAGGCCCAAATCAGAACACCTAAAAACTTAATCTACGATGAAAGGAAATTTTCTTGAAAAATGGATTTTGGATCTTGTCAAATCTGAGTATGAATATGGAAAGATCCCAAAACAAGCCACCTACAAGCTTAGGGAAAGAATGAATGATTTTATAGAGGTAACCATAGAATGGATGGATTCCGAGAACAACAGCCATAAAATAGTTTACCATGCAAGATCATATGGGAAAATGAAAGCTGACGAAAGTTTTGAGATCGTCAAAGATCCAATCTTCGAGCTTGAGAACTATTATACGTTGGAGATCCACACCTACATTAACCATATCAAAAGGAACTATAGTACAAGGAAAATAGCAAACTATGATGTCATGGGCGTGTTGGGACAATTGGAGAAGATGGATACAGAAAAGGGGAAATAGGTATGGTTTTTTGGTCATACCTGTTCCTTTTAAGACACCTGTGGGTTACAATTTGCCCTTTTTTGCAAATCTGGCCCAAAGTTTTTTGTTCGGAGATGACCCTTCTGTATGGATTTTCGAGAAAAAGTCGATAAAAGAGGGACAAACCACTGTTTTTCACCGATGAAAACCCACACTTAATCGTTCATTTCTCATCCGTCAATTCATAAGCGGCATCCGTCAATTGGGCAGGTACGGGCATGATTTTAATTTGTTATTTAGGGTATGATTTAAAGTTCCCAAGTTTTAATTTAAACATGTCACCTATGCTCTCTTTGACCATATTATGGACCCTTATCTGTGCCGCAATCATTATCGGCTACCCACTCTATCTTTTCAATAAATCCTCCTATCCGAAGGAAAGCAAATTGGATCATGAAAAGAACATGGGCTCCAATACCGTGGAACTACTGTCCTTTGATATCAGGGAACAACTGCCCGGTTGGTCCTTCACCCTAGAGGTTCCACAGCTTACCGAGGAAGTGCTTTACAACAATCCCATTTTGTTCTATCTGGAGTCGGAAAACAATTGTCTGAAACTACCGCTCAACAATGCCCCCATGGGATACCGTGCAAGCGTTTACAAAAATGTGGGCAAGGTATATGTCACTTTCAAATCACTTAAGGACGGTGTTTCAAATTTCTATGTCCCAGCTTGGCATTTGAGCAAACTCAAAATTTTGATCATAAAATCCAAGGACAAAAGAATAAATGGGGACTGGGGAGCGAAGCCCAGTGTCTCCCCAATCCATAAAAATTTGACCAAGGCAGGGATAAACATCCATGATTATGAGGATATGCTAGGTTATTTCAGCAACATCGCAGCCATTGATTTTAAAGGTCATTTTATAGCCAAAGCCAGACCATCCAGGCAGAGGACAGCCAAAAAAATCTTTTCCCCTGTGTCCAGACCAGATCATGAACTCTGTTCCACCGGATAAAAAATTGACCCTTTAGTGTTCATGTTAGTTAAAGTGGGATGTATCCCTAAGGAAATCCCACTTTATGTATTAGTTTTTCCAACTTGGAACATCATCCGTAAACCCAAAAGGGCCATCCGTAAACCCAAACCCCAACTACGTCAAATGACCCCCAGAATATTCATTGAACAAAATTAGATTTACCGCAGAAAAAAAGAAAAGGGATTGGGCTGCACACGGACATTAGGCCCATTTCTTCAGTTCTGGCTCTGAAGATTGTGCAGTCCCATGGTTTTAACATAGCTGATCCTAACTTGAAGCCTGGATCAAAGATATTGATAGAATACTCACCATTAGTAATTCCTGGAAAGCTGAGAGCTAGTATGGGGTTATGCTGCACACAGTTAGTGAATGGAACGAAAGTGGTGAGTTAATTTTATGCTTATATTATGATTCTCCTTGGACACATCCAAGGTGCAAAAAATACCAAATTCATGATAACCCCATCCCATTGGCCTAGTTTCATCAAAAAACACTCCGGGCCAAATAATTTTATAAACTTCCCCCCGAAAAAAAATTGTAATTTAATCCATCAAGGAATTAACCTTCTACTTGAAGGGGATTATATGGATTGCCATTGGTATGGGTCGTTTTTGTCAAAAATGGAATACATAATATATATATATACAAAAACAATCATAAAACAGTAGTACAGATACCCTATGGAAAAACATATCAAAGTTCCCAGATGAGCGGCAAAACCAAATATTGTTGACTTTAATCGACGACCTTATGAACTATTCCTCTAGTTCAATTTTAATGAAAGGAGTTCCTTTCCCCAAGGACGAGAGTCCCGAGTTTGGAACAAAAATAGCAAATAATCCTATTCTTTCAAATTTAATAAGAAAAATCCTTTAAGAAATTTCTTCCACATGGTCGTCGGCGCAATCATATCCCTCCTAAAAAAAACATATTGTAGCCCATGTACTGGAAAGTTGGCCAGCCACCCCATCAGGAAAGGGAAAACAACAAGGTTTATTTTCATTGTCGTTTACTGCCTTGTATTCTCCATGGGCACAATGACCCTGTTTGCACAGACTGTGGAAATGGACAGAAAAACCAAGAAAATACCTTTTTCCATTTTAAAGGCAAATGACCCTGATCTGGGAATCGATGGGATACTGAACAAAGATCATGAATTCAGCACCGATGGATCATTGAGGTTCAAAGACGTGAATGCCATATATTGGATAAAATTGGATTTTATCAATGAGCTTGATACTTTGGAAACACAGGAATCATGGCGTTTGCGTACCCTCAACTTCAGCAAGGCCACTCTTTATTATAAAAAAAATGGACAGTTAGAACGCATTACATTTGGGCATTTTGACAAACAGGAAAAAAACAACTCCTTGGTTCATCTCCAAGGAGTGGGCTTTAAAAAAGAATACCTCATTGACCAAAGGTATCTGTACGTGGAGATAAAGGTTGTTGAGCCGTATAGTAACGCCCCAAGATTTGAGTATATCTCAGAGAATGCCAATCGATTTTACACAGATTACTATACAAACAGTGACCTTGGCAAAGTTATCATGGACCATATCTATTTAGGGGCTTGCCTTATTTTTTTCTTCACCTTTTTCATTATCTTTTGCTACATAAGAAAAGTTGAATTTTTGTTCTATGCGCTGTACGTATTCTTCTCGGCCTTTTTTCTTGTACGGTTCTTCTTTCCGCTGTACCAAACCTATATCAGTACATATTTTGGATATTGGAGTGTTGTTGTTTCCCAGGTTCTCATCAACTTTTTTTATGTGCTTTTTGCCATGTATTATCTGAATACCAAGAAAACATATCCAAAGCTTCACATGGCCATACTTGCCATTGTGTCTGTTCTGGCCATTGTGGTATTGTTGCTCTCCTATTCCTTTTTTATGGGCGACTTCTCCACCAGCAATTGGACCTTAAATGTCCAAAGGTTGTTGATGACCCTTTTTGGCATCTTTTCCATGACCTATCTCCTGTTCAATCGAAAAGATAGGCTTGCTATTTTCATCGTTGTGGGCTCCCTTATCTATATGGTCGGTGCATTATTGTATATGTTCACTATCCATAAATACTATATGGTCATCGGGTCCACTCTGGAAATCATCATTTTTTCCTTGGGACTGGCCTATAAGATCAAACAGGAATATGAGGCCAAGCTGGTGCTCCAGAAAGAGGTTTCCATGAAAGAGGTCAAAACCCTACGGGCCCAGATGAACCCCCATTTCATCTTCAATTCCTTGAACTCCGTACAGCATTTGGTATTAAAGGATGATAAGTTGTCCGCATTGAAATATCTATCGAAGTTTGGAAAAATTGTCCGGAATGTACTGGAAAGTTCCCATGAGGCCATAGTCACCCTCACGGAAGAAATAGAAATGCTCCGCTCCTATCTGGAACTGGAAAGCCTGAGGTTTGACCATGACTTTGAATATACCATTGAGATTGACAAAGAACTGGATACGGACCATGTGGAAATTCCATTGATGTTGATCCAACCCTTTGTGGAAAACGCCATTGTGCATGGCCTTATGGGCAAGAAAGAGGGTGAAAAGAAGCTCTTTCTCCGGTTTCGAAAAAAACCGGACTCCTATGTTTTTGAAATAGAGGACAATGGAGTGGGAAGACATGGTACAATGGCCCAAAATGAAGCAAAAAAACCGTTCAAGAAATCCCGTGGCATGGAAATCACCGAAAAAAGATTGAACATCTTGGACACATCCCTGGGAAAAAAGAATACCATAGAAATAATCGACAAATATGATTCAAAGGGAAATCCCTCTGGAACCAAGATCATAATAAGACTTTTTAACCCCTAAAGACAAACCAATGGTCCTAAAAGCAATAATAATCGAAGATGAAAAGCACAGCAGGGAAACCTTGAAATCCATGCTCGAAGAATTTTGTAAAGACGTCAAGGTCATCGCCATGGCCAGTTCGGTGGAAGAAGGCGTCAAGGTGCTTTCCATCTATAGTCCGGATGTCGTTTTTCTCGATATCGAACTAAAATCCGGAGTAGGTTTTGACGTCCTGAACCAGATCAAGGATCCCGATTTTGAGGTCATCTTCACAACGGCCTTTGAGCAGTATGCCATCAAGGCCATAAAATTCAGTTCACTGGACTATCTTCTGAAACCCATAGACCTTGATGAACTGCAAGAGGCCGTGAAAAAGGCAAGGACCCGTAGGGACACCAACGTTTATAGGGAACAATTGGACACCTTGATGCAGAACATTTCCAAAGGTGATATAAGGCCGGAAAAAATTTGCCTAGCAACGACCTTGGGAATGGAATTTATAGCCATAGATGATATTGTTACCTGCAAAGCGGATGGTTCCTATACCTGTTTTACGCTAAGGGATGGCAGCACCCACATGGTGAGCAAACATTTGAAAGAATATGAAAACCTGCTCGCCGAACATCAATTCATGCGTGTCCATAACAGTTATGTCATCAATCTGAGAGAGGTGAAAAAGTATATGAAGGCAGATGGCGGCTATCTGATCATGAGCAATGATATGCAGGTCAACATATCGTCCAGAAGGAAAGATGAACTCATCGAGGCGATGAAACGCTTATAGGAACTGAAAAAAATTGGGCAGGCTTTCGGGTGCGTTCACTCTTTTTTGTCGATCAAACCCTTAGTGAACTCATTGAGGGCCTCCACTTTTTCCTCAAAACTGCCTTTTAGGGTCTTTCGGTATTCGTTGAGGTTCTTCACCAAATCATCGATATCCTCCGGAAGGACGTCCTCAAAAAACTGACGGAGCCTTTTGGCCGTTGTGGGCGATTTCCCATTGGTGGATATGGCCACCTTTACATTGCCCTTGGTCACGATTCCCCCCATATAAAAATCACAGAAAGGCGGATTGTCCGCTACATTCACCAAAATGCTCCTTTCCCTACAATCGTGATATACCTGTTCATTCACTTCTGGTTTGTCCGTACAGGCGATGACCATGTGTTTTCCTTCCAAAAATTGCTTGTGGTAGGCCTCTTGGACCATTTCCACATGGTGCTTTTGAGCCAATTCCACAGTCTCAGGAAGAAATTCCAGTGCCACCATCTGTACTCGGGCATTGGGGCTGGATTTGAGCAAAAAGGTCAGTTTTTCCAGACCTACGTTCCCTCCTCCAACAATAAGCACGTTCAATTGGGAAACCTTCAAAAAAATTGGGTATAGTTCATTTCTTTCCATAACACCTTTTCAATCTTTCTGTATTGACACCATAAAGATAATGACTATTCCGGATGGGCCTTACCCTAAAATGTGGGTCGTTGGAGTTGCTTTTGGGGCGATTTGAACTCATACCTAAGGAATATTTCATGTGAGCCCCCGGTATAGCTTGCCAAATTGGAAGAAGTGAGGTCATAGGCATAGCCTGCGCTTAGGTTGGGATTGATCTGCATTCCCAACAAGGTAGAAAATGAATCGTCCCACCTGTAGGCGAGTCCCACGGTAAAGGTCTCTTTGATTAGGGCACTGGCCGATATATCGGCGATCATAGGCGCACCAGGTACCCATTTGACGAAAAAAGCAGGTTTGAGCACCACATCTGCTGTGATGTCCATGAAAGTCCCCCCTATCCAATAATAGTGAAGGCGTTCTGCCGCAATTTCCTGCTCTTCCCCATCGTAATGTTTTTGAGAAAAGAAATTGGGCACGGCAAAGCCCAGATACCCCTTTTTGGTATGGTAATAAAACCCCGCACCAATGGTAGGGAAGAATTTGCTCTTCAGATTGTCCTGAAAGGCCACATCGGGATTTTCCGTAAGCCCTTTGGAAAAGTCAACATCAAAGATCCTCCCTCCCAACTTCAACCCAAAGGACAATTGTCTGTTGGTACTGTCCAACTGTATGGTATAGGACACGTTCCCATCCACAAATATTTCTGAAGAAGGACCCAAAGCGTCATGGGCCAGCACGCCTCCCACTCCGATCTTGTTCTCCAAGGGGGAGTCCACCGCCAAGACCTGTGTATTGGGAGCCCCATTGATGCCCACCCATTGGGAACGGTGCATCAAAAGTGCCGTAAGATGTCCCTGCGAACCTGCATAAGCGGGGTTAACGCTCATCGTATTGTACATGTATTGCGTGAACTGTGGATCTTGTTGGGCCGAAACGAAGATGGTTCCCAAAAGTGCCAAACTGCACAGACACCTCAATACTGTTATCCTATTTTTTTTCCTTCCCATTCCCATCCTATCTGTTTATGTAAAGCCAATCGGTTCGTGGTTGCGACCCATCCCCCAAATCAAGGAGGTAATAATACGTGCCCACAGGCAGTTGGTCTTCTTTTTGGATAATGGCCCGCCCGTTGGGGGTTCCGTCCCAATTATTCTTGTAGGACCGGGTCTCAAACACAATATTTCCCCATCGGTTGTACACTTGGAGTACGTTGTTGGGGTATTGGGAGATACAATCAATCGTGAAAAAATCGTTCACCCCGTCCCCATTGGGAGAAAATTCATTGTACACTACCAAACAGCTCGGTGTCACAAAAGCTTCGTCCCTATCGTTGGAACCATCACTATCAAATTGGTCCACATAGGACAATAGCACCCGGTTCACATGATCATTGTTGTCCAGCACCTCAACGGTCAATTCCAAAGTGGCCGTTTCCGATACTTGGAGCGTTTCAATTTCCCAAAATCCTGAAGATGCTTCAAAAATCCCCAATGAGGTTTCCGCACTTACAAACCTATATCCCGTGGGCAATTGTTCCTCAATACCGATGTTAGATGCCAAACCGGGACCCAAATTGGTGATGGTGATGGTAAATACGACCTCATCCCCCATGTTCGGAAATGGATTGTCCACTTCTTTTGAAATGGAAATGTCCGTGGTCTGTGGCACCACAAACGCACTGGCCTCATCATCATCTTCCAGACCGTCCGAAAGGTCATCTTCGTCAATGCCCTGAAGAGGATTGCTGTCCGGGTCGGTCAACAGACTGGTCGAAATGTAGGCGATGTTCAGATATTCGTCTGGCAAAGCTGTTGGGGCATTCACTCGGGCAAGGAGTTCCAAACTTTCTGTGTTCTGGTCAAAAATGGTCCTGTTCACCGTCCAAACACCCGTTCCGGCAGTATAGACCCCTGCTGTGGAACTATGGGACTGGTAGGTGTAACCACTGGGCAGCAGGTTGGTCACCTCGACCCCAATAGCATCCGAAGGTCCACTATTGGTGACACTGATCACAAACCGCACCATATCCCCCACATTGGGAGTGGGATTGTCCACTGTCATGGTCAAGGAAAGGTCAGCCAAGGCCCCAGGAACCGGCAATATGGTATCTTGATCGTCCTCAGACCCTAAATTGTTGTTCGGTGTAGAGTCCGGGTCATAGGTATCCAGGGCAATAAGTTCGGCCGTGTTCCTGTAATTCCCTTCGGGGAGAACCGATACCGAAATCTGCAATGTCTGCGAACTACCGCTGGACAAGTCGGGTAAATCCCAAGAACCGGATGCCTCATCATAGATCCCGGCGGTTGTTTGGGCCGAAATAAACCGATATCCTGTTGCTAATTTATCCTCTATCACCAAACCGGTGGCATCATTGGGTCCTGCATTACTTGCTTGAACGGTGAACACAATGGTATCCCCCACATCCGGGTTCATATCGTCCACGGTCTTTGAAATGGAAATATCCGTCACATGCCTCGGCACGGTAGCAAGTTCTGTCTGATCGTCCTCCGATGGCAGATGATTCCCCGGAGTGGAATCCGGATCATGGAACCTAGAAGTGACCACTTCCGTTTTAAAATTATAGTCGCCCGCTGGGTTCACTTCGGCAACCATCTGGAATTCCAAACTGCTGTCCGCTTCAATGTTTCCTATGTTCCACAGACCGTTGAAAGGGTTATACATTCCACTGGCACCATCGGACACATAGGTATAACCGGAGGGCAAAAGAGCCTCTACAATGACCCCAAGGGCCTCACTAGGACCTTCATTGGTCAATCTGATAGTGAAGGTGACCTGCGAACCCACATCCGGGAACCCATTGTCTACCAACAGTTCCAACATCAGGTCGGCTGCTGGGATGGGGGTTGTGCCCGCACTGTCCAGATCGTTCTCAAAGACATTGTTGTTGTTCGGTGTTGAATTGGGGTCATAATTATTGGAAGCAATCACTTCGGCCACATTGAAATGTTCCCCGGTAGCATTGACCGTGGCCACAATGTTCAAGGTTTCCGTATTCTGATCCTCTAGGACGCCATTCAATGCCCAAATGCCGGAAATAGGATCGTATATCCCTGCTGTCCTATTGTTGGACACAAAGGTATACCCTGTTGGCAATACATCCATGATTTCCACCCCGGTCACGTCACTGGGCCCCAAATTGGTCACGCTGATACTGAATATAACCTCTTGGCCCACATAAGGGCTCAACACATTCACGGATTTGCGCAAAAGAAGATCGGATACGGGTTGAGGCACCGGTTCCACGGTTTGCTGGTCATCCTCCGCGCTATTGTTGTTGTCTGGGGTCGAATCTACATCGCCCTCGGTCACCTGTGTCACTTCGGCCGTGTTGATATAGCTTCCCGAAGGGAGCACTTCCACGGTGATATCCAAGGTTTCTACAACACCATTGTCCAAATTCCCCACCGACCATGAGCCACTTGTCGTCTCATATGTTCCGATGGATGGCACTGCATTGATGAACGAATAGCCCGAGGCTAAAAGATCGGTAACTACCACATTGGTGGCATCACTGGGACCATCGTTCCGTACCGTGATGGTAAAAACGATTTCCTCCCCAACGTCTGGAATAAGATTACCGACCGTTTTGGTCAGGGCAACATCCACAACAGGAATAGGTATGATTGTAACTTCATCTTGGTCATCTTCACCCGGAGCCCCATTGTTGGGGGTCGAGTCCAAATCGATTTGGTCATGCCCTGTGATTTCGGCAATATTGGTATAATCCCCAGATGGATTTACCGTGGCCAGAATGTTCAAACTTTCCGATACCCCACTGGCCAATGTGCCCACATTCCAAATACCATTGGCATCGTTATAGGCCCCGCCCCCATTATCGGAGACATAGGTATATCCTGAAGGCAATAAGTCGGTCACCTCAACCGAAGTGGCCTCACTGGGCCCTGCATTGCTCACTGTAAGGGTAAACATGACATTATCGCTCACCAATGGGGGCGATTTGTTGATTTCTTTGGTCAAGGACAAGTCTATGACATCCACCGGGGCCACTTCGACCTCATCTTGGTCGTCCTCGGTGCCGTTATTGTTTCCCGGGGTCGAATCCATATCAAAAGCATCCGAAGCTATGACCTCTGCGGTATTGGTATAAGCTCCCGAAGGGTTCACCCGAACAGTTATGACCAAGGTCTCCGTACCTCCACTGGCGATTGCCCCCACTTGCCACAAGCCGGTTGTCGCATTGTACGTTCCCGATGTTGCGGCATAGGAAACAAAGCTGAAACCGGATGGCAAACTATCTTCCACACCCACATTGGTGGCTAGGTGGGATCCATTATTGGCAACGGACACTTCAAAACTGATCTGTTCGCCCACATTGGGTGTGAGGTTGTTTCCCACAACCGATTTGGTCAGGGAAAGGTCTGCCTGTAGCGGGGCCACGGTCAAAGCAGCTTCATCGTCTTCGCTCTGGTCCCCATCGTCGTTGTTGGGGGAACTGTCCAGATCAAATTGGTCGCTCGAAACCACTTCGGCGATATGGGTGTATTCCCCTGGAATCCCTGTTGGCGACAATACCGTTGCATTGAAGGTCAAAACAACCGTGTTGCTGCCCATGGGGACATCGAGTCCTGACCAGGTTACATTTCGGGTCAAAAAATTGAACGTGCCTACACCGCTGATCCCACTTACAGTCCCATATCCTTCTGGGACAAAATTTTCAAGGGAAACTCCTGTGGCATCCATATCTCCCAAATTGCTAAGATTGATGGTGAACGTGACCACATCACCGATATCGGGCATGGTATCACTGGCCATCAAAGCCACTTCCAGATCCACTCCTACAATGGAAATCCCTACAGTATCCGAAGCCGTATCACAACTCACATCCGAAACGGTCCATTCAAAAAAATAGGTTCCTGGGACGGTCCCTAACACTTCGGTCTGTGGGTCGGAAACGGCATCAAAAGTGACCAATGTTGGGCCGGATAACTGTGTCCACATGCCGGTTCCCACAACAGGGGTATCGGCATCCAAAAAGATAGGGGCCATTTGGGCAATGATCTGGTCCGCTCCTGCATTCACTGCACATTGTTGTGAATGCCCCATCTGTATGGAAACGAACAGTAGAAGAAAAGACAATAGGAAATGGCTTGGTTTTTTCCGAGGTTGGGGTCTGTTCATAGTTGGGTCGATGAGGCTGCCCTTGCAAAGCAAGACAACCCAAACATATCAACTCCCAAAGAGAAAAGGGAAGTTATGTTGTATTGCATCCATCATTTGTTGTGAAATGTAGGATAACTGATGAAATCCATGACACTACACAAAACCCAATAAAACATGCATTATAGGCCAATAATTTGGCCAAAAAATTGATGTTCAGCCCTTTAATTTATCCGCTCTAAGCGCAATCCGGACACGTGCCCGATAGCAGGCAGTTTACATCCTTTACCCTGTACCCTTCGGGAATTGAAAAATGTACCGATTCACCCAAACATTCTATGGTATCGCAGGTGGTGCAACGAAAGTGGAAATGATGGCTAGGTATCTTTTTGCCCTTGCAGTCCGTATATACTGCAAAGTACTGTTTGCCATCCTCGGCTACCACCTTGTGGACAATCCCATCCTCACAAAATTGGTTCAGTACCCGATAAATGGTGGCCCTGTTGGCATCCACCTCGATCTCTTTCTCAATGGCATCATGGCTCATGGCTTTCTGTCGTTGGGACAAAAGATTTAGTACGGCTTCTTTGGCAGGTGTTTTTCTTCGTTTCATAAATATTAATGCGACATTGTTGCAATAATAAATATTATTTCTAATTTTGACAACTCTTTCCAATACTATTTCAGATGGCAAAAAAACACATTTTTGACGTAATCATCATCGGCGGCAGTTATGCAGGCCTATCGGCTGCCATGTCCTTGGGACGATCGTTGAAGCAGACCTTGGTCATTGACAGTGGTAATCCCTGCAATCAAAAAACGCCACATTCCCATAATTTCCTGACGCAGGATGGGAATACGCCCAACGAGATCTCATCTTTGGCAAAACACCAAGTGGAGCAATATGCATCTGTGCACTTTTTTGAGGGTTTTGCTTCCGAAGGGATTAAAAAAGGCAACCAATTTGAGCTCAAGACCCAGTCGGGGGACTCCTTTTTAGGGAAAAAATTGATCTTTGCCTCTGGCATCAAGGATATAATGCCCGACATCAAAGGATTTTCCGATTGTTGGGGCAAAACGGTCATCCACTGCCCTTATTGCCATGGGTATGAGTTCAAAAGCAAGAAAACCGGAATCTTTGCGCAGGCAGATAGGGCATTTCATTTGGCGTCACTGGTGAACAATCTCACCCATGACCTGACCATCCTGACGTCTGGGCCTGCCTCCTTTTCTTCGGAACAATCCCATATATTGAAAGAACATAATATCACCGTTGATGAAAGGGAGATTGTTGAAATTGAGCATCTAAATGGACAAATGCAAAAGGTGGTCTTCCAAAATGGTGAAAAACTCGATTTGGACGCTTTGTACGCAGCCGTTCCATTTCAACAACATTCACAGATTCCAATGGACCTCGGCTGCGAACTGAATGAACAAGGGTACATCAAAACAGATATGCTCCAGCGAACCACCGTGGAGGGTGTTTATGCCTGTGGCGACAACTCCAGCCCCATGCGGTCTGTGGCCAATGCGGTGCATTTTGGCAATTTTACAGGAGCTGTGGTAAACAAGGAACTGACCGAGGCTTCTTTTGTTTAAAATTCAATTCTGAAAATTCAGGATTTCACAAAAGTTCAATACAAGTGGGTGGATTGCGGGTAGAAAACGCCGTTTTTTTAATATGTTTGTGATCATATGAAGGCAAATCGTCTCAAAAATAGCATTTCCTTTATCTTTCTTGCCCTTTTTCTGGCAACGAAACTTATTGGACTTCACGTGCTTACCCACGATGACGATTCCGATTATGTGGACCATTGTGCCATCTGCCACAATATTGCCACGGACAACCACACTCCGGCTTTACTGAACGACCCTGGGGAACCATTGCCCCAAAATGTTGATTTTGTTGTTCATCATAAAGTAGAAGCTGGGTACGATTTTCAAATTTCTTGCAACACTGACCCCAGCCTTCTTTTTTCAAGGCCTCCTCCTTCTGCCTAACCCATTCCTTTTTTCTTTGTTCACGGTTTGAACGGTTCCCTTACATAATTGGAACTGTGCTGCTTTGCTTGCATCCCTTCGGTTTGTAAAAAAGTAGCCAACCTAGCTGATTTACAGCTTTATCCACAACAAAGAACTAGGGAAAACCGACAATGTTAAAGCCTCTTCCTGAGGCAATTGCAAGAATTTATCGTTTCCCAAAATGTTCAAAAACATGCTCGTGGCATGGCTGTTCATCAGTCTGTGCACACAAGCATCCGCACAAGAGACCTACTCCTTGAAAGGGGTCATTGTGGATGCAAATACCCAAAAGCCCATTGCCGGTGCCAACATCATCGGTTTAAACCTCTATGCCGTTTCCTCCGAAAATGGAGCGTTCGTCATAGGTAAAATCCCCAAGGGCAGTCACCATTTTGAAATCAGCCATATCGGTTATGTCACGGAACAGTTCACTGTAGACGTGCAAGGCAATGTAGAGAATATGGTGATCCAGCTCAAAGAGTCGGTCACCAACCTTGATGGCGTGGAACTGGTTGGAAAGACCGAACAACGAAAAGCACAGGAGCTTTCCACCATAACCGTCGGGGTTTCCAAGGAATTTTTGGAAAACAATAGGGAAAATAGCCTTATGCAGACCTTGCGAAAAATCCCTGGGGTGAGCACCATCACCATTGGCTCGGGACAGTCCAAGCCTGTCATAAGGGGATTGGGGTTCAACAGGGTCAGCGTAGTACAGAACGGTATCAAACATGAAGCACAGCAATGGGGCAACGACCACGGGCTGGAAATAGACCAATATGGAATAGACAATGTCCAAATCATCAAAGGCCCGGCTTCTTTGCTCTATGGTTCCGATGCCATTGCAGGAGTAGTGGACATCCAACCTCCCAAGACTCCCATGCCCAATTCTTTTGAGGGGGAAGTAAACCTGTTGGGAGAGACCAACAATGACCTTTTTGGTATTTCAACAGGGATACAGGGTCGGAAAGAGCAATGGTTCTATAGAGGTAGATTGACCTACAGGGACTACGGTGACTACAAAGTGCCCACTGATCGGATCAATTATGAAAACTACATTTTTGAACTGCATGAAAACCACTTGAGAAATACTGCAGGAAGAGAGGCCAATGCCAGTTTCAGCATCGGTTTTGTATCCGATCATATCAAATCCGAGACCTTTTTCAGCAATGTGAACGCGAAAAATGGCTTTTTTGCCAATGCGCATGGGCTGGAGGTGCGAAATTCTTCCATTGACTATGACAGTTCCAGCAGGGACGTGGATTTGCCCTTCCATCAAGTGAACCATATAAAAATAACCAACAATACCACATTCTACAGGGGTGACCACACTTTGCAGGTAGATCTTGGTTATCAAAACAACCAAAGGGAAGAACGCTCAGAGCCAGTGCCCCATGGTCATATGCCTACCCCTCCCGATAGTAGGGAAAGAATCTTTACCAAAAACACCTATTCCCTGAACATAAAGGACACCTATCGGCCCAATGCCGAACATGACCTGATCTTCGGGGTAAATACAGAATTCCAGAACAACAACATTGGCGGATGGGGATTTTTGATCCCTGCATTTGATCGGTTTACCGTGGGAGCTTTCGTGTTTGACCATTTTAGGATACATGAAAACCTTCATGTGCAAGGCGGCCTGCGGTACGATGTGGGTCTTGTGGATACCCGATCATATTTTGATTGGTGGCAAACTCCCATCAACAATCCAGATGGCACCACTTCCTATGTTTATGTGCAACGTGCTCAGGACAGACGTCTGGAATTTGGCAATTTCAGCGGGTCTATTGGGTTGAGCTACCTCAACAAGAACACCACCTATAAAATCAACCTTGGCAAAAGTTTTAGGATGCCCTTGGCCAACGAACTGGCCTCGGATGGGGTCAACTATCACATGTACCGGTATGAACGGGGGAACATTGACCTGGCCCCTGAACAGTCCTACCAATTGGATGTGGATGTGGACCACTCCACCACGAAGTTCAATTTAGGGGTCAGCCCTTTCATCAATTTCTTTGAAAACTTCATCTACCTGAACCCCACGCCCAATTATTATGAGACGCTCCAAATCTATGAATACACGCAGAGCAAGGTCATCCGATACGGGGGAGAGGCATGGGTCGGCAGCAATGTGACCGATGCCCTGCGTTTGGATGCCTCCGTGGAGTATGTGTATTCCCGACAGACGAGCGGCCCGAAAAAGGATTTTACACTCCCCTTTGCCCCTCCATTATCCGGATTGATCTCTGCGAGCTATCGGTTCAAGGATATAGTCTTTTTTCAATCGCCCCAGTTCATGGCCGATCTAAGGATCACGGCAGCCCAAAACGACATCGTCCCGCCTGAGGAAAAAACAGAGGGCTACCGAACACTGAACATATCGGCCATGACCGGAATCCACCTTTTTGGACTGGAAAAACCGACCCAATTACGCATCAAGTTGAACAATGTGTTCAACACCGAATATTACGACCACACCAGTTTTTATAGGCTCATTGATGTTCCCGAAGCTGGCAGGAACCTATCCATTTCAATGACCGTTCCATTTTAATTAAATCAAATGAAGTATAACACCAAAAACAAAAGAAGAATGAAAACAAATCTTAAACCTTTAGCAATTGTCGCCTTTTTGGGAATCCTGTTGCACTCGTGTAGCAGTGATGACGGGGGCACACCTCCAGTGGCCGCTCCGGTCATTTCCAACTTTGAATATGGAGAGGGCAGCAGTCACTCCGAAGACCAAGTAGCCTACAAAGGCTCGGATGTCCATCTTGAAGCAGAAATCATTGCAGAAGCCTCAGTGAGTAGTATTTCCCTTGCCATCCACGCTCACGACCTTGAGATTGGCGAAGGCGAAGTGGAATGGGATTTTGAACAGACCTATACAAATGCTGAATATTTGGTCATCAACCCGACCTTCCATGAGCATGTGGATATTCCTTCCAACATTCCGACGGGTGAATATCATGTTGTGCTGACAGTGACCGATGGGTTGGGCAACAGCACGGAAGCCGAAGGCCATATTCAGATTTTGGATCCAATCACACTGAGCGAGATTTCCGTTAGTGAAAGTGTAGTCCGGGGAGCTGATTTCCATATTGAATTCATTATCAGTGCCGTAAATGGCATCCATCAGATCACCGTGGATGTACACGGCCATGATCTTACAGTAGATGAAGGTGAAGTGGAATGGGATTTTGAGAACATCTATTCCGAAGGATACCATGAGCTGACCGAAGCGGAGTTCCATGAACACATTGACGTTCCTGCCACAGCTCCCGCTGGGGAATATCACATTCTTTTCACCATTGAGGATGAAAATGGAAACACCTTGGAATACGAAACCCATATCGAGGTAACTGTACCGGCACCTTGATACTAACCGCCACATGGCATAACACTATGTCATGTGGCTTATCCAACAAATAAAAAGATGAAGTTGATCATTAAATTACTTTATATCGCTTTTCCCCTTTTGTTGCTGATTTCTTGTTCCAGCAGTGATGACAGCACCATTGACGAGGAGAAACCCATCATTAGTGTCAACTATACGGAAGGGTTTCCACAGACCTGTGAAACCCTGGAAAGGGGAGAGACCTATGCTTTCAGGGCACGTGTAACGGACAATGTGGCATTGGCTTCCTATAGCCTGAACATCCACCACAACTTTGACCACCACACCCATGATGACCAAGGGGCACAATGTGAACTGGGGGCCATCAAGGAAGCTGTGAACCCTCTGCTCTTTATTGGTAACCATACCATTGAAAATGGGCAGACCTCTTATGAGATCAACATATCCGTGACCATTCCAGATGATGTAGATCCGGGGGATTACCACTGTTCCTACTCCGTGACCGACCAGACCGGATGGCAGAGCAGGACTTCGGTGGATATCAAGATCATGTAATCCATTTCTAGTTAGTTTCAACAAAAAAGGAGGTCCGAAACCAATCGAAACCTCCTTTTTTAATTGTAGTGGGATATTGTTATGCCTCGCAACTAGTGCACTCTTTCTTTTGCTTGAACTTTTGTGCGGCATTCATACTGTGCTGATAGTACAAAGACTTCAGTCCCAGTTTCCATGCCGTTACGTGGATTTTGTTGATGTCCTTCGTGGGCATGTCGGGGTGCACGATGATGTTCACCGATTGACCTTGATCAATATGGTTCTGTCTGTTGGCCGCTTGGTACACAATGTCCAACTGGTCCAATTCGGAATAGGTCTTGAACACGGCCTTCTCCTCTTCGGTCAAAAACTCCAGATGCTGTACGGAACCGTCCATATCGCGGATGCTCTTCCAGACCTCAGCGTTGTTTTGTCCTTTCTCCTCCAATAGGTCCATCAAATAAGGATTCTTGATGGTCACCTTGATCTTTGCAATGTCCTTCACATAACAATTGCTCCAGATGGGCTCTATTCCCTGGGACACTTGGCCCAAGATAAAGGCAGAGGAAGTGGTCGGCGCAATGGCGTTCAAGGTCGTATTCCTTCTACCATACCCTTTCAGCACCTCAGGTTCCCCGAAACGTTCGGCTAGCTCTTCAGATGCCTTGTAGGAACGGTCCTTGATGGCCTTGAATATTTCATTGTTGAGATTATATGCCTTTTGGCTATCGAAAGCGAGGCGCTTTGACTGCAAGAGGGAGTGCCAGCCCAAGGCCCCTAGGCCCAAGGCACGGTTTTCCTTGGCAAAGTTATAGGCCCTTTCCATAAAGAGGAAGGTCTGTCTGTCATCCCGATCGGTAGAATCCCTGTAGGCCTCCAACTTTTCAATGAATTCGGTAATCACGGCATCCAAGAAATAGACCATGGTCTCCACCGCATCGGTGTTTTTCCATTTATCGTAGTGCAACAGGTTGATACTGGAGAGCACGCAAACAAAGGACCAATTGTCGTTGGAGGGCAACATGATTTCCGTACAAAGGTTGCTGGCGTATATCCTATGGTTTTGGTCCTTGTAAACATCTGCCGCACCATCGTTGGCATTGTCGGAGAAGAACACGTAGGGATACCCCATTTCACCCCTTCGTTGGAGCACCTTTGCCCAAACGATTCGTTTTTCCTCATCACCGGCGATCATTTCCTCCATCCATTGGTTGGTCACGGTGACCCCATGGGTAAGCTGTTGGATAGGGTTTCCTTCGGTCCCTATTTCCAAGAACTCCATGATGTCCTTATGGTCTATGGGCAGATAGGGCGAAAAACGGCCGCGACGAACGGAGCCTTGGCTCACCACATCTACCATGGACTCGAACAACTGCATGATATGGACCGCTCCTGAAGCCTGTCCATTATTTTTTACCGGGGCACCCCTGTGCCTGATCTTCCCAAAATAGCCGGATGTTCCCCCGCCCAATTTGGACATCATGCCCACCTCGGACTGGGTGTAGAGGATGTTCCCCATATCGTCATCGATGTGGGACCCAAAACAGCTGATGGGCAATCCCCTTCTTTTCCCAAAGTTGGACCAAACGGGCGATGCCAGGGAGAAAAATCCTTCGGACATGTAATGGTAAAATTTGTCCGCATAGCCGGGTATCTGTAAAATATGTTCGGCCCTTTCCGCAATTTCACGGATACGTCCCTCCGGGGTTGCTCCTTCGGTGAGGTAGCCCGACCCCAAAAAGCTGCGACTGTATTCATTCAGCCATTCAAAGCCCTTGTCTTCCTCTTTGGTCTTGAGTTTGGACAGGGCATCCTTTCTGGCATTTACAAGTTCCTGGGTCTTGTTGTCCTTGATTTGGTCCGTGATCTGTGGGGATGGGGTTTTGTTCTCCATAATTAAAAAAGGTCGTCGCTGGTTATACTTTGTGTTCTCTTGCTATAGTTGATGGATCTTTTCACAAAAAAGTCTCCGTGTTTTGTTCCTATGATCTCGTCATCGAACCATTCGGTCTGTGCCAATAGTTTTTGATCGACATCGAATATTTTGGCAATGCCTATGCTCTCCAAGGAATTGTTGAACCGATTTTTGATGAACTCGTTCACCACAGCCTTCGGCAAAAAGTCAAGCTCGCCCTCCTCAAAGATCCAATCCACGATCTTGCTCTCGGATTGGAAAGCTTCTTCGCATAGTTCCTGGATCATGGTCTTGTATTCCTCATCGAACCACTCGGGCCGTTCTTTTTTGATGATGTTGATGACATCAATCCCAAAATCGCCATGGATCTGTTCTTCCTTGGAAGTGGCCTCGACTACATTGGAAATTCCCTTGAGCATGTTCTTATGCTTGTTGAACGCCATGATGATCAAAAACTGGGAGAAGAGGGAAACGTGCTCAATGAACAGGGAGAAAAGCAAAATGGACTCCGCATATTCCTTGTTGTTCTCGCTCTTGGCATTTTTGAGGGCAGTCTCCAAATACTGCACCCGTTTCATGATAACGGGCTTTTTCTTGAGGTTTTCAAACTCTTGGTTCAGTCCCAAAATCTCCAATAAGTGGGAATAGGCATCGTGGTGCCTCACCTCGCTCTCGGCAAAAGTGGCCCCAACGGATCCTATTTCCGGTTTGGGCAGACGGTGGTATATGTCGCCCCAAAAGGTCTTCACCGCCACTTCTATCTGGGAAATGGCCAACATGGTGTTCTTGATGGCACTTTTTTCAATTTCGCTAAGACCGGATTTGAAGTCTTGGATATCGCTGGTAAAATTGAACTCGGTATGGATCCAATACGAATGCCTGATCGCTGGTACGTATTCGTACAATTGTGGGTACTCGTAGGGCTTTAGGTTGATGCGCTTTTCAAAAATGTCCGTTTGGCGCATTTGGGCCCTCTTGTTCCTATATATGATGTATGCTTTGGCCACGTCATGGAACTCACTGTTCATGAGTTCGTTCTCCACCACATCCTGAACCTCTTCCACGGTCGGCACATACTGTTCGTCCCTGCTCTTTCGCTCAAATAAGGTGCGCTGAACGTTGTCCGCAATGGCCTGCGCATCACTGATCTGTCCATGATCCACCGCGGTCATGGCCTTCAGAATGGCATTGGTAATTTTGTGTAAATCAAATGTTTGGGTACTAAAATCTCTTTTAGTGATGTGAAAAATATGCATTTGGAAAACTTTTTGGAGTTGCACGAAATAGCTCGACTGTAAAATTCATATTTTCTTTACTTGGATTTCACATTGACCCCATCAGGTTCTCAACACTTTTATCAACATTTCCGTTTTTGGGGCCAAAAAATCACTGTTACAAACCTAAAAACTGGGCTTTGCGGAAAAGCTGACAACTGTCATCCGGTCATAGGATTTTTTTCACAAAAAACCCCATCCATCCAATTCAACAGAATATTACCTACATTTACACCCATAAGTTCTTTACTTAATTTCTTTATCAAAACGATAAGGGTTTCCGACATAGGTCGGGATTAAAAGGGAATCGTGTGCAAATCACGAGCTGACGCGCAACTGTAAGTCCGATCCCATTTGGGATAGCATGTTTTTGCCAAAAGAGCCATTGTCCAAACGGATGAGAAGGCGGTAAAAATCGGACAAGCCAGGATACCTGCCCATATCGTTCCTACTTTGTAGGATTTTGACGGTGCCTTCGCGTACAGGGCAGGTCGAACGTTTGAACTTTACCGGGAACCCTCGGCAAATTCCTTCTGCGTTCTTCTTGTTTTAAGGCATTGCGAAGTTGAGCTAAGGAGCTTTTATCTAATTGTTCAATTTTATAAAAGCTTTAGCATGAAAACAAGCAATTTGGGCTACCCGAGAATCGGGGCCCACCGTGAGCTGAAAAGGGCTTGCGAAAAGTATTGGTCAGGAAAGATCTCCTTGGAGGAGCTACTGGAGACCGGAAAGAGCATCCGAACGGAAAACTGGAAGCTCCAACAGGAAAAGAGCATCGACCTTATTCCCTCCAACGATTTTTCATTTTACGACCAAGTTCTGGACACCACGCTGATGGTGGGCGCCATTCCAGAACGGTACAAAAACGCACAAGAATCCAATAAAAATCCATTGGACCTTTATTTTGCCATGGCAAGGGGTTATCAGAAAAAAGAAATGGACGTCATCGCCATGGAAATGACCAAATGGTTCGACACCAACTACCATTACATTGTCCCAGAATTTGAAAAGGACCAGGAATTCGAATTGCTTTCCACAAAGATTATCGATGAGTTCAATGAAGCAAAGGCTTTGGGGATCCAGACCAAACCAGTCCTCTTGGGTCCCGTCACCTATCTGCTGTTGGGCAAGGAAAAAGAAGAAGGGTTCCATAGGCTCGACCTCTTGCCCAAACTGCTCCCTGTTTACCATATCCTTTTGGAAAAATTGGTGGAAGCCGGAGCGACCTGGACCCAAATGGACGAACCTGTTCTCGCTACAGACCTGACGGCCAGGGAAGAAGAGGCCATTGCGAAAGTATATCAGGGCATAGCCGAGAAGTTTCCTTCATTAAAAATTCTATTGGCCAGTTATTTTGGAGGTTTTGGTGACAATCTTGACACAGCACTGTCATTGCCCGTTTGCGCCCTACACCTGGATCTGAAGCGAAGCCCAGGTCTATTGGACGAAGTATTGGCATCTGGCAAACTTGGAGAAAAAACATCCCTATCATTGGGTGTGGTGGACGGTCGCAATGTGTGGAAAAACGATTTTGCCGCATCATTGGAATACATCCGCAGGGCAAAAAAACAACTGGGCGAAGACCGTGTGATCATCTCCCCGTCCTGTTCTTTGCTACATGTTCCGAATGATCTGGATCTGGAAACAAATGAAAAAACACTTCCAAAGGAAGTGAAGGACTGGATGGCCTTTGCCAAGCAAAAACTGGAGGAGCTCCAAAGCCTCAAAACCCTTTCAGAAACCTCTGAACACATCTCCCACCCACTCTTTAAAGACAATTTGGCCTCAATGGAGAAAAGGAAGAACGCTGCATTGATCCATAAACCCGAGGTAAAGAAAAGGGTGGAACACCTCAGCGAGGGTGACTTCCGAAGGACATCTCCCTTTGAAAAGAGAAAAGTGCTTCAGGCAGTGCATTTAAAACTGCCGCTCTTCCCCACGACGACCATTGGCTCTTTCCCACAGACCCCAGAGGTGAGGCAGGCCCGGTCGCTGTTCAAGAAAGGGGATCTCAACGAACAGAAATACATCGATTTTCTGAAAAAAGAGACCAAAAAGGCGATACACTTCCAAGAGGAGATTGGTCTTGATGTGCCCGTACATGGCGAATTTGAACGCAACGACATGGTGGAATATTTCGGCGAACAGTTGGAAGGCTTTGCCTTTACCCAAAATGGGTGGGTGCAGAGTTATGGCTCCCGCTGCGTGAAACCCCCCATCATTTTCGGGGATGTGTCCAGACCAGAGCCCATGACGGTATTTTGGACCTCCTTTGCACAATCATTGACCGAAAAACCGGTGAAAGGCATGCTGACGGGGCCGGTCACCATTCTGCAATGGTCTTTTGTACGGGACGATCAGCCCCGTTCCAGTACCTGCAACCAGATTGCCCTCGCCATTCTTGACGAAGTGGTGGACTTTGAAAAAGCGGGCATAAAGATCATACAGGTGGACGAACCTGCCATACGCGAAGGATTGCCCTTGCGCAAAAAGGATTGGGAAACCTATCTAAACTGGGCCATTGGGGCCTTTAAACTGTCCACAAGCGGCGTGGAAGATTCCACACAGATCCATACGCACATGTGCTATTCCGAGTTCAACGATATCATCAAGGACATTGCGGACATGGATGCCGATGTGATCACCATTGAGTGCTCACGATCACAGATGGAGCTCTTGGATGCTTTTTCAGAATTCGATTATCCCAACGACATTGGACCTGGTGTTTACGACATCCATTCCCCTAGGGTGCCATCATCCGATGAGATTTTGGGGCTTTTGAAAAAAGCGGAAAAGGTGTTGCCCGCCTCCAAACTTTGGGTAAACCCGGATTGCGGGTTGAAGACTCGAGGATGGGAAGAAACCAAGGAAGCCTTGAAAATCATGGTTTCTGCCGCCCAACAAATGAGGGATATGGTAGCACATCCATCACATTAATATTATCGGGGCCGATGTTTGCATTGGCCCCAAATTAAATGGTCATACACCTATGAAAGTAGAAGGAAAAAAATTCATCTCCCCCTTACTGTGCTTCGATTTTTATGCAGAGCACTACCACAAATTGCTCAAACAATTTAGGAAAGATGCAGACCTATTACAACTGAGATCTATCCTAAAGAATGGGGTTGTCGAAAGGGACTTAGAAAATTTGATACAGCTCGAAACCTATGATGCGCTGGTCGTCACTGACCCCCTTCAGAACATTGTTTGGGTGAGCGATGGTTTTCAGGAAATGACCGGGTATCCTAGAAGTTTTGCCATGGGGAAAAGTCCTCATTTCCTTCAGGGAGCCCAAACTTCGGAGAACACAAAACAGAATATTCGGGAACAGTTAAGGACCAAACACACCTTTACAGGTTCCGTTTTCAATTACCGAAAAAATGGGGAAACCTATCTGTGCCAGATCAAAATAGTCCCCATCTATGATTCCAAAAGGATGTTGGTGAATTTTTTGGCCCTGGAAAAGGAGTTGCTTGCGGCCTGATCTGGTCATTTGACAAAAAGAGCGCGTCTTGTCGTAAATTTCTTTTGTGCTCCATTAAATCTTCTTTCTTGTCTATCTTTGCAAAACAAACCTTTTGGTTCTTGAAAAGTCGCAGTCTTCCCATATTTTTCACTCTGCTCTACTTAATGGCCATGCTAAAGCCAGTGCTTCCCGTATTTGAGTATGTGGTGAACCAAGACTACATTGCCGAGTACCTCTGTATCAACAAGGACAAACCCATGATGGACTGTAACGGTAAGTGTTACTTGGCCAAAATGCTCCAAGAGGAACAGAACGAAAAAAAACAGAACCTTCCCGCAATAGACCTCAAGGAATATCCCATAGGTTTTGTCAACATCCTATTCTTCGATTTAAATGGGCAGGCAACAAACAAAAATACATTGCCCATTCTCATTCCCAGTGGACCCAGGCAATTTGTCGGTTCCATTTTCCATCCTCCCAATTGTTGATTTTCAATATTTCACTGACATAAGGGCTTCTTGCATCCATGCATGAAGCAATGTCACTGTGTGCAACAGTTCCAAATGCCACGTTCCATTGTGGACATTTGCAACCCATTACTCATTTTTAACCGGGGACCTATGTGATAAAAGCATACGCTCCAAACTCAAGTATTGAAAATTATGAAATCATTATATAAACTATCATTTGTACTATTGCTCTCGATTTTTATTTCCTCATGTAGCAACGATGACGACGCCTCGGAACTGACCGGGAATGGAACGGTAAAGATTGAATTTGACAACAGTGTGGCCGGAGATGACCTTCTCTTGGGCACTTCAACTTATACCAATTCCCAGAACGAGACCCTTACCATCGACCGGCTCACCTATATTGTAGGGAACTTTAGGCTTACCAATGAAAATGGCACTGTGTTCACCTATCCAAAGGATGAAGGCTATTTTATTGTGAACGAGGAAACCGGAAAGACTGAAGTGGCCCTCTCCAATATTCCCGCAGGGAGATACACGTCGATTACCTTTGGCATTGGTGTGGACCAAGAAAAATACCTTCAAGGTGCCGAGGGGCAGGGAAATCTGCTGACCGAGGCCGAGAACACCAACATGATGTGGTCATGGCAGGCTGGGTACAAATTCCTCAATTTTGAGGGCACCTTTACCTCTGAGACCGTAACCGATGCCACAAGCTTTATGATCCACATGGGAAGCCATGGGTCCAGCTTGGACAATTATAAGGAGACCTCTTTGAGCTTGGCAACCGAAGCCTTGGTAAGTGATGAAATGAACCCGATCATCCACTTGGTAGTGGATGCTGGCAACATCCTTGACGGGGAAAACAAAATATCCCTCACCGAGCAGGCCGTTATCATGGTCAGCGAGGAAAAGTCCCCAAAAATAGCGATAAACACCTCGAAAATGTTCGCTGTGGACCATGTGCACAACGGAAGCGGGGAATCCCATTAAAAGAAAAATGTGTGACGGGCCGTCTTAACGGACGGCCCTATATAAAAAAAGCAAGCACATGAAATATCTTTTATGGATGCCCCTATTGCTGGCAATGGTAGCCTGCAACAACGATAATGGGGAATATATAGATGTGGAACAGGATAAGCCATTGTCCGTAACTGTTCCCTCCAACTTTCCGTCGATGGTCTATAACGTGGACGAAAACCCTCCCACCCAGTTTGGTTTTGAATTGGGCAAAAAATTGTTCTATGATGGAAGGTTGTCCGCCAACGGATTCATTTCCTGTGGTTTTTGCCATGAACAGCGGTTTTCCTTTACGCACCACGGCCACCAGTTCAGCCATGGCATCGATGACAAGGAAGGGACGCGGAACACGCCCTCCATTGCCAATATGGCTTTTTTTAATGAATTTGCCTGGGACGGCGCCACGAACCACCTGGATCTGTTCCCCATCATCCCCATTACCAATGAAGTGGAGATGGGCGAGACCATGGTTGGAGTCCTTCAAAAGCTACAAGCGGACAGTGAGTACCAAAAAGCGTTCGATGCCGCTTTTGAGGAAGGCGGGGTCAACCATGAAAACTTCTTAAAGGCCATTGCACAGTTCATGGTGATGATGGTATCGTACAACTCCAAGTACGACAAATATGTGCGCAATGAGGATGGGGTGTCCTTGACCAATCAGGAGCTCCAGGGATTGTCCATCTTTCAGCAAAAATGTGCCAGTTGCCACACCACCGATCTATTTTCCGATGGCAGTTTCAGGAACAATGGTCTCCCCCCAAACCCCACTCTTAACGATCTGGGGCGGGCAGAGGTCAGTGGAAGTGCCAGTGACAACTATAAGTTCAAGGTGCCCAGCTTAAGGAATGTTGCCCTCACGGCCCCTTACATGCACGATGGTCGGTTCGGCAGTCTGGAGTCCGTATTGAACTTCTACGAAAATGGGGTGCAGGACTCCCCTACCTTGGACCCTTTGCTCAAAACAGCAGATGGATTGGGAATTCTGTTGGACGATTCCGAAAAACAGGCCTTGATCGCTTTTCTGGGCACCCTTACCGACAATGAATTTATTACTGACGAACGCTTTGCAGAATATTGACCTATACAATGAATAAAAAAGAACAGATGAAAACGTATATTTTATCAATACTCACTTTGATCTTGGGCATTTCCGCACTACAAGGAAACACAATGCCCAAACCTCCCTGCCCCGCGACCAATTTGGCGGCACTGATGCTCTATGATGATTTTTGTGACACCTGTGGTTGTAGTGGAAATGGTGGCAGCATGGGTTTTGGCACTGGACTCAACAACAATTTTGTTGGTCTGAGGTACATTGCCCAAACCTATCGATCCCGGGATGGCATTTTTGCAAATTCGCTCTGGATAGATGAAAGCTTCAACACCGTCCAATTGTGGACACAGTTGCCCGTGGGAAAACGGTTCATCGTAAATGCCGTGCTCCCCTATCAATTCCATACCCGAACATTTTCTGACGATTCCGAACAACACATCAATGGGTTGGGCGATGCCACTGTTCTGGGGTTTTATCAGGTTCTCAAACAGACGCCCGATAGTATCATCTCCATAAAACCTGAGCATACCTTACAACTTGGAGGTGGGATAAAAGTACCGACGGGCACCTTTGACGAGGAAAACCTGGAAGGCAGCGTAAACCCAAGTTTTCAGTTGGGCACGGGCAGTTGGGACTTTTTGGTCGGGGCCAATTATGGCATGAACTACCGAAATTGGGGGCTTTCCCTCATGGCCAATTACACCATCAAAACGGAAAACGACAAGGAGTATCGCTTCGGCAACCAATTGAACTATGCACTCAACGCCTACAAGACCTATTACTTTGGAAACAATTTTGCCCTCACCCCACAACTTGGAATTGGAGGAGAGCATTTCGGGGAAAATGAAGAATTTGGGTTGGCATTGAGCGATACGGGCGGAAATGCCTTTTTTGGAAAAGGCGGTATTGAAGTCAATTACAGGACGTATGCTTTGGGGGTTTCGACCATGTTGCCCATTTCACAAAACCTCAACAACAGCAAGGTGGAAGTAAAGAACAGGCTATCGGTCTATGTGAACATCAACATTTGATAAATGAAAGGTCACTGGTATTTGTTTGAATATCAGTGACTTTTAAGTTCAAACAAAACATACGCCCCAATTTCCAAAGGCTGGGATTCTTGTCCTATATACCGAAAACCACTAAAATATACTATTCCAAATATTCCTTCAAAAACCTAATTCTGGAAGAGTTCCTTAACCTTGCCAAAGCATTTATTTTTATTTGCCTCACCCGTTCCGGCGTAAGATCTAAATTATAGGCAATTTCTTCCAAACCCATGGAATCATCCGCTCCTATCCCAAAATACATTTTGATCACAAAGGCCTCACGGTAAGACAAAATATCCAAAATACCATCGATTTCCATTTGCAATGAATCCTTGATCAATTTTTGTTCCGGGCGACCGAACTCATCGGAAGGCATTGTATCGTACAAATTGAGGTCCCCATCCCCGACCTTCAATGGCTCATCCATGGAAAGGGGCCAAGACGAATGTTTTAAACAAGTTTGGATTTCCGACAATGAGAAATCGATCAGTTCCGAAATTTCCTCTGCTGTCGGAGATCTTTGGTGCACTTGCTCGAAATGCGAAGAGGCATTGTTGATCTTGTTGATCACATTGATTTTGTTCAAGGGCAATCGGACCATCCTGGATTTTTCGGTGAGTGCCTGTATGATCCCTTGGCGTATCCACCATACAGCATAGGAAATGAACTTGAACCCGCGTGTCTCATCAAATTTTGTTGCCGCCCTGACCAAACCAAGGTTCCCCTCGTTGATGAGATCGTGCAAATTGAGCCCTCGCGACTGGTACTGTTTTGCCACGGACACTACAAATCGCAGATTGGCCAAGACCAATCTTTCCAGGGCTTTGTTGTCCCCCTGCCTTATACGGACCGCCAGATTCACCTCCTCATTTTCGGTGATCATCGGTATGCGGCTTATGTCGTTAAGGTACATTGTAAGGGAAGGAGCATCCCTTTTTGTAATTTGTTTTGCTATGGAAAGGGGTCTCATTGGGCTCGTTTTTTAATTGGATATCGCTCTTACATAAATCAGGTTCCCATTGCCCTTTGGATTTTTTCTTGACCCTGTTTCTATTTGGGCAATGGACTTTACCAAAGGTGTCAACTTCTTGAACCCATAGTTCCTTGCATCAAAGTTGGGCTGTTTCTTTTGCAGCAGTGTCCCCACCTCGCCCAGAAAGGCCCAGCCTTCCTCATCTTCCACATCGGCAATGGTGGAAAGGATAAGATCGATAACCTTCGGGGTTATCTTATCGATCTTACTCTTGTCATTTTTCTCTGGAGTGTTGGATTCTCCTACCTGGGTCTTGTGCAGTATCTCAAGGTATATGAACTTGTCGCACGAAACTATAAAGGGATCTGGGGTCTTTCGCTCCCCGATACCAAAAACGGTCATTCCCGCCTCTCTTAGCCGTATGGCCAACCGCGTAAAATCACTGTCACTGGAAACGAGGGAAAACCCATTCACCTTTCCGGAGTAAAGAATGTCCATTGCATCAATGATCATGGCACTGTCCGTTGCATTTTTGCCCGTGGTGTACCCATATTGTTGAACGGGGGTAATGGCATTTTTCAACAGTACATCTTTCCATTTCGCCAAACTTGGCTTTGTCCAATCCCCATAGATCCTTTTGATGCTTGGATTTCCATACTTGGCAATCTCCTCCAACATTTCCTTGACATATTTGGAGGGGATATTGTCGCCATCTATCAAGACGGCCAGATTTAGATCTTTGTCCATAAAATCACTCCTCGTTCTTCTTCAAATATTCATTTCTATGGATGGCCCTTTTTAGACCCTCCCGCTTCTCAACGGATTTCTTGGTAAATTCTTGGTTGTCCCTAATGCGTTTCAACTGTTGGGTGCTCCGAAACTTGTTCCTATATCTCTTCAGGGCCCTTTCAATGTTCTCTCCTGGAACTATTTTTATTATCAGCATATTTTTTCTCGTTATTGATTGTTTAAATCCTGCCATTAGGGGCCAATTAGGAAACATTGCCTCTTTTTCAGGGATATGGCGGATTCCCTGGCATATGCAAAATTGTGGACTTTGGCCTATCTAGTCTGGCCTTTAAAATGTGAATATTGGTTCAAGCAAAAAATAACTAAGAAGGCGCCCTTTGTGGATTGTAAATGGGAAAAGGAGAGGGCTATCTTTTTATTTAAGGATTGGAGCAATCATCGTCCATAACCCGTGATGCGCTGTAAAGGAAAGGATTTAAATTGGAACTAAACTTGTTTGTCCGGTTTATTTTACGATAGGGAATGGTCCTACTTCCATAGTGTTCAATCATTTTTTTGATGCCCATTGCCCTTTAAAGGGCCTTTTATTCAATAAAACGGTTTAACTGCTTAAAACTTTTATTTTCAACAATTAACACAGTATTGGGGAATACTGTCGGGATAAATGGTAAGTTTGTCAGGTTAAAATTCAGAAAGCCCAAGTCAATTTAGTCTTCGCAGATCCTCGATTCATTTTCAGCTCTCTTCTTTTTAATTTATAACGTAATCAAATATTTTAAGCCAAACGTTAAGGATGGTGACGCCTGTGTGGATTCGGACGATGATGTAATGGTCCCCATATTTGGATAATTCTTCAACATGCCCAAGCCAATTTCGCTTATCCATTATCCCATTATATCACATGCGTGAGCAAGACCAAACCGCAATTAACGGCATTAACAAGCCCAGATTTTCAAAAAATTCAAATTCTGATTTTTCAAGAACGCTGAGAAACAGGGTCAGTACCTATTTTAAAACAAACAATATCAGCAGACATGCCAATACAAGTATGGTTGTAAAGACCATGGTCATGCTCATTGTCTTTTTTGTCCCTTTGATTTTCATAAACATTGGGATGGTTACAGCTCCCTTATTGCTTTTTGGCCTTTATATCATAAGTGGAATAGGAATGGCCGGAATAGGAATGGGCATTATGCACGATGCCATCCACGGATCTTACTCCAAAAACCAAAAAGTGAACACATATCTTGGGTATACCATGAATCTCATAGGAGGTAATGCCGCTGTTTGGAAAATCCAACATAACGTACTCCATCATACTTATACCAATATAGAAGGGGCCGACGATGACATCAACGCTCCCTTTTTCCTTCGGTTCTCGCCACATGCCAAAAAAAATGGCCTGCATAGATTCCAATATTTGTATGTATGGTTCTTTTATGGCCTATCCACGGTCTCTTGGATAACTACCAAAGATTTCATAAGGCTCGATCGGTATCGGAAAATGGGATTCTTCAACAAAAAGAATGGTTACAGAAATACGCTTATGAAGATTGTTGGATGGAAGTTGATCTACTTTTCGTATGCCTTGGTCATACCCTTGCTGGTCGTACCTCTGGCCCCGTGGATCACAGTCCTGGCCTTTCTAAGTATGCATTTTGTTACAGGCCTATTGATCAGCATTGTATTTCAAGTGGCGCACATCATGCCAAATACGGAATTTCCCCTTCCCAATGAAGATGGGATGATTTCAAGTGACTGGGCAGACCACCAACTGGCCACAACAACCAATTTCTCTCCCAAGAGCAGGATATTTTCATGGCTGATTGGTGGGTTGAACTACCAGGTGGAGCATCATCTATTGCCCAACGTCTGTCATATACATTACAGAAAAATATCCGGTATCGTAGCGGATACTGCCAAGGAATTTGGAATTCCCTATAACACAAAAACAACCTTTATCGCTGCCATCACCGACCATGTCGGGATCCTACGAAAGTTGGGGAAGATGCAGTCCCCGGTCACCATATAGCGAGCAACAAAGCAGAAGAATATAAACAAGCATTGAACAGAATATCAATATTAATTATAAAGTAATGAAAGAAGGAACAGTAAAGTTTTTTAATGAGTCAAAGGGATTTGGTTTTATTCAGCCCAATGATTCCAATGATGATGTATTTGTGCACCAAAGTGGTCTCATAGATAAAATCCGTGAAAACGATAAGGTGAAATTTACAGTGGAAAGAGGCCAAAAGGGTATGAACGCCGTAAATGTTGAGTTGGTGATCAATTAAGATCTTCAATTCAAGAATCCATCAAAAACCATCTTAAAAAGATGGTTTTTTTATGGGCAAATATATCCATGAAACCAGTTGTATGGTTAGCCAGTTGTATGGAATTTAGCTTTGTTGACCCCTTTTCTATAAGGCATGAGTTCACTATCCAAATACAGCAATATATTTGCCTTTGAATCATTCTGAACAGAGCAGTGGTAGATATTCCGTATATAAAATCGTACAACAAGAATGACACTGGGCCGTACCTTTGCGTAGACAAGATCTCCTTTTTTATACCTTTTTACCATATAATTTTTTTTCATTGGATATGTTTTTGTGTAGATGAAATCGATGGGTCATTCATTTTTTATGGTGGCACATAACATCTTAAATTTATGATTTGCCTCAAAGGAGCAGGTTGTATGTGCAGGTATAATTATGGAATCCCCGCTCCCCATAAAAGTGGAATTACCGTTTATGACAACCTCGGCCTTTCCTTCAATGATATGGATGAATCGAATAAAGGGTGATTCATTATGGGACAACACCTTACCATAATCAAATGCGAATGCCTGTATGACACAGTTGTTCTGGACACTTATGTTTTTTACAACGATGGCATTGGAATTGAACTCCAGCACATCCGCTAGGTTAAACGTCTTGGATTCCTCAAATTCACCCTTTTCCATAATTAATTAATGTAAGATTGGTATCCCCTATTCCGATCTATTCTTGGCATTGCGCTTGGCCTTTTTGGCTGCCTTTTTTTCTTTAGGGGTTTTTGAGGGTGGTGTTTTTCCTGACTTTTTCTTTCCTTCTTTTTCTTTTGACATAGGGTATTAGGTATTTGAGTTATCATCGCTTCATGGCAATGTGCTGGCCAGTACGAGCATTGTTATGAACAGCATAAAATAGATGACACATTTTCTCACAACGGAATGTTTATTGTTGGCTTAGGATGATTGGGAATGGCAGGGACAATGGTCGTAAAATGCTCTATTGGGCAAGGCAAAGTAACACCAAGAAAAAAGAGCAGTGTTTTTTAGTTCCTGCTCTTTTTTGGGCTTTAAAAAACTTTAAAGCACATATCAACAAATTAAATTGCTTCAAAGCATGTGAGCCAACATTGCATTAAAGATCACTTTCAATTATTTTTAATTCGAATCAATCCAGGCACTAAACTTTTGTGCAATTCACTTTCTTCTTCATGTTTTGATCTTAAGCCTTCAGTAAAGGGATTGGAAACACTGAAAAGTTTACCTAGAATTCCTTCGCCCGATATATTTTTTTTAAATATGTCCATTTTATGGTTCGTTAACAAGCTGATCATATCATTACCAGCAATGAGCAAAGGTGCGATAGAATTAGGCAGGGTTTGCTACATAAATAATTATAAACTTTACATATATCACAGGTTTTCCAGGTTTTGCGTCCTTTTTGCCTTTAGCTTTTTATAGTAGGATGGTGTGAGGCCGGTGACTTTTTTAAATTGATTGGAGAGATGTGCTGAGCTACTATAATGAAGTTTATATGCCATTTCGGTAAGGTTGAGTTCGTCATACAAAAGCAACTCTTTTACTCGTTCGATTTTGTGTCTAATGATATATTGTTGTAAAGTGATTCCTTTCACTTCAGAAAACGTATTGGACAAATATGTGTAGTCATATCCCAATTTTTCGCTCAAATACCCAGAGTAATTGGTTTTTGGGATCTCATCAGTATGATGGATCATTTCGATTATTACATTTTTGATTTTTTCAATTAATATGCTCTTCTTATCATCCAATAATTCCAATCCGGACTTCAGCAGATTATTTTTGAGTTGGGTTCGCTTCTCATGGGTAATTTCCTCCTTAGTTTCAACCATGCCCAGATTCAATGTGACATAATCAAGGCCCAACTTTGTCAATTCTTCCTTTACCAGCATTTTACAGCGAAGACTGACCATGTATTTTATGTATAATTTCATTCACTCATTTTGAATGGTCTCCCTCAATTGCAAAGATTCAATCAGTAAACCTCCGATTGTCTAAATTTTCTCAAACACCAACCGATAATGGTCCATTATTTCCTTTTCAAAGCATATTTTGTTTGGGCTGATTTTAAAGACGGCCACTTGATGTCTAAATTCCTTGTCCATAATGTATTTGGGTACTAGGGATAAGTAGAGCCAATACTTTTTAAGGTTGAACTTCCTGAACTTCTTTCGCCATTGGCTTATCGTTTCAATATAGTCAAGCCTTCCACTACTCTGTGAGATCAATTTAAAATTTGGTTGGGCATTTCGTATCACCATTTCTGGGCCGTAGGGCAGCCATGAACCTGGGAACTCTTTGACCATCAGTGCCATGACGTGGGCTGCAGAACCTTTTTTTGCCTTGACATCCAACGCTTCATATTCAATCATATTTTTACTGAAAGTCATCGTTTGCATATAGAACCTACCCCCTTTTGGCAGTAGATCGCTAAGTGTTTTAAAAAAATCACTGTATACCTTTTCTTGATTTCCCTCTTTCCACTCCCCAACCGAACAGAAATGTTCCAAACCTCCTATACAAGCTATGGCATCAAAGGTTCCAAAATCTTCTGGTTTCACATAACGGCAATCCTTGACAAACACATTTAATCCATTCTTCTGGCATGCCTCTGCTTGCCCTTTCGACAAGGTCAATCCAATGCTCGTCGCCTCCCTTTCCTTTGTGATAAAATGGGAGAATGGACCCCACCCACATGCCATATCCAACACCTTGCTTTCCCGGTCTATATTGAGGCTGTCCGCTATAAACCTGTTCTTTTCTTTTTGCGCCTCCTCCAAGGTCATTGAAAAATCACCATCATACTTGGCACCGCTATAATCTGCGGTTTCACCCATGCTTAAACGGAATATTTTGTCTATGGTGGTGTACGTAAAATCCAAATCTGCTTTGTCTGCCATTCCATTGATTTTAGGTTTAACTACTCATTTGCGCAGCACATTATTTCAAAACATGATGTTCTCGAATCACATGCTACAGATGTCACTTATATGTTAAAAACATCAAAGCTTATAAAGGAAACACGACTTATTTTTGATTCCTGTAACCTGAAGAATTGTGAAATATTTGTAAATAGATGTGTAAAAACCTTTTCGCTAAGGGAAATAAGATATTAGTAAGACTTTAGAAAAGGGTTTGAACAAAATATATGCATCTAAAGATAGGCATTAAACTGTTCTCTCTGACCATATATCTTGGTAACATCCAATATATCAGTTATTAATTGATATAAAATATAATAGTCACAGTATTACCCCTCTATTGCTGAGATGATAATTACGCTTTACTGCCGATAATTAACTTGTTATAGGGTTTAGGACCTTTAGAAAATTTGTGGCTAAATTTATCCATAAGATCTGGACGGATTCCAAAGTTTTAGAATGGTAATTTTATCATTTTTTATCTCAAAAACCATCACTTTTACACCACTTACAAAAGCACAAAACCCTTACAATAAATTGATTGTAAGGGTTTTCAAGTACCTTGGGTGTGAATTTCAGTTTAATTTTATTTGATGCTATTTGTTTATAATTAGTTGTATATCAATTATTTATATAAATTTATCTCTTGTTTATTTTCCCTTCATTTCGTATTTTTAGACAAAAACCGTCACTCTTACGTCACTTTTTTATGTCAGTACAACTTCGAAGCAGAACATTAAAATCAGGAGCAAAAAGCCTCTATCTGGACATCCATCATAACGGAGAAAGGTGGAGGGAATTTCTAAAAATAAAAATACTACCCAAGGATCCTTCCAAATTTGAAAAGAAAAGAATTGCCGAAAGAATTCGTGCAAATAGGGAATTGGAAGTTTTGTCCGATGAAACAGGACATATTCCCCAACACCTTAAGAAGATCAATTTTTTTGTTTTTGCAGAAAAATACATTCAGGATTATAAAAACAAGGATGTACGCATTATTGCAAGCTCTGTGGAGAAATTTAAAGAGGCCGTCAACAATCCGAGGTTAACCATTACGGGGATCGGTCCTAAAACCATGAACTTGTTCAAAGATTATTTAATACATGATGCAGGTCTGGCCGGCGAAACGGCTCATAACTATTTCACAAGGTTCAAAAAAGTTTTAAAAGCCGCAAAAATTCAAGGTTACCTGAATGAAATGCCAACAGCCGACATAAGATTTTCCAATCCTAACAAAGACGATACTTTAAAAAAACAAGTTTTGGATAAGGATGAACTTCAAATACTTGCCAATACAAAATGTGGAAATACTGCAGTAAAAAGAGCCTTTCTATTTGCCTGCTTCACTTCCCTTGGCCTTGCTGAAATCCGAAAGCTCAAATGGAGAAATATAAACAAAGGTCGATTAATAACCACTAGAAACAAAACCGGGGAACTGATTAATAACAGACTTAATCAAACAGCTCTTGACATCTTGGGCAAACTTGGGGAAAAAGATGATTTTATTTTCAAAATCCAATCATTAAGTGATAATGGGGCCAACAAAGCAATACGCTACTGGGTTAATAGGGCTCAAATTGAAAAGCACATTACCTTTTATTGCGCCCGGCATACTTTTGCCTGTCAATTACTTATCAATGGAGCCAACCTCAAAACTGTTGCCGATGCCATGGGTCATAGCTCAACCAGAAGTACTTTGAAATACCTTAATCATGTTCAACGATTACAGGATGAAGCAATTGACAAACTACCTTCTCTTAATGTTGATTTAATTACCCTATAGCACATTACGACAAGAAACCATCACTTTTAAAGTAGATAGGTCTATTGATTATGGATAAGAGATACTTGACCGATATCTTATACTGTTATCATCATATGGATTAGTTTTCTGAATAATTACTTTCCAAAAGCCTGCAGATTTGTTCGGTATAGAATAATAATCCATTTGAAGACATCCCTTCAATAATAACCCTCACCTCTTTCTGTTCATTTAAGGGTACAGTGATTGAATATGGAATTTTTGAGTTGACCTCAATTTGGCTTTCCCACCAGATGGCACCATATCTCTTGTACAAAAATGAGGTGTAATCTGGATAATTTGGGCTAAAATAGCTTTGTGTTCGACTGAAGCCCCCAAGCACGGAAAGACTTGTAAACCTTACTCTGTCAAACAATTCATCATAATCATACCGTAATGACAGTGAAATAAAAGGTCCTTGTCTGCTTTTGCTATAAATCATTGATTTTATAGAAGAAAGTGGCATGTTCATCAGCTCAACCGGGCTAGCCATCATACCTTCAACAAACACCGGTACAGCCCTAAGGCCAGGAGGGTCAATAATATATACCCCAATACCCCCTTCTTCTGGTTTCAGACGAGTAAGAAAGCCCAATATATGGACATAATTTTGAAAAGACCTATATCGATTCACTGTCTCTTTATCAATTATTCGTCCTTCAGCCAAAGCGGTTATTTGGAATTTGGTGTTATCCTTCATTTTTTCCGAAACAACGACTTCATCAAGGGATATCGTCCTTTCCGCTAGGTTCAGGTCTTCATCTATTTCTAAAACCAAAGCTTCTGGTTCAATCTGACTCAAGTTCACCAACCATTTTGAATATTCAAAAGTGTCCACATGGTAATCGTCAAAATACAGTTCCGCTTTAGGTTTTCTGAGTTTTCCTTTTTCGTTCAAGACACTTACCAAGATAGAATCTCCCTCAAACAAAGGAAGGTCTCCTTTGAAGTTCTTATCTTTTGAAAGGTCAAAAAGATTTATGGCGCCTAATGTTTGCGACATTAAAGAAACTTGCTTTTCATTTTTGAGGTCGGCATCCAAAATCTTGCCTTTAAAAGCAATGTTTTTCTCAAATTCATATTGATTACTTTGGTTATGCCCCGACTTAACATATTGGTTAAACTTTTCAGTTCCTTCCATGAGCAATCTAGTATCCATTTGATAATCCCTTGAACGTTCTTTACCTTCAAAAAAATAGCGACCATCAATAAACTGTTGCCTGAGAAAAGGCTGTACCAAGAAGGATGAAGCTATAGAATTGTTAGGAAAATATGCATTTGATTCAGAGGGAAGCACCGACATACTTATATCAGCCGTTCGGCTTCCATTAGGAAGGATTAAATCTATCTGAAGGGAATCTTGGCTTTGGTTAAGGCAATAGCTCACTTCTATTGAATGTACATCTTTACCCCATCTCGGTTTGTTAAAAAACATACGTTGCGATACGGGTCGCATAGCTTCGTCCAAAATTACTGCTGTGTTGATTCCGTTGGGAATTTGATTACGGTCTACGGAAATAGGATTGTTATCCTTATCAAGCTCATACCGAAGAATGAAATTACCGTTTATATAGTCATAGATAGCCATTGAAAATTTCTTGGTATCACTTGAATCCAAAACAGATTTTGACCTTTTAGGGCTTAGAACAACAACGTCTTTTGCTGTGTTATCCACACTGATGCCCGTCCCCTGTTCTAGCTCAATTTCCAGTTTTTTGGTATTCCAAAGACCGTTTGCATCTTGGAATTTAAGAAGATATGATTTGGTTGGATCCGCAAAAAATCCAAACCTACCTTGACCCAACTGATTTGTTTGAATATTTGACTGAATTTGTTCGCCATCTCCCGTCATCAGCTGAATTCCATCCGTCTTTATTGGATGTAGATTCTCATTAAAAATCATCAAACCTACACTATTGTAGGCGTCTGCTACAATGTGTTGCCCTTCGGGATAAATCAAAATAGAAACATCGTTATTGGTATTTATTTTCGATTGCTTGGTTATTCCGATTATTTTTATCTTTTGAAGAAATGGTGTGGCAACTTCAAAATTCTTCATATAGTTGGTCCATGCCATCAAATAGTATGAATCTTCAACAAATGTCGAATCAATTGCTAAATCACCATGGGAAATACCATTGTCGACCATAAACATTTTATGCATTAAAACCTTCCCATCGTTTGAAAAAAGGCCAACGTGTAGATTCGTGGTGGTTGCAGAGGGTAACCCCTGGTTTTGATTCTTTATATAGGCCTTAAACCAAAGGCGTTCACCTTTGAAAAAAGTCGTTTTATTCAAGTGTAAATGTATACTTTCAAACAATCTTGGGGCTTCTGTATCTATGGTTGCTGCTTCTTGTCCATACGCAGCAACAGACAGAATCAAAAAAAAGAAGATTTTATTTATGCTTTTAGTACTTTTCACAATGAAATAAAGATAACACATTCTCATTGGAGATTAAACTGTTGAACGCCTGCCAAATGTCTATTATATAAGGTTAGGGCCTTGTAAAGCATTTTGAACTTTAATCATCCTCTCAAGCTATTTTTAAAAACTATTAAAAGTAGGATGTGGAAAATGTAATAATCCGTAAATCCCAAATCTTACCCCGACTTCAGCGCATGGATCCTGTCCCATTTTTGTAGCGTTCGGGAAGATAAGCGTATAGCAAAAATAGGATAGGGCGCTGTCCTACTTTTTGCCATTTTCCTCCAGCCATTTTTGGTACAGTTCCTTTGCCTGTGGGCTCTCATCAAGGAATGTCCCATATTGTCCCATCGTACTGTCCTGTCCTTTGATATATGCAGCCTCTTCTTTCTTTGATATCCTTGATACCTGATAGATTGAAAACCCTAGCACCAAAAGGACACACACCAACAACCCCCAGGACAGTTTTAGGACCCAACTGGGCAACAGAATTGATTTCTCCACCTTGTTAAGGATCCTTTGCATCAATCTTTGCTGTTCCTTAATGGTCTTCTTTTGATCGTTACTGTATTCCTTTAGAAGTGCGCTGATCTCAGTGGTGTCAGGCCTTAACGGAAGGTTTTGTAAATTTTCATGTACCCTTTCCAAACGGCTGATGCTCTTCTCAAACCCATTGATCTCCTCGGTCAACAGTTCCGCTATTTCATCCAGTTTTGCCATGATGGTTTGTTTAGATTCCTATTCCAGTGTCCCTGACCACTTTTATGGCCAGTTTGATGGTTTTCTTTATGATGGTCTTGGTGAAACTCATTGGGACATTCACTGTCCCACCCAAAAGTTCCATGCTCTTGTCCTTGGCAATTCTCTGTGCCCTTTCTTTCTCAAAGTTCATTTGGCCCGCTATCCTTCCCATGGACATGGAACGGTGGACCTCACTTCCCTTGAGGTTGGTTCCCTCGTACTCAAAACGGAAGCCCTGCAATTGGTTCTGTCTGTTGATGCTCGGGATGACCTTTACGCTGTTCTGTTCCATGGATTTGATGTACTGGTCAAAATCCCTTGGCCGTTCCTGGGCCATGACCTTTTCATGGATCCGCTGTATTTCAGACCGGAGTTCCTGCATCCGGTACAGTTTTTCCTGCTGTGCCTCCCTTACCGTGGTAAGTTCCATTTGTCTGGCCACCCGCTCGGCCATCTGCTGGCTCCGCTTTCCGATGAAGCTGTCATTGTAGGCCTTGCCCTCAAAACTTATACGGTTGGCATACAGGTGGACATGTAGATGCTCCTTGTCCCTATGGACAAATGCCACGGCCTGATGTTCCCTCAGTCTCATTTCCTTAAGGAATCGTTCGGTCATTTCCTTGAGCTGTTCGCTTTCCAATTTTTTGCCGTCCTCAATGGTGGGGCTTAGTACAAAGCTGAGTGTGTTCTTTTTACAAAGTTCGTTCTGTTCTTGGATCACACGGAACTCCTCGGTGATCTCCCTTGGGGTCTCCCCGGCCAGATATTGGCAGTGGATGATCTCGGCTTCCTTCTCCTCGTTCATTCCATAGCTCATGGAGGCTGCGGTATGAGATATGGATTTTCCCATGCCTATCATTTCTTGAAATTTAAAAGGTGTTGCCGTATCTCTTTGGCCAATTGGGCCGTTTCCTCTGCTAATCTGGGGTTCCGCTTTCTGAACATATTGGTGATCAACTTAAAGTTGCGTTGGTATTTCACCAATAGCTTATAGGCCTCTATCTGTTCGTCCGTCATCCGCTCTACAATACGGTCTTCGAAGGCGGCACGGCGGCAGTACTCACTGACGGAAAGGCCACTCTTCCGAGCCTTTACCTTCAGCAGTTTCTTCTCGTAGACCGAGCATCGGAACTGGACGAACTCCTTCTTCATTTTCCCATCATCTTTTGCGACCTTCGGGAGCAAAAGCAAGATTTGTCATGACAATGACACATCTTGAATTCGTTGCCGAACTTCATCCTTCGCGCTTTTTACCTTCCATTCATTGATATCCTTGAACCCCCTATAGAGAGAGGACATATCCCTACTGTTCGGGCACTTTTCCAACAAAAGTTCTGTCATCCCCATTCCCGCTTTGTCCCTATCCAGAAACAGCTCCACATTTTCATATTTCCCTATTTCTTTTATCATCCGTTTTACAAAGGCCGTGGTGTTCAATACCAGAAGGTCATGGCTGTTACCAATTTCTGGTCTCAGCTCCATTAGGGTGAGCATATCGAACATGCCTTCGGTAATGGTCAAGTTTTTGGGATCGTTCTTGACCAATGAAACATCCTTTGGCGATGTGGACCCTTTCCAATAGCTGTTCCGCAGCTCCCAGCCTTCAGACCTGTTTTGGAGTCCGATGCCAAAGTATGTCCGTTCCCCTATTCGATAATGTATTTCCTTGCAAAGTTTTCTTGCGGTCTTGATCGAGATACTTCTGGAGCTCAGATAGTTTTGTAGGGCCCGGTGTTCGATTTCCTTTATCTCGATAATCTGAATCGGGTTGGTCCTGTGTTCCTTTTTGGTTGGATTCGGCCGCCGGTGAAAAGAAAAATGGTCCATGTTCCCGGACAATCGTTCCAATGCCTCCCTTACGGAACAGTTCTCCATTTTCATGACCAGGTCTATGGTACTGCCCCCTTCGAAGGTCCCAAAATCTATCCAATAGTTTTTCTTCAGTGATACCTTGAAAGAGGCTTGGGTCTCGGTCCGGAACGGGCTTAGGAACCAAGCTTCTTTTTCCGTTTTCCGGACTGGAAAGTGCCCCGACTTGGCCAGCGTGGAAACGATGTCAATGTTGCGGGCTTTTTCGCAGTCCATTCTTATTTCTTTCATGGTTCTGTTTTTAATCGATTTTTGATGATTTGATGACAAACCTCTTGGACACCCTATAAATATTGGTGGTTCCTCCGTCATCATTTTGTCATCGTTTCATCGTTTTTGTTTTTTTCTTCAA
>JASBTQ010000028.1 GCA_030148335.1 Allomuricauda sp. | reverse complement strand
TTCTAGTTGCCTAGTATTGCATTTCTCAACGGAAATGAGTTTATTACTGCAACAAGTCCAATTACATGATTGCAACCTTAAAACATCCTTCCAAAAATTACAAGATAGACCTTTCCAAACCATTGGACATCTCCATTGCCCTTTCGGGAGGGGAAGCCAACATCAACGCTTGGTACTTGGGGCCACCCAAAATGGAACCCCATACCGAGGATGGATTTGTGGGCAAGGTCACCGAAGGGGCCTCCACCAATTTCAACGATGTATGGTTCAATCCGCATTCGCATGTGACCCACACGGAATGTTTGGGCCACATCACCGAAGGGTTCCATTCCATCAACCAGAAACTAAAAAAGTTCTTCTTTTTGGCGGAAGTGATTACCGTGGCCCCCGAACTTGAGGGCGATGACTTTGTCATTTCCGAAAAACAGTTGAAATACGCCTTGGGCAATAAAAAAAGGGAGGCGGTGGTCATCCGTACCCTGCCCAACACCAAGGGGAAGCGCTCCCGAAACTATTCCGATACCAATCCGCCCTATCTGTTGGAAGAGGCTGTGAACTTTTTGGTGAAAAAAGGGGTGGATCACTTGCTGATCGACCTGCCTTCGGTGGACAAGGAACGGGATGGTGGCGCACTTTTGTGCCATAATGCCTTTTGGAACATGAAAGGAAAACCCCGGGAAAAGGCCACCATCACGGAACTGATCTATGTGCCGAACAAGGTAAAGGACGGCACCTACTTTTTGGACCTTCAGGTGGCCCCTTTTGAAAATGATGCCAGTCCCAGTCGCCCCGTACTCTATAAAATCGAAGAAAAATGAAAACAATCATCAAGTTGGAAGAGGTGCTGATGTTCGTGTTGGGCATTTATCTGTTCAACCAATTGGACTATGCGTGGTGGTGGTTTTTGGTACTGATCTTGGCGCCGGACATAGGCATGCTGGGCTATCTTTTGGGCAATAGGGCAGGGGCCTTTACCTACAATTTGTTCCACCACAAAGGAATGGCGATCATCATATACCTCTTGGGGAGCTACTTTTCAATACCTTTATGCCAGTTGGTCGGCGTGATCCTGTTCTCGCACTCCGCATTGGACAGGGCCTTGGGCTATGGATTAAAATATGACAAAGGATTTAAGTTTACCCACTTGGGGGAAATAGGTAAAGACAATGGGTGAAGTATTCGATTCCGTTCTGGGACTGATCTTGGGGGCCATATTGATGTATTGGTTCTTTTCCCTGTTCCGAAAAAAAAGGAGCAAGGAAATTACCGAGCACCAGTCCACTGTACTGCTGGACAAGATCAGAAGTGTGTGCAAGCTGGTCTCCGTGGAAGGGGACTTTGCCGAGATCTACCACTACGAGAACACCAAGGGCAGCTTTATGAGCCTGTTCAAAAGCAAAAAGAAGGCACTGATCGTGATCAAGGCCAAGGCGCATATTGGGTATGACCTGAGCAAGTTGGACCTAAAGGCGGACACCGAGACCAAACGGATCATCCTGAGCCATTTTCCACAACCCGAAGTCTTGTCCATTGAGCCCGACCTGCAATTTTACGATATCAAGAACGGGATATTTAACAGTTTTTCACCCACAGACCTTACCCAACTCAACCAAGAGGCCATACACCATATCAAAGAAAAGATACCGGAAAGTGGATTGATGGAAACAGCTAGGAAAGAAGCGCTCCAAGCCGTACTTTTGGTGGAAAAGATCGTGGAGACCATCGGGTGGAAGCTGGACTATTCCGCCTTGGAGATTTCAAATAGGGAAAAACAATTCATAGAAGAATAACAACCATGAAAATCAAAATCGTAATCTTGCTATTGGTAGGCATATGCGCCTCCAGTTGTGTACAAGTCAAAAAAGAAATGAACAATAATTTTGATCCCACATTTACCCATGTCGTCTATTTTTGGTTCAAAGAGCCTAACAACCATGCAGATAGGGTTAAGTTTGAAGCCTCTTTGAAGAAGTTTCTGGACAATTCCCAATACGCCAAGACCAAATTTATTGGCACCCCACCCAAGGCCACAAGGGATGTGGTAGATGACTCCTTTACCTACTCCTTGATCCTTTCGTTCGAATCTGCCGAAGATCAAGCGGCCTATCAGACAGAGCCGCCGCATTTGGTGTTCATCGAGGAATGTAAGGACCTTTGGGAAAAGGTCATCGTTTACGATTCCGAAGGCATCTGACCATGAACATTGAAGCGTTCCGTGAACTTTGCTTGGCCAAAAAAGGGGTGACCGAGGAGCTTCCCTTTGGTCCCGATACCTTGGTTTTCAAAGTAATGGGGAAAATGTTCGCTTTGGTGCCCTTGGAGCGCATTCCTTCCCAATGCAACCTGAAATGTGATCCTGAACGGTCCGAAGAGCTTCGTGAAACCTACGATGGGGACATCATCCCGGGCTATCACATGAGCAAAACCCATTGGAACACCCTGTTCCTGGAACAATTACCGCCCCAATTGATAGTGGAGCTGACTGACCATTCCTATGATTTGGTCGTATCCGGATTGACCAAAAAATTGCAACAGGAGCTGAAAGACTTAGGTTGAATTTAATGCAAGATTTAAAAGAATTTTATACTTCCCAAAGGGAAAAGCATAGGCAGTCATTTCAAAAGACAAAAAAGCGATTGTCCCTTTTGGCCACTTTGCGTCTGTCCGTTTTCGTGGGCATGGCAGTTGCGGGATATTTCCTGTGGGACACCCAGATGGTTTTCGTGGTGTTGCCTTTGGGCATGGTGCTGTTTCTGTATTTGGTGACCAGTTTTAGTGACGTCAAACGCCATAAAGCCTATCTGCAAAGACTCATCGACATCAATACGAACGAATTGGAGATCTTGGCCCGGCGTTACCATCATTTGCCGGATGGAAAGGAGCTTTTACAACCGGACCATCCCTATGCACAGGATCTCGATCTTTTTGGAAGAGGCTCTTTTTATCAATACGCAAATCGAACCACCTTGCCGCAAGGACGGGAAGTTTTTTCGGGCCTTTTGCTGGACGGATATCCAAAGGATATTGCCCAAAAGCAGGAAGCCATCCAAGAATTGGCACGATTGCCGGAATGGCGCCAACATTTTTCTTCCCTGGCGGGGGAAACCAAACCCAAAATAGCTCCTGTGGTGGTAGCCAATTGGATGAAAAACCACAAACCGTTCACCCCTAAATGGGTAGGGATGGTGGCACCCCTTTTTGCGCTGGGTTCCGTGCTGTGGATCGTTCTGGCCATTTTGGGCATAGTGCCCGAAATTTTGGTTTTGGTGTGGTACTTTTTGGGAATTGGGGTTGTTGGACGTTTCTCCAAGAACATTCTCAAGTTTGCAACCTATGTGTCCCAAGCGCAGGAAACCATCCAGCAGCACCAACGACTCATCTCGGAACTGGAGGGACAGACCTTTGCCTCGGAGCTCTTGCAAGATCTACAGAAAAAATTGGAGACAGAGGGGAAAAGGACGTCCCAAATATTGAAAAGTTTTGGTCAACGATTGGATCTTTTTGATCAGCAGAACAACCTTTTGGTGTTGATGTTCGGACAGGGTTTACTGCTCTGGAGCTTATATTTTGCCCATCGAGTGGAATCTTGGATCACAAAATACGGAAAGGAGGTGGAAGAGTGGTTTTTCGCCATGGCCCAATTTGATTCTTTCATTACACTTGGAACCTATGCCTTTAATCACCCAGACCACACCTACCCAACCCTGGTGCAAGGTGAAGTTGTTTTGAGCGGAATGGAAATGGGACACCCTTTGGTCGATTCAAAAAAGAACGTATTAAATGATTTTACCATAGGTAAAGGTCGATTTTGTATTGTGACCGGGGCCAATATGGCCGGGAAGAGCACCTTCCTTCGGGCTGTTTCCCTTCAAATTGTGATGGCCAATATGGGACTGCCTGTTAAGGGAAAAGAGGTCAAATACAAACCTGTTCGACTGCTGACCAGTATGCGTTCCTCGGATTCCCTCACGGATGAAACCTCGTACTTCTACGCCGAGTTGAAGCGCTTGAAATACATTGTGGACGAACTGGGAAAGGGAGAATGCTTTGTGGTTCTGGATGAAATCCTCAAAGGGACCAACAGTGTGGACAAGGCCGAAGGTTCTAAAAAATTTGTGGAAAAATTGGTGCAGTCGGGAGCCACGGGTTTGGTTGCCACCCACGATTTGAGCCTATGCACCTTGGCCCATGAACTCCCCCAAGTGGAAAACCATTATTTTGATGCCCAGATCGTGAACGGGGAACTCTACTTTGACTACCGTTTCAAGGAAGGCATCTGCCAGAACATGAATGCTTCTTTCCTCCTCAAGAAAATGGGGATTGTGGACTAAAGCCCCTTCACTTGGACGTTGTGGAAAGAGTCGGCCTGCAAGCGTAGCAGCTCCTCGGCCTTCTTCTTCTTGTATTGGTACAGTTCCTCCTCGTTCTTGATGTCAGCATAGATTTGCTGATTGATTTCCCCATCGGTGGCCAACAACAGTTTGCGTTGCTCCACTTTTTGGGTCACCCAAGTGGCCACCACACTTTCCTGCTCTTCAAACTTGAAGTCATATTCCCCTTTGGGAGCCAGCAGTTTAGCAATGATAGGGGCCGTTTCGATAGCCAAAAACAACAAAAAGATAAAGAAGGAGGGAAACCAAGGTAATTTGCCCAAAGCGTTGATGCGCGCCATAAGCCCGTCAAAACCATCGATGATGGGTTGGGAATTGGTCACCGCCGTATTGTAATCCGCTTCCAAGGCCGCAATTTGGGCTTCGAGGCCCTCTATTTTGTCTGCGTTGGTTTCTTTTAAGGTGTTGAGTTCTGCCAAGGCAGCATCGTGTTTGTCGCGTTTTTCCTTGTAGACGGGTCCTTTGCCCAAACGACCTGTTCCCGCAGTGCCTTCGGCCTCGGAAATATAGGTGTCGTACAAGGCGTTGGTTTCGGCTTCCTTGGAGGCAATTTCCCCTTTTAGGTTGGCAATGTCCTGGTTGAGGCTTTCAATTTTAGGGGTGTATTGAAGGGCCAGTTGTTCCTTGTTGTCCAAGGTCATGGTATTTTTTTCTTCCAGAAGTACTTGGTTGATTTCCTTCTCAAAAATTTTCATTTCCAAGGGTTTGGAGATGACCACGGCAATAATGATCGCCAAAACGATCCTCGGTGCGGCCTGTAGCAATTCACTTTTAAAATTGTCCCTCTTTTTGATGGTGGAAACGATATATCGGTCCAGATTGAAGATCAATAGACCCCAAATCAACCCAAAAAAGATAGAGGTGTAGATATTGTCAAAAACGGTGTAAAGGGCATAACCACTGGCAATGAAGGCCATAACGGCGGTGAAGAAGACAGTGGCGCCAATGCCTGCATATTTGTTCTGCTCGCCATTGGAGCAGGTTTTTAAAATTTCTGTATCGGCTCCGGAGCAAAAAATAAAAAAACGTTGTAACATGTTCGTGTTCTCTTTGATTGATAGGGTATTAGAACGTGATTTTGGAACTATTGTTACATAAAAAGCCCCAATTAAGGGGCTTTTAACATTATTTAGGTTATTTGGAGGTCTAGTTTTCTATTTCAATGGGCTTGGCACCTAGTTTCACCACAGGGGTGTCTCCTTTGGATGTCATTGATAAGATATATAGGAATTTGTTCTCTTTAACCATCTCAATGGCCTTTTCGCTAGAAATCTCTTCTCCGTTAAAGGTAAATGTTGCCCCTTTGGCTGCCATTTCCTTGATTGACTCTAAAGGAGATTTAGGCTCTGGTGGAGGTGGGGGAGCAGGCAATGCGGAAGTTGGTTCCTGAGCTGGGGCAGCAGTTGTAGTAGGTGAAGGTGCCGTAGGCTCTATCGCTGGAACATTTTTAGGAGGCTCGGGGGCATCTGGAGCCGGTGGCGGAGGCGGAAAGTTAGGGAAGGGTTCGGCATCTTCCTGTTGCTTTTTGGACATTTTGCTATAGATTTCCTTTAACCGATTCACCTCTTGCTTTTTGATGACCATATGGTTGCGGTCCATTTCATTGTACTTTTTGGCCAAGGCATTGTACTCTTTCATTTCCTCACGGGAGGCACTTTCTTGATGTGATTGTACATTATTGCCAACTATGGTCATTTTGTTAGCATTCAAAATAGTTGTGGCGGGAGTAATGGGGATATTTTCCTCGTATTGACCTTTATCCATGACCACCTCATTTGCAAACACTTCGATTTGATGAATTCCAGTTGTCCTTATTCCTTCTGCTATATCGTTGATGGTGTTGTAATGCACTGGTTGCATTACCTGGATCTCAATTTTGATTTTTTCGGCATCAAATGTTTGTAAGTAGTTTTGTTTTAAATTTTTTGTGATTTCATTGAAATGTATGGTTTCATTTCCCAATTGTACACTCCCATCTTCCAAAATATCTATTCTAATAACTTGATCAATGAAGGTCTCCTTTTCCAATTGACGTTTTTCACTAAACCCAAATAACAAAAGGGCTGTAAGTGGGAGCACGAGCAGGCTCCTCACTGCAAATGATTTTCTTGATGTGTTTGTTTTCATGACTGTAAACCGTTTTTTGATGGATGAATAATTAATGGCATTGGCAATGCCGGTCGACTGATGCTGTTCAAAACTACCGTGTGATAAGTACGATAGGATGGTATGTTGATATTGTGAATGGTCATTGTTCGTGTTGATCACCGCCCTGTCCGCCAAAAATTCGTGGTTCAGCTTTATGGACGATTTTAAAAAATAGATGATAGGGTTGAACCACAAAAAAACCTGTGCCAGTTCAATGAGCAGGATGTCCAAACTGTGACGTTGTTTGGCATGGGTCTCCTCATGTAAGAGCACTTCTTGGGGAATATGTTTTTCCTCAAACTGCCTTTGGTTCAAAAAGACATAGTTGAAAAAGGTATGGGGAGGAAGGGTTTGTCTCAACAGCACCCGAGTGATAAAATTTTCCTTGAACTTGGGGTTCTTGCGGATGCGTAGCGCGATTTGGGTCAGGTTCCTTAAAAATCGAAATCCAAATCCGATAACACCAATAATGTAAACTGTCCACAATCCAATTTCCCAATCAAAATAGGACTCTTCAGCAACTACCTGTCCGGTTATGGGATCCGAAATTTCTGTGCTCGGAGTAGTGGTGAAGGTGGTTTGTTGAGCAACATCCACATATTCGGTAAAGACTACGGCCGGAATCAAAAAGGAAGCAATCAACGCTCCCAAGAGAAAGAACCGTTTAAATTGGTGTACACTTTCCTTTTCCAGCACCAGTTTATAAAAGGCCAGAAAAATGGCTAGGCATGCCGTCGATTTTAATAGAAAGACCAACATAGTTACTTCTTTTTGATTTCGTTGTCAATCAATTTTCTCAATTCTTCCAATTCAGCTTTGCTCAGGTTCGTTTCTTTGGCAAAGAAAGAGGCAAATTGGCTGGCACTGTCGTTAAAAAAGTTTTTGATGAGTCCGTTCACGTGCTTGGAAAAGTAATCCTGCTTTTTCACCAGTGGATAGTATTCCCTACTTCTCCCAATGGTGTTGTAGGCCACAAAGCCCTTGTCTGCCATCCGTTTTAAAAGGGTCGCCACAGTGGTGGTGGCCGGTTTGGGTTCGGGGTAGGCGTCCAAGAGGTCTTTCATGTACGCCTTCTTCAATTTCCAAACCATGTTCATCAATTCTTCTTCCGCTTTTGACAACTGCATCTGTGTTATTTTTATGTATGCTCTACAAACATAGAATAAATATTTTAATTCTACAAATGTAGAGATTGTTAAAATGGATAATGGGATGTTTTACTTTCCAAAAATGTTAAGTTTGCCGACAAATACAACATCATGGGATTATTGGAAGATTTACAGAACAGGAGTGGTAACCAATGTGAGCTTTGTGGCGTTATGGAAGATTTGAAGGTATATGAAGTGCCACCGGTTTCTACCGGAGGGCTGGATGGCAGTGTGTTGGCCTGTACTACCTGTTTGGGTCAGATTGAAAATCCCGATACCGTGGATGCCAACCATTGGCGTTGTTTGAACGATAGCATGTGGAGCGAGCACGACGCCGTAAAGGTGGTTGCTTGGCGCATGTTGAACCGTTTAAAATCCGAAGGATGGCCGCAAGATCTGTTGGATATGATGTATTTGGATGATGAGATCTTAACCTGGGCCAAAGCAACCGGCGAAGGTCAGGATGCTACCGAAATGGTGGTGCATCGCGATTCCAATGGTGCAATATTGGAAAACGGTGACAATGTGGTGCTCATCAAAGACCTGAAAGTGAAGGGTTCCAGCATGGTCGCAAAACAGGGAACCGCCGTGCGACGGATTTCCCTGGATCGCGAAAATGCCGAATATATTGAAGGCAAGGTGGACGGTCAACAGATCGTCATCCTGACCAAATACGTGAAGAAGCTCTAGGCTTTCATCTCCGCATAATATTGGTAGAAATAAGGGATGGTCTCAATCCCTTTCAGGAAATTGAAGACCCCAAAATGCTCGTTGGGTGAGTGGATGGCATCACTGTCCAGCCCAAACCCCAACAGAATGGTCTTGCTGTCAAAAACCTCTTCAAAAAGGGCCACAATGGGGATACTGCCTCCGGTACGTTGTGGGACAGGTTTTTTTCCAAAGGTCTTCTCGATCGCCTTGGCTGCAGCTTGATAGCCAATACCATCTATAGGGGTCACGTAGGCCTGCCCACCATGATGGGGCTTTACCTTTACCTTCACACTTTTTGGTGCCAATGCGGTAAAATGTTTGGTGAAAAGGTCGGTGATTTCGTGCCAATCCTGATTGGGGACCAATCGCATGGATATTTTTGCATAGGCCTTGCTGGCAATCACTGTTTTGGCACCTTCGCCAGTATAACCACCCCAAATTCCATTTACATCCAAAGTAGGTCTGATGCCAAAGCGCTCCGTAGTGGTATATCCTTTTTCACCATGGACATCGCCAATATCCAAGGCTTCCTTGTATTTTTCCAGGTCAAATGGGGCCTTGGCCATTTCGGCACGTTCGGCATCGGATATGACCTGCACCTTGTCATAAAACCCCGGAATGGTGATATGGTTGTTTTCATCGTGCAGGGCAGCAATCATTTTGGCCAGCACATTGATGGGATTGGGTGCCGCGCCACCGTAAATACCGGAATGCAAGTCGCGGTTGGCCCCGGTCACTTCTACTTCCACATAGCTTAGTCCGCGTAGGCCAGTGGTGATTGAAGGGGTGTCGTTGGAAATCATCCCGGTGTCCGAAATAAGGATGATATCGTTCTTGAATTTTTCGCTGTTTTCCCTAAGGAAATCGGGAAGACTGTCGCTGCCTACTTCCTCTTCTCCCTCTATCATGAATTTGACATTGCAGGGCAGGGTGTTGTTCTTGATCATGAACTCCACGGCTTTCACGTGCATAAAAAACTGGCCTTTATCATCGCAGGCCCCGCGGGCGAAAATGGCACCATCGGGGTGCAGTTTTGTTTTTTTGATGACAGGTTCAAAAGGTGGGGAGTCCCAAAGGTTCATGGGGTCCGGTGGTTGTACATCGTAATGGCCATAGACCAGGACCGTGGGCAATTTAGGGTCGATGATCTTTTCACCATAAACCACGGGATATCCCTTGGTCTCGCAAATTTCCGTGTTCTCGCAGCCCGCATCGATGAGTGATTTTTGGACCACTTTTGCCGTTTCCAGCACGTCTTGGGAATAGGCAGTGTCCGCACTGATGGAGGGGATTTTGAGCAGTTCGATCAGTTCGTTGATAAATCTGTCCTTGTGGGTGTTGATGTAGTTGTTGATTTCTTCCATATCCATTTTTAAAATGACACTAAAAGTACAAAAAACAAGTTTTTCAGGGTATCGGATTTGCAAATCGGAAAATTGAATTATATTTGCACTCCTTTCCGCGGATGTGGTGGAACTGGTAGACACGCTAGACTTAGGATTTATCCAAATAAAAAGTGTTAATTTGCACTTTATGCGGGTGTGGTGGAATTGGTAGACACGTCAGACTTAGGATCTGATGCCGCAAGGTGTGGGGGTTCGAGTCCCTTCACCCGCACTAAAAGCCGAAGAGAAATCTTCGGCTTTTTTACTTTGAAAATTGACCAAAAAAAAGCACGGGTACAACATAGGTACAACATTTGACCTATTTTCAAGATAAACTTTGATTTAGTGTCATATACTTCCATTTGATATTAACCACTATGTCAATCAATATAAATTCATAGAATTTAGGTTTTCTCGACTCTTGTTCTTCGATTGGGGGTTTATTATAATACAATATTCCCGAAAGTTAAACTCGTAAAATCCTTCCATCAAAAGACTACGGCATAAAGCCAACGCTTCTACCCCTACCTATTTATTCCGTTTCCTTTTGAGCCAAGATTTTATCTTCCGTTTGGTTCACTACTCAAATATTGTTTAATCTAAAATTTGAGTATTATGACAACAAAAGCGAGTACTACAAGAAAGCGCAGAAGAACTTCGACTACTGCGAAAAAAGAAGTGAACGGAAAGAAAGTTCCGGTACTTCAAATCGAGAACATTCCCATTGGCAAAATCAAGCCTGACCCTAAGCAACCGAGAAAAACCTTTGATGAGAAACAGCTACAACAGCTTTCGGATAGCATCAAGGAATTTGGTGTATTGCAACCAATAACGGTTCGCAAATCGGGGAAGGACTTTATCATCGTTATGGGCGAAAGACGGTTTCGCGCAAGCAAAATAGCGAACAAGAAAACGATTCCCTGTATCGTAAGAACCTATGAAAACGACGAAGTGCTTGAAGTTCAAATCATCGAAAACCTGCAACGGAAGGACGTAGGGCCTACTGAAGAAGCCGAAGCGATAGCTTATCTGAGTGACAAGTATCAACCCTCTGAAATCGCGAAGCGTTTGGGAAGAACCGACAACTTCATCAGACAACGTTTGAAATTAGCTGGATTGATTGACGGTTTCAAACATTTTGTGCGTAGTGGTGAAATGACCATTTCGTTAGGTGTTGGTGTTGCGCTCTTTGAACCAGAGGAACAACAGATGATGCTGGAAACGATGGGCGAAGAATTCAACGCACATCAGATAAACCGAATGATAAACAACCGAACCTATGATTTGGAAAAAGCGCCCTTTGATGTTGAGGACAAGGGATTAGTCGCTAAAGCGGGTTCCTGTGTAGAATGTCCGTTCAATGCTGCGAATCAAGGCAATCTGTTTGGCGAAGGCAAAATGGTCTGTACCAAATCAGCCTGTTTTGAGACGAAAAAGACAAAATCGTTCTTAAAACTGATTGATAAATCTAAGAAAGACAACATACTGCTCATTCCAGAAATACTACAGTATTGGGCGGATGAAGAAAAAAATCAGCTCATTATTTCCCAACTGGAAAATAATGGGTTGAAGGTCTATCTGCTTGATGATGTTGAAATCATTGAAAATCCTATTAAGCCAACAATAGAGGCCATCAAAATAGAATATCAACATTACGATTATTTTGAAGACGAATTGAAAGCTGAGCTTAAGGAAGCCATTCAGAACTACGAAGAAGAATTAAAAAATTACAATTCAGCAACTGACAATGGATTTGTAAACGGCATCGTGTTCCATCCTGAGACCTACCAAAACAAAAAAGTGTTTGTCAAGGTAATTGAAAAGTCAAAAGATAAATCCACAGAATATGCAGCACCATTGGCCAACAGAAAAATGGCAGATTGTACACCGGAAGAACAAATCATAAAAATCAATGAGCGTGAAATCCGCAAGCAACAGATTGAGAACAACAAGCAGTTTGAGGAAGTTGTAAATATGATTCGTGAGACGGATTATATCGATATGAAAAAAACACTTTCGGTAGATGAGATGGTTGCTTTTTCCATTTCACTGTTTGAAAACAATGTGGATTACACTACTCAACAAAAGTGTTTTTCAAAATTCTTAGGTGATACATCAAAAATGAACACAGCAGAAACCGTAGCGCATTTCAAGAAGCATTTCAAAAAAGAAATTTTCCACAAATTGATTCGCTATATCCTCACGAAACAAGTCCATTTTGGCGAAAGCAATCACGTCAATAATCTCACAAACATTTCGTTCTACAATGCGATGCAGGGATATTACAAATCCAAAATTGCAGACATTGAGAAGAGCTATGCTGAGAAACGAAACAAACGTGAAGCACGTTTGAAAGAGCGTATCGAAGTTCTTGAAAAGAAAATTCAGGAACTCAACGATTAGCTTTTGTTGTTTTGAAGAAGGGTAGGCATTCGTGTCGGCCCTTTTTCTTTTTATGATACCCTGCAAGGATTTAAAGGAAAGACATCCATCTATACCAGCGCAAAGGTAAACTCGTAAAATACACCCATCAAAAGACTACGGCATAAAGCCGTTGCGCGCATTCCACTTCTCATTTATTCCGTTTCCTTTTGAGCTGTGATTTTAGCTTCCGTTTGTTCGATGCTCAAATATTGTTTAACTAAAATTTCAACATTATGTCAACAAAAGCGAAGATTTCGGTCGAAGAAGCCGAGGCACATTATGAATCCAGTAGGGAAAATTACACGATTGAAGGTGCCGAAAGCCATCTGGCCTATTACCGAGAAAAGCATCCAGAGTATTACGCTCTATTATCACAAAATGTTTAACCAAAAATTCAGAAGCTATGTATTTACAAAATTTGCAACAAGATGAGATTTTCGTTTCCAATGAAATGAAATCCTTGAAAAGTTTGACCCAGATGGAATCCCGTCGTGGGCTTGAAAACGCCATCATCTCGAATGGTAAAATAGTCAACGTGGTATCAAAAAGCTACGGACACATTCCAAACCAACTGTTCTTCAAAAAAGCAGAATTAATGCTGGTTGATGCTGGACTTAACTATCATAAGCGAACCATCAACAAGAACGATAGGTCGTTTATCACCGACTTTATCATTGACGACAAAAGCCAATTTACGGTTAAGAATGATAAGGATTTGATACTGCCAATGCTTCGGTTCAAAAATTCGTATGATGGTAGTGAAAAGACCTCTGGCCATTTCGGGTTCTATCGAAAGGTGTGTTCCAACGGGCTACACGTTTCACAGGCTGAAATCGAGTTTTCGATTAAGCACAGTAGGAATAACACAGACCTTATAATGCCAAGGTTAAACAACCTGTTTGATAAATTCTTGGACAACGAGTTCTACACCATTACCAAGAAATTTGACAAGATGAAGGAATTTAAAATCATCGATACCAAGGAATTTGTGAAAGCTATTCTTGACAGAACGAAACTGTTCTGCTATGAATGTAGCGATAAGAACAGCGACCCATCTAAAAAGTCTCGTGAAGTTCTTGAAATTCTCAATTACGAAGCCTTGTTGCTCAATGAGGAACCGAATCTTTGGATAGGTTATAATGCCTTTAATTCGGTATTGCACAATGTACTGAAAAAGAGCTTTGGCCAACAGGAACGACTTGATATAAAGTTGTTCGATGAAGTGTATGCCCTGGCATAGCTTTAAAAGGTTTATCCAGTGCCTTAAACTGGATTTTTTAATGAAACCCTGACATTTGATTAAAAAAAGACTGAAGCTAAAAATTTAACATTTTCAGAATGTTTGTATATTTGCAATCGATGCAAAAAGCAAATAAAATAGCAGCAGTTTTCTTCTTGGGCCTGTTTGGCCTTATGGTGCTGCATCAAGCATTTCCGCATCTGCATCATCAGCACCAGGATTCGCATTCCCATTCCCATTCGGATGTTGCCCATACGGGCGAACACCACCATCACGATAATGGTTCGCACGAAGACGAAGAATCACCATATGGCTTTTTTGGGTTCTTTATGGATATGCACGTCCATTCCACGGTTTCAACCGATATTATTGTCGAAAGACAAATCGTTGAACACCGTACCGATACGAATGAGAATGTTGTAAAAACCTATTCTGGTTTTCAAGAACTATATTTTATTGATAAGAGGCGAAACAACGACCCGCCGCTTTATCATCCGCCCAATCACTATTTTAATCCTTTCCTTTCATCCCTCGATTTACGGGGGCCACCATCTTTAGGTTAATCGTTTGGGATTATCTATCTATTAGGTAGAAATCCTATTGAATTTCAGGCCTGTCTCTTATCAGGCAAGATTAAACCTAAATTTTCAAACAATGAATACATA
>JASBTQ010000027.1 GCA_030148335.1 Allomuricauda sp. | reverse complement strand
GGTTGTAGGGCCAAGGCGCTCCATTGTTTTCTATGTTCGACATCATGTTGTTCAGTTCCATCGGGGCAGCGGATTGTTCCATGACCAGGAACCTACGCATTTCAATGATAATGGACAAAGGGTCTATACTTACCGGACAGGCTTGAACACAGGCATTACAGGTGGTACAGGCCCAGAGTTCCTCCCTGCTGATGTAATCGTCGAGCAATTGTTTGCCATCCGATACAAACTCGCCCTTGTTGGCATCCATGATCTTCCCAACTTCCTCCAAACGGTCGCGCGTGTCCATCATGATCTTTCTGGGCGATAGCTTTTTACCAGTCTGGTTGGCAGGACATTCGGAGGTGCACCGACCACATTCGGTACAGGTATATGCATTGAGCAGTTGTACCCAATTCAGGTCCATCACATCGGATGCCCCGAACTTTTCTGGGGCAGCTGCATCAGGATTGGCCGGAGCTGCAAAGGGGTCCGCATTGGGGTCCATCATCAATTTCACCTCATTGGTCACCGATTCCAGATTATTGAACTGTCCCTGCGGTTTCAGTTTACCATAATAGGTGTTCGGAAAAGCCAAAAGGATATGGAGGTGCTTGGAATAGTAGAGGTAATTCAAAAACGCCAATATGCCCAAAATGTGCAACCACCAAGCTGTCCTTTCGATGGTTATCAAAGTGGAAACCGAGAGACCCTCGAACAAAGGAGTTATGAATTGACTGATAGGAAAAGCCCCGGCTTGATCATAATGGTCGGCCCCCAACTGCTGCAATTGAAAATCGGCGGCGTTCATGGTGAGGAAAAGGACCATGAGCACAAATTCGATGTAGAGGATCATATTTCCGTCCTTTTTGGGCCACCCCTTCATTTCTGGCTTGATGAACCTTTGTAGCTTGATGATATTTCTTCTGATCCAGAACACCGCAACAGCGATAATGACCAGAAGGGCCAATATCTCAAAGGAACCTATCAAAAAATCGTAGAATGATCCCAATGCGGAAAATAATCTATGGGTTCCCAAAATCCCATCCAAGATAATTTCCAGTACTTCAATATTGATAATGATAAAACCTACATATACGATGATATGCATAAGGCCGGCTATGGGCCTCACCACCATTTTGGTTTGCCCAAGGGCAATCCTTGCCATGTTCTTCCATCGTTGGGGTTTGTTATCGCTGACGTCCACATCCTTGCCCAGCTTGATGTTCCTTGTCAATTTTTTGACGTTTCCAGTAAAGAAACCTATCCCTAAAATGAGGGCTATCAGAAAGAGTATATTGGGCAAATATTCCATCATACGCTAGTTCTGTATCTGGGTTGAATCGGCTGGGTCGTTTTCAGGAAGGGTGTAGTCCTTCTGTTTTTTTCCGAACACGGAGACGTTCACGTAGCGTTTGGGGTTCAGCCTAAAATCCTGCAATAACAGGTCCAGTTCCCTTGATGCTTCAGCTAAATTATTGTAGAGTGCATCATCCTTGTGCAGTTTGCCCAATGAGCCTTCCCCTCTTTCTATCTTGGCAAGTATTCCGTTCAATTTGTCCACAGTGGTCTGGAAATTGGAAAGTGTGCCCGCCAAATCTGCATTGGCCAAGGAGTCCGACAATCTTGAAAAATTGGTGGTGATCTTATCCACGTTCTTCAATGAGTTGTCCAATTGTTCCTTATTATTTTCCAAAAGTACGTTCAGTTTGTCGGCACTGCCCTTGAAGGCCCCTATCAACTCATTCAGCGCAACAACGGTCTGCTTGAGTTCCTTTTTGGTGGGTTCGTCCAAAATATCATTGACGTTCATCAACAAAGAATCGGCATGGGATACCGCACCTTCCACCTTTTGCTGCAAAGGGGTCAGTTTTTGCTGTACCAGTTCGGTAAGTCCGGGTTTGATCTTGGATGGCAGTGTATCCCCTGATCGGGCCCTTGTTGCCTCATCAAAAACGGGGATGATCTGTATGCCCTTTCCCCCTATGATGCCTGTATCGAACAATTCCGCGACACTGTTCTTTGAGAAATCAAATTCGTTGCTGACGGTAAATGTCACCAGCAGTTTTCCTGAACTGTCCTTAAAATTGATGCCGGTGACGTTGCCCACACCATAACCGTTGATGGATACCTGTGTACCGGCCTGCAACCCTCCCACATTGTCATAAACAGCGTAAAATGTCTTGTTATTCTCGAAAAGTGGAGATGATTTAAGATAGCTCAGCCCAAAAATAAAGGCCACGATTCCAGCAATCACAATAATCCCAGTTTTGATTTCCCTGGATAGTTTCAAAAGATTCGGTTTATGATTTAAACAAATTTAGGAATATTTTTTACAAGGTATCCACAGATATTCAATTCTCATTCAAGAGCTTTGGACATGGGCACCCTGCTTCCATTTTTATAGGCCACGATATAGGAGGTGGTATAGCCTTTGGCATCTGCATTTGCCTTCAGCCGCTTGGCCTCTTCAAAGGTGTTGGCATTCCCGTAGAGGTAGCGGAACAGATTTTTATAGGGTTCTTTGGACAGCTCGTCCAAGCCATTGAAATTTTCACCTTTTAAAGGAATATTTTTTGCACTGGCCATAAGCTGCACCTTGAACACCACACCCGACCGTGGCGCTGTTGCCACATCTTCGGTCTCGATTGGTATATCGGCCTTGGCCGGCACTTCTTTTTGTACTTCTTTGTTGTTCGCTCCCTCTCCGCCATCATTTGTTTCCGGGATATCCACCACAACTTTGGCACCTTCCGGCTTTGTTGATCCCACACCTGGGTCAATTGCTCCCCCAACTTCGTTTTTGTAGGCCAAAATGGCTGTCGCAATGGCCGTACCCATCTCGTTCTGCCCCTTTTTTGAGTTGAGATACCCTCCTTCGCTCTTGTTGGTCAAGAAACCTACCTCGACCAGAACACTGGGCATGAAGGTCTGGTGGAGGACAATAAACCCTGCCTGCTTTACTTTTCTATCCTTTCTGCTGAGCTTTTTGGTGAAATTGTCCTGGAGTTTTTTTCCCAAATGGATGCTCTGGTCCAAAAATTCCTCTTGCATGATGGTCAATCCGATTACGGATTCCGGGGAATTGATGTCGTATTCGGCATAGCGTTGCTCATAGTTGTCCTCCAAATAGATTACGGAGTTCTCTTTTTTGGCCACTTCAAAGTTCTGTTGGTTGGCGTGCAATCCCAGCACATAGGTTTCGGCACCGTAGGCATCCGAATTGTGTGCATTGCAATGGACCGATACAAAAAGGTCCGCATCTGCCTCATTGGCGATTTTTCCGCGCACAAAAAGATCTATAAAAGTGTCGTCGTCCCTGGTATAGACCACTTTGATGCCAGGTTGCTTTTTCAGTTCCTCCCCTATTTTGAGTACAATGGCAAGGGCAATGTCCTTCTCCAAATATCCGTTCCCTATATTTCCGGGGTCATGGCCACCATGGCCCGCATCCAGCACCACTACAAATTCATCCTGTGGAGGTTCTTTGGTTTCATTTATGGTAAAAGAAGTCAATGGAAGTACCAAGAGAATGAAAACTAAAAATGCGGCCCGACTTTTATTCATAAGAACTGAGTAATTAGAAGTGTTCCTTAAGGTTAAAAATATTGTAATCCCCCGTAAGTAGAACAAAAAATATATGTAAGTTTGAGGCCAAAAACTGGGCCAAACTAGCACAAAAATAGGATTTATCACGTTGCAAGCAAATAAACATCTTTTAGTTTTCCTATTTGTTCTACTATGTGGCAAGGCAACCCTAACGGCTCAGGAAGACCCCATCGTACCTTTGCCCATCAAAGCTGTGGGTGATACCCTGACCGCTCCCCTGCTTCCTGCAAATATCCTCAACGACTCCATTCCCGTTGACTCTGTACAAACGGATACCGTACCAAAAAAAGAGCCCCTGTTGTTGGACAAGATCAAGTACAAGGCCAAGGATTATGTAAAGCTCAGCCAAAAGGACAACAAGATCTATTTGTACGATGAGGCGGAAATCTATTACCAGGACACGGAGCTGAAGGCAGGTGTGATTGTTATGGACTACGTAAAAAAGGAGGTATATGCCGGCCGAATAAAGGATTCCTTGGGCAACTACTCCCAATTGCCCTATTTCAAACAAGGGGAAAACGAGGTAAGACCGGATTCCATACGCTTCAACTTTGATACCCAAAAAGCCTTGATATGGAACTCCAGGACCGAACAACAAGCAGGTGCGGGAGCATTGGGCAGTGATGCGATGAATGTCTATGCGGAAATCACAAAAAAGGAGAACGATTCCGTGTACTTTCTGTATGAAGGAAAGCTCACCACATCGAAGGACACAGTTGACCCCGACTATTACATCAGGGTGCGCAAGGCCAAGTTCGTGCCCAAAAAGAAAATCATCGCCGGATATAGCAATATGTACATCGTGGACGTACCCACGCCCATTGCCTTGCCCTTTGCTTATTTTCCCTTGACCACGGGCCGTGCACCTGGTCTGATATTCCCCACCTTCGGAAACGATCCCCAAAGGGGATATTTTATCCAGAACGGGGGGTATTACCTACCCATCAGTGATTATGTGGACTTGGCGGTCACAGGGGATTTCTATACCAATGGAAGTTATGGTTTCCAGGGGCAGTCCATCTACTCCAAGCGTTACAAGTTTAGGGGCAATGTAAATGTCAGCTATGAAAACCTTATCCAGAGCCAATTAGGTTTTAGTGATTATAGCAGAACGAGCAACTACAACATACGAATATCGCACACCCAGGATCCCAAGGCCAGTCCCAACTCGCGGTTTTCGGCCTCGGTGAACCTTGGAAGTAGTCAATTTTATACGAACTCACTCAACCAAGTCAACCGAAACAATACACAAACGAACACTTTTGCCTCGTCCATCAGCTATTCCAAGACGTTTCCTGCCTATCCGTCCGTGAACACCAGTTTGACCCTGAGCCATACCCAAAACTCAAGGACGCAACAGATCAATATGTCCCTGCCTACCTTCCAGGCCAGTATGGAGCGTATTTTTCCCTTTGCCAAACGGGACGGCATCAAAAAGGGGGTCATCCAAAATGTGAACTTTCAATATGACGTGAATGCCCAAAACAGCATCACCACAACCGAAGAGGACTTTTTTACCAGCAAAATGTTCAATGAAGCAAAGATCGGGGCCCGGCACAGGATTCCCATCGGGACCAACTTCAAGGTAGCAAAATACTTTAGTGTGAGCTTGAACGGAAGCTATGAGGATGTGTGGACACTGGAAACCATCCGTAGGCAATACGATGCGGAAGAAGATCGGGTGATTACGGACACCATTCCCGGTTTTGATCGTTTCAATCGCTACAACCTTGGGGCCAGTATCGGAACCACTATGTATGGTAGTTGGAATTTTGGTGAGGGCAAAAAAATACAGGCAATGAGGCATGTCATGCGCCCATCTATAAGCTATAGCTATGCCCCTTCCTTTGAACAATTTTATGAAACCTATGTGGACGGGGATGGCGATGATGTTCAGTACACCCCATTCGAGACCAGTATTTATGGAAGACCTTCATTGAGCAAGGGAAGTTCCCTTAGCTTTTCCCTACAGAACTCCCTGGAGGCAAAGGTCAGGGACAAGGATTCAACTGCCACCGAGCCCAAAAAGGTGAGTATATTGAGCAACCTTACTTTTTCGGCCAGTTATAATTTAGAGGCCGATTCCCTCAAGCTGAGCCCCATCAACATGAGCGGTGCCACCGAAATCATCAAAAATGTGCCCATCAATTTTGCAGCTACCTTTGACCCCTATGCCATTGATAATAGTGGGCGGAGGATAAACACCCTGAACATCAAAAATGGTGGTGGCATTGCCCGATTGACCTCTGCACGGTTGAATACCGGTTTTTCCCTGAACAGTGAAATGTTCCAAAAAGGAGGGGCAAAGAAAAAAGATGACGATGAGCAAGAGGAACCCGACTATGGGGCCAACCCTTTTGAACTGGATGGGGCACGCACCGGGGAGCCTCACTTCGGCGATAAAGACGGCGAAAATGAGGATGTGGACAACCCCATATACGGTAACAAACTACCATGGGATGCGCGCTTCACCTATGTGGCCACCTACAATAACAATAACAGACAGGGAGAAATCACCAATCACTCCCTTATGTTTTCAGGGAACATTCAGCTATCCCCTAAATGGGAAGTGGGCTTTAATTCAGGGTATGACCTTAAAAATCAAGGATTTGCCGATACACGGTTCAATTTCAAGCGTGATCTGGGGAGCTTTAGGCTGAGTTTTGACTGGACTCCCTTCGGGCGATTTGAAAGATGGTACTTCTTTGTGGGCATCAAGAGTTCCATACTCAGTGACCTGAAGTGGGAAAATAGGAGTCAGCCGTATAGCAACAGATAATATTTTTGAATACCTTGTCCGTCCAAAATATATAACATCATCCATATCCATGAAAAAAATCATCAACACGTCCAAGGCTCCGGCCCCAATAGGGCCTTATAACCAAGCAGTACTTGTCAACGGCATCCTATATGTCTCCGGGCAGGTTCCGATGGACCCATCTACTGGAAAACTAGTGGAAGGTGACATCAAAAAAGAGACCCAACAGTGCATGGAAAACCTAAAAGCGATTTTGGAAGAGGCAGGAATGACCTTTGAAGATGTAGTGAAGGCTTCGATTTTCATCAAGGACATGCACCAATTTTCCCAAATCAATGAGGTATATGGCAGCTATTTTGATGCAGATACTGCACCTGCTAGGGAAACGGTTGAAGTGGCCAATCTCCCAAGATTTGTCAATGTGGAAATTTCAATGATTGCGATCAAATAGTCTTTTTGTGGAACTCCACAAGACCTTCTATGGGCCTTCTGCGGATAACACCCAAGATGAGATCGTTTCGCTCCAAACAAGCAGTTAGTTCGTCCTTCAAAAAGTGGGCGATGCTCCCTACGAAGCTCACAGGCACTTTTGTGGCCAGTTCAAACTGCATGATGTAGTTGTTCACAAACTGTTGCAACCCTTTTTCGATGACCCCTTTGCAGTATGGATGTTCCTTGTTCTCGATGATGAACCGGGCAAAGGTGGCCAAATACGTATTGGGATTGGGCTGCTTGTACAGATGCTCCTTGATCACGTCCGCATCCAAATCGTACTCCTTGGCAAATTTCATCCCAAGATCTTGCGGCATTTTATGAAAGTAATAATCCCTCAACAATTTCCTGCCGAAGAAGTTCCCGCTTCCGTCGTCCATCAAAATATAACCCAGTGAAGTCACTTTTTGGATCAATTGGTGCCCATCGTAATAGCTGCAGTTGGAACCTGTTCCCAAAATACAAACAATGCCCTGCCTTCCTATCTGTGTAGTGGCATATATGGCCGCATAGGTATCTTCCCTGACCTCGGCCTTGGCATTGGGAAAAAAGTCCTTGAAAATATCCTTTAGAAACCTTTTCATCCGATCGGTGCCGCAACCTGCCCCGTAGAAATATAATTGGGTTACCGCGCTTTTATTTTTGGAAAGCTCAAAGTTGTTGGCCAATCGATCTTCTATGACCTCCCTGGTCAATACTTCGGGACTGAGTCCCAGTGTTTGGGTAAGGAACAATTGTTCTCCCTTTTCGTCCAAGGCAATCCAATCGGACTTGGTGGCACCACTATCCACGATCAAGATCATAGGTTGAGATTTTAGAAATCCCAAAGGGGCATTGACCCCTTTGGGACTATGTATCTATATAAAAGGTACTTACTTAATTAAAGGCTAGCGGCATGTAGTGCCAAGTCAACCAATTTATTGGAATATCCTGTCTCATTATCATACCAAGAAACCACCTTGAAGAATGTGGAGTTCAATTCGATACCGGCATCGGCATCAAAAATGGAGGTCCTTACGTCACCCACGAAATCTTGGGAAACGACCAACTCATCAGTGTAGCCCAAGATACCTTTCAATTCGCCATCAGCGGCTTTTTTCATGGCTTTCTTGATACCTTCATAGGAAGTTTCCTTCTCCAATTTCACGGTAAGGTCCACTACAGAAACATCAGCAGTGGGTACCCTGAACGCCATACCGGTAAGCTTCCCTTCCAAGGATGGGATTACTTTGGTCACCGCTTTGGCGGCACCGGTTGCAGCGGGGATAATGTTCAAAAGGGCACTTCTACCTCCCCTGAAATCTTTTCGTGAAGGTCCATCCACTGTCAATTGGGTGGCCGTGGTAGCGTGTACCGTGGTCATCAAGGCCTCTGCAATGCCAAACTCGTCGTTGAGCACTTTTGCGATAGGGGCCAAACAGTTGGTGGTACAGGAAGCATTGGAAATAATGGTATCGGTCGGCTTCACTTCTTTATGGTTCACACCCATCACAAACATGGGGGCGTCTTTTGAAGGAGCGGAGATAACCACTTTCTTGGCACCACCATCGATATGGTACTGTGCTGTTTCCAAGGTGGTGAAAATACCCGTACATTCGGCGACAATCTCAGCACCTACGGCATCCCATTTCAAATTTTTTGGGTCGCGCTCGGCTGTGATCCTGATGGTTTTTCCGTTTACGACCAAATGGCCGTCCTTTACTTCCACGGTACCGTCGAACAGACCGTGTACCGAATCGTACTTCAACAAGTAGGCGAGGTGGTCCACATCCAACAAGTCGTTGATGGCCACAACATCTACATCGCCTCTTTTTACGGTTGCCCTAAATACCAACCTTCCAATCCTACCGAATCCGTTGATCCCTATTTTCAATTTTGACATTTCTACTTTTTTTATGTTTATGTTTTATGTTGTCATGATATCGGATACCCTTAAGAGTTCCTCGTCAATTTCCGTGTGGGCCTTAATGGCGTCCGCAATCGGGGTAAGTACCAATTTGGTGTCCCTGATGCCCACCATATAGTTGGATTTTCCTTCCAATAGGCTTTCCACGGCCTTTACGCCCATTCTACTGGCCAATACCCGGTCGTAGCAAGTGGGATTGCCACCGCGCTGCATATGTCCCAATACGGATACCCGCACATCATAGATGGGCAAGTGTTGTTCCACATATTCCTTGAGTTCGAACACATTTTTTCCGGTCCTGTCCCCTTCGGCCACAATGACTATACTGGAGGATTTTCCAGAGGCCTTGCTGCGTTTCAGGGATTCCAAAAGACGTTCCAGTCCCAAATTTTGCTCTGGGATGAGTATCTCCTCTGCTCCTGCGCCAACTCCTGCATTGAGGGCGATATGGCCCACGTCCCTTCCCATCACTTCCACAAAGAAAAGACGGTTGTGCGAACTTGCCGTGTCCCTGATCTTGTCCACCGCTTCCACCACAGTGTTGATGGCGGTGTCAAAACCTAGGGTAAATGAGGTCCCCAAAATATCATTGTCGATGGTTCCGGGGATTCCCATCACTGGGAAACCAAATTCTTGGTTGAACAACATGGCACCATGAAAACTTCCATTACCGCCGATCACCACAAAGGCATCGATACCTTCCTGTATCAATTGGTCGTAAGCTTTCTGTCTTCCTTGCTTTGTCCTGAACTCCTCACAACGGGCGGATTTTAAAATGGTCCCTCCTTTGTTGATGATATTGTTCACACTTCGTGCATCGAGGGTCTTGAAATCTCCTTCAATCATACCTTGGTATCCACGATAGATACCCACACATTCAATCTTCAAATACGCACATGTACGGACTACGGAGCGAATGGCAGCATTCATTCCCGGTGAGTCCCCACCTGAGGTAAAAACCCCTATTTTCTTAATTTCTGAAGCCATTAAAAATTTTAAGAGATCAAAACTAGGAAACTTTATCCAATTTATGAATGTCTTGATAGTTTATTTGTTTTGGGGGAATTTCTCAAACGTTTTCGTAAAAAAACAATCAAAAAATGTGTAAAACTTCAACCTAACCTTTGGATTTTGGAGAGCCATTTGATTTGGGTGAAAAACGGATCAGATTATCCTTCCCCATAACCTCTTCTGTGACTGCTTTTTGTGGGGCAGGAGCTTCCACTTTCTCTTTCTTTTGGAAAACCTTTTGCATCAATTCCTTAAAACTGTCAAAATCCACTTGGTAAGAAAGTCCAACCCCTTGGGTATAGCCTTGGCGTTCGGCCAAAAACTGTTGAATTTGGTTTTCCCGGTTGAATATCTTGGCACTGAGGGTCCCTTCTTCATTCAGCAACACTTGGACCTCGACATCGCCGGCCACTACGGTCTCGGAAACTCCGCCCACAGGTACCCCTACCCTTCCGTTCACCAGAATGCGATCGGAGATTTGGGTGGAAACGGTGACCCCGATCCTGTTTTCCGTCCGGATATCCGCATTGGGGTCCAATAGCCCTTGTTCATAGGACACCCCAAGATTGAACTTATCATTGTTGCTGCCCAAAATCTGGTTGAGCAGCCCAGAGGCCGTTTGGATCAGGTTTCCGGTGACCGCTTGTTGATTGATCCCGCTCTGTGCATTCACAAAGGTCCCCTGGGCGAGTAGAAAAAATGCGTTCCGCTCCTTGACCGTGGGGTCCTGCAACCTGTATTGGAGTTCGGACTGCACCACAGAATTGGTCCCGGGAAAATCAATATCAAAATTGATATTGGGGCTTTCCAGTTCACCATCCAATCGGACGACCACCTCGGTGGGAATCCTTCCCGTAAAACCCGCATTGTCCAAAAGGGGACCGGGGTTGGCATTGAGGGAATATACCGCTTCGAGGTTCAATTGGGCTGCCAAGGGATCACGCTCCCAAAGAATGGTGCCCCCTGGACGCACTTTGAATTTCTTATCGATGACCCCTCCATATTTTAAATTGTACTCCCCGGAAACCACAACAAAGTCCCCGTACATATTGAACTTACCGTTCGTATTGATCTCGATCAACAAAATCCCTTCCCCAGTTCCCTTTAGGGAACTTCCGGAACTTCTGTCCACAACGATCTCCACTTCCGCATCTGGCGTTACCGCAAGGTCAAAGGCCATTTCCAGACCTTGGTACTCTTCCAGGACCCTTTCCTCTTCAAAGGATTGCGGTCCTCCTTTTTCAATAAAATTGATGAAGGAATAGTCCCCCACACTGGTCACGTCACTCAAGGGGATTTTCAAGGAAGTTCCTTTTGCCGTTGTGGCATCCACGGAAATGGTGAGTGCATCCGTAGGACCATAGATACTTCCTGTCCCATTGATAAACCCTGTTCCGTAGTACAATGACTCCTCATCATATTCCGTATTGAGGATCAAAAAACGGTTGTTCTTGGTGTCCACGTCCAGTCCCAAGTACCATTCTTCAAAACCTGTATGGCTGATAGTTCCGTCGAGGGTGGCCGTGGTGCCTTCATCCACATCCGATAGGCCTACATTTTCAAAATAGAAGGATTGATCAAAAAGTCGGACCTTTGAGTAAGGGGCAAAATCATAATCTACATTAAGATAAGGAACACCCATTCCTGCTTCATTGAGCGTGAGCTCCCCATTTATGGAAGGGTTTTCAACACTGCCACTGATCTTTGCCGTACCACCGATCTTACCCCTGATGTTGGAAATGACCCCTTCCCCCAAGGGGCTGAAGGGTGCCATATCAAAATCCGTCAAATTGGCCATCAGGTCCAGATCCTGTCGATTGTTGATGTTGGTCACCTTCCCGTTGATGCTCAATTTTTCCTTTCCATTGTCGTTCAACCAGGTACTCACACCAAATTCGGTAAGGTCGTTGTTCCCAAAAATGCCTACTTCCAAATCCCCCAAACGGATATTGTTCACACTGAAATCCTTGATATTGAGGCTTGAGGTGGGCAGATATTTCCCATCCTTTTGAAGAATGTTCAAAAAACCATCCACGGCCCCATTGAGTTTGAGGCTGTCTATCGCGGGGGTGATCTTGCTCAGGGAAACGATCTTAAATTGAAGGTCCAAATTTTTATAAGTGGAATCGGCAAATTCTCCCCGTAAACGGATCTGTTCCCTATTGTTGTTGTCCATCACCACATCCTCGATACGGATACTGTCCAGGTCGCTATTGAAAATGACCTTGTTCTTGCTGTTGCCGTCCTTGTTCAGCACCCAAGTATTTCCCTTAAAGCTGACCTCGGACTTTTTAAGACCAATGACAGATTTGTTGTTCTCGTTGAAGGTATGGTAGAAGTTAAGGTTGTAGCTATCGTTGTACTCGCTGCCGCCCTTGAACTCCGTCCTAAAGAAAAGGGTATCCTTGAGCGTAGTGTTGATCAGGTTGAAATCCTTGATGTCATAATACACCGTTGACATGTCCTCCACAGAAATGAACGTGTTGAAGAGCGGGTTCTTGTTGTCTATTTTCAATTCGATGTTGTCGAACTTGTTGTCAAAGGCCTCTATGCTGGGGGATTTAAAGGTGAGCTTGAAGTCACCTTCGTCCGCCACGATGTTCCCGCGTATGAACGTATTGGGGTCAAAGGTGATATCGGGGACAAATACATCCACAATCTTGTTGTAGATCTTGAAATTAAAGTCCAGGTATTGGCCTTTGGATATTTCAAAGGGTCGATAATTGGTGTAGATGCTCCCCACGGAATTCTGCACCAATTTTCCGATCTCGTTGACCTTGAACTTCCCGCGCATGTATCCGGTGATGATGTCGGGCGAGTTGATCTCCACTGTCCTTACCGTATCCTTATCAAAAGAAGAGGTCACGGTAAAATCCTCAAAAAAATAGGTGTCGTTCTTGTTCTGGTAGGTGGTGTTGGTGAAGTTCATCTGACCTGCAATATCGTCCAGGGTACTGCCTTCAATGTCCATGTTGACATTGCCCTTGAAAATGGAAATGCTGTCGTCTATGAAATTCAGTTTCTTCAGATCGGCATAATCCACGGCTGCGATAAAGTTGAACTTGTTCTCACCTCCTCCAAAATCCGCAAGTCCCTTAAAATCAAACCGGAAGTTCTCATCATTGCACAACAGGGATCCATCGAAAAGTTGGTCCTTTAAAATACCGGATACCTTGATCTTATTGTACTCATATCCGTTGAACTCCAGTTTGTAGATCTCTCCGATGACCTCCGTGTTCAGGCTTTCGGCCACAAATCCCTTTCCTTCGACATTCATGTCCAAAGAGGTCAGTCCAAATTGGTCATCGTTAATAAAACTCCCCAGGTCAAAATCTATCAAGGATATGAAACCAATGTAGGAAGCATCATCCATGGTCTGGATATTGGTCATCTGTAGATCCACATAGCTACTGCCGATGGCGGTGTTCAAATTGACCTTGGCATCCAAAGAGGTTTCGGTGACCTCGGCATCTCCCCGAACCGTGAACTGCCCAAGTTTCTGCACTGACTCAGGGATGTTTTCCCCGAGGATATTGGGCAAAATGCCCCTTAGTTGATAATAGCTCGACGTAAGATTGTCGATATCCCCCCGCAATACGAAAGGGGCCTGTTCACTGAAAAGGTTATCAAACTCAAAATCTCCGCGTATCCCTGTATTGTCCGTAAAAAGGAACAGGTCGCTCACCTGGAGTTTATTGAGCACTCCGCTGAAGTTTCCTGTAAAAGTGACTTCCCTATCCTTACCAAACTCATCAAAAAATGCGTTCACTTCATTGAGGGCAACGGTGGATTCCGTGAAATCCGCCTCTACATTCACCTTGTCCAAAAACTCGGCGAAGTCTTCCCGATTGTACTTGAACACCAAATTTCCTTTCAGTTCTGATTGTTCGGTGTCGATCAAAAGGGAATCAAAGCGCATTTCCTCTTTGGTATATTTGAAGTTTGCCGCCAGTTTCTTTAACAGGATTCCCCGTTTGGCCTGCATGGAGAGGTCCAAGATATTCAAGGTGACCTCTGGTCCCAAAATCTGGAAATCTTGCGAAAGGACATTGATTCCGGTAAAATCCAAAATCTTCTCAGATTCCAGGTTTTCATCGATCAACCTGAACGTCCCGTTGTTGATCTGGATCTCATCCGAAGCCAAAAAGAAGGGTGGGGTCCCTGGATCTCTTGGTTTGCCATCATCCAATTTTGCCACAAAAACATCGAGGTTGGTATCGGTTTCCCCTTCGTGGGTCTTCAGATTAAACACCAGTCCGTCCACTTCAATATCACCAAACTCCATCTTACTACCACTGGCCATATTTCTAAGGTTGAGGATAGAGGTGTTGAGCTTGTGAATGTAAAAAAGTGTATCCTTTTTGTAGTCTTCCACATAAATCCCCTTGATGCCCGCATTCAAGGTGAAAAGGGACAGGCTAACCCGATCGATCTGTATATTGGTCCCAAACTCCTTGTTGATGGAATCCGTTGCGTATCGGGCCAATCTCGTCTGCACCACGGGCATGGAAAGCACCAGCGAGGCCAACACCAAAATCACGATGATGGCCAAAAGGGAGCGCAATAGTATTTTGCGAAGTTTTTTGATAGGGCTTTTATGTTTTACCTTTGGTGACCAATTTTTGTTCCAAAACCTGTGACAGACAAAAAAATATATATCCTTGCCATAGAATCATCCTGTGATGACACTTCCGCTGCCGTCCTTTGCAATGCAAAAGTACTGAGCAATGTGGTAGCTACACAAGAAATCCACAAGCAATATGGAGGTGTTGTCCCAGAGTTGGCCTCTAGGGCACATCAACAGAATATCGTTCCCGTGGTACACCAAGCCTTGGCCAAGGCAAATATCGACAAAAAACAGCTATCTGCCATAGCTTTTACAAGAGGCCCCGGATTGATGGGATCATTGCTCGTGGGCACTTCCTTCGCCAAGTCATTGGCCTTGGGATTGGACATCCCCTTGATCGAGGTGAACCACATGGAAGCCCATATCCTGGCGCATTTTATAGATGATGAAAATGGGGCATCGCCAACATTTCCCTTTTTGGGCATGACCATCAGTGGCGGACACACACAGATTGTAAAAGTCTCCGATCACTTTACCATGGAAGTGCTGGGGGAAACCCTGGACGATGCTGTGGGCGAAGCTTTTGACAAAAGTGCCAAGCTGATGGGCCTACCCTATCCCGGGGGGCCATTGGTGGACAAATATGCGCGATTGGGCAACCCTTCGGCATTCGATTTTCCCAAACCAAAGGTGGATGGGCTGAATTTCAGTTTCAGTGGCCTGAAGACGAGCATCCTCTATTTCTTGCAAAGGGAAACACAAAAGAATCCAAATTTTGTCGCGGAAAACATCAACGACATCTGCGCTTCGGTGCAGCATACCATTCTGGAAATCCTTATGGAAAAACTACACATGACCGTGGAACAGACGGGCATCAAGGAAGTGGCCATCGGTGGGGGCGTTGCCGCAAATTCGGGGATACGTGCCCGGCTCAAGGAGGCAGAGGAAACCTTGGGGTGGAAAACCTACATCCCAAAGTTTGAATATTGTACGGACAATGCCGCAATGATCGGTATTGTCGGTTATCTTAAATTTGAAAAAGGACAGTTCACGGACCAGAGTGTAGCGGCGAAGGCTAGATATGCCATAGGAAGCTAAAGCTTTCCCCGAGAAAGGCCCGAACCCTAAAAATCGAGAAAACATGCAACTTTTTTACGACCCTTCATTGGACAACAGCGTCAAGCAGTTTACCTTTTCCCCCGAAGAGAGCAAGCACATTGTTCGGGTGTTGCGAAAAACGGAGGGCGATATGCTCCAGATCACCAATGGCAAGGGCCACCTGTTCGAGGCTGAGATTTTGCTCCCCGACCCCAAAAAATGTGTGGCGCAGATCATATCCCGAATCAAGGCCATTCCCAAAAGGTACAGCCTCCACATGGCCGTGGCCCCCACAAAAATGAACGATAGGTATGAGTGGCTGCTGGAAAAAGCGACCGAGATAGGTGTGGACGAGATCACCCCCATCATCTGCGAACATTCCGAACGAAAAACGATAAAGTTGGAACGAATGGAGCGCGTGATACAATCTGCCATGAAACAATCCCTGCAGACCATTCTGCCCAAGCTAAACCCGCCCATATCTTACAATGAGTTCATGGAAAAGGAATTTTTGGGGCTCAAGTTCATCGCACATTGCCACAATGGCGAAAAAATGGAGTTGAAGCGAAGGGTGATCGCCGATATGGATGTTGTCATCCTCATAGGGCCCGAAGGGGATTTTTCAAAAGGGGAAGTGGATTTGGCCAGAGAAAAGGGCTTTGTGCCCATCTCCCTTGGGAACAATCGCCTCCGCACTGAAACGGCCGCAATTGTGGCCTGCTCAACGGTATCCATAATCAACAGCTGACCAAAAAGAATATTTTTCTTCTTTTTTGGACCGTATGCCTTACTTTTGGATCAATCGGTACGTTTTCACCATGAAAAGGACATTCCTGATTACAATGGCTTTCATTTTCTGGGCTGTGGCCAACTCCAACGCCCAACAGATTGCCGTATTGAAGTATGGCGGTGGGGGCGATTGGTATTCCAATCCCACGGCACTTCCCAATCTGATACAGTTTTGCAATGCCAACCTTGGCACCAAAATGGATGCCCAGCCCGAGACCGTCGAGGCCGGCAGTGTCACCATCTTCAAATATCCCTTCCTCCATATGACAGGTCATGGCAATGTCTTTTTTACGGACGATGAAGTGCAGAACCTGAAGACCTATCTCCTATCCGGTGGTTTTTTGCACATCGATGACAACTATGGCATGGAGCCTTACCTCAAGAGGGAACTCCAAAAACTCTTTCCCGATAAGGAATTGGAAGAACTGGGAGCTGACCATCCTATTTTTGACCAAAAATTCAAGTTTCCGGAGGGACTCCCAAAAATCCATGAACACGACGGAAAAAGACCCCAAGCATTTGGCATTTTTGACAATGGCAGATTGATCCTACTTTATACATTTGAATGCGATCTTGGTGATGGCTGGGAAGACCCTACGGTGCACAACGACCCGGAAGAAGTCCGTTTGAAAGCGCTCCAAATGGGTGCCAATATTATCGAATATGCCTTTAAAAGCTGATTTTTCATGAACTCTAAGACAATAGCCAACGGAATATTAAGGGCAGTGGCCATCATGGTCGGTGTGGTCCTGCTGTCCTATTTCATCTACAAGATCCGGTCCGTGTTGGCCTATTTGGTCATAGCTGCTGTCATCGCATTGCTGGGTAGGCCCATCGTGCTGTTTTTACGACGAAGGTTAAGATTCCCCAACACCATTGCCGTGATGACGGCCATGGTCTTCATGCTCTCCATTTTTCTGGGCATTCTGGCCCTTTTCATCCCATTGATCTCGGAACAGAGCAAAAACCTTTCCCTCTTGGACATTGACACCCTCAAGACGGACATAAACAGTCTGTATTACCAAATCTTGGATTACTTTGGTGCTTCGACAAGGAATGTGGATGACCTGATCGAGGAAGCCAAAATTGAGGAAAATGTGCTCAAGGGCCTCGACCTGAAGTTCATCCCCAACTTCATCAACTCCTTCATCAATACCCTTAGCAATTTCAGCGTGGGCCTATTTTCGGTGCTTTTCATTTCATTTTTCTTTTTGAAGGACAGCAAATTGTTCCAGAACGGCATGCTGACCTTTGTGCCCGACAATAAGGAAAGTAATTTGGTCAAGTCCATTGATAAAATCAATGGTTTGCTTTCCAGATACTTTGCTGGTATCTTGCTGCAACTTTTCATCCTTTTTGTCATCTATACCGTAGCACTGTTGATCGTGGGCGTGGAAAACGCCATCGTCATCGCCTTCCTTTGTGCCCTGTTCAACATCATTCCATACATAGGTCCGCTCATCGGCGGGGCCATTATGGTCACGCTCACCATGACCAGTTTTTTAGGAGAAGATTTCAGTGCGGTGATATTGCCAAAAACGCTCTATGTTTTGATTGGTCTGGCAGTAGGCCAGTTGGTGGATAATTTCTTTTCCCAACCCTTTATTTTTTCCACCAGTGTGAAATCGCACCCGCTCGAAATTTTCTTGATCATCATCATAGCGGGATTGCTTTTTGGGGTGGTCGGAATGGTCGTTGCGGTACCCGGATATACCGCCATCAAGGTAATCTTGAAGGAATTTTTGGCCGAAAACACCTTCGTGAAAAAATTGACCAAAGGCTTATAGTATCGGTTTGAATAAATTCATATTACATACTGGTCCACAATCATTTATAAATGAAAAATGGAGTACTGACATCATGTCAGTTTTGTTACATGGACCCCAGTTTGAAGGCGTTTCCCCAAAAGAACTGGTTGCCCAGCTTGAAGCCAAAAAAAAGAGCTGGGACAAACTGCCCACTTGGTTCCATTCGGCCAACATCTACTACCCCAACAAGCTCAATATTGAACAGTCCAGCTCCGAAGCCACGGCACGGTACAAGGCCCAAATTGTGGGCGGAAAATCACTGGTAGATCTTACCGGTGGGTTTGGTGTGGACAGCTATTTTTTTTCCCGAAAAATGGACTCCGTAGTGCATTGTGAAATCAATCCGGAACTGAGTGAAATTGCCGACCATAATTTCAAAGTCCTGGGCAGGGAAAACATACAATGCATCGCTGCGGATGGAATGGATTATCTGAATACAGCCACACAAAATTTTGATTGGATCTACATCGACCCCTCAAGACGGAACGACAAGAAGGGAAAGGTTTTTTTACTTGCCGATTGCCTGCCCAATCTACCGGAAAATCTCGACCTGGTTTTTCAGAAGACCCAACATGTGTTGTTGAAGACGTCACCATTGCTCGACATCAAACAAGGCATCAGTGAACTAAATTATGTAAAAGAGGTGCATATTGTCGCCCTCAACAATGAGGTCAAAGAGCTCCTGTTCGTGCTTGAAAGAGATTTTGTGGGCAACATTGCCATCCAGACCGTGAATATCATCAACGGCAAGGAGGACAAATTCCGATTCATGCTAGAGGACGAACAGACCAGCACTGTTGCCTTGGGCGAACCATCGACCTATCTCTACGAACCGAATGCGGCCATCATGAAATCAGGGGGGTTCAAATCCATTGGTGCCACCTACCAGTTCCATAAGCTACACCCCCACTCCCACTTGTACACCTCCACCAATCTCATCGATTTCCCTGGCAGGTCCTTTGTGATTGAAAAGGCTCTTCCCTACTCCAAAGGCTCAATGAAAACTCTTGGCATAGCCAAGGCCAACATCACTACTCGAAATTTTCCATTGTCCGTGGCCGATATCCGAAAAAAACACAACATTAAGGACGGTGGTGAGACCTATCTTTTCTTCACGAAGGACCTCAATGACTCCCTTTTGGTTTTACAGTGTACAAAAACCATGGACTAGTCCAAAGTGGCAAGCCAATTAAAAAGTAGGTCCATCCAATTCTTCAATCGCTCGTCGTTCAAAGCCATAGAAAAACCATGTCCGCCTGTGGGATAGACATGCATGGTGGCAGGGATGTGATGCTCCCTTAGTGCCCCAAAGAACAGGATGGAATTCTCCACAGAAACAGCTTTGTCGTCCATGGCATGCAACAGGAATGTTGGCGGAGTGTTGCCATCGACATGCTTCTCGTTGGAGAGGTAATCCACTTCTTCCTGTGTGGGATTTTCGCCCAACAAGGAAGTCCTGGACCCCGTATGGGTGCTTGGGTGGCCCAAAGTGATGACCGGATAGATCAATGCCATAAAATCAGGTCGTGCGGAGAGATCATCGGCCGCATCCTGCCGCTGGTACACCTTATCCTTATAGTGGGTGCCCAATGAAGAGGCCAGATGGCCTCCTGCCGAAAAACCCATGATCCCGATCTTGTCGGGTGCGATGCCCCACGCTGCTGCCTTTGACCGCACCAACCTAATGGCCCGTTGCGCATCTTGCAAAGGCACTACATTTTTGCCCTCGGTTATGGATTTTGACCAAGGCAATCGATATTTTACCACAATGCCGGCCACGCCTTTAACGGTAAGGGACTTCGCAATGTCCGTCCCCTCCCAATCGTAGGCCAGTCCATGATATCCGCCTCCGGGAAATATAATCACGGCCTGTCCGTTCGCATGTTTTGGTGCGGGCAAATAGACTTCCAATGTGGGGGTCTGCACATTGGTGATCCAAGTTATCCCATCATCTGTATGCTCCACAACTTCCTTTTCCTCAGATTCTATCTGGTTGGGAATTGCTTTTGGCCATAGCGGCATTATTGTGTCCTGTGCTGACATTGCAATTGACATCAATGTAAAAATCAAAGTTGTTTTTCCAAGTATGTTCATATATCCGAATAAAGGTCAATCATTGCATTCCCATTTGAAATTGGCCACCTTGTCGTTGGAGGCGGCAGAAAGGTTGTAGTGCCACCACTCGGTCCTGATGGACCAAAACCCATGTGATTCCATGGTCTCTTTCAACAGTTTTCTATTGTCCAAAATCTCTTTGGGCAAATCTGTATTGTCGTGATAGGCCCTTTTGCCAAAGTAGTCAAAATCGGTACCCATATCCAGTTCGTTTCCATCCATATCCACCAAAGTAATGTCCACGGCCCCACCTTTGTTGTGGATGGACCCTTTATCTGGATTGGCCACGTATTGCGGATTGGGCACAATCTCCCACATCTTGTATTGCACGGAATTGGGCCTGTAACAATCGAAGAATTTGATCTTGACCCCTTTTTTCAAAAAATCCTTGTTGGCGGCAATGAGGGCCTTGGCCGTTTTGACCCGGGTGTAACATTCGGCACAATCATAGACTTTGGCTTTTAAAAAATTGTTTTCCGTGGCATAGCGAAGGTCGTAGGCAAAATCGTCGCTGAAATCGGCCAAACGGACAAAAGTGGTATCGGCCAATCCTTCAAATGTTTTCAACTTTGGTTCTTGGGGAATGGTGTCCAACACCTTCACAATGGCTTCCCTTTCCGCTTCCACAACTTCATTTTCCTTATTTCCTTCACGGCAGGCGAAAAGGACAATAAGGCCCAAAAAGGGTATCACATATTTCATCAGCATCAGTTTATACGTTTTTGCTCGGCAAACCAAGTATAGAGGGAATCGGTGGTGTAGGCCCGGTCCCATGCATCATGCCCCACACCTTTATATCTGGTATAGCGGACATTGTACCCCATTTCCTTTAGTTTATCCACCATTTGGTCCGATTCTTCCACCTCAATGACATCATCCTTGTCCCCATGGAAGACCCAGATGGGCATTTCCTTTTCAATCCAATGGGCATAGGGCAAGGGCGCCATGCCACAGACTACGGCCATGGCGGCAAATTTATCGGGGTATTGTGTGGCCAGTTCCCAAACTGCACTTCCTCCCCTACTGAGCCCTGTCAAATAGATTCTTTTGGTATCGACCCTACTGGCATCGACGACCGAGTCCAGCAATTGCATCACGGCATGGGTGTTCCACCATTTCTTTTCATGGGGGTTTTGCGGTGCCAAGATCAAGAATGGGAATTGCTTGCCCTCCGCCAAGAGTCTGGGCGGGCCATTTCTTTTTACCCATCCCAATTCCCCACCGGATTCACCTCCACCGTGCAGAAAGAGCAAAATCCCGAACTCTTCGTCCCCAGTTGAAGCATATCCCTCTGGATAATAGAGATAGTATTTGAGATTTTCCTTGGTCACGGTCTCCAGTTCATCCTGCACCAACTGGGATTGTGCCGCACAGGCTTGTAGCAATAAAAGAGTGGCCATGAAAAATATCCGGGACAGCATCTGTTTTGTTTTGGGACTACAAGTTACAAAAGTTTGTCGGCTATGTCTTTCCAAGTGTTGGCACGCTCGAAGGTTGTGACATTTGTATTGTGTGGAGAGGTGAACATGATGGGGCGACCTGGGAAAAACTCAAGGTTTTTGCTTCGGTCATCGATAAGGATATCCCCTTTCAAGACATGTTTGTTGCCACATAAGATTCGGTTTTGCCAAGGGATAAAAGGAAAAAACTCATCCAGCCAATCCGATTTTTCCCGAAGGGACTGCGGAAACTCCATCGCGGCGGAGGCGATATAGACGTCATGCTTTTTGCTGAGTTCAAAAAGTACTTCCTGGCTATCCGGTATAACTTTCAGGTACTTGAAAAATCCATCCCGCCAAGTATGGTCCCGGATGGACTGTTGGTGCGCTTCCGGCACACACTGCCATGCTTCTCGGCCATAACAATCTTCTATTTTGAGTTGGGCATTGAATTCTTTATTGTAAAGTTCAAGATGCGCACCAAATGCATCGGCAATCACCTCGTCCATATCCACAAAAATGGTCATGCTGCTGTTTTTTGTTCAAGTACGTCAAAACTTGTGAATTTTTCAAAAAAATTCCAATTAACAATCCTTCTCTTATATAGTGCCACGATGATGTGAAGGCTTTTGCCGATAACCGTTTTTCAACAATTCCACATCAAACGGATTTGGGCAAAATACGGGTCTTTCATCGAGGATATGGGCCACTTCACATAAAGAATCCCGGTAGCCATTAACAAGGGGAATTGTCGGGATACTTTTGCACCCGAAATTAAAAAAAGTGGTTTTGAAAAAGCAGAAATTTTCCCCCTTTATCTTCATTACAGTTGTACTTTTTATGGCCTCTTGCAGCACCCCTTCGTTGGAACATGAGCTCGAAATTTCTCCCGAAAATATGGCATCGGACATCGAGTTGGAAATCATTGAACTTGTGAACGAATACCGATTATCAATAGGGTTGAATGTTTTGGAGTTTGATGGTATCGCCTACGACTATGCGGCCCAACATACGGAGGAGATGATCTCGGAAGGCAAAATAAGCCATGATAATTTTGATGTACGGTCCTCCAATCTGGCCCAAGATGCCAATGCGGACTATGTATCCGAAAATGTGGGCAAAAACTACACGACCGCGAAGGCCATAGTCCAAGCATGGATCAAAAGTGATACCCACAGAAAAGTAATGGAAGGGGATTTTCTCTACACGGCCGTGAGCGTACAGGCAGATGAATCGGGCACTCTCTACTTCACCCAGCTCTTTTACAAATAGTATTGATTGCGCATTGGTAGTATTATTAATAATCCAATACTTACTTTAATAACTCATTTTTAACTATATAAAATAGTATTTGTATGTAAAATTAATTTGATTATACATATGATATTAATCATATTTTCTGTCGTTTTTATTAAGAATTAGACTACGAAATAAAATATTTGAAAAATAATTGAGTTATAAATAAAAAATTATGACTCACATTATGAATAAATCAATACTTTATTTCAAAAGGTCATCATTCTTTATTTTGTTTGTTTTATCGGTTATCTCCGCTAAGGGACAAACCTTTGCCACAAACATTATAAGCGAGGATGAAGTGGACAATTCCGCCAACGCGATCGATGGTAATCTGTCCACCACTGCAACTGTCAGGGCAAGTACTGGCATCGCATTGGGAATCGGCGCTTACGCCGGTCATTTGGAAGTAGAATTCCCTTCTACTTTGACTTCGAACACCACTTCCTACGTGAAACTGGAAACCGAAGAAGATTTGCTTCCCATTTTATTGGGCGGTAATCTCGGCGGGCTTTTATCCGATATCTTGGGCACAGTACTTATCGGAAACCAGGAATTCATGGTCACTGTGAAAAACAATGCTGCAACGGTGATGGAAGAATCCTCAAGCGATGCCAATCCCTTTACGACAGATATGCTACGGGTTGTGACGAATGTGGACAACGATTACTTTCTGGCCATGGCACCTGACTCTGACTACAACCGGGTAAGGCTTACCAACCGTATAGGATCTATATTGGGTCTGAACAATACCAGGGAGTTGAGTGTTTTTGGAGCTTTCCACGGTGCCGATCCCGCTTTGTGCGGAACTCCCACATACACCTCATTTGATGGGAGCGGGCTTACCTTGGACCTATTGAATCTTGGGGCAGGGGTAACCGATCCCCATTTGGCCATAGATGGGGATTTAGCTACCTCATCCCAATTGGGCCTCGGTGTCTTGGGTGTGGCCGCCAGCATTGAACAGACCGTTTACTTTGACACCCTTTCCGAAGCCGGGGAAAATTTCTACATCCGTTTAGGAGTGGATGCCGAGCTGGTTCAGGCGGGTGTCCTCAATACTATTGATGCCATCGTACAAAATGGATCCCAATCTCCCTTTTTTACAGAAAACATTTCCAGCCTTTTGAATGCTGATCTATTGGGTCTGTTGCAAGGCGGGGAAGTGGTCAACATCCCATTGGACCCTGGAGCACCGGCCGATAGGGTCACACTCCGGTTGTCTTCCCTACTCAACATTTCCTTGGACCAAAATCTGAACCTCTTTGAAATATACCGTGCTCCGGCCATGCCTGAATTGGATCCAGACTCACAAGATGTAAGCATCTGCGACGGCTCCTCAGTAGATTTGACCGCCACTACATCCGTGGGCAACCAACTGAGATGGTATGATGCCGAGACAGGTGGAAATCTATTGGCCACGTTGAATTCCGGTGAGGCCTATACAACACCCATCTTGAACACGGACACGACATATTATGTAGCAGCGGCAGAAGTGGGTTGCCCCGAAGAATCCCCCAGAGTTCCCGTCCCCGTAAATGTAGTTGACATTCCAACGGCCAGTGACATCACCATCATTGGTGATGAAAATCCAATTTGTTCCTCCAATGATGTGGTATTGATCCCTTCCAGTGATGTGGTTGGCACCTATAGTTGGTATTTTGACGCCAACGCCACCAATGAGATCACAGATGGACAGGTAGTGGGATCGGTGACATACAACATCGACCCAGATGATGGAACGCTCATCATCAACGGATTGAACCAAGCGGGCAGCCCATATTCTTATTATGTAAGGGTCACCGAAGCCACAGCTGGCTGTGAAAATGCCCCTGGCGACCTGCAGGTGGCCAATGTTGAAGTTGTGGATTCTGCTGCAATTGTCAGTATTATTTCAGCGCCCAACATCACCTTGGACAACTTGATCGACTTCTTTTTGGGAGTGCCTACATATACGGTATCCGGTAGTATTACCGGGGATGCCAATGTCGGGGACGCCATAACCCTTACTATCAATGGTCAAACCTATAATGGCGTTTTGGATGCCAATTTGGATTTTGACATTGATGTTGATGGATCGGATCTGGCACTCGATCCCGATACGGCCATTGATGTGTTCATCAACGGTGGACTTTGCTCACTGACCGGGGAGATCGATCTGGACCTTCCCGACCTGATTGTTGATGATGTTCTTCAGATATTCTGTGCCTCGGACAATCCCACATTGCTCGATTTGGAGGTGGGGAGCAATATCTCACTTTTCGACAGTCTGGATAGTCTCGTGGAACTGGACCTTGATACTCCCTTGGTGGACGGAGAGGTTTATTTTGCAGGGATTTTAGGCATTCCGGTTTCAGTACTCGCCAGAATAGGCATCACTGTGGACATCCTCAATCCCCCAACACCTACCACCACTTCAGTCACACAGACTTTTTGTGCAAGCAATGATCCCACTGTGGGAGATCTGCAAGTGAACGAAACCAATGTGGTATTCTATGACAGTCCTTCCGGAGGTCAAGAACTGGATGCTTCAACACCTTTGGAAGATGGTAGCAATTATTATGCGGCCATAAGGGACACCAATGGATGCGAAAGCACCACCCGATTATCGATTGCTGTTACAATTGATAATAGCGGACCCATCACACTTACAGGACAGACCGAAGAGGCTTGTCTCAACGGGGAAGAGTATACCTACACCACAGAGACCGGCAAACAGATGTATTCATGGACGGTTACTGGAGGAAGTATTGTAGCGGGAGGAACGGCAACGGACAATTTTGTGACCGTCACTTGGGACAGTCTACAAAATACATCCGTGAGCGTGGGCTATGAAGAACCGGCCGGTTGCAGCCCTGCCGAGATGTTCCAATTGGACGTAGCGGTCATCGAGTGTGTTCTCGGAGAGGAATTCTGCCTAAGGGTTTACAACGAGTTCTCCCCCAACAATGATGGTTTCAACGACTTTTTCGAAATAGAGTGCATAGAAGATTATGCCAATAGCATAAAAGTGTTCAGCAGAAATGGGAACAAGGTCTTTGAGGCCATAGACTATCAGAACAACTGGGACGGGATAGCCAACGTAAACGGCATCCTCAACAAAGGGGAGCATTTACCCTCCGGCACTTATTATTATGTCATCAATATCCCAGAACTCAACAGAAATCTTGTGGGTTGGATACAACTGGCACGATAGGTACCCTTTTCAAATCAAACAATACCATTTAACAATGATACAGATGATGAATAACAAGATAGGAGCCATACTATGCCTCACATTGGCGTTGCATTGGACCGGGGTCAAAGGACAGCAAGCCCCACAGTACACACAATACATGTACAACACAACGGTCTTAAACTCTGGATACACAGGGACCAGCGCCAATTTTGAGGCTAATGTGCTCTACCGCACGCAATGGGTGGGCCTCGATGGGGCACCCGAGACGCAATCGTTCACCATACAGGGCCGGACCGGCAAAAGGATCGGACTTGGCCTGACCGCGGTGAACGATAATATTGGCGCATCCAACAACGTGAAAGTGAACGGGCATTTTGCCTATGAAATCCCAACAGGCCAAAAAACCAGATTGTCCCTTGGATTGAATGCCGGGGTGGACATACTCAACATTGACTGGTCCAAAGGAGTCTTCTCGGACGATCTGGATCCTGTTTTCAGTGAAAATCTCAATGAGACCAGGCCCATGTTCGGGGTGGGAGCCTATTTCTATAGTGATCGTTGGTACCTTGGACTGTCCACGGACAATTTCATGAACTCTGAAATATACAGTGATGACGACAGAGCGGTAACGGACAGAAAAAGCCAATATTACTTTATGGCGGGTTATGTGATGGACCTTTCCAGCAGTGTCAAGTTCAAGCCGGCCATGCTCACCAAACATGTTGCGGGTACCCCACTCACTTTGGACGTTTCCGCAAATTTCCTTTTACAGGAGAAGGTGAGCCTTGGTGTTGCCTATAGATATGACGATGCCGTGAGCATACTGGCCGGGCTACACTTTGCCAAAAGGTTTTTCGTGGGTTATGCCTATGACTATTCGTTGACCGGCTTGGACAACTATAACGATGGCTCCCATGAGATCATCTTGAAATACAGTGTTTTTGATGTAAACAAAAGGGCACTCTCCCCAAGGTTTTTCTAAAGAAAAACCTTTGAATGTCACAAAATTCAATACCAATGAAAAAAACGATACTTCTTATAGCGTTCTGTTCCTTTATCAGTGCAATGGCACAGAACAAGCTTGAAAGGGCGGACGAACTTTTCAATGACTTTAAGTTTGACAAGGCCATAATCCTCTACAAGGATCTAGCTGCGGAAAAATCAAACCCACCCTTGCACGTGGTGCAACGATTGGCGGACAGCTATTTCAACATGAGCGAATACCAAAAGGCCAAGGAATGGTATGCCAAGCTCTATGCCTCCGAAGGGAAAAACACAGGAGAGGGCAACATCATCAAGTTGGTGCAGTGCCTAAAGGCCGACATGCAAAACGAGGAGGCGGACAAGCTGCTCCGGGACTTTTATTCCGACCAAAAAAAGTTGGACATGATGATGGCCCAAAAAACATACTTGGACAGCCTTTTGACACAAGATCCTGCTTTTGAAGTGCAGAAGTTGGCCTTCAACAGCAAAAAATCGGATTTTGCGCCATCGTTCTATGAGGACCTTTTGGTCTTTGCCTCGGCCAGGGACACCTTAAAATCCAGCGGAAAGTTGTATCCGTGGAACAACCAGCCTTATTTGGATCTCTACGTTACCAATCCCAACGTGTCACAATCTGTCCCTGAAAAGTTTTTGGACAACCTCGCATCATCCTACCACGATGCCAATGTTGCCTTTGCACCAGGGGGAAAGACCCTCTATTTTACCCGGAACTATCTGAAAAAGGACAAGCTGAACGCCAATAGCGACGGGCTTTCCCACATGCAGATACTCAAGGGGAGCATTCTCAATAATGAATTGGTGAACGTGAGCTCGCTCTCCTTCAACAGTAAGGACTACTCATGCGGACACCCGACCCTGAGCGCAGATGGAAAATACCTTTACTTCACCTCCAATATGCCCGGTGGTTATGGGGAAAGCGATTTGTACGTGGTGGAAATCGGCGTTGACGGAGATGCACTGACCCCTCCTAAAAACTTAGGGCCCAATGTGAATACCAAAGGTAGGGAGATGTTTCCCTATGTGGATGGAAACACCCTTTACTTCTCATCCGATGGTCATTATGGTCTTGGGGGATTGGATATTTTTTCCACCACCATCCAATCAAAGGACAGCTATACGTTGCCCGAGAACATCGGCCCGCCGATCAATGGCAATATGGATGACTTTTCTATGATTCTCCGTGGCGAAACCGGAAATGGGTACTATGCCTCCAATCGCTTTGGCGGTGTTGGGGACGATGACATCTATCGCATCAAAAAAGCCAAGTCCGTCAATTGTTTGGTCTATTCCGGCTATGTGCTGAATGAAAAGACCAACGAACCCCTACCCTTGGCCAATGTGGAGCTCTATGACACCACCACTGGATTTGTCACGGGCATGAAGACGGACGACAATGGGGCCTTCAGTGTGACATTGCCCTGCAACAAGGAAAGTAAATTGGTGTTCTCCAAACCACGGTTCACCAAAAAAGAGATAGTAATCAACACGGGCGAAGACCCCCAAAGTCCGTCCGAGGAGAACATGGTGTACCTCACCCCCTTCGAAAGCTTGGTGGTGAAGGAGGGCGACGTGGAAAAAATCAAGGTGGATCCCATTTATTTTGATTATGACAAATCGGAGATTACCCCAAGGGCAGAAATCGAATTGGAAAAAGTCCTTTTTGCCATGAAGGAATTCCCCAGCATCAAAATAAAGATAGAGTCGCACACCGATTCCAGGGGATCGGACCAATACAATTTTAGGTTGTCGGACGATAGGGCAAAATCCACCATGTGGTATCTCATCTCCAAGGGAGTGGAACCGGACCGGATCGTGAGTGCCAACGGTTATGGCGAGTACCGCTTGAAGAACAAATGTTCCAACGGTGTGAAGTGCAGCGAACAGGAACACTTGGTGAACAGACGTTCCGATTTTGTCATCGTGGAAAAAGGGGAAACCTTGGAAAACGTACAACGATAAGCATGGAAAGGTAAAGCTTGGTTTAGTTTTAGTTTGGGAAAACCGTTACCTTCACAGGGATTACGGTCACAAAAGCGCATGTATTTGCGCTTTTGTGTTTAAAACTGTCAATCATCAAACTAAACCTAAAAAGAACACCGATCATGAAACAAATCGCATGGGGACTGCTAATGACCTTCGGGCTATTGTCATTTTCAACAATGGCCCAAGAAAAAATCGAAACCAAATACACCAAGGAAGTGGAGCGTTTGGTCAAAACAAAACAGGTCAAGGCCGCTTTTGATTTTATCAAAGAACAAAAGGATGAAACCACTCAAGATTTGATCACACTCACCGAAGTGCTGGCCCCACCTTTTATGGAAGACGAACGTGGAAAGGTATTTTCCCAAATGCTCCAGGAAGCTGGAGTGGACAGCATCTGGACCGACAAGGTTGGCAATGTGATCGGTCTACGGAAAGGAACTTCGGGTGAACCAGGCTATGTGGGGGTCGATGCCCATTTGGACGTTGTGTTTCCAGAAGGTACCGATGTCACCGTAAAGAAGGTCGGGGACACTTTGAAGGCTCCCGGCATTGGGGACGACACCCGTGGACTGGCCATGCTCATCAGTATGCTGAAGGCCATGAACAAGGCAGAGATAAAGACCGAAAAAGACATTCTTATTGTAGGAACGGTCGGCGAAGAAGGGTTGGGTGACCTCAGGGGAATGAAGTACATTTTCAATGAATCCGATCTGGACATCGATTCGTGGATTGCCATTGATGGAGGCAGCTTGGGACGAATCAGCAATGCCGGCTTGGGCTCCAAACGGTATAAATTGATTGTTAAAGGTCCTGGCGGCCATTCCTGGGGTGCCTTTGGACTTGCCAACCCGCATCATGCCCTGGGAAAGGTCATTGCTATTTTTTCCAAAGACGCATGGGGCTATACTTCGGGAGACATTCCAAAAACCAGTTTCAATGTGGGCCGGATCGGTGGGGGAACCTCGGTGAATTCCATTCCCTTCGAATCGTGGATGGAAGTGGATATGCGGGCCGTGGACCCAAAAAATTTGGATGAAATTGAAACTATTTTTAAAAAATCGGTGGAAAAAGCAATTGCGGAGTACAATAATAGTGGTGTACGGGATGAAGTAACTTACGAACTCATCCAGATTGGCGATAGGCCTTCTGGGGAGCTTTCCCCTTCCCTGCCCCTCATTCAAAGGAGCATGGCCGCCACACAATATTTTGGGGCAACGCCAAGTTTGGGACGTGGGTCAACGAACATCAATATTCCCGTTTCCAAAGGAATTCCTTCCGTGTGCATCGGTCGAGGAGGAAAGGGAGGCGATGCCCACTCGTTGCACGAATGGTTCCTGAATGATGAACCTGGTGATGAATCCATACAACTGGCACTTTTGATCACCTTGGCACAGGCGGGATTGGGAAAATAAATGAATTCATCATACCCCAATAAAAGAACAAACCCCCTTTAGCCAACAAAGGGGGTTTTGTTTTGTGGCACCATTTGCATGATGTCCACCTGCTTAGAAATAGTGATCTGTCAGAGAGTTTGGTTGGTTATTTTCCTGCTCTTTCTTTCTTTTGTTTGTCCACCATGGCTTCCACATCACGTAGCAATTGCTTGGCGTCGTAGATGATACCGTCCTTGATGGTATATTCGATTCCTCCCACCCTTTCAGGCTTTCCGGTTTCATCGTTCAGTCGTATGGCGCCAGTGCCGTACAGCACCTTGAAGTTTTGGAGCGGATTCTCATCCACAATGATCATATCGGCCAATAGACCAGGACGCACTACCCCGAACTCGATGGGCTTGTTGAGGGGCTTGAATACCTCCTCGGCACCGTGCATGGTAGCGGCACGGACCACTTCAAGAGGATGGAAACCAGCCTCTTGCAACATTTCCAGTTCCAAAATGGTTCCAAAACCGTACAATTGGTAGATAAACCCGGAGTCGGAACCCACGGTCACTTTTCCGCCCATGTTCTTGTACTCGTTCAAGAACTGCATCCATACCTGATAGTATTTTTTCCAAGCCACCTCATCCTCAGTGGTCCAGTCGAACCAATAGGCACCATGGTTTTTTCTGCTTGGTTCGAAAAAATCCATTTGGGAAGGCAAGGTATATTTCTCGTGCCAATCCGCATTGCGTGCACGCATCACGTCCCTTCCTGCAGAATAGATGGTCATGGTCGGGTTGATGTAGAAATCCAACTTTAGGAACTCGTCCAAAAGGGCGTTCCATTTTTCACCACCCGGTTTCACCAAGTTCCATTGACGTGCCACTTGTCCAAAACGGTGCTGTTCATCACCATAGTTGATATCTATGGGAAATGGTTGTACATCGTGGTTCTCATACATGGATTCGAACAGTCCGTAGAAGTGTGTCATACTGGTCAGTCCAAGTCTGGCGGCATCAATAGCATTCATCTGTGCGACCCCGCTCTGCGCCAAGTGGGCAGTGCTGCCCATTCCCAAGGAATTCGCTTCCTCCAAGACCGCTTTCATGATCGATGGCTCATGTGCGCCCAACTTCAATCCATCAACACCTTTCTTCTTGGCGTATTGCACCCAGGCCCGGGCATCTTCCGGGGTCAGGATCTTACGGTCCTTCCACTCCTTTCCATTTCCGATGCGATGGAAGGACACCATCCTTGGTGCAACAATCTGGTTCTTGGCACTCCTCTCACGTTCGTTGAGGGACCATTCCAAATCTCCAAAAGGTACTCCCCTTACCGTGGTGATACCATTGGCCAACCACAATTTGTACACGTATTCGGCTTCCGGAGCTTTCGGCACTCCACCCGTATGGACATGAAGATCTACGATACCAGGCATAAGGTATTTTCCTGCAGCATCGATTTCCTTCGTATTGCCTGTGCCCAATTTTGGTCGCTTGGATTCGTCAATGGGCACATGGGGGGCGCCCACACCCACAACATCGACTATTTTGCTTTTTTCCACCACAATGTCCACTGGCCCGCGTGGTGGTCCCCCGGTCCCATCAATCAGGGTAACGCCACGGATGATAAGGCGATCATAGGGGCCCTCTCCTTCCCCCGGCTTGCGGTCCGGACCACCGATCATCTGGGCGGCCAACAGCATGGGCAGTACCAGAAAGGTTGTCAAAAAGAAATGCTTCATAATAAAAAGAATTAAAGGTTGGTTATTTGTATTTTGTTCCTAGGGTTTACATGGCTTAAACTCCTAAATTTTGAGGGAGGTCTTCTTTCCCTGAAAAACCATGTTCTCAATACAGTGTTGGGAAATTCTCTGAAAAGGGTGACAAAAGTCTATTCTTTTAAATAAAAAACAGGATATTTCAGAAAACATTAGGGAATGGACAATGTCCAAAAACCCATAAGCAAGAATTGGGAAAATGCTCGGGATAATCATCTTTTGAGGAAAGGGTCAACTTTTCACTACCAATCCCACAAAAAGGATAGTGACGATTTTCATCACCAATAAAGAGAAATAATCGATTTTGCCAAAAGGCCATCCATCACAATGGAAAATGCGAGAATTATTCGGACTACCATCAATGGCCTATTGCTCTTCTGGGGTGGTATAGGTCACGATGTCTATTCCAATCCCGTTGGGGTCAACAATGGTAAAATGTCTGTCGCCCCAAGGCTCGTCCCGTATCTCTATTTCCATGGCAACGCCTTTACGTTTCAACTCCGAATAGAGCTTGTCCACATCATCGACTTCAATCGTAAGGTACATGCCCTGTTCTCCAAAAGGTTTTTGGAATATTGGTTTTTGGGTTGGGTGATGGGGCAATAAAAAGCTGAGTTGTGCCTCTTTTCCAGGTGTGTGGAGCAATAGATAAAACTCGTTCTCAAAGGTTATCCCAAAATTGAGTATCTCGGTATAGAATTTTTTGGTCTCCTTGATCTTTTCAGTGATGATCCCGGCATTCAGTTTCATGGCCTTTGGTTTTAGGGTTTCTTCTTTTATGGTACTTGTAAAAGGTGTCAAAAATTGGGTCAGGGCCGTCCAATATTCCTCGTGGTTGGGATTGTAATCCCAAAGGGAAATGGAACCGTGCATCCCTTCTTGATAGGGAATAAACTGTATTTTGTCATGGGATTCCATATCGCTGATCAAGTCGGTAACTTCGGGTGCTTCCTTCCGTGAGGATGTCACAAAAAGAGGTTTTGAAAATGCGCCAATTGTGGATTTCAAGTTCAATTTGCCTCCAAAATGCTCCCCAGGACTGAACGCCATTACCGCCCTGACCTTGGGATTGGATGCGCCTATTTTCAAGGCGAGGGATGCGCTAAAGGAGCTGCCCAAAAGCAATACAGCACGTCCGTCGCTCTTCTGGTACGCATAATCGATTACCGCTTGTATATCCCTCTCCGAACTCAAAAAATCCGTTGGTAGATTTAGCTTTTTGGCTTTCTTGGCAGTTTCATTGATCACTCCAAGAGCTTCCTTGCCGGTTCTTGTGTCCACTGCCAAGCAGTTGAATCCCAACGCATTCAACTTGATGGCGGTGTCTTTATACTCTCCACGGCTGTGTTCCGACAAATGGGCCAGCACTATGTATGGTGAATCTTCTTCAATCTGGTAGAGGTCTGCGGTAACTTTCAAGCCGTCTTCTGCCTCAAAACTGACCCGCTCTTGTGCCATTGTATATCCTGAAATGAGCAAAATGCCCAGTAGCGTTATTATGATCGATTTTCGTGTGCTTTTTTTCATCTATTTTTAGAATTGGGTTGTTTTTTGAACAAAACCGAATTTTATGATTTTAGTCCGAGAAAGAATAGAACAAATCGGACAAAAGATCCAACTTCATTCAACCAACTTGATTCATTGGCATCTGGCGGATAAACCATCTGCCCCAACTAAGCTTCAACTATGATAATGATGTCCGCACCTGGTAAGAAAACCTGAATTTGGTCAGCAAAAAAACTGAATGCGCTTATAAGTTCATAGGCAGAGGTGTTACAATTTTTGCTTCACTTACCTACTCTCTATCAATGGGAATCAAAAATCCATCCGTTAAGGCACAACTTATGATAGGGACTCGATTAATTTTAACACGTTAACATTGCCCATGTCCAAAAAAAAATTGTTGCACCAACTCATAGAGGCTCCTGAGACTGCTTTGGAGCATATGGACCTTATCTATGTGGATGATCAAAAGCTGCCCATTGAACGATTGAAAAAAGGGAAAGGTTTCACCTATAAATTGCGGAACAAACCGCTAAAGAACAAGAAACACTTAAAGCGGATCAAAGAGCTGGTCATTCCCCCTGCTTGGGAAGACGTAAAGATCACCCATTTGCCCAATGGACACATACAGGCGGTGGGGTATGATGCCAAAGAAAGGAAGCAGTATCGCTACCATTCCACTTGGTCCAAAATCCGTAGCCAGACCAAATTCTATAAAATGACCGCTTTTGGAGAGCAGTTGCCCGCCATCCGTAAGCAGGTGGACCAAGATCTGGAAAAATCAGGTTGGCCCAAGGAAAAAGTGGTCGCACTGGTCATCAAACTCATGGAAGAAACCCATATACGCATCGGCAGTGAACATTATGCAAAGCGCAACCAATCCTACGGTCTCTCCACACTTAGAAAAAAACACGTGTATATCCACAGAAGCAAAATGAAGTTTGAGTTTGTGGGTAAAAAAGGGAAGGAACACACCGTAACGGTCCGCAATAAAAAGTTGATTCGTCTAGTGGGCCAGTGCGAGGATATTCCAGGCTGGGAACTTTTTCACTATTATGATGAAGAGGGTAAAAAGCAAACACTGGACAGTGCCATGGTGAACGACTACCTGCATGAGATCTGTGATGAGTTTTTTACCTCAAAGGATTTTAGGACCTGGGCCGCTTCTGCAATTTTTTTCAATACGTTAATGGACATGGGAACGGCATCACAAAAAAAGGACATCCGAAAGAACCTGATATCGGCCTGTGATGCCGCAGCAAAGGCTTTGGGCAATACCAGGAACATTTGTAGAAAACATTACATACATCCGCGGTTGGTCACCGCATATGAGGATGGGTCCCTTCAAAAGGCTTTTGATGATGCTGGAAAGCATTCAAATGGTGAAGCTTATTTCTCTCCTTCCGAGGCCGCTATGTTGAAGGTCATTAAAAGATATCGCCCCAAGATAGTGCAAAAGTGATACGCCTTGGGTTCTACCCTCCTATGATCTCCCCTCCGTTGATATGTATAAACTGCCCTGTCATGTAGCTGCTGTCTTCGCTGGCCAAAAAAACATAGGCAGGTGCCACTTCGCTTGGCTGTCCTGCCCGGCCCATTGGGGTGTGCTGCCCAAATTTGGAGACCTCATCGAAGGAAGACGGGATCAAGGGCGTCCAGATCGGGCCCGGAGCCACACCATTGACACGGATATTCTGTTTTGCCAGCACTTTCGAGAGGGCACGGGTGAAACCGACAATGGCCCCTTTGGTACTGGAGTAGTCCACCAGGACCTCTTGGCCCCTGTATGCCGTGATGGAGCTCGTATTGATCACAGTGTCATTTTCCTTCAGATGTTCCAGTGCATACTTCGTGATGTGGAAATAGGAATAGATGTTGGTCTGAAAAGTAATTTCCAACTGTTCGGACGAAATATCGGTAAATTTGTCCTGTGGAAATTGCATGGCGGCATTGTTCACCACAATGTTCAGTCCGCCCAGTTTGTCCACACATTGCTGGACGGCAGACCTACAAAATTTCTCCTTCTTTAGGTCACCCGACAAAATGATACATTTTCTTCCTTCTTCCCCAATCATGGCTTGGGTATCCTGCGCATCCTTATCCTCGTTCAGGTACACTATGGTAACATCGGCACCCTCTCTGGCAAAATGCACCGCCACACTTCTCCCTATGCCACTATCCCCTCCAGTGATCAAAGCCACTTTGCCCTTGAGTTTACCACTTCCCATATAATTTTCCCTAATGACCGTGGGTTGGGGCCTCATTTGGTGCTGGTCACCCGGTTGTGACTGTGACTGTTCCGGAAATTTCTTTGGATTTGCCATATGCTGTTTTTTTACGGTTTGATGATGCTTTTAATATGGAAAGACCTACCCGACTTGGATAGGTCTTTTCCGGGCAAGGTTTTTAAGCTTTTTCTTTGATGGCCTTTTTGTTCAGTCTACCTTCTGCCAATTCATTCAGCTTTTCGTCGGCCTCGTACTCTTCGTCCAAGGTCATCCGCAGTCTTTCGGCTATATCATGATGGCCAAGTTCCTTTGCATAGCGGACGGCCGTACCATAACCGGAGATTTCATAATGCTCCACGCGCTGTGCCTCGGCAATCAGCCCTGCGTCCATTATCTCATCTGTATCCGCCTCGCTGATAAAACTTTTTGCTTCACGGATCAAACCTTCCATGGCCTTGCAGGTTTCCCCTTTGGGTGAAATGTCCAGTTCCTTGCAGATGGTCTCAAGCCTGCTTTTGTGCTCTTTGGTCTCTTCCAAGTGACTTTCAAAAGCTTTCTGCAATTTGCTGTCATTGGCTTTTTCTGCCATTTTTGGCAAAGCGTCCACCAATTGGGTTTCGGCACTGTACAGATCTTTCAGTTGATGTTCGAACAACTCTTCCAATGTCTTCATAATAGTGTTTTTTTAAGGATTATTACTGCTCTCGAAATTAACGGGTTGTAATCCACTTTTTTGACTGCATTGAGGAAAACATTGTCTTGAAAAAGGAAGTGCCCTGCTCCTTTGCTACGGCTGTTCGAATAGTTCTTCGCGAGTGATCGGGTCTTCCAAGACCAGGTCCAACGATTGCCGGATTTTTCTGTATCGGATGGTGTGCTTTACAAATATGTCCCTCAACGCAGGAGGAAGTACGTCACTCAAAATGGCATAGGCCGCGTCCCAAAGCACCTCATTATCAGCCTGCAAAAGATTTTCCTTGAAACTGGACAGATCATTGGGTTCAAACAATGCCTTGTCCCCATACCATGATGTGAACGCTTTGCACCTACAGGACGGGACGTAGGGCAAAGAGGTCCTAAGGTTCAAACAAAAACCACACAATAACGCCTTCATGAGTTCAAGTTCCTTTATCCTTGACTTGATAGGACCGGCACCGTTGGAAAATGGCATTCTGTTGAGTACCAAAACCAAGTTCTCATGGGAACTCTGAATTTTATCAAGGTAGATTTTTATTTTTTGATAGGCTTTATAATTCAATTCCACTCTAATACATATTATTGTCCGACAACCTTTACAAAACCCAATGGCATTTTATGAAAGTATTCATCAAGTTACCGCTTTGTTTTATGCTGTTTCCCTTACTTATCCTTTTGAATTATCTTTCATTTTTTTTGGGTCATTTTTGGAACGAATGCCCAACTTTTTGTAGTTGTATTTTCAAGCTGGGCAGTAAAATCCTTTTTCCTTACATAACACTGGATTATCCCGATTTTGACCTGAACCATTAAAATCTTGCCCCAATAGCACATTTGCTATGTACTGGCATCATTTTTTGGTATTTTGAATAGGTGCGTCCTTGCCAGGGATTGGGCAAAATTGCCTGATGGTAGGTAGATAAGAATCTATTTGTAAACAAACATTTCCATGCAACTTCCCTCACATTCCACCTTCAGACCCACACGTCCTTTATTGATATGGGATGGCCAGTGTGGTTTCTGCAAGTACTGGGCCATCCGCTGGCGGCATCTTACAGGTAGTTCAGTCCGATATGCCCCATATCAGCGCGTGCACTATCTCATCGATGAAATCCCAAAACAGGAATTTGCAAAAGCGGTACGTTTGATAGAAACGGATGGTAAAATCTACAGCGGCGCCCATGCTGCCTACAAGACCTTACAGTATACCAACAAATGGAACTTTCTACTGGCTTGGTATAAAAACCATATGTGGTTCAAAAAAGCCAGCGATCTGGGGTATAGGTTCATTTCGAAAAACCGTCCCGCTCTGTATCGACTGACCGTTACCTTCTGTGGAAAAAATCCACATAGTCCTACTCCCTATTGGATTTTCTATCTTGCCACTCTCCTATTTATTGTGGCATGGGCCTTGGATTGAAATAAAATGGAGGGGTATGGAATCACTGGAGCCCCATCTGTAAACGACCGGGCATTACCTTCACTTCGATGTTCTCTCCGGAATAGTTGACCAGTTCATCGTCAATGTGAAAATCTGGATCTTTGCTTTTCAGTTGTATGGTCCTGCACCGGAACCGCATAAACAAATCCTGCCTTTCCTCGATAACTGATTTTTGGGTGGTTGTGCTGGACAAAAATTCCTGAAATTCTTTCTTTTTGGAGGCTGGAACCAGGCACAGGTCAAAATATCCATCGTTCGGGACACTCTTCGGGGCCAAGTTCAAATTGGGGCCTACATGATCGATATTGAAAAGCTCCACCAGCAAAAATTTTCCCTTCAATTTCACACCATCCAGATAAATGGTCGTTTTGCGAGGTTTATGGCTGTCCACAACATCCTTCAAAAACTGTATCACTTTCTTGCCATCACGCTTGATCTCGTCTTTGCTTTTCTCCTTTTTTATGGATTTTACAAACCTTGGAAACACCCCGAAGCCCAAACTTTCTATAAAATGTCGGTTGCTTTTTATCCCGGTGATCTCGCCGGCATCAAAAGGGGACATAACGCTCTGTGGGTAGCCAGGTCCCTGGAGTGCCTTGGCTATGTTGTTGGCCGTTCCCAGTGGGTACACGATCAAGGGGCGGTCCTTATCCTGCTTCAGGATTTCAATGGCCACCTTGTGAACGGTGCCATCCCCTCCGGCCACTATCACAGTATCCTTTGATTTTCCCAAGGCTGCTTTCCAATCGCTTTCATCGGTCGATATCAATTCCACTTCCACTCCCTTTTGGGAAAAATGATCGACCAATTTTTCTGGGGAATGGTCTTCGTTTCCCGCAGTGGGGTTGTATATGATCTGGTATCGGTCCATGGCTTTTTTTGAATGAAAATACTCGGTTCGCAAATGCCCCCTCTTGGAAACGTTTTATTTAAATTACGCAATTTCATTGGGTTTTAACCTCATATTAAGAGGTTTATAATCCTTTTTTAGTAAATTTTATAAAAACTTTGGGATATGAGGATTTTGGTGACAAACGATGATGGTATTTATAGCCCAGGCATTTCATGCTTGGCAAAAGAGGCCGCCCGCTACGGGGAGGTAATTGTTATGGCCCCGGATGTGGAACAATCTTCCATGGGGCAGGCCATTACCTCATCCAGACCAATAACCTACAAGACATCCCCCATTCATTTTGATGATATTGAAGCGTATAGGGTAAATGGCACCCCTTCGGACTGCGTAGCTTTGGGACTCCACCTTTTTGAGAATATCGATTTAGTGCTCTCGGGCATCAATCTGGGATCTAATTTGGGAAACTCGGCCTGGCACTCGGGAACGCTCTCCGCTGCAAGGCAAGCGGTGCTCTTTGGGGTACGGGGCATTGCTTTGAGTGTATCTGTCGGTGACTCGGAAACCAATTTTGAGGCCTTGAAGCCTTTTGTGCAAAATGCCTTGGACGAAGTAATCCAAATGAAGGAACTGGAACTCATCAACATCAACTTTCCCCGGTTTCCGAATGGGGATATCGTATGGACGAACCAAGCGTTACGCCAATACGATGGCAAGGTGATCGCTCAGGAAGACCCAAAGGGAAGACCTCTTTTTTGGTTTACGGTTGTCCCCATCGAACCCGAAGAAGAAGGTTCGGACAGATGGGCCATCAAAGGTGGTAAAACGAGTATCACCCCCATGATGCTGGATTTGACGGATACCCAATTCCTTAAGAAGACCCAGAAAGAAAAACATCGGGACTGAGAATAACATACATGCTTTCCTCACAGTGGATTTGAAATCCACACCACCAATAAGGCATATAAAGGACAAAGGGAACTAAAATATGATTTCATATTGAGTTCCCTTTGTTTTCATAAATTCCTTGGCCAGTATTACCTGTCCAGTCTTCGGGTATGATCTCAGCCTAGAATTGGGCACCCCGTTTATGATAGTACCAAATTACAAATACATTCTGGTCCCTCCAACCCCTTTGATGGATTGCATCAACAATCCGATTTATAAAGAACATTTTTTAGGCGTCAAAGGTCATTTCATTTGGTTCTTTTGGGAGGACTTATCGACACCATTGTAGAACCTGTCGGCCATAAAAGACAGCGGAAGGCCCATCATGGCCATCAAAACAAGTATTCCCGTCAGTGTGGAAACCAGGGTAAACGGTCCCTGGAAAGCTCTGGAGAGTGGAAGAACCAACAGATTCATCACTCCCCAAACAAACAAGCCATAGGCAATCCCCAAAAGTAGAACACTCTTGATCAGTTTCTTTAAGACCTGGTATAAACTGAAAAACAAGATGGTCCAAAGAAAAGCCAAGAAATAATGGAAAAGCAAGCCCATAAAAGTAAAAATGAACCCTCCCGAAAATGCCGTATTGCCAAAAACACCACTGGCGATATATTGTAGCATCCTGATAGGACCATTGCCATGGAGCAAAGTGATTACCATTGCCGCAAGAATGTCAAGGGTGCCCACTAGCAGTGCTATGGATGTTATTTTTTTACAAGATGGTTTTCTGGTTTGGGTATCGATGGATTTGTATGGGTTCATTTAGAGTTGGTTTGAATTGACCACAAAAAAAACGGCCTTTTCAATAAGGCCGTTCTCAAAAACAGTGTCATTAATCAACATCCCAAAACAGTTTGGTGGTCAATCGGTCTCCACCAATGGCATTTGCGGCAGATTCCCTATTGGCATTGTTCCGGTTCTGCTCATCAATGGGATAGGTGAGCCGGACCGGGATGTCATCCAAGGTCAGTTGTGGTGCGGGGTTCATCATGGGAAAATCAAGTCTTCTCCAATGCGACCATCCCTCAAAACCTCTATTGAACAAGGCAATCCACAATTGTGTGCCTATCTTTTGTTCAAAATTACCTGTGGCCGTAGTGTAAGCCACATCGGGATTTGCCAAATAGGCAGTTGCCTCCGCATCCGACAATCCCCAATATTCAAAAGAGGCCCTGATTGCTTCATTATAATGCGCTTCTGGGGTATCCCCCACATTATACCCTCTTGCAGCGGCTTCGGCCAAGAAAAACTTTACTTCTGAATAATCCAGAATGTTGCCGGGCAGGTCCGGTTCCAAGAACAAGTTGCCATATTGGGATGTGGTTTCAAAATCGGCCCCTGCACCATAGGGTCCACCCACATATTCCCCATCCATTGGATTGGAAAAGAAAATGTCCCTCCGGGGGTCTTCCAAATCGTTCATCATATCTACAATGGTACTCGACACCACATAATCGTTCCTACCACTTTGTACCAGTGAAAGCCAGAGTGTGTTGGTGTTCGGGGGAGCGGACATATAGGCAAAGGTGGCATTGTCATCATTGGACGAAAAAACATGGGGAGCTGCTTCCTCAACAAGGGATTGGGCCTGTGATGGGTCAATGTGCACCAATCGCATTGCCATTCTCAGTTTTAGGGAGTTCCCAAACTTTATCCATTGCTCCACATTGCCATTGTACATGACATCAGCGGCACCATAACCTTCTGCAGAGGTGTCCAACAAGGACAATGACGTATCGATTTTTGTGAACAGATCTTGATAAATGGCCATGGCATCATCATATGCCGGCGTGAGATTGTTTCCGTCCAACGCTTCTGAATAGGGAATGTTCCCAAAGGTATCCACTAGGACCGAATAGGTATAGACCTCCAAAAGAGTGACCATGGCCAATCGGTTGTCCCTAATGGCAATTTCCTTGGAGGTTGAATAATTTCCCTCCCGGTTCAGTTCTTGCCTTGCCGCCTTAAAATCTGTCAACACATCCCGGTATAGAATGCCCCAAAAATTTCCTGGGATGGTCCTGCTCTGAAAATTGTACAAGCTTTCCGAAGTATAGGTAGTGGGTGTGATATATTGGGGCAAAAACCTAAAAATATTGATGTTGATACTAATGCTTTCCATGGTATCATAAAGTGCCTTTTGCGCATTGCTGAAAAACAGTTCGTCCGGAACCCCTTCGGTCGGATTCTTTGGGTCCTTATTGAGGTTCGATAAGGTATCATCGGTCGCACAGGAAAACAACATTCCTAAGGCTACCAGTAGTATTGTTATTTTTTTCATCTTGTCTATTTCTTAAAATTCCAATTTCATGTTGAACCCATAGTTCTTGGTAGTCGGATAGGCCCCGATTTGGATGCCCTGTACGTTGCCTGCACTGAAACCGGCTTCAGGATCACTATAGGGCATGTTTTTATGGATGATCCAAAGGTTGGACCCTGTAAGTGACAGGGAAAGGCCCTGCAAATTCATTTTATTGACCAGTTTTTTGGGCAAGGTATAGGTCAAGGCCACTTCACGGAGTTTTACGAAAGAGCCATCCCACACGTGATAGGCTTGCGGTAGATTGCCAAAGAGTCCTCCTGACGCAGCGGAAGCATCGCTGACATCGGCCAAAACGGTGTTCGGGCTTCCATCTGGGGCCACTCCAGGGAACACATACCCTCCCCCATCTTCCAAATGGTTCCGTATGGGATTCCCAAGCCGGTTGGTGCCAACGGTTTCGGGATAGAGTCCGGTTCCAAAACCATAAAAGGTGTCGACCGAATAAACATCCCCTCCTTTCCTCACATCGATGAGAAAGCTGAAGGATAGATTTTTGTACCTGAAACTGTTGGTCAATCCACCTATCCAATCAGGGTTGGTATTGCCAATTTCCTCATTGGTATCGGATAACAGATAGGCCCCCGTTTCCTGATCTACGATAGGTCGACCATTTTCGTGATAGACAAAGTTGCTGCCCCTCAGTGTGCCATACGGCCTTCCAATGGTTGCATTGAAAGTGATGCCAGTTTGTGAGGATGAAACCTCAAAATTGTCAACACCTTCATACAGGGAAAGTACCTTGCTCCTGTTCTGTGACCAATTGGCCCTTATGTTCCATTCAAAATTTGGGGTCTTGATGGGAGATCCATACAGGGAGAGCTCCACACCCTTATTTTCAATTTCTCCAGAATTCACAAATTTCCTGTCAAAACCAGTTGCCGTTGAAACGGCCACATCAATGATCTGGTCTATGGAATTGGTCTTGTAAATGGCAGCATCTATCCCGATACGCCTATTGATGAAGTTCATCTCCAGACCTGCCTCCATGCTTTCAGTAGTTTCCGGTTTCAGGTCGGGGTTTCTCAGTGTACCACTTATGGATGCCAGGTTGTTGCCGCCAAAGGAGCCATTGGGATTTAAGAGTACAGGACTTATAAGGCTTTGCGGCTCCCCAAATTTCCCGACTTCCGCATAGTTCAAGCGCAACTTCCCGAAGGAAAGCCAGTCTTGATCAAGCACATTGGAAAAAACAAAACTGGTGGAAATCGATGGATAGAAGAATGAATTGTTGGCCAAGGGCAATGTGGAAGCCTTATCCTGGCGACCCGTAAGATCTAGGTAGAGGAAGTTCCCATATCCCAGGGAAATGGAACCAAAGACCCCATCGACCCCAACTTTTGAAAAATTCTCGGTCGGTGGATTGGGAGGGTTCAGGGAGTTGCTCAACGCATAGACATCAGGTACTATCAACCCCCCGTTTGTCTGGGCAAAAATCACTTGGGTCATGGTCCTTCGTATGTTGAGACCGGCCAATGCCGTTATGCTGAAATCCTCCCATAGGGTCTTGTTGAAGGTCAGGTTGGCGTCATAGTTGAACTCGCTGAACCTTCGGTTATAGGTTGAGAAAAAGGGCACGGCCACACTGCCAACGGCCACGTGCTGTTCCCTGAGTTCATCAAAATGATCTACAGAAATCCTGGCATTCGCCGTCAGCCAATCGTTGATCTTGTAATCAAGGCTTATATTTCCAAAAACGCGGTTCCGTTCATCCTCTGGGATATTCTTGTTCAATGTCCAATAGGGGTTGTCCCAAAACTCAGGCCTTTCAGCATCAACGGTGGACCAGTTCCATGTAACGTTCCTACCTGTGGTTTCGTAGGCCCTTTTCAACTTTTCCAAGTCGGCATTGACGGCCCACCACTGCCTGAAATTGGTCATCAGGTTCCGGGCGTTGGCACCATCATACCCGGTCCCGTTTCTTCCCTTGCCGCGGATGTTGGCATAGTTTATATTGGTGGAAACCCGCAAATCATCGGACAGGTTATACCCGGCCGTGCCACTGAGGCTGTTCTTCACGATCTCGCTGTTGGGCAAAATCCCAGTTTGGATGGAATTGGAATAGGTGGCCCTGAAATCCGATTTTTCATTGTTCTGTGAAAAACTGAGCGTATTGTTGATGCTGTACGCGGTTTGAAACAAATAGGAAGGTCCATGTTCGGCAGCCACCCACGGGGATTTTTGCCTGTAGGATGGCAGGTCATCCACAAGGGCGTCCCATTGATAGATCATCAGGTTGGGGTCAAATCTGGGGCCATAGGAAGCATCGTCACCATATCTGGGCAAAGGGTCTATGGTACCGTCCCCATCAAAATCGATCGTGGTTCGGAATCCGTCCGTAAAAGTCCCAGAAGCCGTGGTCACATCCCCAAAATAACTCTGCCCGTACTCCTGCTGGTATTCAATAAAGGTTTTCTTATCGAACTTCCCCAACGTGATTCCCGAGGTCAGGGTTATGCCCAGTTTACCATCGCCCTTACCTTTTTTGGTGGTAATGATCACCGCACCATTGGCGGCCCTCGATCCATAAAGCGCTGTTGCCGCGGCACCTTTAAGGATGTTCACCGATTCGATGATTGAAGGATCAATGTCGGCGACCGGATTTCCATAATCATATCCACCCCGACCGCTCATTACTCCATTGAGGTTTCCCAGATTGTTGTTCAAGGGTACACCGTCCAGAACGAAAAGGGCCTGGTTGTCGCCATTGATGGAGGTGACTCCCCTGATGATCACGTTGGTCGATCCCCCAAGGTTGTTGTTCCTGGTGATATTGACCCCAGCGGCCTTCCCGGAAAGGGAATTGATGACATTGTTCTCGCCGGGCACATTCACATCATCCCCCTCCAGTTCGGTTGTGGCATATCCCAAGGATTTCTTTTCCCTTGAAATGCCCAGGGCGGTCACCACGACCTCATCCAGGGCCTGTGCATCTTCCTCCATTTGTACATCGATCGCATTGGTGGTCCCAACGGTTCGCTCAATCGTTTTTTGCCCTATATAGGTGAACGAGAGCGTTTGGCCCACACTTGCCTGTATGGCATAGTTGCCGTCAAAATCTGTTTGGGTCCCTACAGTGGTGCCTTTTACCACAATGTTAACCCCTGGGAGCGGCATTCCCGACTGATCGGTCACATGGCCCGAAATTGTTTTTTCTTGTGCCGACAACGACCATATGCCAAACAGGCATACCATCGACACAATCCATTGGATCTTTACTTTCATACATTTAATTTTTGTTAGAATTATAGAGTCAGTGCAATTGGGAAAGGTGGGCAGGGAAGAAGTATATGTGCTAATTCAAAAAATCACTTCACAAATGAGAACAAAACCAAATGGATTTTACAGTATTGTCTTTAGTCTGAAGTAAGACCTCCCACTGCCCTACCTTTACAATTGCAGTTCAAAAGAAGCCATCTGCCACGGAAAGATCGTTGCGCTCCATAGAGATCAACGTTAACCTTTATAGAGATTAACTTGTTGCTCCCACGAACAGAAATCCACAATGGAAATTGAAAGCATTGTTGGACCCTTGCATGATGCAGAGAGCCTTTGCAATGGATATTCTTAGCGAAGTATAGAGAGGTATAAAATGTTATGAAGCCAGAAAATGGCTTCTGTAATCGGAAGGGGTAATGCCTTCCATCTTTTTAAAGGATTTATAAAAAGATACCCTGTTGTTGAAACCACAGTCATGGGAGATACTTCCAATACTGTCGTTCCTATCTTCCTTCAACCTGATTTTTGCTTCCTCTATGCGGTAGGCATTGATGAATTCATAAAAACTCATGCCAAAGTGTTCATTGATCAACTGGGAGGCATGGTGCCTTGAAATGTCCAGCATTCCGGCCAAGTCGTTGAGTTTGAGCTCAGGGTTCAAAAAGGGCCTTTCGTTCTCCATCAGTTCCGTGAGCTGCGCCTTGAGCTCTTTTGCGAAACTGGGCGAGAGACCGGAAGTCTCATACTTGACGAACGGGATGGCCCGGTCCATTGGACGGCCATTGAACACCTCTGGCTGTATGACACAGAAATAGGATACGATGCCCACGAAAATCACCATCATATAGGTAATGAAATAATCCAGTTCCTCCGTCAACAGACCAAAATACAAGAGTGTTATATAAACCACAAAAGAAAGGGCAAAGAGCAAAAAGATGGAATTAGTCAGCTTGAGCCAGATTCGAAGGTTCACGTCCTGCTTGTCATAACCCTTGATGTATCTGTTATAGATCACAAAACCATAGATGACCATCAAGGCTGTAAGGCAATAATCAAAATAGGGAACAAAGTCTTCGTAACCGGATAACCGATGGTGTCGGTAGGCAAAGGTTTTTTCATCGAGGGGCAAAACCATGAATCCGCCAAAGACCATCAATACCAATAGAAAAGGCAAAAAGTGGTATGTATCGCGAAGGGAAATCTTTTTGCCCGTCACCAAATTCCTCACATAAAAATAGAACAGTGGACCGAACAAGGAAAAAGGGATGTAAAATGTATAGATCAGTTGGATGTACAGGGGTTCATTGAATCGTGACCAGAACAGCACTATGGAAAAGATGCTGAACGAAAAAAGGAACAAAAACAGCGCGAACAACCTGTTGGCATAGGTGTACCCTCTATTCTTGATCAAAAAAAATGCCCCGAGCAACAAGGCCTGAAACGAAAAAAATAGCAAGATGATCTCTGTGATTCCCATGGTACGCTTTGGTGTATTATTGTCCTTGTAGGGGTTTGGATACGATCCTTAAAATACAATCTTCAATGCTATCCACAAACTCCATGGATAAATCATGTCCCATTCCTTTGATGATACACAGTTCCGCATTTGGGATGGATGAAGCGACTTCTTTTCCCACTTCAAGCGGAACGAGGGGGTCTGCATCGCCATGCACGACCATGGTAGGTATGTTAAGTTGGCCCAGTTGTTCCCTTCTGTCACAATAATCCTCGATCAAAACTGCAGCCACCTGCCTATTCACACTTTTGGGATCCCAGTTCCTGTTTATGACATGGTCCCATGCCCTATTTTTTAGCGTTGTGCTGTCATCGACACCTCCAAGGACTCTATATATGTTGACCAAATAATTGGCCAGGGAGTCAGGGTCGGAAGTGTTCGGCGGTGGAGTAGACATAGCCTTTAAAGTTTCAGGATTTCCTTGAGGACGTGCAGGGTTGCCCGTGGAGGAAGCTATGGATGTCAGCGTCAATACCCTGTTTGGAAAATGGATGGCGAGCCATTGTGCAATAGATCCTCCCATTGATGTTCCGACCATATGGGCCTTTTCCACATCCAATGCATCCATCAGACCTGTTACATCTTTGACCATATCCAATAAAGTATAAGGTAGTTGAGCGGGTTCACAGCTACCTACTAACGGGCCAATCGCTTCCCAATCGGGTTGCCCCAAGGAATCGAGATGGGAAGACAGGCCCACATCCCTGTTGTCGAATCGGATGACATAGTATCCATTCGCAGCCAAGCCCTCACAGAGTTCCACAGGATAGTGCAACAAGGTGGCGCCTGTTCCCTGTATCAAAATGATGGCCTCATCTGTCTTGTTGCCAAACGATTCATAGGCGATGGTGATTCCGTTTGCATTGGCCTTGCCCAACTGTGCCCAGACATTGCCCATGGACAGGACAAATACGATACAACCAATTCTAAAATATCTTATCAGTTCGTATGTTGAAATCATGACAGTGGAATGAATGATTTGTTCCTATTCTTCGCTTTACATGCAGGTCAACGATGGAAAACTCCACACAATTGTCCAACAGAAAAGCAAGCAAAAGGCAAAACTAACCGATTGTCTTGGTCAAATAGGTTAAGACTTATAAAGGTTTACAAACCTTAAGATGGATTTTATTGGTTGGTCATACCTCATTTGGGAGAGCTACGTATGGATGAACCCCCCGTGTCCACCAAGTATGGCCATAGCTCTTTAGCAAAGCTATGACCACATTGACGTATCCCACCATTCCTGGTTTCGGTTCGCTTACTGTTCCCTTTTTAACTGAAATAGGTACTTTACGCATCCGGAATTTCGGGCTCTACCAGTTTCTTCAATTTTTCAAGTGACTCTTGCCAGCCCAAATAGCACATCTCCGCTGGAATGGCGTCGGGAATCCCTGTCTGTTCAATATGCAGCTCTGTCCCACAGGAAACTTTTGCGAATCGGATCGTGGTCTTCATTTCCCCTGGCAAATTCGAATCATCAAATCTGTCCGTATATTCGATCAACTCATTGGGTCTTATCTCAAGGAACTCCCCTCCGAAGGAATGGCCATTGCCTGTAGAGAAATTGGTGAAGGACATTTTATAAGTGCCCCCTTTCTTGAATTCCATTTGATGGACCTTTGCAAAAAATCCATACGGTGGAAGCCATGCGGCATAAGCATCGGCATTTGAAAAAGCCCTGAACACTTTTTCAGGTGAAGCGGTCAATACGCGGTGCAATGTTACTGTGTTGTTTGCCATGATTGTTTAATTTAAAAGTTCAACTTCGTTTACATTTTCAAAGGTATAGGAGATAAGGCGAGTCCACGGGTTGCAATAACGACCAATCCACGGGCCGATTCCGCCAACTTGGTTACCCTAGTCCTAGAATTACCTTCAAAAAGAACCAAAGATTTGGAATGGATTGTCAATCTTGATAGAGATCAACATTAATCTTTATCAAGGGTAACATGTCCAAGTACTTTATCCCAATTCGATCTTGCCCTATCATGGTATGGTACAGTGATGGAGGCCTGTATTGTTTTCTTCACGGTTTGCATGGGAATAATTAAAATCAATCTATTCAGATTATCACCGGGGAATCTTTTCAATGCATCGGAACAGAAAAAATGCAGGTTTTAATGGAAAAGCATATCCACAGCTAATATTTATCTAACAATCCATTTTTTAATTGTTATTTTTTTGGACCCATCGTTTCATATTTACATCTCTGTTAGGTCAGGGAAAATCAACATCCATGACCCATAGATACACCCCTATAAATTCTGAATCATTTATTTTTTAAATGTATTTTTTACTCTTATTAACTATTCGTGTTAAATTTTTATTAATTTTAATCAATAATTGGTCTCATATTGAGACAATGCACAATTAAAAGAAAACTAAATAACTAAACTATGAAGCAAAACAAAATTCGGCTTTTGACAAAATCAAAATGGGCTGGTTCGAGTACATCGTTTCGGGCCTTTTTTATGTCAATTGTATTCATTTTGGCATGGCAATTTCCCTATGCAGCAACCCTGCACCTGAATGGAAATACTCCTCCTTACCAAATAACCATTACAGGTACGGTACTTGACAATCTTGGAAATCCTTTGCCTGGCACCAATGTCATTGTAAAGGGCACCACGACCGGAACGCAAACAGATTTTGATGGAAATTATGCCATCACCGCTGCCTCCGATGCCACCTTGATTTTTTCGTATGTGGGCTTTAGGACCGTTGAAGTACCTGTTAATGGCAACTCCACCGTGGACGTTTCCATGGAAGAGGATGCCGCTGCCCTTGACGAGGTGGTAGTTACCGGTTATGGCACCCAAACAAGGGGCGATTTGACCGGTTCTGTCGGTACCGTTGATGTTTCGGAAGCCACCAAGGTGCCTATCGTGAATGCGGCCGAAGCATTGCAAGGTAGGGTATCCGGGGTCACCATTACCAACAATGGATCACCAGGGGCCTCACCAGTGGTACGTATCAGAGGTTATGGAACAGGTAATAGTAACGACCCCCTCTATATTATTGATGGGGTGCAGACAGATGATCCCAGTATTCTAAACTCGATAAACCCTGCGGATATCCAACAAATGAACGTCCTTAAGGATGGTGCTGCCGCCATTTATGGTGCGCGGGCATCCAATGGTGTTGTGATCATCACCACCAAAAGTGGTGGCTATAACTTAGACAAGGCAAGAGTGTCCCTGGATATGTACACAGGATTTTCCATCGCTTCCAATTTGCCCGAACTGTTGACCCCACAGGAGCATGGCCAAATGATCTGGCAAAGTATTTTGAACGATGGAGGTACACCTTCCCACCCTCAATATGGCAATGGTGCAAATCCAGTAGTCCCCCAAACTATACAAGGTGACGTTCCCGTAACGATGAACGTAAGGCCAAATGGAACAGATTGGTTGGATGAGATCAATAGGACCGCGATTACCCAAAATGCCTCCATTACCTTGGAGAACGGGAACGAAAAATCAAAATTCCTCTTTTCAGCAGGATATTTGAACCGGGATGGTATTCAGATCCATACGGGGTTTAAAAGAGGTACGGTGAGATTGAACTCAGAATTTAAAGTTGGGGAGAAAATTAGAATCGGGCAACATGCCAATATTTCCTTTGATCGAAGGAGTGGAGGACAATCATGGTACAACTTTGCCATGAGGATGTCCCCTTTGGTTCCTGTTTATGATGCAGAAGGAAACTTCGCGGGCAGCTATAGTAACTCCAATGGCCTATCCAACCCCAATAACCCTGTGGCAGAAGCTACCCGACAATCAAATGATTTTAGGAAAACCTTTAGGGTGTTCGGGGACATCTACGCCACTTGGGACATCTTGGACGGTCTTCAGTTCAAAACCTCCATTGGTGGTTCCATAAGGGCCTATAACGATAGGCGCTTTAGGGCGTTGATACCTGAATCTCCTGAACCTATTTCCACAAATACGCTGACGGAAGCCGATCAAGACACCTACGAATGGGTATGGAGTAATACATTGAGCTATACGAAGTCATTTGGCGATCATAGTATCAATGCACTGGTAGGTATCGAGGCATTGGATGTTCATGGAAAAGGGAAAGAAATTTCCAGGACAGGTTATTTCTTTGAAACACCTGATTATTACTTATTGAGCAATGGAGGTGGTGCACCCAATGTTGCTTACGCCTATGACAATGCATCTTCCCTGTATTCCTTGTTCGGGACGGTCAATTATGACTATGATGGTCGTTACCTCTTGACGGCGACTGTGAGACGGGACGAATCATCACGATTTGTGGGTGATAACAAAAGTGATATTTTCCCATCCTTCAGTGCTGGTTGGGTAGTGAGCAACGAAGCCTTCTGGCCAAGTGACACTTTCTTCAGTAGATTGAAATTAAAAGGATCTTGGGGACAATTGGGCAATCAAACGTTGCCTGTGAACAACCCTACTGTCAATTTCTCGGTTTTGAGCGAGCAATATGCGAATTACGTATATAGCGGCAGTGGTGGGGCTACCCAAGGAGCAATCCTTTCCGCCGCCGGTAACCCAAACCTTAAATGGGAAACCAGCGAAACCACCAACTTTGGTATTGAACTGGGCTTCTTTGACAATAGGTTGAATCTTTCAGCGGAATATTTCACCATTACCACTAAAGATTTGATCAACCAGAACAACAGTTTGTACAGTTCCACTTCCATTGATGCCGCACCACCTTATGTGAACTTGGGTTCCATTGAGAACAAAGGTGTGGATGCTACCTTGAGCTATTCAGACCAGACCGATTCTGGTTTTAGTTATGGTTTTGACATCAATTTCTCCAGCTATAAAAATGAGGTTGTTGATTTGATCAGTGCCTTCCAAACTGGTTTTGGAGGTTTTAGAACCACCGGAACGGTCACTAGGACACAGGAGGGGCAACCTATATCCTCCTTTTATGGTAGAATAGTGGATGGGATTTTTGCCTCAGAATCAGAAGTGGCCAATGCAGCAGACCAAGGGTTCGACAACAATGCAGATGGGGTCGGAAGGTTCCGGTACAGGGATTTGAACGATGATGGTGTAATCAACGATGACGATAGGACCTTTATCGGTTCGCCCCACCCCGATTTCACCTATGGGATCAACATTACATTGGGATACAAGGGCTTCGATATGTCCGCATTTTTCCAAGGTTCCCAAGGAAACGAAATATTCAACAACGAGAAGGTATATACCGACTTTCCCACTTTCTTCGATGCCAACAGAAGCGTAAGGGTACTGGATTCCTGGACACCAGACAATCTGGATGCTGAATTACCAGCTTTGAGCCAAAGCATCACGAACAATGAAGGTTCAGCAAACTCCTTCTTTGTAGAGGATGGTTCCTATATGAGGTTGAAAAACCTTCAGATCGGTTACACCTTCAATCAGCAGGTATCCAGTATTTTGGGTATGGATAGTGTGAGGTTATACCTGCAGGGTACCAATCTATTTACCATAACTGGTTATGATGGTCTTGATCCTGAGCTACAACCGAGACTCTTGGATAGTGGGGCAATAGACAACCTTACCATTGGGGTCTCTGACAACAATTATCCTTTAGCTTCAATTTATTCCTTCGGAGTCAATCTAAAATTTTAAAGAATGAAAAAGAAAGTTATATATACAATAATATTTGCCGGTCTCCTATTGTGGACCTGTAGCGAAGATTTCACAGAGAAGGCAGCAACAGGAAATATTCCTGATGAAGATTTGAAAACTGCTGTAGGCGTTGACCTTAAACTTACCGCCGCTTATTCTGCTATGGATGGAGAGCGTGTGAACAGACAAGGGGAGGGTGTTGCCGCTGGTGGTGACAACTGGTGGACCGATGTGGTCTCCGACGATGCACACAGGGGAAGTGAAGATGGGGACAACACAGCTTTGTTCCAAGTCGAGACTTTGGATTGGCAGACCGGAAACAGCTGGTTCTTGGGCAGATGGAGTGCCCTTTTTGGTGGGGTCAACCGATGCAATGCCGTTTTGGATCTTATCAACCAAATCCCAGATGGGGATTTCACCCAACAAGAAGGCGAAGCACTTTTCCTCAGGGGGTATTTTAACTTTGAACTCCAAAAATTTTGGGGCAATGTCCCTTTCATTTCCGTTGAGAATTTGGTCAACGAAGAATTCAATCAACCCAACCCCGGCCCTATCTGGGCGGAAATTGAGGCCGATTTTCAAGCAGCAATAGATAGGTTAGAAGAGGATAATGGTGTGGGAAGGGCGAATTCCTGGGTGGCCAAGGCCTTTTTGGGCAAAGCCTACCTATACCAAGGGAAATATGACGAGGCACTTCCGCTGTTCAACGACGTGATCAATAATGGGCCCTATGCCTTGAACGAAGAATTTGTGAACAACTTTAATTTCGCAGGGGAAAATGGTCCAGAGTCCATGTTCGCCATCCAGTTCTCTTCGGATACAGGTCGTTCCTTTAATGGAAACGGAGCCGGCACCCTGAACTTTCCCGGTGGTGGACCATTAGAAACTTGCTGTGGTTTTTACCAGCCTACCCATGATTTAGTGAATGCCTTCCAAACTGACGGTTCCGGTTTGCCATTATTGGATTCCTATGCTGCAACCGATGTCGAAAACGATTACGGCATCAACAGTGATGCTCCTTTTACACCACATACAGGGCCACTGGATCCCAGATTGGACTATACAGTAGGTAGAAGGGGGGTAGATTACAACGGTTTTGGTCTAAACCCAGGAAAACAATGGATCAGGGCGTCTTTTGGCGATATTTCCGGACCTTACCTTCCTAAGAAGAATATGTACCAAGCAGATGAGGTGGATGCCAACCAAGGTATTGGGGGCTGGGGTTCCGATTGGTCGGGCATCAATTATAATGTAATGCGTTTTGCAGATGTTCTGTTGATGGCCGCAGAGGCAGCCGTGGAAAAAGCCGCTCCGGACCTACCCTTGGCATTGGACTATGTGAATCGGGTCCGTAACAGGGCCAAGAATATGACTTATGTTCAGGCATTGGACGAAGATAATAACCCTATCCCGGATACGGATGCTGCCAATTACCAAATTGAGCCCTACGCTTCCTTCCCCAATCAAGAGTATGCCAGACAAGCAGTTCGATTTGAGCGTCGCTTGGAATTGGGCATGGAGGGGCACCGTTTGTTCGATTTGAGAAGATGGGGGGTTGCCGGAGAGGTCATTACCACCTATATCCAAAATGAAGGGGAAGATTTTGATCAGTCTAGTTATGACACGAAATTTAAAGATTACCAACCTAGATTCGATCTATTTCCAATTCCAATCAATGCCATAGACCAAAGTGGTGGTATTTTGACACAAAATACCGGATATTAAGAATTTATAATAGCTTGAGTTAGTTTAATTTTGATTTAAGTAAGGTAGGTTGTCAATGTATATTGGCAACCTATTTTAATTATAGAGGGACAGTATTAATTAGAAATTAATCCTTATTAGTTGATTGTTAACCATTAAAGGTTAACAATGCAGTACTGGAATTTGTATTTTTAATTCATAGGCAACACCATCAAATGAAAGTGAATCCAATATGGGATAAACGATTGCTCAACAGCTTGCAACCAAAAGTATCTTGTCAAAAAACGGTCAACCCGTAAAAACTTCAGCACAGTGAATAAAAGTTATATTTCAATTGCACTAATCTCATTACTGATACTTTCTTGTTCTAAGAAAAAAGAGGACACCTTGTTCTCAAAGGTTTCCTCCAAACACTCGGGTATCACATTCAACAACCAGATTGTTGAGACCGACAGCTTCAACATCCTCACCAGTGAATACATCTTCAATGGTGGAGGGGTTGCCGTGGGTGACTTTAACAATGATGGAAGACAAGACCTTTTCTTCACGGGAAATCAGGTGACCAATAAGCTGTACCTGAATAAAGGTGGGTTCAAGTTCGAGGATGTCACTGAAAAATCCGGTGTGGGAGCCTCTGACAAATGGAAAACGGGCGTAGCCGTGATTGATATCAACAACGATTCCCTCCTTGATATCTATATCTGTGCGGCCATGTATGCCACTCCGGAAGAAAAGGCCAATATCCTTTTCGTGAACCAGGGAATCGATGAAAACGGCATTCCAAAATTCAAGGAAATGGCCAAAGAGTATGGTGTTGCAGACACCGGTAATAGTATGAACGCGGCCTTTATTGACTACAACAAGGATGGCTATCTGGACCTTTACGTGCTCAACAATGTGGACATACACGTGCTGCCCGCAAATTACAGGGAGAAGATAACCGACGGCTCCTCATTGAGCAATGACCGTCTGTATCGGAACAATGGGGACAGCACCTTTACGGATGTTACCATGGAAGCAGGCATCACCATAGAAGGTTATGGTCTTGGTGTGGCAGTTTCAGATCTCAATTATGACGGCTGGCCGGATATTTATGTGAGCAATGATTACCTGAGCAATGATATCCTCTACATCAACAATGGGGACGGGACGTTTACGGACAAGATAAGCCAGTTCGTGAAGCACCAAAGCAAGTTCTCCATGGGTTCCGACATTGCAGATTTCAACAATGATGGCTTTCTCGATATCCTTACGCTTGATATGCTGGGCGAAACCAATTACAGGCTAAAGACCACGATCAAGGAAAGCCGCTACAACGATTATTACATGAATGACAAGTTTGGGTATGATTATCAGTACATGCGGAACATGCTCCAAATGGGCCAAGGCCCAAATATGCCCTTCAGCGAGATTGGGTTGATGGCCGGAATAGCCAAAACAGACTGGAGCTGGTCTCCCCTCTTCGTGGATGCCGATAATGATGGACTCAAAGACCTATTGATCACCAATGGCTTTCCGCGGGACATCACCGATCTTGATTTTGGAGAATTTCACTTCAACGTGCGCAAATACCTTCGCCCCTCCCAGATCTTGGATTCCATCCCTGTGGTCAAAATACCCAACTACGCCTATAAAAATGAAGGAAATGGCCAGTTCAGGGATGTAGGGAAAGCGTGGGGGTTGAACATTCCCTCCTTCTCAAACGGTGCGGCCTTTGCAGATTTGGATGGTGACGGTGATTTGGATTATATCGTGAACAATATCAACGATGAAGCATTCCTTTTCAAGAATAATGCAGAGAACAAGAACCAGGGACAAAACAATTATATCCAGTTGAATCTGAAAGGCCCATCCACCAATCCGGCAGCATTGGGCACCAAGGTCGCCATCAGATTTGCCGATGGAAGCTTTCAATATTATGAGCATCAATTGAACAGAGGCTATTTATCCACTGTTCAGGGCATGGCCCACTTTGGTCTAGGTGCCCATCAGAACATGGCCTCCATTGAAGTGTTGTGGCCTGATGGAAAATTCCAAGCTTTAAAGGATATCCCAAGTAACCAAATCCTGACGGTCCATCATGGGGAGGCCATTTCGCCCAGTTCCCAACAACTTGCATTTCCCCTTGTTCCAAAGGAATCCAAACCAAATTATAAAGAAATGTCCGATCAATTGGGAATCGATTATGTACATGAAGAAGAAGACAAGGTCGATTTCAACGTACAGCGTACCCTACCCCATAAACTCACACAGAATGGTCCCTGCATTGCCAAAGGGGACATCAATAGCGATGGCCATGAAGACTTTATCATTGGTAGCTCATCTGGATACTCCCCGATGCTGTTCTTCCAAGAATCCTCTGGATCGTTTACCAGCAAGCCCTTGTTTCTGGACGATAAGAACAAAGGGCATGAGGAAACGAGCATTGCGCTTTTTGACTTGGATAACGATGGCGATCTGGATATATATCTGGTTTCCGGCAGCAATGAGTTTGACTTGGAATCCCCCTACTATACCGATCGGTTGATGATCAACAATGGCAAGGGAAATTTTACGCTTTCAACAGACAAAATGCCCAAAATAAATGCAAGTGGATCTGTGGTGAGGGCCGAAGATTTTGATGGGGACGGCTATATGGACCTGTTCGTAGGTGGCCGCACGCCTTTTTCACAATATCCCACGCCCGAAAAGAGCTATCTGTTGAAAAATGAAAAAGGTATTCTTGTCGATGTGACGGAAACCTATTGCAAGGATCTCAGAAGCCCTGGAATGGTAACCGATGCCAAATGGGCCGATCTTGACGGCGACAACCTAAAGGACTTAATTTTGGTAGGTGAGTTTATGCCCATCACCGTTTTTATGAACAGGAAGGGAACGTTCCAACGCGTGGGCGATACAGGCATTAACCAGCTTTCAGGATGGTGGGAGTGTGTTTTGACCGAAGATTTTGACGGGGACGGAGATGTGGACATCATTGCAGGAAATTTGGGCACCAACAACTTTTATCGTCCCACAACTGAAAGACCCGTGACCATGTTGGTGAAGGATTTTGACAAAAATGGATCTAGTGACCCCATCCTTTTTGCCTACTTCAGGGAAAGTTTTGAAGATTCGACCTTTACTTCCTATCCCGTAAATTTCTGGGGGGACCTGATAGGCCAGAGCCCCTTGTTCAGAAAAAAGTTTGACTATTTTAAGGAATATGCCAATGCGAACAAAAATGATCTCTTTACGCCAGAAGAGCTGGAAGGAACCTTTGAACTGGCAGCAAACCATGACCAAACCAGCTATTTTATCAATAATGGAAATGGGCAGTTCAGTATGGGAGAGCTTCCCTGGCAAACACAGTCGGCACCCATAAAATGTATGATCACAACGCCATCAGGTGGGGACGATTTCGCAAATGTGCTGATGATCGGCAATGATTTTGGCAATGAAGTGTTCATCGGTAGGTACGATGCCTTCAATGGCGGAGTATTGGTGGGAGATAACAAAGGTGGTTTTCAATTCAAAAATGCCATGGACAGTGGATTTAAGGTCCCTGGGGATGCAAAGGACATGATATTGGTTGAGAAAGCAGGTGGAGGAACACCTTATGTAGTGGTGACACAAAATAAAGGCAAACTCCTGGTGTTTTCCAAAAACGACTGATCAATATCCCTTCAAAAGAAATTTCTTGCAGACTACTTTAAGGTGTTTTCCAGTACCATCAGATCGGTCAAGGATTCACTCCATTTTTGGGACAAATCTTTAGGGATTGGCGTAAAATAATAGGTGAAAGTGCTGAGTATGATGTCTTGGTCCCCATCGGCATCAACATCTGCGGCCTTCATCAAAAACCATTTGCCATCAATTTGCCCTGGTAAGATACGCTCCGTAAAATCAAATCCATCACCGCCGGTGTTTTCAAGATAGACAAAAGACTTTACAGGTCTGTCCCCATAATCCGGGAATGTGGAAACGAGCGCGATGTCCAAATCCCCGTCCCCATCATAATCAAAAGTTTCACTTCTGGTGGCACCGTACATGGGATAGAAAAAGGATTCTTCATATTCATTTTTACCATTGTTCAAATGGATCCGCAGTCCATGATACGGTTTTAATATTTGGGTCTTGTCTGCATTGTCACCATGCACGGTGATGATATCCTCATCCCCATCCCCGTCAAAATCCACCATTTCGAACCAACTGGTGCCCAACACAGGGCTGAACCGCAACAACATATCTGCACCGAAGGTCATATCATCTTCTTGGTAAAGTGCCATTATGGTCTCGTCCCCTTGTGCCTTCATGAACACAATATCATCTCTGCCATCCCTGTCCAAATCCCTTACGATGGACCGCATTGATCCTGGGCTCTGTATCAATACCTTCTTTTGGTAAATACCATTGGAATCTTTTTTCAAGAGGGAAAGCTCCCCTGTCAAATGGCCAAACTCGCAGACCACAATTTCCAGTTGCCCATCCTTATTGAAGTCATGCACCAAGCTATGCACAGGCCTATGTAGTCCCGTGATCAAAGTATCCGTGGCCTCTCCTTTTCTTAGCAGTAAAGATCCTTCCTTTTGTTGCGAAGGGTTCAAAATCCCCACAGCGGTGACAACCTCTCCCATGTCTGTCGGGTTAAATGCAGTTACGGCACTTTGGGCCTTAAAAATGCCGTTGGAAGTACCCATCACATAATCAACTGTGTTCACGCTCCCATCCAAATTTCCTGTCAAAATAGTCTGATTACCTTCATCATAACCCAAAAAGGAAATTGCCGCACCGGGAACACTATCGATGGATATGGATTTAAATTCAAATTGCTCCAAGGTCTTCGTTGATGAATTTTTGGGAATCCCTGGAAGTTCATCGGGGGCATTTGCCAAGATATAGTCCTTTAACTTTATCCAATCCTCCTGAGAAATTGTGGGAATGGGGCTATATATTCCAGCCTGCTTGATATCATACTGTTCTGCATGGGTGTATCCTTTGTAGGGATCATAGCTTGGGTCTTGGATTCCCATGCGTGCTCCCATTTCTGGCAAAATCGAATTTTCCCATAGTTCTTTGGTCAAATGGTCTATTCTAGGGGCAGTGTGGCAGCTTGCACAATGGGTGGCATATAACCTTTCGCCTTGGTTTTGGGTTGGCTTTGCACATGATGCGACGATCAGACAAAGCAGAAAAAATTGAAGCCTCATTCCATTGGTTTAACTGCAATATAATACGATTCCTATTGTTCTCCAATTATTGTGGATCCATAGTGACAAACCTGTAAAAGCTATCAAAAGTGTCAAGTTTCCCATATTGTGCAATTTAGTTTTGCTTTAAATACAAAATGGATTGAATGATATCCACCGGACGATGGCATTCCTTTATCGATGAAATCCTATCAGTCAAAACTTCGGCTACATACCTTCAAGGATTTGCTCTATATTTGTTTTGGACTTGTGCAACGCACCAGTGATCAAAATCAGTTAAGGTGACCGACCAATCTCTAGACCGCATCCAATCCATTTTCCAATGGCTCTCGGTTGCCATATTGGTGGCCAGTTTTGTCTTTGCCGGACTTTGGGTCTATAACACCACCATAAACCTGGAACCCATATTGGCATTTTTGGGACTGTTCTATTCTGTGGTGGCCCTATTGGGAAATTGGATCACCAAGCAATTGGAAAAACGGGTCAAGGAGGAAGAACTGAGCATTTCCTATGCCCTGGCCCATGGCTATGTGTACAACTATCTGGCCCCGGTGGTCCGCGGACTTCGCAAAAAATTGCCGGACCCTTCCTCCATGAAGTTCATTGTCTATATCCCTAAAAACTTGGATGAGTTCAGGTCCCACTCCATCGACGAGGTGATTACGGAATTGTCCAATAAACGTTATGTAGTGGACACGGTGGAACTTTTGTTCGAAAATGAAAAAAGGAAAATGGATTATCGGACCGCCAAGAAGGCCGAAGGAGGCGCCATCCACTATTTTGACTTTCCTACAACCTTGCTCACCTTGGACAAGGTCATCGCATACAAGCTAAGTACGAACAAAGATAGCCTTCCGGACAAAGAGATCGCAAAGCTGTCGGAGCAATACATCTCCAATTTCAGCCAACAACTCAACTCCATTTTACAGCTGCCAGAATTTGATGCCATCCGTGGCAACATCAAAATCGTTTCATCCGGCCGTTTTGATTTTTTGGAGACAAAGGACTAAATCTAACGCTGTATCCCAACCCTTCTGTAAAAAAGCTTTGTCAATTTTGTCTTTCACCAGATTTGTGCAAGGTCCTTCCTAAACTTCAACTGGTTCAAATACCATAAGTTCTTCAGATAATCGACCTTTTTTTAGGGTGCCCATCCATCGAAATCCGTTTTTTTCATAAAATTCCCGCAAACCAGGTTCCTCCACGGTCAGCCAAAACCCATTGGTGCCTTGCATCGCCTTGATATAGTACAGCCATGTGCTTCCAAGGTTTTGCTTTCTATGTTCAGGCACAACAAACAGAAAACCGATATATCGATATCCCTTTTCAATAAAAGAATCCACTTCAACCTCGAAGATTTTCATTTCACTTGGAAGTCCCTCAAAAACCATCCCCCCGGCCACAATTTGATCATCATCGGTTATGGCAAACAGCTCCATGTGATCCCTACTACTTTTCAGATACTGTTCGAAATCTGGTTGCCAATCTTCGGGCATGGCCGCCACGAACTTATCCATGGGACCTTCCCATTTCAAGAATTGCCGCTTGCTTTGTTGAAAATCTATAATAGGCCCCATGACCATAATTTATCCGAGTCTTCCAGCCATCGGTCCCCGATATCGGTCCTATAATACCCATTGTTGACAATGACGTTCTGAATACGGTTGTACATGTTTCGCTGTGCGTCCCTCATCGTGATCCCGGTTCCGGTGACCAAGACGGCAATCCCTGTATTCCCTGTAATCAGCCATTGGTCGTTCACTTTTTTCACATGCATGGGATGCACCCCTTCTTTCTGGTCTTTCCTGAACACCACAACGGCGTCCTTGGAGAACAGTTCGAATGTTTTTTTATCGTCGTAGGGAAAAGGTGGGACCACAATATAAGCGCCGACCTGAAATCCCTTTTTTACCTGAATATGGTTTTTGGTCCCATCTGCCACGCCAAGCAGCAAACTACTCATGGGGTCTGTAAGCCCGGCCCGCTGGATGAACACTTGGGGGTATCCAAATCTTGAAGTGAACTCCAATGGATAGACCCCATTTCCATTTACAATACAGTTCAAATCGATGTGCCCCCGGAACCCTTTTTCCGCCAAGGTAGTTTCGAAAAGTTTCAATGTCCTTTGGAACAATGGGGAATCCGATGTCCAGAACATGCTGGTACCCATTTCCCCAGTGGACACCCCCAATTCCTTGGGAAACAATTTTTTATGCTCAAAAGTAATGTTGACCGGCTCCAAGAACTGTTTTCCATTGAAATAGGCCCCAATGGAAACTTCAACGCCCTTTACCTTATGTTGCAATTGAAACGTGCCAAAGCGATCCCCCCACGATTTTTCGTAGGCATATAGCATGCGGATTACGTCCAAACCGCTATCGTCACTTCCCACGAACAGAAGCTGTTTGAGTTCCTGTGTTTCTCCTGATGGTTTCAGAACATAGGCATTGGGGTGTGATTCGATGTAGGCAATGGCCTCGGAAAAGGAATCAAAATCCTTGGATGCCAAGGTCTTTATTTTGTGCCTTCGAAGTTCTGCCTGCCCAAAGTTACGGTCCAGTTCCAGTCGATCTGTATATGTGGAGCCTCCAAAGACCAATTTCCCCGCAGCTCTTAGCTCCTCACAAACGGCACCGTACCCTGTGTAATCAAATACGATAGAGTCTGCCCATTCCACATGCTTTTTCCACTCCGTGGCCTTTGGCACAAAACCGTAACCAATTTCCCTTGATGCCCTATCCTCTATGTACAATTTTACTTGGTGGCCTTCATTGTAGGAGGCCAGGGCAATATCCAAGATTTCACCCCAACGTGAAACAAACAGTATTTTTTTCTGTGAAAAAGGACCTTTTGATCTTGGCATACCTGGTCGGTCCTTTTTTTCCTTTTTACTCATTTTTTATCCAGCTTGATTAAAAAAGTACTCTTCTGGAATCATTCAACCACTGAAAGATTGCTGACAAATAGGGTATAATGTATGAATCGTTTGATGAATGTTCTCAAAAAAAACAACATAATTTTCATCCACGCAAAAAAGGCTTTAGAAATAGTAATAATCTCTAAAGCCCTTGTCCTACTGGTGATCGCGATAGGATTCGAACCTATGACCGTCTGCTTAGAAGGCAGATGCTCTATCCAGCTGAGCTACGCGACCGCACTTTTTGCGGGTGCAAAGATACTAATGTGAACCGTTGTAAAAAATATTTTTTTTATTTCTTACCCATTTCACCGGAAATAGCTCTTGACCAATAATTTGGCTAGTCAAAGCCTATCTCCTTGATACCTTTATGGCTGATTTTGATCACTTCCAACGGTTCTTTGTCCCAAGTCATGTCCTGCTCCACAAAATATTTGACCATGCCAGAGGTTTCCTTTTCTTCCAAAATTCTTCCAAAATCAATATGGCCATCACCCACAGGAGCAAACTTGCCCTCATCGTCCATATCCTTTACGTGCCACGACTTGAACCTACCTGGGTATTTTTCAAAATAGGCTACGGGATCGGCCCCTGCCTTGGTCACCCAATAGAGGTCCATTTGGAAATTCACGTATTTTGGATCGGTGTTCTCCAACAAATAATCAATGGTAACCACACCATCTTCGTTTTTCTTGAATTCGAAATCGTGGTTGTGGTACAATAATTTGAGACCGGCCGCTTCGCATTTCTTGCCCAGTTCAGTGAGCACATCCGCCAAGTCCTGGACAGTGCCCTTCATCCCCATGGTACGGGATTCCGGATTGAATGTGAACATGCCCATAGGCGGTACTGGAATAGTGAAATATTCAAACCCGGCCGCTTTTACCGCTGCAATCTGCTCGTCAGCATTCTCCAAGGTCACTGTACCTTGGTGCGTGCTCACTGGTTTGAGTCCCAAACCTTCCAAGTAGGACTTAAAGTCCTCGGGGGCCATTCCATAGAACTTTCCATCGTTGTAGCCCGCAGCTTCGACATAGGCATAGCCCGCGTCCTCGACCTTTTCCAAGGTAGCCTTCGGGTCCTTCCCCATATGGTCCCTTACCGTGTAGAGCGCTAGTCCTCCAAAATTGTCCTGTGCTTGCATTGAGGTTGCCAAAGCGCCCAGCATCAAGACTGTAAAGGCTTTCTTCCCGTTTTTGATTATGAAATTGTGCATATTTTTTGTTTTAGTTGAAAATGTGTCTCACAAGATACCGATTTCCTGAAATATGATGTGTCACTTTTGTGCATAAAAAAATCCGTTGGACATGGTATCACAACGGATTGAATCTATAATTCCAAAAAAACCTATATTTCCTTCAGCTTAAGGGAAAGTTTTACCTTGATCTTATTGTCCACCTTGATCATTCCCAGAACCTTTCGGGGCGGTTCCAGGCCAAAATCACTCAAAAGGAGGTCCAAGGTACCGTTCACACAGATATCCCCGGCCTGGACACAGCTCAGTGTGGTCTCATATTTTCGGGCCACCCCTGCAATGGTGATTTCCATGCCCACCCCAATTTTTTGTGCATCGGTCTCTAGGGGGTCCACATGGAGCAGCCTGAGTTCCACTTGGGGATGGTGCTCTGTCTTCAACAGTTCCCTGAAATCCTTGTTGATGGCCTTTCCCCCACAATCAAAGCAATCGTTTGCCAATTTGAGCTTGGCGTTTTGGAACTGTATCTGTTCCACTTTTTCGTTATAGCTCAACTGGACGGGTACTTCGAGTTCCTGTACATTGTACCTGCACGTGAAGCCATTGACATTGGTGGTACCGATGATCACCACTTCACTTTCAGGGGCCACCCACACCCGTGTCTCCCTTACCGGAGCCGAAAAGAAAGCCCCGAAGAAAAGAAGGGTCATGGCGGATATGCTCTTGACGTTATGGATCACTAATGGTATCATGGTGTCTAAAGTATTGATTTTTATAGCTTCAATCAAGGTCTGGGACATGGGTCCCAGACCTTTTCACCTAAAATCAAGAGTGTTCTAGAAACTGATGACAGCTTCCAATAGAACTCCTTTAAATTCTCCTTCACTGAAGATGCTTGCTGGATCAAAACCGTCATACTGTTGGTTGACGTACTCAATTTTGGCAAGGATGTTCTTGGTCAAGAAAACACCACCTCCCAATTGAAATCTGTCAATGGTAATGTCCTCTCCTGCGGCGGTATCGGCATTTACCGTATTGTATCGGGTTCCTAGATAGAAATTTTCTGTCTTACCAAATCGGTAGATGAGCTCTCCTGCCAATTGGGTAGCTGTCCTGTCGTCAGCCTCGGCATCTGCCTTACCTTTGGCTTGTTCAAAAGTCCCGAAGAACTCCAATCCCTTATATTTCAGGAACGGGTTCACCATAAAGGCCGTGATCTCATTGGTCATCCCTGGGTCGTACCTACCGGAACGGAAATTGCCGGATGTGGTTGCCTCGGTATTTTCCATGACCAAATAGTATCTGGAACCGCTACGGTCTGCGCTATACAAATAAACCCTTCCAGATTTACCTGTACTGTACATAGACCCTGTCAAACGAAATCTAAAGTCATCTGTCAACTGTTTGTCATACCCCAATTTGGCCAAGATGGAAGCCCCTGTGGTTTCTGGATTGTTCACGGCCTGGTTCAATTTGCCATTGGACAAACCAAACATCCCGATGAAACCATTTTTCCTGAAATAGACCTCACCACCTACCTCAGTGGTAAACGCGTCCATGATCAAGTTCCCTACAAAAGGGTTGTGCATGGCCTGTGCGTTATCTGTCCTCCTAAAGTGTGCATCACCATAGTTGTTTTCCATATGGCCCACTTTCACGGTCACATATTTCATGGCTTCTTCCAACAGGCCGGGGCTAATGAAATCCAAGTTGTCCACTTGGAAATACCCGCCCTTCACATAGGGTTCGGGGTGGTGTCTGGATGATAGATAGGTCCTTAAGTGCATACGTACACCTTTGGCCAAGGCCACATCAAGATCTAAGTTGGCGGTTGCCAAGTTGAAGTTGTCGCCTATCTCGATAAGTTCCACGGCTCCAGAGTTTTCATGGTCCACTGCTTGGAATTGTAAGGTGGATGACCCTCCTACCCTTACCTTGACCCCGTCGAAGGTCAGTACTGTATCCTTTGGACTTTCAAAAACGTTGACCCCGTTCTTATCGGGCTGTCGGTAGTTGTCCAAATTGCGGTTTTGGGAATGCCCCCATAGGCCTACCATAAGTGTTATGGCCAATGCCCCATATGTTATGTGTTTTTTCATGGTGATGGATTTTTAGTTGAATGTTTCTTTATTTATTTGTTTATCTATTTATTTTTTCCAAATGGTGTTATAGTGAATTTCAATTTCATCCCCTGTTTTGATGGTCCCCATCAAAGCTTTGGGCGGTTCTATGCCAAAATCGGTCATCTTCAGTCCCTTTTTGCCTTCCAAAATGGCCTTATCGCCATTTACCGTCAGATCAAAGGGCAATTCTATTTTGTTTGTCTTGCCAGCGATGGTCAAGTTGCCATTGGCCACTACCTTGTATTTGTTCGAGGAAGAGGTCACTGGGGAAATTTCTTTGATACTGGAAAGTTGAAAAACAATCTGTTTGTGGCTGTCCGTGTTCAAGGCCTTGTAGGTATTCTTGTCCATGGCGCCCTTTCCACTTTTTAGACTTTCCGCTTCAACCACAAACTTTAGGACCGTGATCTTGGGCAGTTCCGCTGAACTGTCCACATCAAGTGTGCCTGACTTTTGCTCAGCGATTTCCTCCCAATCATGCAGGGTGGATGTTCCTGTGACCGTAAGTTTGCCCTCTCCGTTGCTGAGCTTGAAATTTTGTGCGGAAAGTGCTACGGGTGCCAGTCCAAGCATCATTGCCAGAATGACAACTTTTATTGATGACCGACTTTTTTTGATATACATTCTCATTGCTTCTTGGTTTTGATAGGACAAAGATCATGTACAGGCTTTTCTTAAAAGATGATAATTGTCAGGTTTTTCCTAAAACGCAGGCTTTCACTTCAAAAGGAGGCTTTTTTAATACATTTTAAACCTTCAAAGGCTCTGACCAAAATGGGAGTTATGCGGAGAAAAACCCTAAATTCTACGGAAAGAGAATGGTGCGGGGCATGCCGAGAATACTTTCTTCTTAACTTTGGTATTTTGGTTTCTCCTTTGGGGGAAGACGTTCCGATAACCCTTACACCTAACCGATATGCACTTACCCATGCTTCAGGACTTTTTGATCTTACTTGGACTCTCCATGATGGTAGTGTTCGTCCTACAACGCCTAAAGCTGCCTTCCATATTGGGCTTTTTGGTCACCGGGATTCTCATCGGTCCTTATGGTTTTGGCCTCTTGCACGAATCTGAACAGATCGAGGCCATCTCTGAAATTGGGGTGATCCTATTGCTGTTCGTGATTGGGATGGAACTTTCCATAAAGCAATTGATGTCCATAAAAAATACGGTCTTCATTGGAGGTTCCCTGCAGGTCGGACTGACGGTATTGGTATCGGGATTGATCTATTACCTCTTGGGCTATGCATGGAACGAGGCCCTTTTTGTGGGGTTTCTATTTTCGCTCTCCAGTACCGCAATCGTGCTGAAGGTCATGCAGGACCGTAACGAAATGTCGTCCCCACATGGCCGGAATGCACTGGCCATCCTGATTTTTCAAGACATCATTGTGGTCCCCATGATGCTGTTCACGCCTATTATTGCCGGGCAGTCAGGCAATGTGACGAACAGTATTTTGATGTTGCTGCTCAAAACGGCCATAGTTCTAGGCATTACCATCATAAGTGCCCGGTATCTGGTGCCAAAACTGATGCATTTGGTGGCCAAGACCAAGAGCAAGGAACTTTTTCTGATCACTACGATCACCATTTGTTTTGCCGTGGCCTTCCTCACCTCAGAAGCGGGCCTGTCCTTGGCTTTGGGTGCCTTTTTGGCGGGTCTGATCATTTCTGAATCCGAATATAGCCATCAGGCCACCAGCATCATATTGCCGTTCAGGGAGCTTTTTACCAGTTTCTTCTTTATTTCAGTGGGCATGATGCTGGACCTTACTTTTTTCAGCAAAAATGTAGGGGTCATTTTATTGATCGTATTTGGGGTCTTCCTCATCAAATCCTTGATTGCGGCGCTGGCCATTGCCGTACTCAAATATCCCGCTAGGACATTTTTGTTGACGGGTCTTGCGCTCTTTCAAGTGGGGGAATTTGCCTTTATCCTTTCAAAAGTGGGGATTCAATATGGGTTGCTCAATGCGGAGACCAACCAATATTTCTTGGCAGTTTCCATCATTTCCATGTTCCTGACCCCCTTCGTGATCATTTTCTCGGAGAACATTGCCTTTGGCATGATGAAACTGGGACCCATCAAGGCGGTGGACAAAATGCTCATGGCCTCGGAAAAAACGGAAAAATCCGAGGAATTGAAGAACCATTTGGTCATTATCGGCTATGGCATAAATGGAAGCAATCTTGCAAAGGCCGCTGAATTCAGCAGTATACCCTATGTGGTCGTGGAGCTCAATGCCGATGTGGTAAGAAGGGAAAAACAGAACAATGTACCCATCCATTTTGGGGATGCCACCCAAGACCACATCCTGGAATTTGCACACATTTCCAAGGCCCGTGTAGTGGTCATCGCCATTTCCGACCCCATTGCCACGAAGGCCATCATAAAGAACATACGCAGCATTAGTCGCTCCATCCATATCATTGTGAGGACCCGATATGTAAAAGAGATCACAGAGCTGATCGCCATGGGTGCGGACGATGTGATCCCAGAGGAATTTGAAACATCCATAGAGATATTTTCAAGGACCTTGCACAATTTCCTTGTTCCAGAAGATGATATCGAACATTTGGTGAACACTGCCCGATTGGACAACTATGAATTGTTCCAAAACAAAAAAGGCACTCCTCGAACGTTCAGGCCCACCGAGTTCCCGGATTTCAACATTTCCTGCGTTCGGGTCAACACCGACGACAGGGATATTGTGGGCAAGGAACTCAAGGACCTGAACCTAAGGAATGCCTATGGCATCAATATTTTGGGTATTTCCAGAAAAAATGAGCTCCATAGTTCCATAAAGCCCTCCGATAAAATTTATCAAGATGACCTGCTCTTTGTGAGCGGGGACCAAATGGGCATCGACCAATTCCGGAAAAGTATTGATTAAAGAATGCTTTATAACAAACTGTAAGTAAAAGTAATTTCAACAGAACTTACAATACCATCTACATCCCTGACATCGTAGTCATTGGTGAATGAGAATTCAGTCCCATTGACATTGAATTCTATATCGGTATTCTGTAGACTACATCCGCCTATCAAACTCAAATTCGCTGAAACCAACTTCCATGTACCTTCCAATGCTGTCTTGTTTTGACAGTCCTCGGCATTTTGTCCCTGTTCATATTCATAGGTCCTGTCCGAGTTGAAGGTGTAGGAAGCGTCTCTTTGGCAGTCCGAATATTGGGCGTAAAAGTCAGTGCTTGGATTATCCTCATCATCATCGGTCAGGTCAATTTCCTCATCTGCGGTAATTGCTGAAAGCACCCAAGTACCTACCAGCACTTCTTCCCCAGTGGTCAGTTCACCAGTAAAATCCTCTGGACAATCCACATCATTATCTGAATTGCACGAGGAAATGATCCCGGCCATCAAAACCCATGCACCAATCATAAAAGCATTTCTTTTCATAAACATTGTAAATTTTATAGTTTACAGATTGATGGGAAAAATGCCATTTGGTTGCATCATTTTTTAAAATATTTTACCACATACCCCAAAATATGCCCATCAAATTCCAAAAATCACCCCTCGGCATAAGCTTTAAAATTAGTGAGGATGGCCTGCCATCCCTCTTTTTGCATTTCCAAAGGATTTTGGTCCTCAGCATCAAAAACCGTGGTCACCAAGGTGCCCTTCCCCGATCTCTCGAAGACGGTGGTGGCCCTTCTGCCATCCGTCATGGTGTAGGCAATCTTTTTGTTCTCAATGACCTCATCATATATGGCCTCAAAATCGAAACCAAAACTGCCATCCTTCGCTTCCATCCGGGCCATATATTTGCCCCCGACCCTAAGGTCGTTCTCAGCTCTTGGACAGCACCAACTATCGGCTGCAAAGTTCCATTTTGTAATGTGTTCCGGATCGGTCCAACATTCCCAGACCGTTTCAGGATCCTTGCTTACGGTTGTTTGTACAGTTATCCTTTTTGCTCCCATTTTATACATATTGCGCATTAAAGTTCACCATCCATCTGACGCCGAACTTATCAATAAAACTACCAAAATAGTCGCCCCAAAACTGGTCCTCCATGGGCATTTCCACTTCTCCGCCCTTGGAAAGCCCATTGAACAAGCGGTCAGTTTCCTCCCTACTTTCGGGATGCAGGGAAATGTATAGGTTGTTCCCTTGGTTCAAGGTATGGCCCATGGAAGGAAGAATATCCGATGCCATGAGTATAACGTCCTTTCCAATCGGGAGACTGATGTGCATGACACGGTTTTTCTCATCAGCACTGAGGTTTTCCATGCCTGGCGCGGTCTCCATTTTCATGTTGGCAGTAAACTCACCGCCGAAAACCGATCTATAGAAATTGAATGCTTCTTCTGCTTTGCCGTCAAAATTCAAATAGGGATTTACTTTCATTGTGTTTATTTTTAGTTGTGGATTATGGATTCTTATTGAATTATCGATTTGTATTTATGTCTGTTCTCGTACATGATCCATCCCAAGATGATGGCCAGTACCAGCGCGATGACAAAACCGCTCGTGTCCACCACCGTATTGACGAGCAGGATGCCGACCATGACAGGAAGAATGATCAAAGCGCCCAAAGCCCTTGTTCTGGGTATGATGATCAATATGCCGCCAATAAGCTCCGCCAAGCCCACCAAGGGCATAAGCCATGAAATTTCCACCAGTGCCTGGAAATCCTTCAAAAGAGCCTCTGGCATTTCTTCCGGAGGAGGCATGTAGTTCAAAAATTTGTTGAGGCCCGCATTGATGAACATCAGTCCGAAGAGCAGGGCCAAAATGAAAAGGATCTTGTTTTTCATGATGATTGATTTGTTTTTATTTGGTCAATGATAAAATTAAGTGAAGTATGCACGCGGAAAAAGTATAAACCCGACAGTTTTGGAGGGCATACCCGCCAAATTTCTATTGATTGAAAGCGGCCAAGAGTTTGTCCGTGTCCAATTTCTTCATCTGCCAAAGGGTTTCCATCATTTGCTTTACACGATGGGGTTCACCATTGACCAGTTTCTCCGAAACGATTTCCGGTACAATTTGCCAAGACACCCCAAACCTATCCTTTACCCAGCCACATTGGGATTCCCGCCCTCCGTTCTTGGTCAATTCATTCCATAAATAGTCCACTTCTGTCTGATCCTTGCAGTTCACATATAAGGAAATGGCTTCGTTGAAAGGCATTTCTGTTTCGGTACCGTTGTCCATGACCATGAACGTTTGCTTTCCCAGCTTAAATTGGGCGTGGTTCACCATGCCCTCTGGCCCTGGCTCATTTTTCCCATATCTGGATATGCCGTCCAAGGAAGAATGCCCAAAAATGGACATATATTGGTTCAGGGCCTGCTCTGCATTGCCCCTTTGGTCCCCTGAAAACATCAATAATGGGGTCACCCGTTGCCCTACATCGTCCAATTTTCCCTTCATCAGTTGCCAGGAAAGTCCAAAACGGTCAGTGACCCAACCATAGCGTTCGCTCCAAGGATAGGTATCCAACGGCATCATTGCCTCTCCGCCATCGATAAGTTGTTCCCAAACCGAATCGATTTCCTCCACTGTCTCAAAAATGACAAAAAAGGAGATGGATGGGTTGAACTGGAACATAGGCCCCGCATCAAAGGCATGGAAGGTAGTGCCATCCAAGGTAAAACATCCATTTTGGACCGAAGTCGAGGGAAAAGGACTTCCTTCGGGCCATCTGTTCAAAAATTCAATCTTTGAATTTGGGAAGATGTCCGTGTAAAAATTCATGGCTTCCTCGGCCCGGTCATCAAACCAAAGAAAGGGTACGATCTTTTGCGTGTTCTGTATTGTTTTCATGGTATGTCAATTTATGTACTTTTTAGGTTGTACTATGATTTGTTTTCGTCCAGTTGTTGCTGGTACCTATGTGCCGTCATCCGCTTGATGAGTTCAATGGGCAATGGCCGGTCGTACGGAAATTGCACCGAGCCCTTTCCCTGTTTGTACCCATTCAATTCTTTGGCAAAGTGCTCATGGGTATTGGGGATGGCGTAGAACCCTATATGATTCTCATAAGCCGCATAATAGACCAAGACGCTTTTGTATTTTAGGGCCGGCATGTTATAACTGATCACTTCACTGGCCAATGGGGCCACGGTTTTCAGATCCTTGCGGATGGTGTCCATCCGTTCCAGGGCCACTTGGGGAATTTCCTTGAAATAATCGTCCACACTGGTAAATTTTCTGCCTTTCATATCCTTGAAATTTAATTGTTGTTCTTTTTACAATGGAACAACCATTCATTGCCATATTTGTCCACTAATCCACCAAAAAGGTCACCCCAGTGGGTCCTGTCCAGCGGATGTGCACTTAGACTCTCCCTTTTGAGCCTCTGGTAATATTCTTTGAGTTGTTCTTCGTCGGAAGCGCCCAAAAGAATGGATATGGAATTGCCCCTGACCAATTTCTTATCCACCATATCCGTACCCATCAACAGCATTCCATCCTTTTCAAGAGCGGCCTGTACCACATAATCCTTGATGGTATCCGGAAACATTTTGGAAGTCGGGGTATCCTCCAAAGTCTGTAATTTCAACTCACCTCCCAGACATTCCTGATAAAATTCCATGGCTTCCCTGCAATTTCCATTAAATGTAAGATATGTAATGATTTGGTTCATTCTTTCACTGATTTTCAACACAACAAAGATGAAAATGATAAAAAGAAACCTTGGGGTGCGAAAACGTCTGTTTCAAGGGTTGATTCCGCCAAAGGTTTTCACTATTTTTGGCACATGAAGACCATACACATCCTAATTCCCAAAACTGCAGTTGCGTCGGGGGTCACGGCAGCCCGGTACCTGTTCACAACGGCCAATCAATTTTTGCGGGCCGCTGGCAAGGAGCCCATGTTCAAAGTGCAAATGGTGGGCACCGATAAGGAGATCCGAATCCAGGACGGGGCCTATTCCATAACCACCGATGCGCTTTTGGAGGAAACTGGACCAGCTGATCTTGTTATCATTCCCCCAATTTTTGGTGACATGGAAACCGCTTTGGCCCTGAACGAGGAAGCATTGCCTTGGATCATACAACAGCGGGAGAAGGGAGCCGAAGTGGCCTCATTGTGCATCGGGGCATTTCTTTTGGCCTCCACAGGTATGCTGGATGGCAAAAAATGTTCCACCCATTGGGCCTTTTATACTGAGTTCAAGGAAATGTTCCCCCAGGTGGAAATCGTGGACGGAGGTGTCATCACCGAAGAAAATGGCATCTACTCCAGTGGCGGTGCCAATTCCATATGGAACCTATTGCTCTATCTTTTGGAAAAATATACGGATAGGGACATGGCCATATTGGCCTCCAAATATTTTGCCATTGATATTGACAGGAACAGCCAAGCGGCCTTTATGATGTTCAGTGGGCAAAAGGACCACAATGACGAGCAGGTAAAGAAAATCCAGGAGTATATTGAAAACAATTATCACGAAAAAATGACCGTGGACGAACTTGCCGAAATGGTCGCCGTGAGCCGAAGGAGCTTTGAACGGCGGTTCAAACAAGCGACGAACAACACCGTGGTGGAATATCTGCAACGGGTGAAGATAGAGGCTGCCAAGCGCAGTTTTGAGTCCACCCGAAAGAATATCACCGAGGTGATGTTCGATGTGGGCTATACCGATTCCAAGGCCTTCCGGAACGTATTCAAGAAAATTACCGGGCTTACGCCCATTGAATACCGGAATAAGTACAACAAGGATATGACCGTTGCCGCTTGACCCGAACCCTCATCACTGAAAAAGTTTGGGCTCCAACCATAACCAGCCCATACATAGGACAAACGGGACGAAGAACCATAACGAGGATATGGGGACATGGTCCTTTGATGTTGAGGATTTGGCTTTTCCAAAACCTTCATGCTGTCCAAATTTCCTAATGTTCGCTTCCAGTACATTTTTTTGGGTCACAGCCTTTCGTTCATTTGTATCAAATACATAATAGGAAAAACGGGATAGGGAATCCGTAGAAAGCTGAAGATGATTCCATCCAGTGCTTCGGGGGTATCTGGTGCCGTTCCATAGCGTGGATACCGAAAAATCCTGAAGCAGCGGAATACCCGTTCCTTGATCGGTTTCCACTTGAGGACCTTCCAAATGGGTGCGCAGTTGGAATTCAAACGGTTGGTCTTTTCTTGGAACATCCGTCAGGGCTTGCCATTGTGTCTGCACCTCCTGCTGGCGCACCACTTCGTTCAACAGCTGTGTCCACAGTTTGGCGTACAAATCCTGCTTGCCCTTCAATATCAAATGATAGGTGTCCTGGAGGACCGAAGTCGCCATCTTTCCTTTTTCAATGGGCATATAAGCGGCAATTTCCACAGAATCTAGAATGATGTGTTGCAGAGGGAACTTATCTTGAAAGGCGTATGGGTATTTTTTCAGGTTTCGATTGGCTTCACCAAAGGTGATGTCCGTTCTCCCATCCAACTGAAATTGAAATGGGGATTGTCTCTGGGAAAGTTTAAAAAATGAGGCATTGGGTTGAATGAACAATCCTGTTCCCTGTTCCCGTATCGTTTCTTCCAAAGCCGCTTTGGATGATGACCCCAAACCAAGATAAGAATCCGTGTCCATGATGATCAGGTCAAAACCTTCTAAAGCCTTTGGCGTAAATTGATAAATGGGAGATACTCCCCGATTGAAATATTCAAACTTGAAGCGATCCTTTGTCAATTGGGTGCGTGCCAATACGCTATGACCGTTTTCGGCCAGGAAGTTTTTGAGGTACTTGGTCTCAAATGTGGGAAAATTATTGACCATCAATATGTGAAGATATTCACGGGATATCACTATTACTGGAAGGGATTCATTGCCCACAAACGAACCTTCGGCGTCCTTCTCCACCAACGAATAGGTAAACTGACCACTGGCCTTGGGCTTGGTTTGCAATTCAACATATTGTTCTGGGCTATCTTCAAGGGGTATGGAATCCAGACCATTTCCTCCGGGGTCTTTCAAAATGAGCCAATGTCCAGTTTTTGGATTGGCATATCTCACTTTTATGGAGAGTTCTTCGCCTAATAAAAGTGCTTCTTCATACCATAGGTCCACCAAGCCCTCAGGTGCTTTTCCACCCAAAAAGCTTATCGACTTGTCCGTGAGTTGCCACATATCAAAAGGCTCTACCCCGTGGCCCAACACAAAAAGGGAATCGGTGGTCTCCAAAAGGACCAGGGTTTTTCCCGGGACATAGTTCTCTGTTTTTATGCGTTTGAAAATGGCTTTTAAACTGTCCAATTGTTCCGGTCTACGCCCCTCCGTCAATAGGATGCCCCTTCCCAAAAGTGTTTCTTTCTGATGTGTGGGCCGCAAGGCCATTACCAACAATGAAGCTATCCCGATAAAGGAAACCACCAACTTTACCCAAAACCTTCGTTCTTTCCGCTGCGGCCATTCCTTCCAGACGAAGATGCCCCAAAGCAACAGACTGCCCACCAAAAATGGCCAGAAAAACTTCCAGTTCAAAAAGATTGTCCCATCAATCATAACTGCCCAATTCCTTTAAGTACAACCTATTGATCTCATCTTGTAAATCGGCTTTCTTGCTTGGGTTACCCTCCACTTCATCGATAACAGAAAGTAGGCTTTTTTGGACTTCCCTAAATTTTTCGGACGTTCTCGCATCTACTCTTTCCAGGTCGCGCAAGCCTTGCAATACCTTTAGGTATTTGAGGGGTTCTTCCACTGCTTTTTTGGCCAGCTCATTGCCTGCCTCTTGAAAAAGGGCCCTATCCGTTTCCTTGAATGTCGTTTTACCAAGACTTAAAAGTTCCAATCGGGATATGGCCTGCCGGGTGGATGCAAAGGACATGGTATGCTCAAACTGTTCCTTTTTATCATAATTGGTGATGGCCTTGATGTCCCCCGTCAACCGCTTTTCTTCCTTAATAGGGGGCGGGTCAAACCCTATCCGGTGCACATAGATCCGAGCACTGTTCTTGATTTCCTGTATGAGTTCGAGCGCCTTGTATTGGTATGGCAAGGAGTTTTCGGGCTCGTATAGCCTGAGGTAGAGTTCAGCGTCCCACATAATGTTCAGGGCCTCCCTGAGCTTGTCCTTCAATGATTTTTCGAACAGGGTGGATTCTTCGGGGTCATCGTGGTTGTGGAGGTATTCGTGCAAAGGATCTTCCGCTTCTTCCCCACCTTCTTCTTCATGCTCCTGCTCGGGCACCAAATTGTGCTCATTGTCACTGTCATGTTTGTGACTGTACCCTTCCAAAATATCTTCTTCCCCTTCTTCGTGGTCATGGTCGTCACTTTCCATATTGGAGACGGCACCTGGAGCAGCCTGCATTTCGGCTTCGTCTCCCATAAACTGTCCATATTTTAATCGAAGTGATTTTTGGTCAAAGCCTAGTTCGTTGCTCTTGAACTTGAACTGGTACTCGGACAGGTTGGGATGGTCCTTGATGAGTTTTTCGGTGTCGATGATCAATTGACGCTGACTCCTGAAATAATCGGGCATCAAGTCCACTCCCAATGTGCCTTCCACGGCAAATCCGTCACTGACCGTGTCCCTGATCACCGCAAAATAGGTTTCGCTTCGGGAAACATTGGCGTTCGGAACTTTGTTGTCCAAGGCCTCCACATAGAAATAGAGCTCATCACCGGGGTCCATCCCCAATTGGTGCAAATCCAATTGTTTCCTTAATTCCAATTCTTTGTCCCCTTTTGAAAAGGTACCTTCAAAACGGATGGTTTCCTCCCTGAATTTTACCGACTCCCCAGATCCCTTGCTCACCGTGGCCACAATGTACATATCATCCACCCCAAAATCATCCGTGGTCTTGACTTTCAGCGGGATCTCTTTGGGGTCATCATATTCAAAATAACTGTATTGGGGCAATTCGTCCACTTCAATCATGGGCGGAATATCCTTTATGGCCTCCAAGGAATATAAATCCGTGGTATAAGCATTGCCTTCCTCATCCTTGAAATTGAAACTATAGAACCCGGATGCCTCCACTTTTTGGCTGAGCGTATATTGTCCGTTTACTTTCGAAAGGGCAAAAACATCGCCCATACGCTCCATGTCGATGGAGGTCACTTCCCCTTCGAACACCAAAATCCAGGTCACCATAGATCCTACCACGGCACTGATGTTGGGATTCGCGGTTTTCAATGTGGTCAAATTTGTATAATTCGGATAGTTAACTGTAATGGAAGTTTTCTTTAATTCGGGGGCTTTCACAGTGCTAGACAGGGTATCCAAGGGGGTGAATTGGATCCGCCTTTCGGTCGATGGTTCCAATAGAGGGTTCCCATAGGTCTTGAGACCATAATGAATAGCAAAACCTATCAGAACAAGACCCAGCATCACCGAAATGGAAATAATCAATTTGTGGGGCGGGCTCAGTTTGGGCAAGATGGTTCGCAATTGCGAATACACCTTGTGCTGTTGCAACTTGGACAGGTCGGAGAGCTCTTCCGTGGACATCGCCAAAAGCCCACTGCTGTATGCCGCTTCCGGCACATGGGCATCGATATAGGCCACGGCACTTTCCATTTGTAGGTTCCAAGGCTTGTAAAAATAGAGTGCTACCGAAAAGGAAAGAACAAAAACCGCAACGGCAACTAGAGCGTTCCATGATACCAGATAGGCCAGTGCACCAAAACCTAAGGCATAGCACAGGCACTCCAAATACATAATCCGTTGCCATCTTTTCCTGAACTGCACCAATTGCCTCTCTCCCATCATCATTGTTTTTTGAGGTGTGCAACCACGCGTTCGACCATCATCACTATCAAAAGGGCCAAAAATGCCCAATGGGACATGTCCTTGAATGTGGCCCTTTCCCTTTTCGATTTGGGCTCCACATAATTGGGCTTCAGTTCGGAAGCATCCATCTGACGGAAATCCACCGCTGATATAAGTTCCTCAATATCAGCATCCAAGTCCAACAAGGTGAGCAATTGTTCTGCAAAATGTTCCTCGACAGTATTCTCTGCAGTCAACCTATTGGTCAAATGATAACGTTCTTCTTGGGTACCGGGCACTATCAATCGTTTGGCCAATGGGTCTTCATGGAACACCAACCATTTTCCTGAAAAAGCATCCGAAGAATCACTGCGCAGCCAAACGTTCAAATCTGCGGATGAACCATCGGGCTGTTCGCCATCTTCAAATGTTTGAATATTGATGTCCCGCTGAAGATAGTTGGACAATGCGGCCAAGGAAGCTTCAATATATCTCTTTTGGGTTTCAGTTTCCGTATCGGAATAAAGTGCCACTTCAATCGGGCTCAAAACGGTATGACCTATGGTTTTTGTCCCATTGTCCATTTCCAACCTAAGACTGTCCTTGTTTTCGGTAAGGGAAAAACCGCCAATCAGCTTTTCCTTTTTGAAAAGATTGTTCTGTCCATCACCAACAAGTGATATCAATTCTGTTTCTTCCCCATTCCCCTGTACCATCAATGGGCTATCCGCAAAGTTTTCGGGTTCCATGACCACCCAATTGATTTTTTTGTGCGTAGTGGGCCTTGCGGAGCGAAATCCTTGAACACGGGCATGGGAAAAGACCACAATGCTATCGGAGGGGAGGGAATCCATTTTTTGGACCAACTGCCAATAATGGGGTGTTGCTGTTCCTGGCGTTTCCATATCCAATTCCCATTCTGGAAATCCATTTTTCAACAGCAATACCTCCGAAGTTTCATTCAAGCTGTCCAAAACCTTATCCAAGGTATGATGACCCACAAGAGAGGGTTCCACCACATAAGTGACCAAATCCCTATTTTTATGGGTTCGCCATTGTGGCCCGGCCATCAGCATGACTGTAAGGGCGATGACCAACATCCGCAGTAAAAGCAGGAACCATTCGTTCAGTTGCAAGCTGCTCGATTGTCTTGAGTTGGATTCGTCCAACAACTGTATGCTTCCGATCTTGATGGTCTTTGCTTCCTTTTTGCTCCACAAATGGATGGCCAAGGGAACCAAAAGACCCCATAACGCCCATAAATATGAAGGATTTGCAAATACCATTCTAATTCAATCTTGATCGTTCCTTTAAAAATAATTGCAAGGCATTGCCCAAGTGCGCATCCATCCGAAAAAGATGAAAGTGCACTCCTTTGGAGAGCAATTGTTCTTTGGTACGCGCCATTTTGGTTTCCAAGGCCTTTAAATAAGCATCTTTGGCCTTGTCCACATCTACCTTTACCTTGGCCCCGGTCTCTAAATCTTCAAAAGTGACCGATTTTTTATAATCAAAATCCAGTTCGTTGCCCGCCATAAGCTGAAGTACCACGACCTCATTATTGGAGGTTTTCAGTTCCTTGGCAAAATCAGAGAGTTCCGAAATCTCCTCGTACATATCTGTCAGGAAAAACACCAACTCCCTCGTTCCCTTACTGTGTATTTTTTTTGTGGCTACGGATAGTTTTGGCCATTTTCCCTTGGTGGATATTTGGAGGAGCTCCAAAAGCAATCGGTTGTAATGTTTTTGGTCCGCCTTTGGATAAATCTCGACAAACTCTTCTTCATTCAGGGCAAACAGGCCGACGGAATCACCCTGTTTCTGTGCCATTTGGGACAGACAGGCCACAATGACACGGGCAAATTCCAACTTGGAGAGGCCCTTTTCTGTATGCTCCATGGAGGCACTTGCGTCCACGATGAACTTCACCACGACCTGGCTTTCCACTTCCGATTGTCGGATATAGTACCTTCCCGAGCGGGCCAACATTTTCCAATCGAGCAAACGAAGGTCGTCTCCCGGTTCGTAGGCACGGTATTGGCTGAACTCCATCCCGGGACCCACGCTCCTGCTCCTGTGCAGACCCGACAGGTAGCCTTCCACCACGATACGCGATATCAGGGAAAGTCCCGATACGGTATTGATGACTTCCGGTTTTAACAGATCGTGATAGTCCCTTGAGGCCATTATTTTTCCTTTAGGTGGACCGTTTTGAGGATGTGTTTGGTTACTGCATCCGAGCTTATCCCTTCGGCCTCTGCCCTAAAGTTGACCAATACCCTGTGTCGCAATACAGGAACGGCGACCGATTTCAAATCTTCAAGGGAGACAGCCAATCGTCCTTCCAGCAATGCATGGGCCTTGGCGGTCAATATCATGGCCTGTCCGGCACGGGGACCTGCGCCCCAATCCACCCAATCCTTGACATAGTCAATCGATGTGGTGTCCGGTCGTGTGGCGCGAATGACATCGCTGACATATTTAATCAATCCATCACTAATGGATACATCCCTGACCAATTGTTGCAAACGGATGATGTCTTCGCCTGAAATGACCTTGTTCAATTGGACCTTGCTCCTACCCGTGGTCGCCTTCAAGATCTCTGTTTCTTCCGTTTCGGTGGGATAACCAATTTTGATGTACAGCAAGAACCTGTCCTGCTGGGCTTCGGGAAGGACAAAAGTCCCTGATTGCTCTATCGGGTTCTGGGTGGCCAAAATGAAGAAAGGCCTGTCCAACGAATAGGTCTTGTCACCATAAGTCACCTCAAATTCCTGCATGGCTTCCAAAAGGGCTGCCTGTGTTTTTGGGGGTGTCCTATTGATCTCATCCGCCAAAATGATGTTGGAAAAAATAGGTCCTTTGTTGAACTTGAAGAATTTTTTGCCCGTGGTATGGTCCTCTTCCAAAATCTCTGTTCCAATGATGTCCGAGGGCATCAGATCGGGGGTAAACTGGATCCGTTTGAACTTTAAATCTATGGCATTTGCCAAGGTACGGATCATCAAGGTCTTTGCCAATCCAGGAACACCTTCCAAAAGGGCATGTCCGCCGGCCAGAAAGGTGATGAGCAATTGGGAGACAGTCTCTTCTTGCCCAATGATGACTTTACCAATCTCTTTTTTGAGCGCCTTTAGTTTTCCGGAAAGGTTCTCGACCTCAGTAGCTATCTGTTGTAGTTCTTTGTCCAAATTCGTAATGTTATGAGGTTAGGGCATAAAGTACAATGTTCACCGCAAAGCGGGTGTTGTCCACTTTATACCATCGTTTGTTCCTAAAATCGTAATCCCATTCGCAACCATAATCCTTGTTACTGTAGAGCACCCCTATCCTTCCGTTGACCATGATGGCCTTCAGATAATCGTGCACAAGGTCGTCGCCCCACCCGTTCAGTTCCTGCGAAGTGGTCGGAGGGCCATTTTCAAACTCGAAAAAAATGGAATAGAGCTCGTGGTCGTTCGGGATTTTCTGAAGCTCCCCAAGCCCGAATATTTCCTCCATTTGGCGCTCAAAGGATTTGGCGAAAAGTCCATCAATATCGTGGTTGCAATCATCGGCAAAGACAAAGCCTCCGTTACGTACATATTTTTCAAAATTCTCCCTTTCCTTTTTGGTAAACTGCACAAGTTTATGCCCTGAAATGTAACAGAAGGGACTTTTGAAGATGTCGTCACTGGCCAGGGTAATGATCTTTTCCTGGGTGTCCACTTTCAACGTGGTGTATTCCACCAAGGAATTCAGCAGATTGGAGGGCATGCGTTGGTCCACATCCCAATCGCCGGACTCATATTGTAAACGGGTAAAAAAGAATTCATTTTGCAACGCCATAGGTATTGGGGGCTACATCATCACTTCCAAAATGAAAACTGGCGGCCATGGACGTGCCATTGACCACCAGTTTTATTATCATCCTATTGTTTATACTGCATCGGAAAGACTGGTGAACGTAAAGTCACGAATCTTCATATAGGGAATGAGGTTTCCATCGACCCGAACCTGTTTCCCTAGGGATTCCAAGTTGTTGAGCATGATGATGGGGCTCTCATTGAACCTAAAATTCTTGACAGGGAACTTGATCTGTCCGTTTTCGATATAGAAAGTCCCATCCCTGGTCAGACCTGTGTAGAGCAATGTTTGGGGGTCCACACTTCGTATGTACCAAAAACGAGTGACAAGTATGCCTTTTTTGGTTCCCTTGATCATATCTTCCAAACTTTCATCACCACCGGCCATGATGGCATTGGACGGGAACGGCATGGGGCCTACCCCTTTTTGTTCTGCCCAATATCGGCTGTAGGCCAAGTTCTTGACCACTCCGTTCTCTATCCAAGGGGTTTTCTTTAGGGGCATACCTTCTCCGTTCCAAGTGGATGTGGGCACGTCGGGATGCAAGGGATCGGACCAAATGTTTACGCGTTCGTCCACAATTTTTTGGCCCAACTTGTTCCCTCCATCCGGGGCCGACATAAAGTTGCGACCTTCATCCGCTGAACGGGCATTGAAAGAGCCGAACATATTCCGCAACAGGTCTGATGCTGCGGCAGGCTCCAATATGACCGTATATTTTCCTGGTTCTATTGCCTGTGCCCCTTTGGACATCACGGCTTTGTCTATGGCGGTGTTTGAAGCTTCAGAGGCGTTGAACTTTGAAATGTCGTTGTAATCGCGGGTCACCCAGCCAGAACCTGTGCCGTCGTTGGTCCGCATGGTCACCGTAAAATCGACATTGGTGGATTTGTTATAGGCGAACAAGCCATTGGAATTGATCATGGCGGAAAAACGGGCGCCATCATTCAAAAACCCTGCTGCAGTCACATCTTTGGCCGCGGCCGGAACAATGCTCTGACTGGCCACTTCTGCCCTAAATTCTGGCGTAGTGTTGGCCGTTGCTTCCACATAGGTGATGGATTCGTCATAGGTCTGAGGGCCCAAAGGTTGCATGAATTCTGGGTTTTCAGGAGATAGATTTGCCAATTCCTCTGCCCTGCGGACCACTTTTTCCAAAGAGGCATCATCAAACTCATCTATGGTTGCGGTACCTACCTTTTTGCCGAAACTGGATTGTACCACCAAACTCTGACTGGATTGGTGCCCGGCAGTGGATACCGTATTACGGGCATATCGAATGTTTCCACTGTTGGAGCCACTAAGGTTTATTTCACAGGCATCGGCCTTGGAAAAGCTAAGGGCCTTTTCCAAAATCTTCTTTGCTTCTTCTTTAGTATATATAGCCATTGTATTATTTTTTGAATGAACGAACCTTAGATGGTCCTACCTGTATTGATTACGTTGATCCCGTTGAACCTGGTAGTGGAGCTTCCGTGGGAAACCGCACTGACCTGTGATGGTTGCCCTTTTCCATCGAAAAAGGAACCGAACATCCTGTAGTCGTCCTGATCACAGATCTTGGCACAGGAATTCCAGAATTCCTGGGTATTGGACTGGTAGGCCACATCTTCCAACATGCCCACAATCTCCCCGTTCTTGATCTCATAGAACAAGGTGCCCCCAAACTGGAAGTTGTAGCGTTGCTGATCAATGGAATAAGATCCCCTTCCCAGAATGTAGATTCCTTTTTCCACATCCTTGATCATCTCCTGCAAGGAATATTTTTCTTTTCCTGGCTCCAAGGAAACGTTGGGCATTCGCTGGAACTGTACATCTTCCCAACTCTGTGCATAGCAGCAGCCATGGGATTCGTTCTGGCCTATCATATGGACTTGGTCCCTGATGGCCTGATAGTTCACCAACGTTCCATTTCTGATCAAGTCCCATTTCTTGGTCTTCACTCCTTCGTCATCATAACCAACGGCACCCAAAGATCCCACTTGGGTCTTATCTGCCACTATATTGACCAAATCACTTCCGTAGTTGAAGTTTTTGCTCTCCCATTTGTCCAAAGTGGCAAAACTGGTCCCAGCATAGTTGGCCTCGTAACCAAGTACCCTATCCAATTCCAACGGGTGTCCGACGGATTCGTGGATGGTGAGCCCCAAATGGTTGGGTTCCAATACAAGGTCATATTTGCCTGCCTCTACCGATTTTGCGGTCAATTTTTGCTGTGCCTGTTTCGCGGCCAGTGTGGCATCTTCCACGATATCGTAACTGTTTCTGTATAGCTTTATGCCCTCAGGACCTGAAAGCTTTTCGGACTCCAGACCGTCCATATATTCGTAGCCCATACCCATAGGGGCACTCATGGCCTCCCTGGTCTTGAACTTACCTGCTTGGCGATCTACTGCGGTCACGCTGAAAGTGGGCCAAATTCGATGTACATCCTGATCGATATAGGATCCATCGGTGGACGCAAAGTACTTCTGCTCATTGACCATGAACAAGGCTGAGTTCACAAAGCTTGCCCCATTGGCCGTAGCAGCAGCATTTGCGCTCAACAACAAGTCCACCTTTTCTGAAATGGGGACTTCCTTAAAATCCTTTTTGATGGGTGTTTTCCAAGATACTTCGCCATGCGATTGTACTGGGGCCAGAACTACGGGCTCTTTTTGGATCTTTGAATTGGCCTTGGCGATGGCAACGGCTTGCTCCGTGGCCTTTTTGATGCCGTCCTCGGTCACATCATTGGTAGAGGAAAATCCCCAAGTCCCGTTCGCGATGACACGGATACCGATTCCAAAGGATTCGGTGTTGACCACGTTCTGGACCTTTTCTTCCCTGGTGAAAACGTATTGGTTCAAGTACCTTCCAATTCTAGCGTCGGCATAAGTTGCCCCCAAGGATTTGGCGGTGTTCAGGGCAACATCGGCCATCTTCTTTTTAAGCACTGTGTCCATGCCCGGTTCTAGGAGCATCTCTACAGGAATAGAGTTTCCCAAGAGCATGGAGGGCATCAAAATGGCCCCGGTTCCCAGACCAGCATACTGTACAAAATTTCTTCTTTTCATATGTTTTGGTTATCTGATTTTATAGTCCCAGCCTATGAAAAATCTTGAAAATCAAATCTTGCCATAGACCTAAATTCACGGGTTTCTAAAAATAAGTAGTGCGCAGGTAGCCTTATGTTAATTTTAACTTAAAATCCTTTTTGTCGCTATATATTTAAAAACTAGGCAACAAAAGTCCGTTGCTTTTCCCATTTTTTTGTTCCACGACGGATGATACATTTTCGGCATACCATTGGCATTCACCACATTTCTTTGTATCCATTTATGCTTGTCTGTTACATTTTTTTCAATTCTTTTCAAAAAAACCTTCTGCCAATTCAAACATATTGAAGCTTGACGGCTTTTTACGAAATATCCCTAAGTGGTTTATCTTTGTTGGAAACCTATCCAAAAAAACATGCTCATACCCATTCTCATAGGCATTTATATCATCATTGCACTGACCATGGTCGTGAGTTTGCTCCTGAACGGGATAAGGCCCAGCAAAACCTTGGCATGGCTCCTGGCCATTTTTACCATACCTGTTGGCGGCGTATTGCTCTACATTTTATTCGGAAGAAACAGAAGAAAGAACAAAATGTTTTCCATGAAAGGTGATTTCAAGGCAAGGAACGAACGTCTCCATGAACCTTGTGAGCCCAACATTCCTGACAACAAAAAGAAAATAACCGAACTCATACACAAAACCTCCAAATGCCCGGTCACCTGCAAAAATGAACTGACGCTCTTGAAGGACGGGAAGAATACTTTTGAGAGCATTTTCAGTGCTTTGGAAAGCGCAACAGCGTATATCCATCTCCAATATTACATTTTTGAGGATGGCCTATTGGCTGAAAAATTATTGGAAATCTTTGAGCAAAAGACCAAAGAAAATGTGACCGTTCGGCTATTGTATGATGGGATCGGGAGTTATTCCCTGAGTAAAAAATACCTAAAAAGACTCAAGGGCATGGGAGTGGAAACCGCCCAGTTCCTCCCCTTCCGTTTTGGGCGATTTCTCTCTTCGCTCAATTACAGGAACCATCGAAAGATCATTGTTGTGGACAATAAAGTGGGATTCACCGGGGGAATCAATATTTCGGACAAGTACCTCAAGGGAGATCCTTCCTTGGGCAGATGGCACGACACCCATTTAAAGATTGAGGGGGAAGCGGTCGATTTTTTGAACGAGGTGTTTGTGACCGATTGGTATCTGGCCAGCGGGAAAAAGGTGGACCTTTCCCAATTCAGTGTGGAAAAAAACAAAAGCAACACCCCTTTACAACTGGTCCCCAGTGGCCCTGATGATGACTTTGACAATATGGAGCAAGCCTATTTCTCCATCATCAACAGTGCGGATAACTACCTGTACATCATCAACCCCTATATCATCCCCAACCATGCCATTCTACAGGCACTGGTAACGGCCTCGTTGAGCGGTGTGGATGTTAGGTTGCTGATGTCCTCCAGCACCGACATCAAAGTAGTGGACTGGTGCGTGCGGTCCTATTTTGATGCCTATCTCAGGGCGGGCATCAAGATTTATCTCTACCCGGATGGTTTTCTGCACAGCAAGGTCATGCTCTGTGATGATGAGATTGTCAGCATTGGTACTGCCAATCTGGACAATAGGAGCCTTCAGCAAAACTATGAGGCACAATTCTTTGTGTACGATGGGGTGCTATGTGGACAGATGAAAGCCGATTTTTTGAAGGATTGCTCTAAATCCACCTTATTGGAGGATTATGAGACACACAGCCAACGCCCTTGGATCCACAAATTGATAGAGGGGATGGCCAAGCTGATGAGCCCATTGCTATGACACGAAGGCATCATAGCCCAATTCATTTTTACAGCTTCTGCCTTCTTCCCAACAGTCGATATTATTTATGGTGGTCTCAGCAATTCTCAAAAGGGCTTCCTTGGTGGCAAAGGCCTGGTGCGGGGTCAGAAGTACATTGGGCAGGGATATGAGCTTTTTGAGCTGTTCATCTTCAATACCCTTTTTGCCATGGTCCTTAAAGAAAATGCCCCTTTCAGTTTCGTACACATCCGTGGCATAACCTGCCAATCGCCCTTTTTCCAAATGGGCAAGAAGGTCTTCGGTCTTCACTATGGCTCCTCTTGCGGTATTGACCAAGATGGCTTCCTTTTTCATAAGCTTGAAGAGCGAATTGCGGAACAGATGGTGGGTCTCGTAGGTCAAGGGGGCATTGATGCTGATGATATCCGACCTCTTGCACATCTCTTCCAAAGGAAGGTATTCCAAATCATAATGACTTTCAAGGTAAGGGTTCTTTGTCAGGTCAGAGGCCAACACCCTACAGCCAAAAGCATGGAACACCTTTACCAAAATGGAGCCGATCTTCCCCGTACCAAAAATGCCCACGGTTTTTCCATTCAGGTCAAACCCGACCAAGTTGTCGATCAAAAAGTTATACTTGCCCACCTGTTCATGGGCCAGAACCAATTTTCTGTTGAGCGCCAATACCAACGCTACGGTATGCTCGGCGATGGCATTGGGGGAATACTCTGGGGCATAGGCCACTTTGAGGCCAATGCGTTTGGCAGACTTGATGCTTACATTGTTATACCCCGTAGAGCGCAAGGCAATGTACTTGACCCCCATTTCCTTTAACGTCTCCAGGACTACCAAAGAAGCATCGTCATTGGAAAAAATGGATACAGCCTCATACCCTGCGGCCAAAACGGCCGTGTCCACATCTAGGCTCTCTTCCAAGAATTCGAGCTTATGTTTGCCCGAATTGGCTTTTTTGAGATGGTCCACCTCAAATTTCTTGGTACTGTACACCAATACTTTCATGGTTTCGTGTTTTAATTTCGTGTGTGGTTCCTTTAAAACCAACAATGGTGGAGCTCAAACAATCAGTTGCTTGGGTATCTGTCGTCAATCCCAAAGGATTTCTTCACCAAGGCTTTCAACTGGTTATCGGTCATGCTGTCCGCCTTTTCCTTGACCTTGATCTTTGTGGCCAACCCAGGATGGTTCTCTTCCAATGAACCTACAAATTTTTCAGGCGTTTCCGCAGGACCGAAAATCGCCAACTGGTCCGCGTCCTCCAGTGCTTGGGCAATTTCTTCAAAATATTTTTTCAACTGGTGCTTTTCCCTCTCCAGGTACTTGCTGTCATGGACCTCTTGTTGGGGGCCCCATGGTGTTTTGGAACGCGAGCCGCCTTTGGGTTTATAAAAATCCAGTTTGGAAGGGATCGAGAAAAAGCTTTCCTTCCCGTTCTGTAATACAACACCCGTGGCTTCTTGCTTGTCCAACCAAATTCCTACTTGTTTCATCTTTTCATTTTTCTTCGTTATCGTTCAATTCCAAAATGGGTACTTTGGGGTCATATCCTATCTCTTTCACCAATGGATTGGCAAGAATGGCCCATAGAAATGGATGCTTTCTGTTCAAAAACGCGACCATTTCACCCCCCATGTTCTCAAGGAAGGTTTCAATACCCTTACCGATATTGGTACTGGACATCCAATGGATGTCATGGTCCGTTCCTTCCAAAATGTCCAGTAAGAGGTTCTTATTGGCCTCTTCACTCTCGCTGAGCTTTCCGTCCTTATCCTTGTCCATGTGGACTATATAAATCATAGATCCATGCAGTTCAGCGATTTCCTTTAAGATAGTAATTTCTTTTTTACGGAAATTGGATTTGAAATCCGTAGGAAAAACAATCACTTTCAGGGGTACAAATACATAGTCATTGGGCACTGCGATCACAGGGCACTGTCGTATGTTTTCCATTAGATGCACGGTATTGGTCCCGAAGATTCGTGTCTTTGATCCCGTGACCCCCTTGGTCCCCATGACAATGGCATCAATATCATTTTTTTTGATGGTGTGCCGTACCGCTTCCACTAGACTATTGAACATGCTAAGTCCATGGAACTTGTGTTTGGGATTTTTGGAGCTGGCCTTTAGCATGTGGACCAAACGTCCCATTTCTTCCTCGGATTTCCTTTTTGCCGCTTCGTAAAAAGGTTCGCCCGGTTCAGGCACTCTCATACTTTCTAAGGTATATCCCGAAACTTGGTAGGCATTCAACACATAAAAGTCGCATCGCACATTCTTATAAAGTTCCTGTGCATATGTAATGGCATTGAAAGCATTTTTTGAATAATCGGTGGGCAACAATACTCTTTTGTCCATGGGGCATCTATTTTCATTAAAATTATCCTACTTCAACATAGTGTGCCATGATTTTGGTCAGTTTCCGATATTCGCTCCTACCAAGTTGAACTTCCCTCTTCCAATGGAAGGTGTATGGCATCAAACTTTTGTTTTAGTCCTTGGAGGGGTATGGAAGCACTAAAAAGGGAATCTTGCTGTGCAGTCCAATATTCTTTATCACAGGTTCCACAAAAAGCCGTTCAAAGAACGAATGTTTGTTCTTGATCATGGCCAACATCCCAATGGCGTTCTTTTCCTGAAATGAGTTGATGGCCTGGATGAGTTCCTGATCGGGGAGATCATGGTTTTCATGGTTACGCTCGAGCAACAATCCTTCCAGTTTGGCCTTGTTGTTCTCCTGTTCCGTGGTCAAGCCCTCAGGTGATGATATGTGCACAATGTGTATCTTGGAATGCCAGAGTTTGGAAATCCATAACAGTACATCCAGATTGTCCTGTCCATAGTCCACTTCAAAGTCTGTGGGGAACAGCATCTGTCTGGGTAGCTCAAACTCAAAATCAGAGGGTATGGCCAGAATGGGTATCTCCACTTTTCTGATCACATGGACCGTGTTTGAGCCAAACAGGATCTCCACGGCACCAGTGGCCCCTTGTGTGCCCATGATGACCAGGTCTGCCTTTTCGTTTTGGACCATGTCCGCTATTTCATCCACCAAGGTATTGAATGAGGCATGGACCACAAATGTGTGCTTCGGGTTATCGAATTTTTTTTGGATCCGCTCCACCAGTTTTTCCAACGAGGCCTCCGCAATGTATTTATGGTCGTCCGGAAGACCCATTTGTCCTGGACTTCCCAAGGTATAATCTATGCGATAGATGGGAGGCGCGTAGGTATGCAACAAATAGAATTCGCAGGTGGTGTTTTCACATAGACGAACGGCATAGTCGATTGCATGGAAGGCGTTTTCAGAAAAATCGGTGGGCAATACTATCTTCATCATAACGTTTTATTTTTCATTTTTTTGCCCGTGGTGAATCTCATTCGTGGAGGACATAGAATGGGATCTTGGTATGGAAGCCGATCTTTTCCACCAGGGGATCGAAAAGAATCTGCTGGATAAAGTTCAGGTTCTTGGCCACCATGACCATCATATCAATGTCCCGACTCTCCACAAAGCACTGTATGGCGGACTTTGCACTATTGTTGGTCAGGGAATGGAAACTATATCTTCCGGGGAAGGTTTCCTCCATAAAATCCAAAAGGAATTCCTTGTTCCGTTTTTGTTCGGGGCTTGTTTCAATTCCCTCCTTTTTGGTATTCATTATGCGAAAGTTGCCTTTTCCCAAATATAATATCTCGGCCATGGATTTAAGGACCCAATACGAATAAAAGATGTTCAAATCCGTTGGGAAGGCAATTTCCGTGGGCTTGGCAAACTCAACATCGTTAGGCACCACCAAGGTATTGCATTGGATCTTTGTGATCACATCCCCTGCATTGCTTCCCACCACTTTTTCCTTAAGGCCCGAAACCCCCTTGGTCCCCATCACAATGAGGTCTATGTGCTTATCTCCCAGATGTTTTTTGATGGTGGGCACCAAAAAACCGTATTCATGCAGGGCATAGAAAAAATGACCTGGGTGGGTGCTGTGCTTTCTGCAATCATCCAAAAGATCCTGCAATCGTTGTTTGGTGCTTCCTGTAGGTCCATCACCGATATCCGTTAGGGCCGCCGTATCGGCTTTTACGTCCAATAGTGTTCCAACATACAGTAAATAAAAATTACACTCCAATGAACCGAACAGTACCTGTGCATACTTTAGGGCGTTTTTGGAGTTTTGGGAAAAATCCGTTGGTACCAGAATGTTCTTCATCTGCCATAAAATGATGGGGGCAAGTTTATCATTCCGCAGATGATATGGAATGATAAATATCATCCCATACGTTCTTGGCCAAAAAAAGTCTAGTGTACGTGCTCCAGTGCTTTCCTGTCCAGCACTTTGATATCCCTGTTCTCTATGGCGATCAGGCCTTCGTTCTTGAAATCGGACAGGGTTCTGATCAGGCTTTCCGTTGCAATGCCCGCCACACCGGCCAGATCGCTGCGGGTCACCTTCAACGGCATTTCCCTTCCCCGGTTCATAGTGCGGGAATACATTAAAAGAGTCTGGGCCGTTTTCTTTCTAACGGAACTGTAGGCCATTTGCAGCAGTTGCTTTTTGATGTTGGCCAGGTTAACGCTGATGGAGTCCATCAATTCCAGGGAAACATTTTTGTTGTCCTCCAAGATGGCCTTGACCTTGTCCTTTGAAATGCCCGCGAGTTCCACATCTTCCATGGCAACGGCATAGTCTTGATGGGGAAGGTTCTCGGTCAGTGAAGTGAATCCCAGAAAATCGTCCCCACAATGGATGGAAGTGATCAGTTCCTTTCCCTCTTCATCCAGACCGCAGCATTTGACCACTCCTCCCAAAATGAGGTAAACCAGATTGGAATGGTCACCAATATTATAGATGGATTCATCCTTCTTATAGGAGAACGATTGCCCATTATCGTCAAAAAAATTCTTCAGTTCGTTGAGCGACCTAATGTCATTTTCCTTTTTTTTTTGGCCAGGAAGCCCTAAAAGTGCATTGCCGAACTGCTTTGCCTTTTCCAACCTTGTCCGGATCGCCCCCAAGAGCTCGTCTTCCTCAAAAGGTTTGGTCAGATAGTCGTCCGCTCCCAGATTCATCCCCTTTCTGATCTCATGCCGCTCGGTCTTGGCCGAAACAAAGATGAAGGGAATGTGCTTGGTGGCTTCATCCGATGAAAGTTGCTCCAGTACTTCATATCCATCCATTTCCGGCATCATGATGTCGCATAGGACAATATCTGGAAGCTCTTTTTTGGCCATTTCCACAGCTATCTTGCCATTGGAAGCGGAAAAAACAGAGAAACCGGACAGTTCCAACAGTTCTTCCACATTTTCACGCAGGGAGGTATCGTCCTCAACCAAGAGTATCTTTGTCATTTGTAGTGTTGTTTATGGGTATGTGCAATGTAAAAGTGGTGCCTTCTCCCGGTTTGCTCTCAAAGGTGAGGTTGGCACCTAGGTTTCGTATGTGCTGCTGAACTATGTTCAGACCTATCCCGGTCCCTTGGATGGTAAGGACGTTACTGGCCCTAAAATACCTGTCAAAAACAAAAGGTTGGTCCTCCATCGGAATCCCAAATCCCTTGTCCACTATATTGATATAGAGCCAATTTTCCCCGCTCGAGACACGCAGTTCGATTTCGCTCCTTTCCGGGGAATATTTAATGGCGTTGTGCACCAAATTGGAGAGTGCCAGGAACATGGTCTTTTCGTCAAAGTCCACATTGACACCTTCTATATTGTCCGGATACCGGATTCGTTGCCCCTCCTTCAACAGGGTGTTGGAGTCATAGATCACTTCATTGACCAATTTGCTAAGGGGAAAATTGGTCATGTTGTAGTTCACCTTTCCGGAATCCAGACGCTCAATGGAGAGGAAATCGGTGAGGATGTTGTCCAAGTACTTCACTTTGGACTTGATGGTGTCTATGTGCTTGTCCCTTTTATCCTGTTGTTCCGTCTCCGTATATTTGGCCAATAGGGAGGTGGATGTCAAAATGCTGGTGAGCGGTGTCTTGAACTCATGGGAAACCAGGGACAGGAACTTGGTCTTTAACTCGTTGAGCTTCTTCTCGGCCTTCAGTGCCTCCCTAAGCTGTGCCGTGCGTTCCTCCACCTTGTTCTCCAGTTGATGGGTGTAGTTTTTTCTTTCCGTAATGTCCAGTACAATGGCGACAAAGACCTGTCTTTTTTCAATGGACGACAATTGCAAGTGCACCTCAACAGGATAAATGGAGCCATCCTTGCGTTGGTGTTCCGCCTCGAAGATGACCTTTTCCTTTTTCTTGTTCAGAAGTGGGGACAGCATTTTTTCAAAATGTGCTTTGGTTATTTGGGTCTTGATGTCCAAGACCGACATCTGGCACAACTCTTCGTGGCTATAGCCCAAGTTGAGCTGCGCTCCTCTGTTCACATTGATGAACACATAGGTTTCAGCATCGAATACATAAATCTCATTGAGGGATTCTTCAAAAATCTTGAACCAGTAGTCAATGGTCTGCTGCGCCCGTTTTCTTTCGGTGATGTCCACGATCAGGGCCATGACATACCTTTTCCCCAGCAAATTGAACGGATTAAGGCTTATTTCCAAAGGAAACTCATCCCCATCCTTTCGCAGTCCCACCAAATCCAGACCAGGGCCCATTCGCCTTGCCTTTCCACTCTTCACAAATTTGCCCACGTCCTTATGGTGTCCCTGCCTGACATTTTTGGGGATCAAGATCTCCAAGGGTTTTCCGTTCAGTTCGTCCTTTTCATAGCCGAACATCTTATTGGCAGTGGCATTGCTGGACAGGATATTATGTGCGTCATTGACAATAATGATGCCTTCGGAGACAACCTCCGACAACATTTCCAATACAATGCTTTCTTCTAAAAGTTCTACCATGATGAGTTAAAAATACTGACTTCTATCATGGATCGATCCATTTTCCATGATTATATTTACCAACAAAAGCATCAAAATTTAAGAAAATGTCGGATTCAAAAAAAAAACTAGGCAATGAATTTTACCAAAACTTGGGTAAACTGTTCTATGCCGTAGCCATGGCGGACCATAGTGTACATATGAAAGAACTGGAAAAATTGAACGAGGTGGTGCGTGACCATTGGTTGAACGTGGACGACATTGAAGACGAATATGGAACCGATGCCGCTTTCCAGATAAGCACTGTTTTTGATTGGCTCTTGGAGTATGCGAAAGAGGGAGAGGAAATCTATGAGGAGTTCGAACAATTCTACACCGACCATAAAGTTCTCTTTTCGCCCGAGGTGAAAAGTTTGACCATGTCCACTTCAAGGGCCATTGCCTCTGCCTTTGCCGGAAGCAACAAGGCAGAACTGATCCTTTTGGGGCGTCTGGAGCTTTTGTTCAAAAACTGAATCGGTATCGTCGGGGTTTCTTCGATCATTCCAACCGGTCCAACTTCCTTCGTAGGGACACCACTTCTTTTTGAAGTTCCTCGACCTGTTGCAAAAGATGGTGGATGGCCTGAATGCCCTCAGGGTTGATGTCCAGTTCATGGTGCAGGCGGACCATTTTCTCCAGAAGGGGCAATTCTTCGAGGGGAAGCTGTGCGCCATCCTGCCCATGGTCCATTTGGACCAATTCAAATTCATACATGGAATACACAAAGGATTCCTGCACTCCATGCCGTTCACAAAAGGTTCTCAATGAAATGTGGTTCTTTTTTTCCATGTTCCTATTCCAATTTGGTCTTTTCCAATGCTTCAAAAAGTGATTTCTGCTCTGGGGTCAATCGTTTGGGGATGGCAACGGAGTAGGTCAATATGAGATCTCCGAACTGCCCTTCTTTCTTATATTTTGGGAATCCCTTTCCCTTGAGCTTGACCTTGGTCCCATTGTCCGTTCCAGGGTTAACCTTCAACTTTACCTTGCCGCTTAGGGTCTCCACAACGATTTCACCGCCCAATACTGCTTTTACGAGAGGAATGTTCACTGTTTTGAACAAATCGGCCCCATCCCTTTTGAAGTCTGTGTTGTTGACAATGGAAAAGGTGATATAGAGATCTCCCGAAGGGCCACCCTCGATTCCCGGCCCACCGTGCCCCTTTATCTTGATGGTCTGCCCATCCTCCACTCCCGCAGGTATGGAAAGACGGATATTTTTTCCGTTCACGGTCAGGGTCTGCTTTTGGGCAGTGTACACATCCATTAGCGATAATTGCAACTGGGTCTGGTAGTCCTGACCCCGAAAACGGACTTTTTGCCTTTGGGATCGAAATCCCGAACCGCTGCCCCCGAACATGGACTCAAAAAAATCTGAAAAATCTTCCGCAGAACCCCCACTTCCTGAATAGGTGTAGCCCGAATATCCCCCCTGTCCGCTTTGCCCACGTGACCGTTTGGCCTTCTCAAACTCCTCTGCATGCTGCCAATCCTTCCCATATTCATCATATTTCTTTCTTTTGTCCGGGTCGGAGAGCACTTCATGGGCCTCATTTATCCTTTTGAAGTTCAACTCTGCCCCACTATCATTGGGATTGAGGTCGGGATGGTACTTGCGGGCCAGTTTTCTGTACTGCTTCTTGATCTCTTCGGCTGTGGCCCCTTTGTCCACGCCCAATACCTTATAATAATCTATATATTCCATGGGTAAATCCAGTGATCAGCGTTACGTGTTTCTTATTCAAAAATCCATCGACAATTTGCTTCAAAATAAGGAAAAGTTAGCTAAGGTGCACAATGATGTTTGTCAGTATGGCCCATGACAAAAAGCAATACCTTGTGGCATCCCGAACTTTTCTGTTTATTTTTAGGATTGGGGACCAAAGATTTACAAATACGACCTTCGATGACAATCCACCAATTTGACCAAAGAAACTCGATCTTGAACACCTTCATTTCCGAACTGCGTGATGTGGACATCCAGAAAGATGCCATGCGTTTCCGAAGGAACATTGAACGCATCGGTGAGATCATGGCCTATGAGGTGAGCCAAACATTGGATTATAAAGAAGCCGAGGTGACCACCCCTCTGGGCGTCAAAAAGTCCTTTCTCTGCACCGACCGTTTGGTGATCTGCTCCGTGCTCCGGGCAGGTTTGCCATTGCACCACGGCATTTTGAATTATTTTGATGCCGCGGAAAACGCTTTCATATCGGCATACAGGCACCATCCCAACAATGATGATGATTTTGAAGTGGTCGTAAACTATTTTGCCTCCCCTTCCTTGGAAGGCAAGGTCCTGATCTTGACCGACCCCATGCTCGCCACGGGCAAGACCTTGGAAAATGTATTGAATGTTTTGAAGGACCGGGGAACCCCAAAGCAAATCCATATCATCTCTGTGATCGGTTCACAAACAGGCGTGGCGAGAGTGGAAAAAGTATTTCCCAAGGACACCCAACTGTGGATCGCCGCTGTGGATGAAAAACTTTCGAAAAGGGGATATATTCTGCCCGGTCTAGGTGATGCAGGGGACCTCAGCTATGGGATGAAATTATGAGCTAGAGTAGGATCTCGACAATTTCACGCAGTTCAGGGATGTGACAACTCCACCCGTGCTTTTCATAGATCTTGTCCTTGTAAATGCCCATGGTTTCCTTTTCCCCATGGACCAAGAACACCTTTTCAGGAACATTTTTGATGTCCCCCATCCATGAAAGCAGTTCGGATTGGCCCGCATGTGCGGAGAGGCTTTCCAAGTGGGCCACTTTTGCCTTTATAGGGATATATTTTCCGAACATTTTCAGCTCTTTGGCCCCTTCGAGCAATTTTCTTCCCCGGGTCTCCTCGGCCTGAAAACCCACGAGCAGTATGGTGGTGGATTTCCTTTCCGCAAGCTGTTTGATGTAGGTGAGCACCCTTCCCCCTGTCACCATCCCACTGCCTGCAATGACGATTTTGGGTCGGGGATCGTCAATGGTTTCCCAGGTCTCCCGATACGAGCTCACCAAAGTGACATGGTTGCACATGTTGCGGTATTCCCGCATGTCGAGCTTGTGCCAATGGGGATGCCGTTCGAAAACCCCAAGTACGTTTGTCCCCATGGGGCTGTCCACAAAAATGGGGATATTGGGGATCTTGTTTTTATCATAGAGCTTCCAGAGCAAATACATCAAGGATTGTAGGCGTTCCACGGCAAAAGAAGGAATGATCAAGGTACCCCGTTCCCGTACTGTTTCATCCACAAGGTCTTGGATGATGCCTTCCACGTCTTCATCCGGATGGTCTTTGTCCCCATACGTGCTCTCCACAAAAAGATAATCGGCCCATTGTGGTCGTTTGGGTGGATCGAGCAAATGATCCTCTTCCCTGCCCACGTCCCCGGAAAAGACCAGCACCTTGCCGTGAAGGACCATTTCGATATAGGTTGACCCAATGATGTGCCCGTTGTATTTGAAGCAAGCCGTGCAATTGGGCGAGAGCATTGTTGTTTCCCCCTCTTCGATGCTTTTAAAAAACTTCAAGGTGCGGACCACATCGTCTTGGGTATAGAGTGGGAGTGCGGGGTCGTGCTTGCTATATCCTTCCTCGTTGGCCCGTTCAGCTTCCTCTTCGTGGATCTTGGCGCTGTCCTCCAGTATGATCCTTGCTATTTCCAAGGTCGGTGCCGTTCCAATGATAATTCCCTTGAACCCTTGTTTCACCAAAAGGGGAAGATACCCGCAATGATCTAGATGACCATGTGTCAACAATACATAGTCCACCTCATCGACCTTAATGGGCAACGGTTCCCAATTTTGCTGTCTGAGTTCCTTCGTTCCCTGAAAAACACCGCAATCCACCAAAACCTTGATTTCTTGCGAGTGCAGATAGAACTTGGAGCCGGTCACCGTGCCCGACCCTCCCAAAAAATGTACCTGAAGTATTTCCATGCTTGTCTAGATTTTACAAAGGGATTCCATTTCGTTCAGGATTCTGGTCTTTCTGCCATTGGAAACCCCCAAATGATCCAAATAAAAGTGTTCTTGGACCAGCTGTTTGCACAACACCACATTCCTGTTCAACAGAAAATGTTTTTCTCTTCCGGACAGCAATGTGGAAACGGTTATGGGATAGAGTCCCAATCGATCTATCCTGTCTTTTATGCCATTTCCATTGGGATGATCCCAACTCAAAAGATACAGGCCCGCACATTTTCCATATTGGAGGGCGTCCTCGGTAAAACGGGTGTTAGTGACCACCCAACCCAATGTTTCATCATAAGGACTGTCCTTTTTAGACTCCAAGGGTGCTTTCACATCATTGTACCTGGAATGGATATAGAGGGGCACTTTCACATTGCAATTGAGCCCATCTTCCCCGTGGAACTTGCATTCGATTACGTTAAGGGTCCCATTTTTGATGGCCAGCACATCAATTTCGTGGGAAACACACGTACCTTGGAGCACCTCGCCCACTTTGGTATCATACCCGGAATAGTATAGGATGCCGCTTATAAAGCGTTCAAAAGGGAAACCAGTCGGTCCCAACTCATAAATGGCCTTTTTCAGCTTGTATTTTGATGCGAAAAGTGACTTTTTCTTCTTCAGCAGTGCATAGGCCCGATTATGGATTTCCCTTGTGGTGATGCCAGGATACAATTCTTCCCCCACCCGATGGATGATTTCATTTATCAATTCGTCATTGGCGCCACTATGCTTGAGCGAACGCTGCAGTTTTTCAAAGGAAAACCGTGTTCGTTCCCCAGAGGATTTTGTGATGTCAGGTATCTGTTTGGCCATAACACTAAGGTAAACATCATTTCCTGATCCCTGATTTCTAAATGCCATATATTTTTGGATATGGGACATATTGGCACTGCCACGATAGCACCCCTCATCCTACCATTGTTAGGTGGAAAATGACATATTGGGCATGGCCTTTTAAGTGAAAGAAAAAAACAAAAAAAATTCCCTGTGCTCTTGGCCTTAAAAAAATTATCCCGAGACTCCACAGACCCGTTTCGATACCATATTCACAGGAAATTTGGATAACCCATACTCCAGTGACATGTATGCTCCTGTTGATGATTCTGTGGTCAATGGTGGATTCAAAATAAGATTTTGATGCTACTAGGTGAGATTACAACCCATGTAGGAATTGATCGTATAATTTTATAATATTGTAATGGTAGAATGTTCCCCCTCGTTGCATCAACCTAATCAATGCCTTTGCCCATGTTAAGCAAAGAATCCGACAAACTCAGTTTGTTCAAGTATCTAGAGGGTGTCTTCAACGACCTGGAACAACAAAAAATTGCTCTGGACCAATCTGCCATTGTAGCGTTTACCGACACCAAAGGGAATATTACCTATGTGAACGACAAGTTTTGTGAAATATCCCAATATACCAGGGAAGAGCTGATGGGGCAAAACCATCGAATTATCAACTCTGGCTATCATGACAAGGATTTTTTCACAAATCTTTGGCGCACAATCGCCCAGGGAAAGGTCTGGAGTGGGGAAATACGAAATCGCGCCAAGGACGGCTCCTACTATTGGGTCTATACCACCATTGTTCCCTATCTGGGCGCCAATGCAAAACCATACCAGTACGTATCCATTCGGTTTGACATCACCAAGCAGAAAAACCAAGAACTGGAGCTGAAGCAAAGGACCAAGCAGTTGGAAGATTTTTGTTTTATTGTCTCCCATAACCTAAGGGCCCCTCTCTCCAACCTACTCCTGCTCACCTCAATGATCGAGGAAAGCGAGACTTTTGAGGACCAACGGGCACTCATCGATAAATTGGCCAAACCGGTCCATATTCTGAACGAAACCTTCAATGAACTGGTGGAGTCCCTACAGATCAGACAGGATGTAGACATCAAAAAGGAAAAATTGCGCTTTGATGAATGTTTTCAAAAAACCATGGAAAGTCTAAATGTTGATGTCATATATCCAGATATTACCGTAGAGGCCAATTTTCACAAAGCACCGGAAATCCATTATCCGAAAAAATACTTGATGAGCATTATGCACAATCTGCTGAGCAATGCCATCCGGTACCGCTCCCCGAAGAGAAATTTGAAAGTGGAGCTGGAAAGCTACCTAAAGAACGGTGAAGTACATATGAAGGTTCAGGACAATGGCATAGGGATCGACATGGCGGCCAATGAAAAGAAATTATTTGGATTGCGAAAAACATTCCATGACAACCACGATGCCAAAGGATTTGGCCTTTTTATTACCAAAACACAGATAGAGACCATGGGAGGTACCATATATGCCGAAAGTGAACTTGAAAAAGGGAGTACTTTCTTTGTACAGTTCCATAAAAATGAACCTTATGAAAGAAATTGAAACGCTCTTCCTCGTTGACGATGACGATACCTACCAATATATCATCCAACGGACCCTTTCCTCCACCGACCTTGTAAAATCCATAAGGATTTTCTCCAACGGAAGGGAAGCCATCGATTTCTTGGAATCCTCCTTGGGCAATCCTGACTTGATTCCTGACGTAATCCTGCTGGATTTGACCATGCCCATTATGGATGGGTGGCAGTTTCTTGAAAACTACATTTTGCTAAAACCCCGCATTGGGAAAAAGGTGCATATCTATGTGGTTTCTTCATCCGTAGATCCGTCGGACGTGGAAAGGGCCAAGAACATCAGTGAGGTTTCCGATTATCTTGTCAAGCCACTCACCAAACAAAAACTGATCTTGCTGTTGAGCAGTCTTGTTTGATAGTTTTGCCCTTATCATTCAGAGTCTCTTCAACTGGAAACCTGTAGTAAAGGAAGAAATCAGTGTTGGGCGCATGCTTTCACAAAGGCGTCCCTCCTACGCGTGGAAACTTCGATTTTGGTACCGTCGGAAAGAATGGCATATCCATTTTTATGGTAAGAGGCCACAAAATCCAGATTGATGAGGTGGGAATTATGTGTCCTGAAAAATTGATGCCCGTCCAGCAGCTGCTCAAAATGTTTCAAGGTCTTTGAGGCCGTGTACCTTTTTCCATCCGACGTAAAGATATGGGTATAGTTCACATCGGCCTGGCACCGGACCACATGGGAGACCAGAAGAAAGACATATCCCTCCTTGTGCGGGACACTGATCCTTTTCGGACCGTTCCCTTTTGACACATTGGAAAGCAACACATTTATCCGTTCATGAAGTTGGGCCTGTTCCGTTTTGTCCAATGCTTTTTGGAAGGCGAATTCAAAATCGTCCCGGTCCACAGGTTTTAGCAGATAGGCGATGGCCGAAAACTTGAAGGCCTCGATGGCGTACTTTTCATAGGCTGTGGTGAAGATGAGGCTGAAATCGCGATAGGACACCGATGAAAGAAAATCAAAACCGGTTCTGTCATGGAGCTGTACATCCAAAAAAACAATATCGGGACGTAGGGAATCCACTCCTTTTATTCCTTCTTCCACAGTACTATAGCTGACGATTTCGACATGATCCGAATGCGGTTCGAGCAAGTGCATCAAACGGTCTATGCAGTGCTGTTCGTCATCGATTATGGCTACGGTCATCTTCGTCTCTATCAGTTTTAAAAAATGGTCTCTAAAGGGAGGCTCACCTCCACACGGGTGCCCTTGTCACGTCCTTTGTCCATAATGTCCAATTTTCCCTTGGTGTTCTTCTGTGCGTTCAGAATTTCCAACCTGCTTTCTGTAATGGCCACCCCAAACGCTTTTTTTGTTGCCAAAACATAACCTTCAGTCTGCCTACCCTGTCCATCATCATCCACAGTGCACAAAAGCATGTTTCCTTGTTTGACAATGCCAATGGAAATGTGTCCCCTATCGGCTTTTTGGGCAAACCCATGCCAAATGCTGTTCTCGATGAATGGTTGTAGCATCATGGGGGGTACTGCAATATTTTCCGTATCCAAGTCTTCTTCCACGCTAATTTCATAAGAAAACTTGCCCGGTTGTCTTTTGCTCTCCACTTGAAGATAAAGCTCCAAAAATTTTAAATCTTCGGACAACGGGATTTCCTTGAACTCGGAGTTCTCCAGCACCATCCGCATCAATTTGGCGAACTTGGTGAGGTATTCCATTGCTGTTTCGGTGTCGTTCTTTAAAATATAATCCCCAATGGAATTCAGGGAGTTGAAGATAAAATGAGGGTTCATCTGGGCCCGGAGTGCCTTGAGCTCGGTATCGGAAACCAGTGCCCTAAACTCCGCTTCCCTTTTCTGCTCAAGATCATCCCTTCGGCGTTTGTACAACATAAAACCAAATACCGAGGCCAGAAGCAGCCCTCCTCCGCCCAAAAGGGTCGCCCTTTTGATGGTGGTCTGCCGCTCGATCTCTGCCTTGGTAACGGTCCGCTCCTTTTCAAAATCAAATTCCAGTTGCTTACGGTTGATCTCCACCCTTCTGTTCTGTCCGTTGAGACTGTCCTTCAGCACAGAGAACTTTTTATAGGCTTCCAGGGCATTTGAAAAATCCCCTTTCGCCGCATACACATCAGCCAGCGTTCCCCATGCCGATTTTTGCAAAAACAGGTTTCCCTGCGCATCGCTCAGTTCCAACGAGAGCTTTGCATATTTTTCGGCCATTTCATAATCACTGTTGCCCATATAGGCCATGGAAGCATTGGCATAGGCCGTAGGCCGCACAAATTCGATTCCATATTGTTCAATCAGCGCAATACTTTTCTCTGCGGAGACCAATGCGGAATCCACTTGGCCGTCCTGTCCATAGATCAGGGAAAGGTTGCTGTACAGATTGGCCTTGTAGGTAGGGTTGTCCTTCACCTGTTCCATGTCAAGGGCCTTGTTGTAATAATAGATTGCGGAGTCCAATTGGTTGATTGAACCATAAATATTGGCCATGTTGGCCGTGGCGGTCAGTTCAAGGTTCTTGTCGTGTTTCAACACCTGTTTGAAAAAGTCCAGTGCCTTCCCATATTCTTCCTGCTCGTAGTAGAGGGTGCCTATTCCCCCGTAGATGCTCCATCCGTAGGGTTTCAGCCTTTTGTCCTTCTCCATCAAGGCAAGGGCCTTATGATAGAATTCCTGGGCCTTATATGGATTGGAAAAGGAATATTGATGGATGAGGGCCAAGCGTTCATAGGCGAGCATGGTTCCCCTACCATACCCCATTTTCGTTGAAATTTCAAGGGTTTTTTCAGCAAAGTCCAACAATGTGGTATCCGAAGGATTTGCGAAAAGGGCCTGTTTGGTATAGTGGTTTCTCAGGTCGATGGTGGCTGTGTCAGTTAACGATCGATTCTCCATCAATCGGGAAAGGGAATCCAACTCCTTTTGGAACTGTTGGGCAGATATGGGCAGAACAAAGGCAACAAAGGCGAGCAAGCACAATATGCGTTTTACAAAAGCATCCATTTAGCGTAAAGTCAAGGAATGATGAAAGTACACATTTTAGCAAAAAATAAACGCTCCCCTGCACAAAATAAAAATACACGGCCACAGGATCATCAAGGGTTTTATGGGTGTGGCGGTTCCCCTAGTTTTGGAATATAAAGAACCAAACCTCACAACATGGACAAGGAAACCGTCATCCACTTTTTCACCCGCTCCGAAAAATCACTTTTGGGCGTTTGCAGCACTATCGCACAGAAATTCAAATTGCCCCCGGTCGGGGTCAGGGTGGCCCTGATCGTTCTGACCCTGATTTTTATCCCTTTAGGGATCATCGTCTATTTGGGGTCCTATCTCGCTTTCAACCAAAAGAAAGGCAGAATGGTGACCTTCGGGCTGCTCGGGGCCTTGTTGGGCATTCCGTTGAGTTATTACTTCCAGTCGGACATGGTCCAAAACTATGGAAGCCTTTATGGGAACACTGGGATGTTCAGCTACCTAAAGAACTTCACGACCATAGTGGATGAATACGACAAATATGTGGGCGATGGCTGGGACATTGTCTTCAACGTGCTGGTGAGCATCGTTGTCTTTGCCTTGGTGGGCGGGACCATCGGATACTTTATGGACAAAAATGAAAAAAACAACAAACAACCCAACTAAAACACAACCTTATGAAATCTAGACCATTCCTTTTGATGACCGTATCGCTTGCATTCCTTATGTTTTCCTGTGGTAGTTCCATGGAAAGTGATGCCAAGAAATTTGCCGAACTACAATGCGAGACCATGCAAGATGCCCTTAAAGGCGAGATTGGTGCCATTGACACCGCAAGGGAAGAAGCGATGGACGAATTGGAAGGCAAGTACAGAGAATCGAACGAGATTGCAAAATTCAGACAGTTGGTGGATAAAGAGTACAAAGAAAACTGCAAACTGAATACCCGCTAAAACATCCAACCCTATAATGGGTTCCGTACAAATAATATCCAATGAAAAATCCATACAAGTATCTTTCCATCTTTCTTGTTGCAAGTTTGTTCCTGTTCAGTTGTTCAAAAAGTGACAACGGGACTGACGAAACTGAAAGTGATTATTATTTCCGTTTCAAAGTTGATGGAAACCAGGTTGATTATGTTTTCAAACCGGAAACCCAGATCAATCTCACGGGAATCGTGGACCATGATGAACAATCTGGCGTGCATACCGTGAACATTGGAGGGATAGACACTTTTTTTGAAACGGGACTGACCAATAGGTTCACAATTTTCATCGGGGATTCGGAGAACATTGTGGCAGGAACATCCTACACCAATATCCAAGGCCAGGGCGACAGAACACCGGATTCAGTTTTTAACATGAGCTACTTTGATGACCAAGGGAACATCTACATTGCCGTGCTGAACACCACAGCTACGCAACTTTATGATCTGGCGACCGTGCAATTCTCGGAAATCACAAACTCCCATATAAGTGGATCGTTCTCTGGCACTTTAAAATGGTACGATGTCAGTGGCGGAACTGTGGAATTGGTGGATTCGGTCATCATTTCCGAAGGAATATTCAAAGTGCCACGCTATTGAATATTCCGCTCAACGCAAGCTGTAAACCTAAACTTCTAGCGTTACATTGACCAAACTATAACTGTGTCCGGCATTTGACCCAAAGAAAAAACTCCTTGGGTCGTGTTTGTTTTTGGTTTTTCGTAGTATTTTCATCCCAACTATAAAAAGAATATCATGAAACGAACACTGCTATGCCTATTGGTCTTCCAATTGGTAGCATGTACGGAACTCCAACAGGTGGTCAATCAACTGCCCCAAGGAACCACAGGAATCGGGAATGCCGAAATAGCCCAAGGGCTACGCGAGGCCCTGAACATGGGCATTGAGAAACAGGTGAACAAACTGGCCAACGAAAATGGTTTTTTCAGGAACGAACTGGTAAAGATCCTACTCCCCGAAGAGCTTCAAAAAGTGGACAAGACCCTTAGGGATGTAGGTTTGGGAAGCTTGGCCGATGAGGGGCTCAAGATCATCAACCGTGCGGCCGAGGATGCCGTTGGTGAGGCCACCCCCATTTTTGTGGATGCCGTGAAGGGAATCACTTTCAACGATGCCAAGCAGATATTGTTGGGGGCCGATAACGCTGCTACACAATACTTGGAGCGGTCAACGAAAACCCAATTGTACGGGAAATTCAATCCGATCATCAAAAATTCATTCCAAAAAGTGGGGGCCGATAAAATCTGGAGCAACATCATCACGAAGTACAACAATCTGCCACTCACCAATGATGTGAACCCTGACCTGACCGACTATACGACCAATGAGGCCTTGGAGGGCGTGTATACCATGATCGCTTTGGAGGAAAAGGAAATCAGGACAAAAGTATCGTCCAGAACAACGGATTTGTTAAAAAGGGTATTTTCCCTTCAAGATTAATCACAATTTTTTCACAATAACGCAATAAGTGAAAAATAAGCCCGTTATAAACTCAATAGAAGAGAACAAGTATAACATATTCCTAAAGTTAAATTAACCTCTTACTGAAGGTTAAACAGGAATTTTGCAACGAGTTAGTTATCTGAGTTAGCATTTTTTTGAGTTAGTTAGTTTAAAAAACCGGTGGGCCACACCGGTTTTTTTTGTTTACCACTTTTGGTAAAGGCCATCAAAGACAACGGATACCACTTCCTCTCCTTGCAGCACCTCCCATAACTGCCGAACGGTACCATCGCTGTTTTGGGTCCAAGTGATCCGATTGCGGTACTTCTTTCTATCATCTTTGGCAAATTCATCGGATACCAATACCATTTGGTCGCCCTTCCTGTTCCCTTTCAATTTTAGATGTGAACCCGTATTGTCCACCCACAACTGTTCCCATTTTTGGGTATCCTTGTTGTAAAAGTTCAGGCTGGTGCCCGTGTACCCCGCATTTGCACTGGTCCAGTTTTCCCTGATCACACAGCCGCCCTCTTCCTTACTGATGATACTGGTGCCAGCAAGCTTGCCATCAGTGGAATTCACTACCTTCCATTCCCCGATCCAAAAGTCAAATGCCCGCTGCTCTTCTGAACAGCAGTTGCAGGCATCCTTTTCCTGGGCATTTGACACCGCGAAGACCATAAATGCAAAAAATACCATTCTTTTCATACGCTATCGGTTTTCGTAGCCATCCATACGTATATTAAAGGTACGTTAATTTAAATCTAAAGAAATGTGAGAAAATGTACTCATGGAGGGCGGTTTCGTTAAATTTTAGATAAAATACCTGATTTCTAGATATATATCATCGGAAGGCATCATCCAAAAGCCCGTTTTGGACGTATCTTTAGCATAACAAATCTTGGGAACAATGGACAATCAATATTGCAAAGTAGGGGCAGTTACCCCGATTACCAGCGGAAACCAGGCAATTTATGTTCTGGAAGTAATGTACAACAACTTTGTTGAAAAGGCGGCCAACGTGTCACAGGCCGATATGCACCTTGGCGAATTTTTCAAAAGAAAGGCACAGAGCATCAAAAAAACGTTGGAAACTCTGGGTTGAGCTTCAAGGCAATTTTGCCAGTTCCAACTCCATTTCCTCTTGGATTTCCTTTGCCTTTTTCGCAGCAACCTGCGCAAAATCCTGCCCATTCGAGGCATACAAAATGCCGCGCGAGGAATTGATCAAAAGTCCGACATCCTTGGTGATTCCATAGGTGCAGACTTCCTGCAAACTTCCTCCTTGCGCCCCGATTCCAGGAACCAATAAAAAGCTCTCGGGTACTATTTGCCTAATTTCTTTCAGGAAAGATGCCTTGGTCGCCCCGACCACATACATCAATCTCTCCGAACCCTTATACGTTTTTGAAGTGGCCAAAACTTCTTTGTACAGTTCCCTATCCCCCACTTTTTGGGTCTGAAAATCAAATGCTCCTTGGTTGGAAGTCAAAGCCAACAAAATGGTGTGCCTGTCCTCAAACTCCAAAAAAGGCTCCACAGAATCCCTGCCCATGTAGGGCGCAATAGTGAGGGAGTCAAAATCCATCGTCTCAAAAAAGGCCTTTGCGTAGCGCGTGGAAGTATTCCCGATATCACCCCGTTTTGCATCGGCTATGGTGAACATTTCAGGGTAATTGGCATTCAGGTATTCCATGGTGCGCTCCAAGGATTTCCAACCCTTTAACCCGTATGCCTCATAGAAGGCAATGTTTGGCTTATAGGCCACACAATAGGGATGTGTAGCATCGATAATGGCCTTGTTGAAAGCAAAAATGGGGTCTTCGTCGTCCAGTAAATGTGTTGGAATCTTGTCCAAATCCGTGTCAAGACCAACGCAGAGAAACGATTTTTTCTGACGGATCTGCGAAATTAGATGTTCTGTCTTCATTTCAAAAGGTTCTCGACTGCGCTCGAACTGACATACAAGACCAGTCAATAAAAAGTTTAAAAAATCTCCGAAGCCTCTTTCAGTTTTTCGGTGTTTTCCACCAACATCAGCTCATCGATTATTTTTTGGACATCGCCATTCATGATGTTCTGCAGGTCATACAGGGTAAGTCCGATCCTGTGATCGGTGACCCTTCCCTGTGGATAATTGTACGTCCTGATCTTCGCCGAACGGTCCCCACTGCTCACTTGTGAGTTTCGTTTGGCGGCATCCTCGGCCTGTCTTTTGGCTAATTCCATATCGTACAATCGCGAACGGAGTACCTTGAAGGCCTTGTCCTTGTTCTTGTGTTGTGATTTTTCGTCCTGGCACTGGGCCACGATACCTGTGGGAAGGTGGGTCAAACGTACCGCAGAATAGGTGGTGTTCACCGATTGTCCTCCAGGTCCTGACGAACAGAAATAATCGATACGGACCTCTTTTGGATCTATCTGCACATCAAATTCCTCCGCTTCGGGAATCACCATCACAGTTGCCGCACTGGTATGCACCCTACCTTGTGTCTCGGTCTGGGGCACACGCTGCACTCGGTGCACTCCCGCTTCAAATTTCAAGGTACCATACACATCCTCTCCTGTGACCTCAAAATGGATTTCCTTATATCCGCCACTGGTGCCTTCGCTCAGGTCGATGACGTTGGTCTTCCATCCTTTGGATTCACAGTATTTGGTGTACATCCGGAACAGGTCCCCGGCAAAGATACTGGCCTCGTCGCCACCGGTCCCGGCCCTGATCTCCATCACCACGTCCTTGGCATCTTCCGGGTCTTTGGGAATCAAGAGGAACTTAATCTCCTCTTCCAACTTGGGCAGGGCACTTTTGGCCTCATCGAGCTGCATCTTGGCCATTTCCACCATTTCGGGATCACTGCCATCGGCTATGATCTCTTCGGCCTCGTTGATGTTATTGGTCAGGGAAATATAATCCTCGCGTTTTTCCGCAAGGGCTTTCAAGTCCTTGTATTCCTTGTTCAATTTGATATACCGCTGCTGGTCCGAAATGACATCGGGCTGGATGATCAGGTCGGAAACCTCATCAAAACGCTGCTTTACGATATTGAGTTTGTCAAGCATAGATCAATCTTCCTTAGGGATGCGAATTTACGATTTTTTAGTTGGATTCCTTTCCAACAAAATTGGGTCAGTTCCCCACAAAAGTAGTTCCGAGCGTAACGATGAACGCATTGAGGCCATCGCTTCTATCATATTGGCTAAAACGGATGTCGATGGTCTTCAGGCCAAAACTGAACACTTTGGCCGAGGCAAAAATGTCGCGGTATTGCACTCCCATTCCATATTGATGGGCATCGTAATCCGATAGATCATAATCCGAAGTATAGTAGGTATCCGTGGACAGTGCTTCCTCTTTGGGATAAAAATAATCTGCTGCGGTCTGGGTGTAATAGCGATAGGTGGGATACAGGGTGAACTTGTCCGTGACCTTGAAGGGTGCCTCCAAACTGGCCGTGTGGGAGGTGATTCCCCAATCATCCCAATAGAAGCGATAATAGGAACGCAACACTACCAAATCATTCAGGTAGTAGTTCAACCTGCCCCCGAAGGGTATTTTGAACCTACTGTCCGGCAATTGCTCCACATTGTCCGCCAATTGGAAATCATCGATATAAAAATCTTCAAAATCCGCAAAATAGACACGCTGGAACGGAGTGCTCAACAATCCGTTCTGTGAAACAAGGTCCATGAACAGGGCCCCTTGCAATTTTTCCCCCATAATCTGTGAAAAGCTCAACGAAAGCGAATAGGAGTTTCTGTTCTCCTTTTCAAATTCTGAAAAAATGGGGTTATAGGTCCCGTTCCCGGTAATCCGATCATCAAAAAAACCTTCACGCAACTCAATGGGATATTGCGGGTTCCACTTGTCCAAAAATACCCGGCCACTCAAGGTCAGTTCGGTGTTCTTCTCGTTGAACAAACGGGTATAGCTCCCTCCAAAACCAAGGGACAGATAATCGTACTCAGTGGAAAAATAAGCATTGGCGCTCCAGATGGAATTCCTGTCATCGGAACTGTGTTGGTAACTAGGGTTGATGTAGGTCAAAAGGTCCTTCCTGGATTCCCCCGAAGAGGCATCAAATGGGGAAACACTGAGTCCGCCATCCAAAGGGTTCACGTTGCTGGAAGAGGCAGAAGTATAGGCCGAAAGGCCTACATCCACCGTTAAAATATCATTCTCGTTCATGGGCATCCGCAGTACAATGCTGGATGTGGCATCGGTCAACTCTTCAGTTCCCTCGCCCCCGGTCACCGCGGCATTTTGCCCATCCTGCTTGTAATAACTGAACAACAGATCGACCTCACTGGTCTCCAAAACACGTTTTTGGTAAGAGGTGCCGGTCTGCTGCGAATGGGCGGCCATGCAGCCAAGAAAGAGCAATCCGATAAAGAACAGTGTCCTTTTGGTGACCCCTGATCTTTTGATGCGATGTTTCATAGTGTCCCGTAGCATTTAATTACAGCCACAACCGCCCCCTGTTTTGCCTCCATTGGCCCCGGCGGATGCTTCCCGGTAGATGTGGAAATTGGTCTCAAAGCGTTCGCTGGCCCTGGCTCCCAATTGCATCTCTGCATCGTTCAGATAGACCTTGTCGTACTCGCGCACGGCCACGCAGGAACTCGAAAGGAGCAGTAACAGGAGGAAAAACATCGCTTTGACCATGGTCTAAATTTACGGATTCATGTCGAATATGATACCCGAACTTTTGTGAATTTTGTTGTCCGAGTCCACGACCACGGCCTCCACCCCATCCATCTGGTTGATCATGTGCAGGCCAACGTCCCTTCCCATGATGAAAACGGCTGTGGCCAGGGCGTCACAAAGCTCTGCGTGCTTTGCAAAAATGGATACACTGTTGATCCCCGTAGTAGGATAACCTGTTCTGGGATCAATGATGTGTGAGTATTTTTTCCCTTTATAGGTGATGAACTTTTCGTAATTGCCCGATGTGGCCACAGAGGATTCCAAGACAGGCAGCCAACTGAACACTTTGTCCTTGCTCAATGGATTGGCGATGCCTACCAGCCATTTTTCGCCCGTAGCCTTGGTGCCCCAAGTGGTCAGGTCGCCAGAGGCGTTGATGATGCCTCCTTTCACGTCCTTGGACACCAAAAGTTCCTTGGCCTTGTCCGCCGCATACCCCTTTCCAATGGCTCCCAAACCGATCCTCATGCCCGGTTCGGGCAAAAAAACAGTGCTATTTTCCGAGTTCAATATCATTTTTTTATATCCCACCTTTTCCAGTTCCCTTTTGATCTGTTCCTCGGAAGGGATCGTATCCATGCTCCCATCAAACTTCCAAATGTTGTCCATGGAGGCATAGGTGATGTCAAAGGCGCCATCGGTGATTTCGGAAATCCGTATGGAACGCTCGATAAGGCCAAAAAGCTCTGGACTCACCTTCACTGGCTTTATCCCTGCGTTTTTGTTGATGAGCGAAGTCTCGGAGTTTTCATCCCACGAAGAGATGATCTTTTCAATGCGTTGAATCTCGGAAACGGCCTCATCTATGTTGATATAGCCTATTTCCTCGTTTGGGGCCACCACCGTGACCTCAAAACGGGTCCCCATCAACTTGAGCGTCTTTTTTACAGTGACATCCTTCTGCCCCAATTGCCCCAAGGACAACAGACAGGAAAGACTACATATAAAAACGACGATCGCTTTCATTTGATGAATTTGTTGAGAAGTGAAATATATTTTTCTGGGGTAAGCCTAGGATTGAACCCCGTTTCTCCCAAAACAGATTCGTTCTTATCCAAGACCACAATCAAAGGAAAATAGCCTTTGGGGTTGTATTTTTCGGCCAGCTTTTTGTTCACACCCGATTTATCTTCGGGAAGCTGGTTTTGCTTTTTTCGGGGAAAATCGGCATTGTACAGGACGTAGTTTTTGGAAGCATAGGTCTTGAATTCCTCCGAATCCAGGATACTTTTTTTCAAACGGATGCAGGGAGCGCACCAATCGGAACCTGAAAATACCAGAACAATGGGTTTGTCAGTGGTATTTGCCCTATCCAGAGCACTGGCATAGCTGTCCTGCCACTCCTGTGCCTGCAGGCTGCCAAGACATACCAATAGCAATAAGGTCAACAATCGTTTCATAAGATTTGGGACTACAAATTACTCAAACACTCGCAGCAGGGATCCATCAAGTTCGGTATTGAACACCTTGAGGGCACGGGCAGGCTTACTGTCCACCTGATTCAATGGGGTTCCATCCTGTCCAAAACGGGATCCGTGGACATCGCAATAGAAAATACCACCATCTTGGTTCACGAACCTTACTTGATCATAGGATTCATGGCTGCATACCTGACTGGCCGCCACATATTCTCCCTGCAGATTTCTGGCCACAACGACCAGGTTCTTCAAGATGAACCCACCATTTGTTGATAGGGCCTGTCCTTCTTGGGAAGTTAGGTCCACCGTAAAGTCAACGCCCGAAGGCACTTCTTCGATATTCCCATCGACTTGGTCCTTGGAGCAGCCTTGCAAACAGGGAAAAGTAAGGGCAAATGCAGCACCTGCACCCAGACTTCTTAGAAAATCCTTCCTTTCCATAGCACGAGGTTTATAAATAAGAACGCTAAACTGGGACGAATCGTATGTTAATATTGAAACTTGCCGTACTCGCTCTGGATGGTCAGTTTTTTGGTTTCCGATGGTTCCACCCTACCAATAATCTGGGCATCTACCTTAAAACTTTTGGAAATCTCGATGATATCCTCAGCAACTTCCTCATTTACATAGAGTTCCATACGATGTCCGCAATTGAAAACCTGGTACATTTCCTTCCAATCGGTGCCGGATTGCTCTTGGATCAATTTGAACAGGGGCGGTACTGGGAACATATTATCCTTGATGATATGAAGGTTGTCCACAAAGTGAAGGATCTTCGTCTGTGCTCCGCCGCTACAGTGTACCATGCCATGGATTTCCTTGGAAGAATAGGTTTCCAGTATCTTTTTGATGATGGGCGCATAAGTCCTTGTGGGTGACAGCACCAATTTTCCGGCATCCAAGGGTGAACCCGGCACAGCATCTGTCAATCTGGTCTGACCGGAATATACCAACTCCTCTGGAACGGAGGCGTCATAGCTTTCTGGATATTTTTTTGCCAAATATTTTCCAAAGACATCATGTCTGGCAGAGGTAAGCCCATTACTGCCCATCCCGCCATTGTATTCGGTCTCATAAGTGGCCTTTCCATAGGAAGCAAGACCCACAATGACATCCCCAGCCGAAATATTGGCATTATCAATCACCTGGCTCCTTTTCATACGGGCGGTGACTGTGGAGTCCACGATTATGGTCCGTACCAAATCGCCAACATCGGCCGTTTCCCCACCCGTGGAATGGATGGTGATACCGTGCTTTTTCAGGTCGGAAATCAATGCCTCCGTACCATTGATGATGGCTGAAATGACTTCGCCGGGAATCAGGTTCTTGTTCCTCCCGATGGTGGAGGAAAGCATGATATTATCGGTTGCCCCCACACAGATCAGGTCGTCCACGTTCATGATCAGGGCATCCTGGGCTATCCCTTTCCAAACAAACAGGTCACCCGTCTCCTTCCAGTACATATAGGCCAAGGAAGATTTGGTTCCGGCACCATCGGCATGCATCACAAGGCAATGGTCTTCACTACCGGTCAAATAATCTGGGACGATTTTGCAAAAAGCCTTGGGAAAAAGTCCTTTGTCTATATTTTTGATGGCACTGTGCACATCTTCCTTGGAAGCGGAAACCCCTCTCTGGGCATATCTTTTACTGGTGTCGGATGACATAAAAATGGGTTTGGGCAAAAATAACGGAAAGCCATCAATTAATCGACAGCTCTCCGTAGGTTTTCATTTTTGCAGCTCTTATTATTTGGCAAATAGTAATTCCCTGTATTTCGTAAAGGGCCAAAGATCGTCCGCAATCAATTTTTCCAATTTATCGGACTGTTCCCTGATCTTGTCAAAATAGGGCTTTACATTGTTGCAATAAGCCTGTGCCTTTTTGTTGCTCATGGCCATCCCATTGGCACGTTTTCTGGCATCGATCATCTCATCGGTCAGCTTTTTGATCTGGACAATGTGCTCCCCAACCTGTTCCAAGATGTTCAACTGGCTTTCGGCAACTTTTTTGTGGGCCGCACCATAGACTTCTTTCAGACCGCTTACATTCTTCAATAAAATGTTCTGGTATCGGATAGCGGCAGGGATGATGTGGTTATAGACCATTTCCCCGAGCACCCTTCCTTCAATCTGAATATGGAAAATATAGGCCCCCAATTCCACTTCTTGATGTGCCTTGAGCTCCACTTCGCTCAACACATTCATTTCCTTGAAAAGTTCCAAACTCTCCTTGGAGGTGATCACCTGTAAGGCCTCTGGGGTATTTTTGTTGTTGCTCAACTTACGCCTTCTGGCCTCTTCCTGCCATTCCATTCCATAACCATCACCCTCAAAACGGATACGCTTGGAAGTTTTGATGTATTCCCTTAGCACATTGAAGACGGCCTCATCCTTTTTTAAACCTTTCTTATCGATCAGCACATCCACTTCCTTTTTAAAATCAGTGAGCTGCTTCGCCACTATGGTATTCAGGATGGTCATAGGCTTGGCGCAGTTGGTCTTGGAGCCCACACCCCTCATCTCAAACTTGTTTCCTGTGAAGGCAAAGGGAGATGTACGGTTCCTATCGGTGTTGTCCAATAGGATTTCCGGAATCTTGCCCACTACGTTGAGCTTGAGCTCTGTTTTTTCCTCAGGGGACAGTTTTCCTTTGGAAACCCCTTCGAGTTCATCCAGTACATTGCTCAATTGTTTTCCTATAAAAATGGAAAGGATGGATGGCGGGGCCTCGTTGGCGCCCAATCGGTGGTCGTTGCTCGCAGAGGCGATCGAGGCGCGCAAAAGCTCCTCATAGGTATCCACCGCTTTTATGGTATTTACGAAAAAGGTCAAAAACTGGAGATTCTTCATCGGTGTGCTGCCGGGACTCAGCAGGTTCACCCCGGTATCGGTGGCGAGTGACCAGTTGTTGTGCTTACCGGAACCGTTGATTCCCGCAAAGGGCTTTTCATGGAACAACACTGAAAAATGGTGTCGGTCCGCAATCTCGTCCATCACATCCATCAACAGGAGGTTGTGGTCCACAGAAAGGTTGGCTTCCTCAAAGACGGGTGCAAGTTCAAACTGGTTGGGGGCCACTTCGTTATGGCGGGTCTTGACCGGGATGCCCAACTTGGTGCATTCCTTTTCCAAATCGCTCATAAAGCTCAGCACCCTGGGAGGAATCACTCCAAAATAATGGTCATCCAACTGTTGGCCCTTTGCGGAAAAATTGCCCACCAAGGTCCTACCGGTCATGGAGAGGTCCAAGCGGGATTTTGCCAATGCCTTGTCCACCAAAAAATATTCTTGTTCCCAACCCAAAGTGGCATAGACCTTTCTCACATTTTTGTCAAAATATTGGGCGACGCCCGTCGCAGCCTGGTCAACCGCATGCAGTGCCCGTAGCAATGGTGCCTTGTTGTCCAATGCCTCGCCTGTATAAGCCACAAATATGGTGGGTATGCATAGGGTGGTCTTATAGATGAATGCCGGGGAAGTGGGGTCCCAAGCGGTATACCCACGGGCCTCGAAAGTGTTTCGGATGCCGCCACTAGGGAAGCTGGATGCATCAGGTTCTTGCTGTACCAATTGTGCCCCTCCAAACTTTTCCATGGCCCTGCCATCGGGAAGGATGTCAAAAAATGCATCGTGCTTTTCGGCCGTGGCGCCTGTCAATGGTTGGAACCAATGGGTGTAGTGTGTGGCTCCCATGCTTAGGGCCCATGCCTTCATCCCTTCGGCCACCTGGTCGGCAATCTTACGGTCGATCTTGTTTCCCTGAAAAATGGCGGATTTCACATTCTCAAAAGCTTCCCTGGTCAGGAATTGGAGCATCTTGTCCTCGTTGAAAACATGCTTCCCGAACAGTTCGGAACGTTTCCCTTCCTCACTAATGGATGTATGCTCCCTTTTACGGCTTTCAGCCAAGGCTTGAAATCTTACTTTCGGCATTTGATTTGTGTTTAGGAGACAAAATTACAATTAACAATTTAATAATATAAGTTCCAAAAAATACTTTTTTTTCACTTTGCCCCACCCAAAATAGGGGTATTATAAATTATAACGAGAATTTTGTGATTTTACCCCTATGAAACATTGATTATTAAATGAAAAAACTATTTTTGCTTCCATTATTTGAGAACGATTAACTACCAAAAATTATGAGCAAATCTAAATTAGAGTATATCTGGTTGGATGGTTACTACCCTACCGCCAACATGAGAAGCAAGACTAAGATCGAGGAGAATTTTAGTGGCAAATTGGAGGATTGTCCCATTTGGTCCTTCGATGGAAGCTCAACAGGGCAAGCGGAAGGTGGTTCTTCCGACTGTTTGTTGAAACCTGTTTCCATCTTCCCTGACCCAGCAAGAAATAATGGCTTTTTGGTCATGGCAGAAGTATTGAACGCCGATGGCACTGTGCACGAAACCAATTCAAGGGCCACTATTGATGATGAAAATGATGACTTCTGGTTTGGTTTCGAGCAGGAATACTTCATCATGGACACCCATACCCAATTGCCCCTCGGGTTCCCAATGGGCGGGTATCCCGGTCCACAAGGATTGTACTACTGCTCTGTAGGTGGTAAAAATACCCACGGTAGGGATTTGGTGGAGCGTCATGCCGACCTATGCCTTGAAGCTGGAATCAACTTTGAAGGGATCAACCAAGAAGTTGCCTGCGGACAGTGGGAGTTCCAAATTTTTGCCAAAGGTGGCAAGCACGCTGGTGACCAAGTTTGGATTGCCCGTTATCTTTTGGACCGATTGACCGAGGAGTATGGTTACTACATCGAGTACCACCCAAAACCCATTAAGGGAGATTGGAACGGTTCCGGTATGCACGCCAACTTTTCCAACACTACGTTGCGCACGGCCGGTTCCAAAGAAGTTTATGAAAAAATATGTGAGGCCTTCCGCCCTGTTACCGCTGAGCACATTGCTGTTTACGGTGAGTTCAACGATCAGCGTTTGACCGGTAAGCACGAAACTGCTTCCATCAAGGACTTCAGCTATGGAGTTTCCGATAGGGGTGCTTCCATCAGGATTCCGATCATGACCGTTGAAAAAGGATGGAAAGGATGGCTGGAAGACAGAAGACCTGCCTCTAACGCAGATCCATACAAAGTTGCGGCCAGAATCATCAAAACAGTGAAATCTGCAAAGGTATAACTGGTAGCAAATAAATTAGTTGTTGATTATAGATGAAAAACCGTCCCGATCATGGGGCGGTTTTTTATGTTACGGTCATATAGACAAAAGCAACATAGACGGCCAAAAGTACGAGGCCGTCCCTCCACCCCAAGCGCAATCCCTTTGGGAAGAACACCAAGGGCAGTATCAAAAAGGAGATGCCCAGCATCCAAAAGATGTCATTATCGAGCAGTCCCTGATCCACTACACCTATGGGGGTGATGGTGGCCGTTATTCCCAAAACACCCAATAGGTTGAAGATGTTGGAGCCAATCAGGTTGCCCAAGGAAATGGCCTTTTCCTTTTTGAGCACAGCAATAACGGAAGCTGCCAATTCAGGAACGCTAGTGCCTACTGAAACCACAGTAATTCCAATAATCCTATCGCTCACCCCAAAAGCGGAGGCCATACCCACGGCACCTTTGATCAGTAGTTCCGATCCGCCCCAGAGTGCCGTCCCTCCTATCCCAAGCAACAATACCGTTTTATATAAGGGTAGCGGCACATCGTCCTCTGGCATTTCGTCCACAACGGCCGGTTTTTGAAACCTGAGAAGATATACCAAGAAAAGAAATAGACAGGATACCAAGATGATTCCTTCGTATTGCTGCAGCACACCATCAAAATAAACAAAACCACAAAACAGCAATGAGGCCACCATCATCACGGGCCAGTCTGTGGAATAGAAACTCTTCCGCACATCTATACTCCCCAATATGATGGTAATGGCCAGTACCAATCCAAGGTTGGCGATGTTGGAACCGACCACGTTGGCCAGGGCGAGGTCTGGAAAACCGTCCAATGCCGCTTTTACACTTACAATAAGTTCCGGTGCTGATGTGGCGAAGGAGACCACTGTCATCCCGATCACAATCTTTGGGATGGACAACCGGAGCGATAGGGCCACTGCCGATTTCAACAACCAATTTCCCCCGGCAATAAGAAGGCCAAGCCCCAGCACAACAAAAAGTAGATTTTCCAAATAAATAAGTTTTGCGTAAAAATAGCGGAAGATATGGTGAACCAAAAGTGTTCCTGAAAAATAAAAAACTATAAAAATAGTTAACAAACTATAAAAATAGTTGTATAACTATGGAATTAGTACTATGTTTGGTCCTATAATTTCTGGACTATGCAAAAATTGACCAACAAGGAAGAGGAAGTGATGAAAATCCTATGGAAACTGAAAAAGGCTTTCGTTAAGGAAATATTGGAAGATATCGATGGTGAGAAGCCGCATTACAACACCCTCTCCACCATCGTGAGAAACCTACAGGAAAAGGGGTATGTGGGCCATGAGGCCTTTGGCAACACCCACCGCTATTTTCCAACGGTGACCAAGGAGCAATACCGCAAAAAATATGTCAACGCCGCCATAGCCGATTACTATGACGATTCCTACAAAAGTCTGGTCTCCCATTTTGCCTATGAGGAGAAGATATCGGTAAAGGAGCTCCAAGAAATCATAGACCTCATCGAAAAGAAGAAATAATGGAAACGATTGTATTGTACTTTGCCAAAACAGCCATTCTATCTGCGGGGTTTCTTGGAGTTTACCACCTGTTCCTGAAGCGGGACACCTTTTTTAAGGAAAATAGGCTGTTCCTGCTTTCCGGGCTCGTTCTCTCCCTCCTCTTTCCCTTGATCAAAATTGAAAAGGTGATTGTGGCCACGAAACCCATCCTAGTCAATGCGGCAAGCACTGCGAGTGGAACCAAAATAGCTCCTGTGCAGACCCTCTTCACACTTGAAAATGTGCTCTGGGCCGTGTATTTGATCGGATGCGCGATACTATTGGTGAAATTTCTGGTCCAATTGAGTTCATTGAGAACCTTGGCCAAAAATGCCAAAACTTGGAGGGAACATCCCTTTTTGCATGTGGAAACGGAAAAAAGGATTTCCCCTTTCTCTTTTTTCAATTCCATTTTTTACAACCCGTCTCTGTTCAACACAAAAGAGCTTGGGACCATCCTAGCCCATGAAAAGGTACATGCAAGGCAACTCCATACGGTGGATATTTTGCTACTGGAAATCTTGAAAATTGTGTTCTGGTTCAATCCTGTCCTGTGGCTCTACACACGGGCAGTGAGACAAAACTTGGAGTTTTTGGCCGATTCGGAGACCATCAGCCAAATGGAGAACAAGAAAACCTACCAATACCTCATGTTGAAACAGGCAGTGGACGGTCAACAATTCAAAATCACAAATTCATTCTATAATTCATTAATCAAAAAACGAATAGTCATGTTAAATCAAAATCAATCCAAAAAAATCAATGTGTTCAAAACGTTGTTCGTACTACCTCTGCTGGGACTATTCCTGGTCAGTTTTAGCGTAGAAGAGGTGTATCGGTACTCCAACTCCGAAAGCGTTGAAAGCATCATGGACGACAAATCCGTGGAACTTATCATCAACAAGGACACTTCCAATGATGAACTGGACAAGATGAAGAAGGATTTGGCCGAAGATGGCATTGATTTCAGCTACACGGCGGTCAGGAACGACAAGAGGGAAATCATCGATATCACCTTGAACTTGAGCGGGAAAAACTCAAAAGGGGAAAAATTCAGTGGCAATTACAGCTCCAGTCCTGATGGGCCCATAGATCCGCTCACTGTTTTTTATGACGATGAGGCCAATTTGGTCTCTTTTGGCAATGCCAAGCACAACAAGATCCGCATCCATAAAATGGATGATGATGTGACCTGGACCACTTCGGGCAAGACGGAAATCAGGGTCGATAAATCCAATGCCAAAAAAACCGTCATCGTCAACGGAAAAAAACTCAGCGACGAAGAAATTGAAGAAATGGAAATAGGAACAGGCACTTCAATCCATTTCAGTTCAGATGATGATGATAGTATAAGCCATAAGGTCGTTAGGATCAAGAAAATGGAAGACAAGGACGAGAAGAAACATGTGATGATCATCAGGGATTCGGATGACGATGAAGATATAGAGGTGATTGGCGAAGATACCAGCTTCTTTTTCATAGACACTGATGGTGATGGTGAGCCCCTTTATTTCATAGATGGGAAGAAAGCTTCAAAGAAAGATGTCAAAAAATTGAACCCAAAGGATATTAAAAGCGTCAATGTCCAAAAAGGTGAGACAGCGATAGAAAGCCATGGAGAAAAAGGGAAGTATGGTGTAGTGGAAATTTTCACCAAAAAAGGCAAAAAATAAGGATTGTTCAATCTTCCAATCTAGAACAAGGACCGCTTCCAACAAGGCGGTCCTTTTTTATACGGGCAAACGAAATGCCTGAAAATTGGCTTTTTTGGAATGAAACCTCCCTTGGTTTTCAAAAAGTGGCCCAAAACACCCCTGCAAAAGTTTCATTTTTAAATATCAATCGACATTAAAGATTACAATTTAAAACATTTACCAAGGGAACTGTAAAATTTTCAAGGGCCAACTCGTTTAAAAGACTACAATCTTGTATGCAATTGTATAGATTTCATGCTAAAAGTTTGGTAGCATGAAACTTATCATTTTATATTCGAAAAATGCAACCGGTCAGCACTAGTTTTTTAACCTAAAAATCCATTGAACAATGATTGCCATAGTAAAGTTTTTCGTCATGCTGCTCATCCATCTCCTCACTGTTATTTTTATGTAACCAGTCCATGGTAGGTGAACATCATTTGCCCCGTAACTGTTTCGTATATTTGCCATAACCAACACCCGAGACCATGCTATTCAAGATTCTGGCAAAAATCAACAAAGCAGTTCTACCTTCCTTCACCAAAAAAGGTCTGGATCTGTCCAAGGCATCCAAATGGCAATTGGCCATAATAGGTTGGCGCTACTATATCACCACGAGGGCCTTGGATGGGAATTAGTACTGGAGCAACGATTTGATGGGATATCCGTTGAGTTTTTCCGCTCCCTTCAGAAAGGTGAGGTGTATCAAAAAATTGCATTGGACCACTTCTCCCCCGAGCCGCTCCACCAATTTACACACTGCCTTGGCCGTGCCACCAGTGGCCAGGACATCATCGTGGACCAGCACTTTGTCTCCTTTTGAAACGGAATCGGAATGGATTTCAAGGGTTTCCTGCCCATATTCCAGTTCGTAGGGTTCGGATAAGGTGTCAAAAGGAAGTTTCCCCGATTTACGCACAGGTACGAAGCCGGCATCCAATTTTTCAGCCAAAAGGGGTGCAAATATGAACCCCCGGCTGTCCACCCCAATGACTTTATCCACCTTCATATCGGCCATTAAGCCCAACAATGCATCACTTGCCTTTTGAAAAGCCTGGGAGTCTTTAAGAAGCGGGGTAATGTCCTTAAAAACCACTCCTGGTTTTGGAAAGTTTTCTATATCACGGATGTAGGCTGAAAGTTCCATCATTTTTGTATGCCAAGGTTTTGTGGTAAATTTAAAAAGAAATATATTTGCAGCCCATTAAAACGGCCTCGTGGCGCAACTGAATAGCGCATCTGATTACGGCTCAGAAGGTTGCAGGTTTGAATCCTGCCGAGGTCACTAAACGGGATTTTTCACAAATTGAGTGGAATTTCCCGTTTTTTATTTCCTTCAAATTACCTGAAAACGAACCGATTGTGCCAAAAATTTCGTTGACCCGAAAAGTTTGAACTGCTTTGTTTTTGAAGTCATACACAATCCCGTCAGGGAACACCATATATTGTATGGCCCTTTTTGTTTCCAAATCCCCTAACTTCCATAAATACGGTAAGTTACAAGCGTAATCGAGTGCCATTTTTACTGACTTTTTGAGGTTTGAACTATTTATCCCGCTATTCTCCAATTTCATCTCCAATTCCCTTTGTTTAGCTTTCAGTTCAGGCATAAAAAGATCATATTGGGACTTTGTGATTTCGTTCAGCACTACATACCTTCTTTCCAATGTATTTATCTGCTCTCCGATTTGAGCGAGTTCTTTGGTCAATCGTTTTTGGTCGTTAAGTGCTTCTTGATTGTAAGCCAACAAGGTATCGTGTATGATATCGGTCAAAGGTTCGATATACTTTTTATCGGCTATGGTATACCTGTTCAAAACATTTATAAACTCTTCATGGAGCTTTTTTGCGCTTCTACTTTCCCTGCTTCCCTTACGCCTGTTCTTGTAATAATATAGCCCCTTTTTCTTCACAATAAACCCAGTATAAGGTGTCCCACAAACCGAAGATCTGACAAACTGTTTTAATGGCAGATTTTCATCGTCGTACGAATATTTCTTGGGTGTATCTCCCTCGTGAAGTAGATTATGGATCTTTAAAAAGATTTCTTTCGATATCAGGGCCTCGTGTTTTCCTTGAATCACTTCTCCAGGAATTAGGCTATTGACAATAAGTCCACAATAGAACGGGTTTCTAAAAAGATCGGTCAATTTTTTTGCGTTTATGTCCAGACCCTTTTCTTTGAGCCGTTTTGCAATCTCGACATGGGACATATTGGAATTTGCCTTCCATAAAAAAGCCTGCTTCAACAATCTTCCTTCATTGGTGATTACAAAATTGGGGGTCTTTCCTTTACCGGGGTTCGTATTGGTGTATCCAAATGGGTAGGCTCCTGTCCAATGGCCCCTTCGTAACTTTTCCCGCATTCCAGTAATTGATTTGTCCCTACGGACCTGATTGTCAAAGTGGGAAAACATATGATAGAGGTTTTCTTGAAAGGTGCCCGCACTCGTGGTTACATCGATTTCCTGGGTGGCGGATATAACGGCCACTCCCTGCTTTTTTAACTGCTCGCTGATATAGGCACCGTTCGCGCCCGTACGTGAAAACCTATCATAGGAATAGACAATGATATAGCCAATGTTCTTTCTCCTTTTGACATACTTCAACATCCTTTGGAATTCCCTACGTTCATCGCTCTTTGCGGATTCATAGGTTCCCCCGAAATATTCCAGTACTTCCAATTCTTTTCGAAGTGCATACTCCTGGCAATATTTAAGTTGAGTGCTTAGACTGGCATTTTTGTCAAATTGCTCCTTACTTGAAACACGGGTGTAGATAACGGCCGTATTGTTTTTCCCTATAATCCTTCCCTTTTCCCTTTTGGCAAATTGATCAAATACCTCTAAGTTCATATGTTCCCTTTTTGGACATGGCGGCAAACTATGTTGGCGAATTCCCGGAGTTGTTCCACGATCTTTTTCGCTTCTTCCTCCTGGCAGTCTTCAAAACCTTTATAAGTCTTGAGCCATGTACTGTTGAATGTTCTGTTTTTCCGCTTTAGCTCGATTATCGGGTTTGACATTTCCGTTAAATAGCAATAGCTCCTTCATGTTGTAAGGTCACCACCGTATTTGCATAAGCAGGCTTTAATTTACCCTTTTTAACTATTTAAATCCAGTATCGGATGACAATTTTATTCCTTGAATATCAATGGTTGGTTAACTTCTTTTTGTTTTTGCCAGAGGGGAGACTTTTTTCCTGAATATCCTGTTTACACAAACAATCTTGCCATTGGTTTGTTTGATTTCCAGGTTCTGAAAATCATGTTGTTTCAACATATCGATGATACGCTCCCCTGTGTCCAATCGTTCCAGACCTTCAATAGCATCGACCTCCCCGTTCTTGATGATCACTTTGATGGACAGGAACCTTTTACTGCGTATCATCTCCAATACCTGGATCTCGGAGGGGGTCATTCCTGAAGGTTTTTGCTTGTTGTTATTTTCCATAAGTTCAAGTTCTAGAAGCCCAGCCCTTTCCTTTTCTTCTTTCTTTTGGACTTCTTCTTATTAATATCATCTTTGAGTTCCAGTTTGAAAGGATTCCACTCCGCTTCATCCAATAAAGGCCCGGTCATTCCATTTTCCTTAATTTCTCCCACATGACTTTTTGATTGTTGAGCAGAATTTCGAGTGCCTTTTGCAGTCCCATTATTTCTTGGTTCAACCTTGACTGTTCCTTCATCGTTTCCTTCGTGAGCTTGATCAGTTCCCCGTTCTTTTCCATTAGCCGATAATATAACTGAACGGTCTCTTGTTTGCTCATAATCGATTTGTTTTACAATACTGTTCCATGAGAATTTTTTGCCTAGGGTACTGCCTTTATATACCACATCTTGATATTTGAAAGATATCCCCGAAACCCTGCCTGTGGTTTTGCTTACGTTGAATCTTGGCGAGATATTTTGCTCTTGTAGCAACTTGATAAATTCTGTTGTGTCCATTGCTTTTGAGATTGCCGAACCGATTCGCTCCTGTAGGACAAGTTTGATAGGTACATCGCCTGTTCTAAGGGTTTTCTCTATTTCCTTTTGGTCAAGTGATTTTTTTCCACCAATTTTTGTTGAAATCTGAGTCAATCCATATTTCTTCTCCAAATCATTGAGCACTTCCCGGCTTCTTCTTTTAATGTTACTGTCACTCGTTATCCTGCCTGAATACCTGACCCTATTGGCCACTATATGGATGTGTTCGTGTTCCGTGTCCGTATGACGGTACATAATGAACTGGTTGTTATCGAAGCCCATCTTCATTAGATAGTCACATCCGAATGAAGCAAACTCCTTATCGTTCAATTCATCTGAGTAGGGCAGGTTCAAGGAAACATGAAGGACCGCATTCCCAAGTCCCGGACGCATTTGCCTGATCAAATTGAATTCCTGTGTCATGTTTACCGCTGTGGAAGGCTCTATATTGGAATCGATGACATATCCTACTCCTTCGTTTACCTTTTTTTCATTGTAGACCAGAACACCATAGAAATCTTTCCCTATTGTTATCTTACCTATCATTGTTCGAGATACTTGATTTGAGCTGTTTCAATAGCATTTTTACCTCCTCCAATTGTTTATGAATGCTGAAAGGGTCACGGATACCTGAGTTCGAGACCCTAGTGAGTTGGTTCAGGTTGTTTCCCATCCGGCTCAGTTCGATAAACAGTTTCCGGTCCAAAGGATCTACCTTTTTCGTTGGCAGGGATTTTCCCGTACATTTTCTTCGGATATACCCGGCGACTGACAGCCCAATGGTCTCCGCATTATTGGTAATGATCACGTATTCACTTTGTGAAACCCTAAAGGCGATAACTACTGTTCGTTGTTTTGATATGTCCATTTTAGGTCTTGCCATTTGCCATGAATTTGGTATTGTTCTAAAGGTCACTTGTAAACGAAGTGAGCAGTTTTTGTTTACAAAAACACAACTTGCTTCGTGACCTCTGAGAACAAACCTATTATCATTTATTTATGGGAACCTACTTTGCAGTACAAGATGTTATGTACGGTAAATCCATGTAGTTTATTTTAAAACAAAACTTGTACGGAATCGCAGCAATGAGTATCTATGGAAAGGGAGAGAAAATGCCCAATGGTTACCTATCCACGTAGTCCTTGGCATATTTGGCCCATTGCACCAAATCTTAATTTTAAGCCTACTAAAGGGACTGATATCTTAGGTATCGACTATCTAAACAAGATATCATAAAAACTTATTTCCTTCTTTGAATAATGGTGTGAGCAGAACCATTTCGAACAGGCTGAAAAAGCTTGATTGTCCAATTAATGAAACCCGACAGATAGGTCTCAACATTTCGGGACTTGCCCCAGTTTGCTTTGCCCAGTCCGATTTTTATGTCTGTTACGAAACAAAAATGGGAAGGGATAAAAGTACCATTCTCTCAACATATCATTGTTTCTGATGGTTGACATGCATTTTACTTATATCCATTTCCTTTGTGTATATAATCATTTAAATGTATAATTGAATAATTGTATGAATATATATGTCTACGTCATTTGGGACATTTTTGAAAAGGTCCATAGGTTTTCAAAATCATCATTAAACTTATTTTTAACCATTCTTGTTTTAAGAATAGGGAGAATTATACCATTGTGGAATACAAGAAACATCCAACCTTTTCTTCTTTCTCCCTTTCCACAATGAGCGCCCAACGGGGATGCCCTCTCAAGCCAAAAATGTAGTGGTTCATTAATAGATAGTTGCCAATTTGACGGGATGCAAGGAGTTTTTTAAAATCGGTGAAAGATATAATGCAAGAGGTGACTTTTTTCGACCTCTTGCGTTTATGTACGACCCCTAGGATGTTGAAAATCTGGACTAAAAGGAAAGGCTTTTCAACTTCAGCATGGACAAAAAAATATTGGAAAACCGTAAATTGGTTAAAAAAGCAATACTCAAAAGAAGGAAAGAGCACCAAATTCAAAAGTTGAAGCAACTGGAAAATTATATTAGCAACCTGACTTTATTGACTTTAAAAGCTGTACTTCGCAAAACAACTAGTTTTAAATTATTCTCTGTATTCAATCATTCCAGTTTGGTCTATCATCTTATCAATATTTTCAAATGTTTGACACAAATTTTATAAGTTTGTTTAATGTCTCAACAAAAGAACATACTTAACCTTAAGTCCCTTAGCATCGATCACGATAGTCCAGTACCCTTGCATCTACAGGTTGAGGAAATCCTTCGTGATATGATAAACGACCCAGATTACCAAAATGGCAAGTTTTTACCTAAGGAAGTTGACCTATCCAAACGACTTGGGATTTCCAGGAATACAATTCGGCAGGCCACCAATAGGTTGGTTCAAGAAAAGCTGTTGATAAGAAAAAAAGGGGTTGGCACCAAAGTAGCAAAAAAGCAGGTCGAAACCAAGCTATCCAATTGGGTTAGTTTTAGCCAAGAAATGCACGCTCAAGGGATTAACTTTAGAAATTACGAAATCAAGGTTTCCCAAATCAAAGTAAGCGCGGAAGTTTCGGAACAATTGGAAGTAAAGGAGGGGCAGGAACTTTTCAGATTAGAAAGACTTCGTGGTTTGGACAACGGTCCTTTTGTATACTTCGTGAGTTATTTTCACCCAAGAATAGGCATTACAGGAAATGAGGATTTTGAACGTCATCTCTACGATATCTTGGAACATGAATATCATACCATCCCTGTTCTTTCCAGAGAACAAATAAGCGCTATTTTAGCCAATAAATTTCTTGCGGAGAAATTGGGAGTTCCGGTAAATTCGGCCATTCTACAAAGAAAACGGGTAGTCTACGACCCTGGCAATAGACCTATAGAATACAACATAGGTTATTACCGGGCCGATCAATTCACTTATAGTATAGACATTAAACGTTAAGCCACTATTCCAAAGAGATTTCAAGGAACCGTGGTCTGTATAGATTGGGGTCCTTTAAAATATCTGCCCAAAAATCAAATGAATTCACATTATAGCTTGCTAAAAGAGTACCAGGTTCAGATAGGTGCGGGTAAGCCTTGGCGTTATATGTGAAATAGGTTTTATGGGTATCATTCTCAGTGGTCAAATACACTATTTCTGGCTCCTCAAATGGCCCAACGAGGGACTCGCCAATTTGTATGGCCACCTCAGGTCCCATGGTAAAACGTTGGTAGGTCAATACAATTCTGCCATCAGATAAAGGGGATACGCTCATTTCATTGGAAACATCCTTGGCTATCATAGTTGCTTCTTCCATTTCTGCCACCCAATCTTGACCGTTCCAAAATTTCCAGTGATCAAACTTTGTCAAATACTCGGGCAATACCCTTGCGACCAACAGGCCCTTGGTACCTTCCTCGTTGGACACCGCATATGTATAGATATGGCCATCGGGGTCAGGAGCTCCCGCTGATTCCGTGTTCACATAAATGGCACTGCCAAATGAAGTTTGGGTTGCTGAATCAAAAAATGGAGTCTCCAATTGGGTATGATCTAAATACGGAGGGGTACTGTTCTTGGGTATTTGCAATAGATTTACGCCAACTTGTTCAAAATTAAAACCTCCTATACCCGTGGTATCTTTTTCCCGAACCGGGTAAGCAAAAACATAAAGGTTTTCGTCTCCCTCTGTGTTTACAAATCCATCTCCCAACCAATAATAATCATGTGGTCTGGAGTTTGGTGTGTTGGGCTTAAAAAGTGCTTTGGCCTGTTGACCCTCGCTTTCTTTCCAATAGAACGTAATATTATCTGCATTTGGTTCTTTGCCTTTCAGGATTCCCACGGAGTTATTGATCATTAAAAAATCTTCCGGCTGTAAGCTTTGCCCATCATGATGGCCAATCATGGTGTCCCCAAAAGTAAAAAGTGTGACCGTGCTATCTGTTGCGGCAACAAATTCTTTGCCATCCATAGGAATTCCAAAAATGCCATCTCCACCAAACCATCCTTCATTTTTAATAAAGAGCTGGCTCCATTTAGGGGATGTTACAGCAACAATAGTCTCTGGTTCTTTATTATTATCCGCTATCGGTGTTTCTTTTGTTTTGTCTTTGCAGCCTATACTCGTCATGACAATTGACAAAATACTTACCCTAATTGTCATTCCATTTATCCAGTTTTTCATATGTTTTTTTTTAAGTCCAGTACTCGTTTACTTATATTTTACTTTTATAAATCTAGGGTGATATATACTCGCGTCTTTTTGAATATCTTCCCAAAAGTTTAGCGTAATTGTATTGTAACTGATCAACAGTTCCCCGGGTTTTGATAAATGATAATGCGCTTTTGCGTTGTACGGGAAAAGTCCTTTTTCCTTGTATTCCGGGCAAGTATACACCTCATGGATTTCACCAAAGGGCCCCACAGGGCTTGTCCCCACACGTATACCTACCTTATCGGAAAGGCCCAAAACCGTAAACGTGAGTAAAAAATTGCCGTCTTCTGTTGGAGTTACGCTGAGTTCGTTGGAAACTGCATTTGTTATTTCCGCGACCTCTTCCTTTTGCACCACCCATTCCCTACCGTTCCAGAAACGCCATTCGTCAACATTTTCAACATTTTCAGGTAGTACCCTTGCGGCTATCAAGGACTTTTGCCGTTCCATGATACCATAGATGTAAACATATCCATCTGGATTTGGTGCATTGGCTTCCTTAGTATTCACGAAAAGTCCGCTACCAAAATATACCCGCCCTTCTGTTGGGTGCACAAACCCTAAATCGGTCGCTATTTGAGTCGATGTTGAGATTCCTTCTTTGGTAGGGTCATCAACTTTCAACAATGTTATGTTGGTCTGTTCAAAATCAAAAACATTGGGACCGGTTTTATGTACATGATAGGCAAATAGGTAGAGCGCATTGTCCTTATGATGGTTTATAAACCCATCCCCCAACCAGAAATACTCATTGGCTTTGGCATTTATATTATTTGGAACAAAATAGGATGTTGGCTTCCCATCACCATCCAAATTGTACTCAAAATCAATGGCCGATTTCTTTGGTTCCAGCCCCTTCATCCATGCGGTAGTATTGTTCACCATAACATTACCGGGTTTTGGCACATTGTTTACAACCTCTCCTACATAGGTGTCGCTAAAAATAAAGAGGGTCTCTTTTTCTCCGTCTCCTTGATTTTCCACACCATCTAAAGGAATGGTAAATATCCCATCTGCCCCAAACCAACCCGAGGTACGCTCCATTAACTCTGTCCATTCGGGGGCCGGCGCTGCCTGAAAGTCATATGAACCGATATCCTGCACCGACTTTTCTTGCGCCGAAATCCGATTAGTGGACAACAATAATACAATTAGAAAGCTTCCTATTTTATATTTAAAATGCATGGGAATCGTATTGATATGTTTTCTTGGAAGTGCCCAACTCAAAACTATCGGTTCGGAAAGGAAACGCGGGCAGTCCTTCTGCATTTGTCAAGTCCAATTGTCCGGGATTATCAGACCAAGCGTACCTTACATACTTTGGATTTTTGATATTTTCATGGTACACCTTTACCGTGTTCGTAGTTACCAACTCTGCTTTGGCCCATTTGAACTCGCCATTCTTCCCAGCTATGGCAAAGCCCCTTAAATAGCCATACTTGTCCTTACTAACCAATTTACCTCCATGGGTCTCAAACTCGACCAAAATGGATGTATCGTTTAGACTATGGGATTTGTAAACAGGGCCTTTTTTAAGTATGTCCCCATAATTGTAATGTTTGGCCAACAATGCCAATCTTCTTCCTACTTCTTTTTTATTATAAGGGTGGATGTCATTGGCCTCACCAATATCTATGGC
>JASBTQ010000020.1 GCA_030148335.1 Allomuricauda sp. | reverse complement strand
GTGGAATCCGTGGCATCAAGTTTGATTATCCGAGTATGTTCTCCCAATGTGGTACGCCTTATCGATTTGTTAAAAACTAAGGCTAAGAAAACAAAAAAAATATAACTTTGTAAAAACTAAAATTTTTGAATGCAGAAAACGAAAGCCAGCGCAGATGAACTGATTGCCTTGATTTTGCACGGGATAGAAGAAGTAAAGGGAGTTGATATCAATCTACTGGACCTCAGGGAAATCGAAAACACAGTTTGTGACTACTTCATAATCTGCAACGGTACTTCCAACACGCATGTCAATGCAATTGTTTCCTCTATCCAAAAAACCGTAAGCAAGGCCATCCAAGACAAGCCTTGGCACATTGAAGGTTCAGACAACGCAGAATGGGTATTGATGGACTATGTAAATGTGGTGGTTCATGTATTTCAAAAACACATCAGGGAATTCTACGACATTGAAGGACTTTGGGGAGATGCCAAGGTAACGATGGTGGAGAGCAGCTACAATTCTTAAAAAAAATGGCAAAAGAAAACAATCCAAATACCCCTAAGAAACCCCGTTTCAGTTCGTGGTGGATATACGGCGTGGTCATCGCCCTGATCATCGGCTTCCAGTTTTTTGGAGGAAGCAGTTTCTCCAGTACCGAAAAGACCACGACTTCAGAACTACAGGAATTTTTACGTAATGGTGACATCTCCAAGATCGTCATCATCACCAATACCCGCCAAGCCAAGGTGTATCTTACCGAAGAGGCCCTCAACAAGGATGTGCACAAGGGTGTGGCCAAAAAACCCCTCTTCCCTTCTTCCAGTTTGATGCCCCAGTATATTTTGGACTATGGTGACCTTCAGATTTTCCAGAACGAGATCACGGAGATCAAGAAAGAGAACAACCTGGACACCATTGTGGAGTTCGATACCGAATCCAATGTCCTGGGCGATCTATTGTTGTCCTTGCTGCCCTTTGCACTGATCATAGCCATCTGGATCTATTTGATGCGAAGAATGTCGGGAGGTGCTGGAGGAGGTGCCGGTGGACAGATCTTCAACATCGGAAAATCCAAGGCCAAGCTATTTGATGAAAAGACCGACACTCGTACATCCTTCAAGGATGTGGCCGGTTTGGAAGGTGCCAAGGAAGAGGTGCAAGAGATTGTCGAATTCCTCAAAAACCCAGACAAATACACCTCACTTGGAGGAAAAATACCCAAGGGAGCCCTTTTGGTGGGGCCTCCCGGAACAGGTAAGACGCTTTTGGCCAAGGCCGTTGCCGGAGAGGCCAAAGTGCCCTTCTTCTCCCTGTCAGGTTCCGATTTTGTGGAAATGTTCGTAGGTGTGGGAGCTTCCCGCGTACGTGACCTTTTCAAACAGGCCAAGGACAAGTCCCCTGCCATCATCTTCATTGATGAGATAGATGCCATAGGACGTGCCAGGGGCAAGAACAATTTTACAGGTTCCAACGACGAGCGCGAGAACACCTTGAACCAGTTGCTCACCGAAATGGACGGATTTGGCACCAACACCAACGTCATCGTACTGGCCGCCACCAACCGTGCCGATGTACTGGACAAAGCCTTGATGCGTGCCGGACGATTTGACCGTCAGATCTATGTGGACCTTCCCGATTTGAACGAAAGAAAAGAAATTTTTGAGGTGCACTTGCGCCCCATCAAGACTGCCGAGACATTGGACTTGGACTTTTTGGCCAAACAGACCCCGGGCTTCTCGGGTGCGGACATTGCCAATGTGTGCAACGAAGCGGCACTGATCGCTGCCCGTAAAGAGAAAAAGGCGGTGACCAAACAAGATTTCCTCGATGCCGTTGACAGAATTGTGGGTGGTCTGGAGAAAAAGAACAAGATCATCACCCCTGAAGAGAAAAAGACCATTGCTTACCACGAAGCCGGTCATGCCACCGTGAGTTGGATGCTGGAGCATGCCGCACCTTTGGTGAAGGTCACCATTGTCCCTCGTGGACAATCGTTGGGAGCTGCCTGGTACCTGCCCGAAGAGCGCTTGATTGTTCGTCCGGAACAGATGTTGGATGAAATGTGTGCCACCATGGGAGGCAGGGCCGCTGAAAAGGTGATTTTCGACAAGATTTCCACAGGAGCTTTGAGCGATTTGGAAAAAGTGACCAAACAGGCCAGGGCCATGGTCACCATATATGGTCTGAATGATAAATTGGGGAACATCACCTACTACGATTCCTCTGGGCAGAACGAATATGGCTTTACCAAACCCTATAGTGAGGAGACTGCCCAACGGATCGATCAGGAAATATCCAAAATGATAGAAGAGCAATACCAAAGGGCCATTAAATTATTGGCCGACAATAAGGACAAATTGACCGAGCTTGCTGACAGGCTTTTGGAAAAAGAAGTTATCTTTAAGGACGATCTGGAAAAGATTTTTGGCAGAAGACCTTTTGAAAAGGAGGAAGAAAAACTGGAACCTGCCAAATAGATTGGGTTCCAAGCGATGGAGTCTTAACTGAAATAGGAAAAATGCACTCGATACGTTAAATGGGAGTTTTTAAGAAGATTTTCGGAGGAGGAAAAAAGGTTTCCAAGGAAACTTTGGAAACCCGTGGAGACCACATGCCCGATCTGAAAATCCCCATTGACGAAAAGTTCACCATCTATTTCAAGAAAAACGGGGGCAAGTTTATTTATTGCGAGGATTTTTCGGAAATATCCCTGGCCCTGAAAAACATCATTTCCGAGAACAATTGGCAGAACCATATGTTCTATTCCCTCGATCCTAGGTTGGAGACCCGATTTGCCTCAGAAAAACTTGAATTTACCGACAAAAGGCAGGAAAGTGACATTTTCTTCACCACCTGCGAGCACCTTGTCGCCCACAATGGTTCCATTTTGGTGTGTTCCAACCAGATCAAGGAAAAGAAATTGGACGAGCTCCCATCCAACCTGATCGTGTTTGCCACCACAAGCCAATTGGTGGATTCCATCAGCGGGGCACTCAAGATCATCAAGGAAAAATATCGAAAGGACATTCCCAACAATATCACCACGCTCAAGCATTTTCAACCCACACCGGAGAACAAGGACGATTTCCTTTCCTATGGAAGTGCCTCAAAAAATGTCTATCTTTTACTCCTGGAAGACTATTAGTACATGAAAGAGATTTTAAGGCGCTCTATAACGGGGGTCATCTACGTGGTGCTTCTCTTGGGAGCGGTTTTTTTAAGTTCGGACGCCTTCGATTTCCTCTTTATGGCTTTTGGACTGGCCTGCCTGTATGAATTCAAACGCATCGTCAAGCTTAAGGGATACTACATCTTTGTCGCCTATCTGGCACTCTGGTGGATCTTCATCTATCTGGTTCAGGACGGCACACTGGTAACCCTCCTGATGTTACTGACCATCACGGTGGACCTGGCACTTCTTGCCTTTCTTTTCTCCAAACGACCAAAAGAGTTCACGGAGCTCCAAAAATTCATCATTGCCGTTTTCTACATTGGCGGTGGATGTATTTTCCTGACCATGATCCCCTATAAGGACGATGCCTTCGCACAGTTTTTGATTATGGGCATCTTTATCCTGATTTGGGTCAACGATACGTTTGCCTATTTGGTGGGACGAATGATGGGCAAAAGAAAATTGTTTCCTGCAGTTTCCCCAAAAAAAACCATTGAAGGTTCTGTAGGAGGTCTTATTTTTGCACTGGTGGCCGCATACATCCTTTCTTGGTACGAAACCAAGTTGAGCCTGATGGAATGGATGGCAATGGCCACCTTGATCGTGGTTGCGGGAAGCCTTGGCGATCTATTGGAATCCAAATTCAAACGTATGGCGGGAGTGAAGGACAGTGGTGCCATCCTGCCCGGACATGGTGGGGTTTGGGACCGATTGGACAGTTTGGTGTTCGCTTCGCCATTTGCATATTTGATACTTAATATTTTCTCCTATGTTTCATAAAGAGGGTCAAAAAATAGTCATTTTCACTTTTTTTCTGGTGGTCGCCGCCATATTTGCCGCACAATATCTTGTTGATGTGGAATGGATACGGTTCACCATACAGATAACTGCCCTTGTTGTCCTGATTGCCATTCTCCAGTTTTTCAGGAATCCCAAAAGGCCAGTGACCCCCAACTTTGATGAGATCTTGGCACCCGTGGACGGTAAAGTCGTGGTCATAGAAGAAGTGGACGAACCCGAATATTTTAAGGAACGTAGAAGACAGGTTTCCATTTTCATGTCGCCCGTAAATGTGCATGTCACCCGATACCCAGCCAGCGGAACTGTAACCTATTCCAAATACCATCCCGGGAAATATTTGGTGGCCTGGCACCCCAAATCCAGTACCGAGAACGAACGCACCACTGTGGTACTTCATACCCCAAAATTTGGCGAGATCGGATACCGACAGATTGCCGGGGCCATGGCCAGGCGCATCGTCAATTATGCGGAAGAGGGCGAACAGGTGACACAGGGCGAAGATGCCGGGTTCATCAAGTTTGGATCAAGGGTAGATCTTTTGTTGCCCTTGAATTGTAACGTCACCGTGAAACTGAACCAAAAAGTGACCGGGGCCAAAACCTGCATTGCATCTGTAAGAAAAGCAGATGACTGACGAAACGCTCCATAAAAAATTTGAGGAGGCAGTGGCCTTTGTGAACAGCTACACCGAGCCCTTGCCTGCGGATCTTTTGTTGAAACTGTATGCCTACTTCAAGATTGCCAACCGAAATTTTGACAATCCGGGCAGCAGGACACCATTGATCAATGCCTTTAAGGCCAATGCACTGTTCCAAGCCAAGAACATGGGCCGAAAAGAGGCCATGGAAAAATACATCGAATTGGTAGATTCGGAAATTAGGACACTCTAGGACGCCAAATTGGGCGCCACATATGACTTTTCAAAATAGGTGAAATAGACCCCTCCAAAAATGGTCATCAAAAAATAGATCACCACTAAATAACTGGCCATTGGCAAAAAAGAATCGATCCCGAACCAATCCTTGGTGAAGAAAATCAAGGCCAGTCCGGCCATTCCCCGGAACACTTCGATCCAAACAGCATATTTTTTTCGGTCCATCAAGGTCGTGTACCCATACACCCCTACAAAAACAAATGCTCCGAACAATAAGAGTCCCTCAAAGCCAATATTGGAATAATTGTAGAACATAAAAAGCATCAGAGCCGTGGTCATGATCAGTTGGAACAACACATATGCCTTCAGCGAATTGGATGCCTCTGGTCTGTATTTCTCAAAATTATAGACATCTTCAATGATTTCTACCGGATAGGCTTCCTTCACATCCGCAGGCCGCCACCCAGTGGGCATGAACCATATCCGCAGTTTGTCCCAATAGCTGTTCGTTCGCCAGGCATCCTTCACCAATCGCCACAAATGCTGAAAATTGATAATGATGGGATTCCACGTGTTGGCAGGTTTCAAGACACCATATTGAGGAGGAACCTCATCCAGTTCCTCCTGAAATGTTCCGAACATCCTGTCCCAAATGCAAAATATCTGTCCTAGGTTCTTGTCGATATATTCCTTGTTGATGGCATGATGAACCCGATGTTGCGAAGGGGTAACGATCACATATTCCAACCATCCCATTTTTCCGATATGTTGGGTATGGTACCAAAACTGGGCAAAAAGATGGATGGGTGCCAAAACGGCGATGACCTCGTGCGGAACCCCAAGAAGTGCGGCAGGGATCAACAGCAGCGCATAATAGCCCAAAAGATTGGAAATGGGTTGCCGAAGGGCACAGGCCAGATTGAATTCCTCGCTACTGTGATGGATGACATGCTGGTTCCAGAAAAAATTGATATGATGACTGAGCCGATGGTTCCAATACCCAGCAAAATCCAGCACTATGAAGGCCACTACCCAGACCAGCCATGTGGCCTTGATCTCGGTAAGGGCCAAATGCTCCAACAAAAATGGATAGCTGATCAGGACGAGTACCAACCCCAAAGAGTCTTTTACCACATTGGTCAACCCCGAGCTGAGACTGCTCACGGTATCCATCAAGTTATGTTTCTGGTTTTTCACAAAACGGCCGTAGAGCACTTCAAAAAGTACCAGACCTAGAAAGAAAGGGGTGGCATATAATAATGCCGTTGCATACGATTCCATTCCAAAAATTTAAAATTTTACTCGTTGCAAGTATGGGGCTGTGCACCATGAAGTTACTCCAAATTTTTGAATAATTGGATATCGTTGGCATCTGTCAGGTCAGGAATATGTTCCAAACGTGGAATACAGAGCATACTTTTGGGGTCATCCATCACCAAATTCCCCACAGCCTTGGGAAGTTCCTTCTCGTCCCGAACCGGATCTAGGGGACAATTCTGCAAATAGGGATAAATGTCCTCACCATAAAAACTGAAGATGTTCATGCTCACACGGAGTTCCCCTGTTTTGTCAATATAGCTGGGAATATCCTGCAGGGCAGGTTTTTCAACAATCTTCTTCAAAAAGCCATCTTCAGAAATATCCATGACCGCAAATTTGGAGATGCGCTCGTCGGTGAACTCAAATCCGGAACTGGCATAGCTGATGAGTGCGTTGACCGCTTTTCTTTCACTCCGTAAATCCTGAAGAGCTCCTACGGAATACAGGTTGTCCCCATTGCAGACCGTGAAAGTGGATGTTTTGAGCACTGGATATTGGTCCAAACATTGCTGAAGGGCATCTGCAGTTCCCAAGGGCTTTTCCCTATCGTCCGGCACCTGCTGGATGGCCATGGACACCTGCAAACCAGAAGGAAGACCTCCATTATCCACTAAATCATTGAAAGCCCCATTCCCTGGACTTGTAATCAAATAGAGGTTTTGATACCCAGCTTCCTTGGCATTCCTAACGAGATAAAACAAAAAAGGTTTCCCGCTTTTGCCAACGGGAATAAGACTCTTATGAGGAATGTGGTCCATCGCACCCTTGTTTTCCCGATCTGATAATAGACTTCTTTTCATTCGGGACGAAGCCCCTCCTACCATGATCACCAAACTATTGTTTTCCATCTTCGTTATGCTGTTATTTCAACTTCGTACACTGCTTTGGCACCGGCATCCAGAAACGCTTTCCGTACTTTTTCCTTGACATCCCCAGTGACCATGGCCACCATACAGCCGCCTCCACCAGAACCGATGGTCTTTGCCCCGAGAGCACCTGCTCTTCTGGCTGCCTCCATCATCCGTACCATTTCGACGGGAGTATTCTGGATCTGTTCTTCAAGTATTTTTTGGTGTCTGTTCATCAAATCTCCCAATTTTTGAAGATCGGGCAATTCCTTTTGCAGTTCCTTTTTGGCCTCAAGAGTGATCTGATAATTATGGATGGCCGCATACCAATGATCCCGAAATTCATGTGGCACCGATTCCAAATATTTTTCATAATCGCCCAACACGGACTCCTTCAAAACAAATCCGGGATGGTTCCTTTTCACGGCTTCGACCGCGTTTTGAGCAAAGACACTGGCATTCTTGAGCACTTCGAGGGTCTTTTTGGCCAGTCCGGATTCGGCCACCAACAATTGTCCCATGTTGCCCACCAAGCGTTCACTTTTTCCACTTTCGGTATCGATATAAATCAGACCTCGTTGCGCGATAGTGTATTGGTCCATCAATCCGCCGGGGGAATCGAAGAAAACCACTTCGGCTTCATAGGCCCATCTGCCTACTTGAAAATCGCTTGTTTCGTCCAATTTACCATTGATCGCAACCAAAAAACGGATCCAGGCCACCAACAGGGCCGAGGAACTGGAAAGGCCTGCATTTACCGGGATATTTCCCGAGATTTCGATGGTATATCCTTGCCTGTAACTAAAACCTTCTTGCTTCAGGACGGCCATGGCCGAACGGAAAAAATCACCGGGCTGGACATTTTTTAGGCCATCATCCAAGGCAATGAAGGTTTCATCTCCCAAATCAAGGAGTTTCAGAATAAATTTTGCCTCGGCATTGGGCCGGGCCGTTATGTTGATATAGCGGTCTATGGCACCTGCAATTACTGGAAGCCCCAAATAATCTTGGTGGTCCCCATAAAAGCAGATACGTGCCGGAACTTGTATTTGAATCATGTGATGGTCAACTTATAATATCCAAGGGGTCGGTTTCTTTCCAGTTGCCCCTTGTAAAATCAGGAAAGGGTTGTGGGGCTCCCCCACTGGCCACCGAGCGTTCGCTCAATGGCGAAACGGCACTCCAGAGACATCCTTCATAGACGTTTTGGTCCAAGGGAAGCCCTTTTTGGAGGCATTCCACAATACGATAGACCATGATTCCGTCCATGCCGCCATGCCCGCTGCCTTTGGCCGCTTCGTTCAACCTTTTATATAATGGATGATCGTATTTTTCATATAATTTTTCCAGTTGTTCGCCCTGCACCCAGGAATGGTGGTCCTTAGTCAGCCCTTCAACGCCTCCTTCGAGCGCGACCCGTGTCGGAAATCCGGCCAATGTACCTTTGGTACCTTGTATGAGGTTCAATCTGGAATAGGGCCTGGGACTGGTTTCGTCCCATTGCACCATAATGGTCCTTCCCAAATGCGTTTTGATGATGGAAGTGTTCAAATCCCCTCCCTTGAACTCCAATTGGTTCCATTTATGGTCTTTTGGATAGTTCTTTTCCGCATAAAGTTCCCGCCCTCGTGATGGGGTGGAGAAGGAAACCAAACTGCCAAAGGTGTCCTCTCCTCTGGCCAAATTCATGTATTGGGCAACGGGGCCGAGGCCGTGGGTCGGGTATAGATTCCCATTTCTTTTGGCATAATGATGGGTGCGCCAAGAACCCGTTCCTCTTTCCTGTTCGTCCATCTGCCATCTCAATTCGTGGATATAGGCGGCCTCACCATGTAAAATCTCACCGATTACCCCTTGCCGGCACATATTCAAAAACATGAGTTCATCACGACTGTAGTTCACGTTTTCCAACATCATACAATGTTTTTGGGTACGCTCACTGGTGTCCACAATGTCCCACATTTCCTGGATGGTCAATGCGATGGGTACCTCCACAAAGGCATGGGCTCCCTGTTCCATGGCCCCGATGGCCATAGGGGCATGATTTTCCCAGTTGGTGGCAATGAAGACCACATCCGGCCTCACCTCCTGCAACATTTTTCGCCATTGGTTCTCATCTCCCCAATATTGGGCTATGTTTTTATGCTTGTTTGGTCCACCTGCTTCTTTGACCCATTGTGTCTTTTCCTTGACCAAATCTTCATAGAGGTCGCAAATGGCAACGACTTCCGTACCTTCCAAGGCCGCAAAAAATTTGGCGTGGGTGCCTCCCCTGGCCCCAACCCCTATGAAAGCGGCACGGACCTTTGCAATCTTCGGAGCGGAAAAACCGCCCATATAGGTCGATGTAATGGGTCTATCGGGGGCTGCCCGCAAATAATTGGGAGCAATGGCCACCGCAGCAGCCGTCAAGGTCGTTTTTTGAATAAAACTTCTTCTATTGAGGTTTTTCATGGGCAATAATTGGGTGTTGATTCTAATCCATTCCAAAATAAAAAAAATAAAAAGGGAAGTTGGCTTCCCTTTTCAAAAATTGTTCCGATAACCAAAGGTTACTTCAAACTGGCCAAGCTTTTTTCCAAAGTTTCGATTTTTGCCTCGGCATCCGCAGCTTTTTTACGTTCGATGGCCACCACTTGTTCCGGGGCATTGTTCACAAAGCGTTCGTTGCTCAATTTACCTTGTACCGATTTTAAAAACCCTTTGGTGTAATTGAGTTCCTCCGTGATCTTTGCAATTTCGGCCTCCACATCGATGGCCCCACTGATCGGAATAAAATACTCGTTGCTCTTCACCCTAAAGGTCAGTGCACCATCCAAACTTGAATTGATGGTCTCCAATTTGGACAGGTTTCCAAGTTTTTGAACAATGGCATCCATTTGGTTGTCCACGCCTTCCGCATTCATCATAAAAAGTTCCAATGCATCTTTTTGGGGAATGTTCTTTTCCTTTCGGATGGTCCTGATGCCGGAGATAACCTCCGCAGCAAAATCAAATCCGTTGATCAATGAGGTATCCACTTTGCCAGGTTTTGGCCATTTGGACACGATCAATGCTTCTTCCGGGGTCCGCTCCGCAATGTGTTGCCAGACTTCTTCGGTCAAAAATGGCATGAAGGGGTGCAACAACTTCAAATTTTCCTCAAATAGATGGATGACCGCATCAAATGTTTTGGTATCGATGGGCTTTTGGTAATCTGGTTTCACGATTTCCAACAACCAGGAACAGAAATCGTCCCAGACCAATTTATAAATGGCCATCAGGGCATCGGAAATACGGTATTTGGAAAAATGATCCTCTATTTCCACCAACGTCTGGTCAAATTTGGCCCTATACCAATCGATTCCCACTTTGGCCGCTTCGGGCTGTGGGATATCGGCAACTTCCCATCCCCTTACCAATCGGAAGGCATTCCAAATTTTATTGGCAAAGTTGGACCCCTGTTGGCAAAGCGCCTCATCGAACAACAGATCATTGCCCGCTGCAGAACTCAGTAAAAGCCCCACTCGAACGCCATCAGCCCCAAAATCCTCGATCAATTTCAATGCATCGGGCGAATTCCCCAATTGCTTGGACATTTTTCTTCGTTGTTTGTCCCTAACCAATCCCGTGAAATATACATTTTCAAAAGGTCTCTTTCCTCTGTAATGGTACCCCGACATAATCATCCGTGCCACCCAAAAGAAGATGATATCTGGACCGGTGACCAAATCATTGGTGGGGTAATAATAGTTCACCTCCTTGTTATCGGGTTCCAAAATGCCGCCAAACACGCTGATGGGCCATAGCCACGAGGAAAACCAGGTGTCCAATACATCAGGGTCTTGTGTCAAGTCCGAAGCCTGAAGTCCGAAGTCCGAAGTTTTTTCCTGTGCCAATTTCAGGGCTTCTTCAGGCGTTTCCGCTACCACAAAATCATCTTGTCCATCCCCATAATAGTAGGCCGGAATCTGCTGGCCCCACCACAATTGTCGGGAAATGTTCCAATCACGGATGTTTTCCATCCAATGGCGATAGGTGTTGTCAAACTTGGATGGGTATAGTTTGATGTCATTCGTTTCCAGAACCCCTTCGAGGGCCGGTTTGGCCAATTCTTCCATTTTTAGGAACCATTGATCGGACAAACGAGGTTCAATGACCGCTTTGGTCCGTTCCGAGGTGCCCACTTTGTTCATGTGCTGTTCCACTTTGACCAAATGGCCCTTTTCCTCCAGTTCCTTCGCAATTTCCTTGCGCACCACAAAACGGTCCTTTCCTTCGTAGTGAAGTCCAAAGGAGTTGAGGCTCGCATCTTCATTAAAGATATCGATGACCTCCAAGTTGTGCTTGTCCCCAAGGTTTTTGTCATTTTCATCGTGGGCCGGGGTCACTTTCAGGCAGCCTGTCCCGAATTCCACATCCACATAGTCATCCTCAATGATGGGAATCACACGTCCGCAGATGGGCACAATGGCTTTTTTTCCACGAAGATGGCGATATCTTTCGTCATTGGGGTTTATACAAATGGCTGTATCGCCCAAAATGGTCTCTGGGCGGGTGGTGGCAATAGTCACCTTTTCGTCGGAACCTTGTATCGCATAGGCCAAATAATAGAGATTCCCCTGTCTTTCCTCATAAATGACCTCCTCATCGGACAAGGTGGTCTTGGCCTCAGGGTCCCAATTCACCATTCGATAGCCCCTGTAAACCAGTCCTTTATTATATAGATCCACAAAAACCTTGATCACCGAGGCTGACATATCGTCATCCATGGTGAACTTGGTTCGGTCCCAATCACAGGAACAGCCCAATTTTTTCAACTGCTGAAGTATGACACCTCCATACTCATTCGTCCAGTCCCAGGCGTGTTTTAGGAACTCTTCACGGGACAGGTTGGCCTTGTTGATGCCCTCATCCTTCAATTTGGCGACTACTTTGGCCTCCGTGGCTATGGAAGCGTGGTCCATTCCCGGCACCCAACAGGCATTCTTGCCCAAAAGCCTTGCCCTTCGTATCAAAACATCTTGGATGGTATTGTTGAGCATGTGCCCCATGTGCAACACCCCGGTCACGTTTGGTGGTGGAATCACGATGGTATAGGGCTCCCTTTCATCTGGTTTTGAACTAAAATAGCCATGCGCTGTCCAGTAGGCATACCAGTGTCCTTCAACCCTCTTGGGTTCATATTTTGATGGAATTTCCATTATTCGGTACAATTTTTGTTCATAAGAATTTGGATTGGTTTTTTGAAGGGGATCAAATGTTCGGTTACATGCCATTCTTCTGATGGAATCCAATCCAGAAATACGAAACAAAAATAAGTAACGTTATTACATAACAAAAGAATTTTGGATGCAGGTGACAAAACATCTACATTTGGAATTCACCCAAAAACCAAAAATGATGAAAAAAACTGTACTGATGCTGTTTGTAGGGCTCCTATCTCTAGGGATATATGCCCAGGAAACTGCCAAGATTGAATTTAAGAGCGAGACCATTGATTACGGTGAAATCGAAAAGGGCAGCGACGGTGTCCGGGTATTTGAATTTACCAACACTGGAAATGCACCCTTGGTGATCAGCAGCGTAAAATCAAGTTGTGGCTGCACCATCCCCAAAAAGCCAGAAGAACCCATCATGCCCGGAAAGACTGGCAAGATTGAGGTAAAATATGACACCAACCGGGTAGGACCCATAAGAAAGGCCATTACGGTGACCTCCAATGCGGACACTCCTACCAAGGTTCTAAAAATAAAAGGGAACGTTAACGGCCCAGGAGCTAAGTAAGTAAAAAGAAAATTATGACCCTGTCCCCGAAAAGCAATTGCTTTTCGGGGATTTTATTTTTTAGTCATCGTCAAAGACTTTTTTCAGTACAAATGAGAACAGAAGATCTTTGTTGTACCTTTCGATGAGCACCCGAACCCGTTTCCCTTCCTTTTCATTTATCATCTTAAGGATTTCCTGGAGTTTGTACCGATGTACACTTCTCCCGTTCACGGCCAGTATTACATCGCCCTCACGCAATCCTGCCTCCGCCGCTGGGCTCCCCGCCCTTATACCAGATACCACAATTTCCGGCACCAAGCTCAGTCGGGTCTTGTTCTCCAATAAAATCTGGACATTACCAAAGGTAGAATCATCATCCTTCACGATCCCATCAGGTCCAGCAATACTTTCGGCAATATACCTCAGTCCATTATGCTGAAGTTCAACTCCTGCCAAGTTGTATTGGAAGGGCTCTTTAAAGTTAGCATTCTTCTTTAAGGTGACCAGTCCACGGGTATAGTCGAAGATGATGTTGAACCGTTTCAGGATCTCGCCTCCAACACTGCCATTGCGGTCTCCCAGATTTTCCAGGGCGGCAAAAGATTCCCAATACGGAAAGGCCACTTTGGCTTCTTTCAGTTCAAAACCACCTATTTTGACACCATTGATTTTGCTACGCTTTCCAAAAATATCACCGCTGAGCCCCCTGCCCAAATGGTCCTCATAGTTCTTTTCGGGGACATCCAGGCCTTTTTCGGGCTCTTGGAACAGCCACAAAGCGTCGCTACTGCCAGTGTCCACGAGCAGTTTGACGGGAATATTGGCCGTGTCCTTCATCAGGACGGTTCCTTTCACATAGGCCTTGTTCCTTTCAATGGACAATGGAAGGGACTGTCTATTTCTTTTTTCCTTATGCTTGTACAGCTCAGGGTTATGGAGTTTTATGGTATGTGAGCCATAATTTATTTCAATGATAAAGTCCTTGAAAAGGTCGTACCCCATGATGCCATGGACCGGAATGCCCAACGAGGTGGAAAAATTGATTCCCCTATCCAATACGACATAAAGGTCCTGGGAGAAATTCCTCGCATCCCCCAACCGGAAGATATTGGATCTTGAACTGAGTGCTTTCATGGGTTCTCCGGTTCCAAGACCTCTGATGGTCACTTCGGACACATTGTTGATGGGTATGGAATCCGATTCGGAAAGGTTGAACAAAATAGGTTTGCTGACGCCAGAATCCAAAATGAAAGTGAGTTCGGACCCATTGATTTCTACAGGTATGATGATGAGATTGTTGATGAGTTCAAACCTGATTTTCTCGAACTTCTGCCCTTTGGGCAAGAAATAGCCCTGCGCCAAAACAAACAAGGGCACCATCACAAGAAATCCAAAAAAAGTAAGTTTTTTTCCCAACATTCTTAATTCTAGTTGGTTGTACATATTAAATATACAAAATAAGACGAATCCTTCACCTTATTTTAACATTTTGGACAACAGATAAATAAACCTTGAATCTATTGTTTTCAAGTGTGGGTTTTCCCATTTTTGCCTAAAATTTAGCACATGCCAAGTATCTCTGAAAAAGGAAGGCAAATGCCCGCCTCCCCGATCCGAAAATTGGTCCCCTATGCCGAAGCCGCAAAGAAGAGGGGCACCCACGTCATCCACCTGAATATTGGACAGCCGGACATCAAGACGCCAAAAGCGGCCTTGGATGCCGTGAGGAACCACAACATCGAGGTTCTGGCCTATAGTATGACGGAGGGTTCAGAAGTTTATCGTGAAAAAATTGCGGCCTATTATGCAAAAAAGGACATCCACGTCACCGCTAAGGACATCATTGTGACCACAGGTGGCTCTGAAGCCCTTTCCTTTGCTATGGGAACCATCATGGATGCCGAGGATGAGATCATCATCCCGGAACCCTTCTATGCCAACTACAATGGTTTTGCCACTGCTGCGGGCGTGAAGGTTGTGCCCATTGCTTCATCCATTGACACCAATTTTGCCCTTCCGCCCATTGCAGAATTCGAAAAACTCATCACGCCACAGACTAAGGCCATCTTGATCTGTAATCCAGGGAACCCAACAGGATACCTATATAGTAAGGAGGAGATAGAACAACTGGCCACTTTGGTGAAGAAACATGATCTTTTTCTTATTGCGGACGAAGTCTATCGAGAATTCACCTATGAGGGAAGACAGCACTATTCCATTTTGCAGGTCAGCGGCCTTGAAGAGCACGCCATAGTAGTGGATTCCGTTTCCAAAAGATACAGCATGTGCGGGGCACGTATCGGATGTATCGTTTCCAAGAACAGGGAGGTGATCCAAACCGCACTGAAATTTGCCCAAGCCAGGTTGTCGCCCCCCACTTTTGCCCAGATAGCCAGTGAGGCCGCCTTGGAAACCCCCCAGGAATACTTTGATGATGTCATCGAAGAGTACGTCTCCCGCAGGAATATACTCATCTCCGAACTCCAACAATTGGAGGGCGTAAAAGTGGCCGTGCCGCAGGGTGCTTTTTACTGTGTTGTGGAACTGCCCGTTGCCGATGCAGATGATTTTGCCCAGTGGTTGTTGGAAAAATTTGAACTGGATGGCAACACGGTCATGGTCGCCCCGGCAGCAGGCTTTTATGCCACCCCTGGATTGGGAAAAAACCAGATCAGGATTGCCTATGTGCTGGAAAAAGAGCAACTTGTAAAGGCCGTCCAGATTTTGGGCAGGGCCTTAAAGGAGTACAACGCGAAGTGACCATACAGGAAAACATATCCCTCAAGAGTTACAATACCTTTGGTATTGACGTAAAGGCCCGCTTTTTTGTGGAGATAACCGGACTGGCCCAGCTACAAAAGGTATTGGAACTGACGGCATATCCCAAAAGGTTCATCATCAGTGGAGGGAGCAATATGTTGCTCACCAAGGACATTGATGCCCTTGTGATGCACATCAACCTGAAAGGCATCTCCATCGCCGAAGAAAATGGGGAAAGTGTCGAAATCAAGGCAATGGCTGGTGAAAACTGGCACAATCTGGTCATGTGGAGTTTGGACAGAGGGTATGGCGGACTGGAAAACCTATCCCTTATCCCTGGCAATGTGGGGACTGCACCCATCCAGAACATTGGCGCCTATGGCGTGGAGCTGAAAGATGTCTTTGCAAGCTGTACCGCAATGGATGTGGAAACCGGGGAATTGGTCGCTTTCGATAAGGAGGACTGTGAATTTGGGTACAGGGATTCCATTTTCAAGAACGACGCCAAGGACAAATATATCATCACTTCGGTAAACCTGAGATTGAGCAAAAAGGACCATGTGCTGCACACGGGTTATGGCGCCATCGAGGAAGAACTCAAGAGCAACGGCATTGTTTATCCCACCATTAGGGACATTTCCAACGCTGTGATAGCCATTCGGCAAAGCAAATTGCCCGACCCGAAGGAACTCGGCAACAGCGGTAGTTTTTTCAAAAACCCCGTGATCTCGAAAAAAAAGTTCGACAAGTTCATCAAACATCATCCCAAGGCCCCTTTCTATGAACTGGAAGACGATCAGTTCAAAGTACCGGCCGGATGGCTCATAGAGCAGAGTGGGTTCAAGGGAAAACGTTTCGGGGATGCCGGGGTACACGAAAAACAGGCCCTGGTGCTGGTGAATCATGGAAACGCCACGGGAAAAGAGATCTTGGAACTGGCCGAGAGCATACAGAAGGAAGTAAAGAAAAAATTCGGGATAGACATCCAACCCGAAGTGAACATCATAAAATAACCCCCGCATTGAAACCAATAACGGGGGTTATACCAAACCAAACTAACCAAAATTATATATATCGTAGAGGGTTTCACCCCTTTTTCTTGCTCAATCCAACGCTGACAAGTAATGCTTTTTCTACCTTAGCGTTGTAGTATGTACGATATAAATCCTATTTTAGATTTTTGTCCCAAAAAAAAAATTACAAAGCATCGTAAATGAGCACATTGATCGAGAAACATATTGTTTCACTTTTGGCCGAAAAGGACGACAAGGCCATATCCCTACTGTATGAACATTATGGGGACACGCTTTTTGGGGTGGCACACAAAGTGGTCAAGGACGATGAGCTTGCCCAAGATGTTCTCCAGGAAAGTTTCATCAAAATATGGAAAAAAGCCGACTCCTACGATGCCTCAAAAGCCAAGCTTTTCACATGGTTGTTCCGCATTACCAGGAACACGGCCATCGACAAACTGCGAAGTGTGAACAATAAAGCGAGCAAGGAAGTCCAAATCGACGTTTCGGACGTATATAATCTTGGAGTGAGTGGCATAAGCCCCGAACATCTGGATGTCCAGGAAAACATGGACAAGATAGAACCTAAGTACAGAATAGTTTTGGAAGCCCTATTTTTTGAGGGAATGACGCAGCAAGAGGCAAGTGAGGAATTGGACATCCCTCTGGGTACCATCAAATCCAGACTGAAAATTGGACTTAGGGAACTTGGAAAGATATACGGTACAACAATGATCTTGCTCTTGGTCTTAAATCTATTGTTATGAAAGAGAAAGTTAAAATATTTTTGGAATCCGATTCACTGGAAAAATACCTCTTGGGACACACCTCAAAAGAAGAGTCCCAACAAGTGGAAAGATACATTGCTATGTACCCAGAGGTACGTGAGACGTATGATGAGCTTCAGAAAAACTTGGAAACCTTTGCAAGAATGTATGCCAAGAAAACTCCCGAGGGCCTTAAGGAAATCATTCTGAGCAGTGCCCGAAAGGAAAGAATGGTCAGCAGAAGGTTCTACAGGTATGCCATTGCCGCCAGTGTGGCCCTGATGATCTTTGCAGGTTCATCCCTGTTCTTCTGGAACCAGAACAAAAACCTTCAGGAAGAAAATGCATTGGTCACCAACAAGATCAAATATTTGGAGGACGACATGAAGAACCAACTGGAAGACATGAGGAACCAGTTTATTGTTCTCAACAATCCTGATACCAAGAAATATCAGGTCAATGGCAAGAAAGAAGGCAAGGAACTCAAGGCCATCGCCTACATCAATCCGGTTAAAAAACTTTCCTATATCAATGTGAGCAATGTTCCCCAGCTACCTGAGAACAAATGTTTCCAGATGTGGGCCGAAGTGAACGGCGAATTGGTAAACTTGGGCGTGATCAAGCAGTTCAACGAAAAGGACAAGCTCCTTGCACTCCCCTATGCTGACAAGGCCATAGGCTACATCACCATTGAACCGGAAGGCGGGAACACTTCCCCCACCGTGGAGAACATCGTGGCCAACATCACATATTGATAACCCAATCCCCCCACTTTTAGTCAGGTATTTTGTACCTTTGCATAAAAGTTGGATTATGAAGTTAGCACTATTGACCATTGGTCTTCTGGCCCTCGCATTCGCTGGGATAGCCATCAAGATCTGGGGCAAAAAGGACGGAAAGTTCGCAGGCACCTGTGCCAGCCAAAGCCCTTTTCTGAACAAAGAAGGGGAAGCATGTGGATTTTGCGGAAAAATGCCCGACGAACAGGAATGTAAAAAAGACTCCGTACCCGGATTGCAATAATCCCATCAATATTTTAGACAAAAGCCACATTTTTGGAAAAAACCGACGATTCCATCAGAGACATTATCAAAAAGGCAAAAGAAGGAAACCAAATTGCCTTTAGCACGCTCTTGGATACGTTTTGGAACGATGTGTACGGTTTTCAATTGCTCCGCACCAAAAATGAAAACGATGCGGAGGACATCACCATCCGCACCTTTTCCCGAGCTTTCGACAAAATAGACACCTACGATGACACCTTCGAGTTCAAGACCTGGCTCATCACCATCTCCAAAAACTTGCATGTGGACCTCATCCGAAAGCGGAAAAGAAGCCTTTTGGACGAAATGGAATCCCAAGGGGATGCCGTAAAAAAAGTGCTGGACGAAACCCCAACAGTGGAGGACCGCCTGATCACGGAACAGAACCTCGCCGATTTGCTCCTGGATATCAAAAAACTGAAACCCCATTACCAACAGGTCATCAACCTACGCTATTTCAACGAATTGAGCTATGCCGCCATTGCCAAGGAACTCAACGAACCGGTGAACAATGTCAAGGTAAAATTGCTGCGCGCCAAAAAACTCCTGGCCGAGATCATCAAAAAAAAGTGAGCCGTTCCAACGACTCCATTTTCCTTCCCAGTTTCGTATCTTTGTAAATCAAATTTCTTTGTATGAGCACAAGTGTTGCGGAAAACATACAGCCACCCAAAGGAAAGCCCAAATGGCTGAGGGTAAAGCTTCCCACGGGGAAAAAATATACCCAGCTCAGGGGGCTTGTGGACAAGTACAACCTCCATACCATCTGCACCTCCGGGAGTTGCCCCAATATGGGCGAATGTTGGGGAGAAGGCACGGCCACCTTCATGATTTTAGGGAACATCTGTACCCGTTCTTGTGGTTTCTGCGGGGTGAAGACCGGAAGACCGGAAAGCGTGGATTGGGCAGAACCCGAAAAAGTGGCACGGTCCATCAAGATCATGAACATCAAGCATGCGGTGCTCACCTCTGTGGATAGGGATGACCTCAAAGATATGGGATCCATCATCTGGGCAGAGACCGTCAAAGCGGTCCGAAGAATGAACCCAGAAACCACCCTGGAAACATTGATTCCTGATTTTCAAGGGATTGAATCCCATTTGGATCGAATGCTCGACGTGGCTCCTGAGGTGATTTCGCACAATATGGAAACCGTGAAGCGACTTACCCGTGAAGTACGCATACAGGCCAAATACGAAAAAAGCCTCGAGGTATTGAACTATTTGAAAAAGAACGGCGCCAACCGTACCAAATCGGGCATTATGTTAGGGCTGGGCGAAGAAGAGCACGAGGTCATCACCACCATGGAAGACCTGAGAAAAGCGGATGTGGATGTGGTCACCATTGGCCAATACTTGCAGCCCTCCAAAAAACACCTGCCCGTAAAGCAGTTCATCCTGCCCGAACAATTCAAAAAATATGAGGAAATTGGGCTGGAAATGGGCTTCAGACATGTGGAGAGCGGGGCTTTGGTCCGTTCATCCTACAAAGCGCACAAGCACATTCACTAGCCGTTAACCTTCCCCCATCCCATCATGAAAATTATCAGAATAGGTATCAACGGCTTTGGACGTATCGGCAGGACCCTTTTTAGGCTTCTGGAAAAGCACCCGAACATCCAAGTGGTTGCCATCAACGATCTGGCGGATACCAAAACCCTGGCCCATTTGTTGAAATACGACAGCATACACGGCACCTTCCATGCGGATGTCCGTTCGGAGGGCAGTTCAATTATCGTAAATGGACGGACAGTCCAGGTATTGAACCAAAACCATCCCAAGGAAATAGACTGGAAAAGCCTTGAAGTGGATCTTGTTGTGGAAGCGACCGGAAAATTCAAGAAAAGGGAACAATTACAGCATCACTTGACCAATGGGGCCAAAAAAGTGGTCCTTTCCGTTCCGCCGGAGGATGAATCCATCAAAATGGTGGTTTTGGGTGTCAATGAGAAAATAATTGGAGCCGACGACCACATCATCTCCAATGCCTCCTGCACCACCAACAACGCAGCCCCCATGATCAAGGTGATCAACGAGCTCTGCGGGGTGGAACAGGCGTATATCACCACGATACACTCCTTCACCTCGGACCAAAACCTGCACGATGCGCCACACCGGGACCTCAGAAGGGCCAGAGCGGCCTCACAATCCATCATCCCAACGACCACGGGAGCAGCAAAGGCACTCACGGGCATTTTCCCCGAACTCTCCAATGTCATCGGCGGATGCGGCATAAGGGTGCCGGTGCCCAACGGCTCCCTAACCGACATCACTTTCAATGTGAAAAGGGAAACATCCATTGCCGAAATAAATGCTACCTTTAAGGAATATGCCGAGAATGAGTTAAAAAACATACTCCATTACACCGAAGATCCCATTGTTTCCATCGACATAAACAATAGTTATCATTCTTGTACGTTTGATTCTTTGATGACCTCCGTGATCGGCAAAATGGTGAAGATCATTGGATGGTATGACAATGAAACTGGATATTGCTCCAGAATTATCGATTTAATAGCTTTGCTTATAAAGAAAGACTACGTTTGACCTCAGGCTTGCAACACAACTGGATGGGCGTAAAAACGCTCCTTATCTTGTGCATCATAATATGCACACAAGCTTCTTTTGGTCAAAACGATGCCAGTTCCACCAGTAAGATCCAGTCCATCTTTGACAACTTCATGGACTACAGGCACCAGAACAAGGTGGACAAAGCACTCCAAACCCTAGATGAGGCTGCCAACATTGCGGAAAGCAATGAAGATGCGAAATTACTGCTCGACATCTACCACCAATATGCCCGACTGTTCCTAGAGGAAGGAGATAGGGAAACGGCCCTTTTTTATTGGGATAGGGCCAACATTCTCCTGCGGGACATTTCCTATTCCTACGGACAGGCCTTCCACCTCTATTTGGATGCTGCCCTCCGTTTTGATGAAGGCAACAATTTCCAGGCACTGAAATTATTGGAAGAATCCAAAAAGCTCAGCAACAACAGGAACCTCGGCAACAACATTCTTCTTTTGGAGGCGTACATCTACACCAACATCACCAATTACGAGAACGCCATCAAAAACCTGAATGCGTTGATCGTCAACTCAGACGACAAGGAACGGGCCTACCTTGCCACCAAGGCCAACCTTCAATTGGCCGCGATCAGCATCATCCTGAATGATCTGGAAGAAGGCATCATCCACTCCAAGGCCACCTTGGAACTGGCAGAAAAACACGGGTTTGCCAAAGAGGTGAAGAACGCCTATGAACAATTGTCCGGCATTTATGAAAAAATGGGACGTTATGATGAATCGCTCTTCTACACCAAGAAGCTGGAACGCATCAAGGATTCCATTTTCAACATAGAAAAGGCCAAATTGGACATTGCTACCGCCGACAAGATCCGGTTTGAGCACCAAATGACCGAGCTGAACAAACTACAGGCCAAAAATGAGGAACTGAGCGAATCCAAGAACCGATCTGAGATCACCGCCATATTGACTTCGGCATTTTTGACCATTATCTCCCTATTGGCCGTCTCCCTTTTCAGGAACAACCAGATCAAATTAAAGACGAACGATCTTCTGTATACCAAGAACAAGGAACTGGAGCTGGCCCGTGATGCCGCGGTTTCCGCCATGGAGGCCAAAACGAATTTCTTGTCCACTGTGACCCATGAGCTCCGAACACCGCTCTATGCCGTGACCGGGCTCACCCATCTGCTTTTGGAGGAAAACCCTTCGGAACACCAAAAAGAACATTTGAAGTCATTGAAATTCTCTGGGGAATACCTGTTGAACTTCATCAATGATATCTTGCAGATCAACAAGATCGACGCCGACAAGTTGGAGCCTCTCAGCATTGAGTTCAAACTGAACAAGGTACTCACGGATGTAGTGGACTCCCTTCAACAGAATGCCAACGAGAAGAAGACCAAGTTGATCTTGGATTATGACCCCAACATACCAACGCATCTTCTTGGCGACCCTATAAAACTTTCCCAGATATTCATGAACTTGGTGGGCAACGCCCTAAAATTCACCAAAAATGGTAAAGTGGAGGTCATTGCAAAGTTGCTCAGAAAAGAAGAGGACCAAGTGAAACTCTATTTTGAAGTGAGGGACAACGGCATCGGGATTTCCGATGAACAGCAACAGCACATTTTCGACAGTTTTGAACAGGGATCCATCCAGATCAACCGCGAGTATGGGGGAACAGGCCTGGGCCTTACCATCGTAAAGAGTCTTTTGGGCCTATTTGGCAGTACCATCCATTTGGAAAGTGAGTTGGGACACGGCAGCTCCTTCTTTTTTGAAATGGACCTAAAATGTGACAGCAAGGCTCTGGACGAACTTTCCTTTGAACTGAATCCGGAAGAATTTGATTTCAGCGGGTTACATGTATTGGTCGTTGAGGACAACAAGATCAACCAGGTCATCACCAAAAAGATGCTCAACAAGAAAGAGATCAGCTGCGATATTGCCAACAACGGTAACGAAGCTATCGATTTGGCCAAGAACAATACCTATGATGCCATTTTAATGGACATACACATGCCCGGGATCAGTGGGGAGGAAGCTACAAGACAGATCCGGAAGTTCGATCAGGACATCCCCATCATTGCCCTCACTGCCATTTCATTGGACGATAGCCTCGAGAGTTTTTACCAAGCTGGCTGTAATGATGTGGTGACCAAGCCCTTCAAGCCTGAGGTCTTCTATCAAAAAATTGGGGAAAACATCTTCAAAAAAAGGATGCAAGGCTCCATAGGCGAGATCTAAACCAGCTTTTTTATCATTTTTTCCAGTGTGGCCTTATCGCCAGCATCAAAACTGTGGGCTATCTGCACATAAAAAAGGTTTTTCAATCGGCCTTCCAGTCGCACAAAATCCTTTTCAGTGGTCAATACCACTTCATGGTCCTTGAACCTCTCGATTTCCTTGTCCGTAAAATGGTGGTGGTCCCCAAATTCAAAATGCTCGAACTGGATGCCCAATGAAGCCAGATGATTCACAAGGGGTCCCGGTGATGCTATCCCAGTGACCAAGGCGACCTGTTTCCCCTTCAGTTCCAACAATTCCATTTTTTTTCCCCTGCCATCGGTCACCTCGTTGTGGTATTCCAAAGTGGCAAACAGTACTTGTTGATTGGCATTGGCCCTCAACCTCTTTGCAATTTGCTCCCGTTCGACACCGGATAAATTGGCCGGACACTTGGTCGCAATAATGACATCCGCCCTTTGGGCTTCCTTTTTAGCATCCCTCAAATTTCCTGTGGGCAAATACCAATCATCCACATAAAGCGCATTGTACATGGTAAGGAGAATGGAAAATACAGGTTTTACCCGCCTGTGCTGAAAGGCATCGTCCAAGATGATCACCTCTGGCCTTACGAAATCCTCCAGTTGGGCAATGCCGTTTCGCCTGTCCGCATCCACCGCTACGGCCACGTTCGGGAACTTCTCTTTCAATTGATAGGGTTCGTCCCCAAGCTCCAGGACCCCAGTGTGGGGGGTGGCCAATACAAATCCTTTGGACTGCCGTTTGTATCCCCTGCTCAGCACGGCCACCCGATGGTCTTGTAACATGCGGATCAGATATTCTGTCATGGGCGTCTTTCCCGTCCCCCCAACGCTCAGGTTGCCCACACAAATGGTGGGTGTTCCATAGTAAACAGAGGTAAAGATCCCCACATCATAGAGTGCATTTCTTAAGTGGACCACCAAGGCATAGATCAGTGAAAACGGGAATGCTATTTTACGGAGCAATTGCTGCATTGAACGAAAATATAATATTTTATCTTTAGGCGTTTAAGAATTTTAAAATGACCGTACAGGAGATCACAAAAATACTCGAAGAGCTTGCTCCCTTGGCACATGCCGAGGATTTTGACAACGTGGGACTATTGGTGGGAAACCCGAACATGGCCGTCAACGGCGTTTTAGTGACTTTGGACACTCTTGAAAATGTAGTGGACGAAGCCATTGAGAAGAAATACAATATGATCGTGAGCTTTCATCCCATCATCTTCGGGGGTCTCAAAAAACTTACCGGAAGCACCTATGTGGAGCGGGTGGTGATGAAGGCCGTTGCCCACAACATTGCCATCTACAGCATGCACACTGCCCTGGACAACAGCATTATGGGCGTGAATGCAAAAATCTGTGAGGTATTGGACATCAAAAACCCAAAGATTCTTATCTCCCGAAAAGGGGCCATCAAAAAGCTGACCACCTATGCCCCTTTAAAAGATGCCGAGAAGGTAAAAAATGCACTTTTTGCCGTTGGGGCAGGCGAAATCGGCAAGTATAGCAACTGTAGTTACAGCCTCGAGGGCACCGGAAGTTTCAAGGCGGGGAACAATTCCAACCCAACCGTTGGGAAAATCGGGGAGGTCCATTTTGAAAAGGAAACACAGATCAATGTGATGTACTCCTTTGAAAAGGAAAATAAAATACTGGAAGCCCTTTTTGAGGCCCACCCATATGAGGAAGTGGCCCATGAAGTGGTTACCTTGGAAAACACCAACCAAGACATGGGTATGGGCATGGTCGGGACTTTGGAAAAAGAGATGGAAGAGAGGGAATTTTTGCTTATGGCGAAAGAGCGGATGGGAGCATCTGTGGTGAGACACTCCCGCTTATTGGAAAAAAAGGTGAGGAAGGTGGCCGTGTTGGGGGGTAGTGGAGCCTTTGCCATTTCAGCGGCCAAGCGTGCCGGAGCCGATGTTTTCATCACCTCGGACGTTAAATACCACCAGTTTTTTGAGGCGGAGGACCAAATCGTCATCGCCGATATTGGGCACTTTGAAAGTGAGCAGTTTACAAAAGATTTATTGGTTGATCATCTTACAAAAAAAATTCCTAATTTTGCAGTCGCTTTATCAGAGAGTATTACGAATCCCATCAAGTATCTATAAAATTATATGGCGAACAAGAAAGAAAGCACCGTGGAGGAAAAATTGAGAGCTCTGTACGATTTGCAGCTTATCGATTCCAGGGTTGATGAAATACGCAACATTAGGGGCGAACTGCCTTTGGAAGTACAGGATCTGGAAGATGAGGTCCATGGCCTTAAGACCAGGTTGGACAAGTTGAAGACTGATCTTGAGACCATCAATTTTGAGATAACTGCCAAGAAAAACCTTATCGATGAGTCCAAGACACTCATCAAAAAATACAACGAGCAGCAGAAGAACGTTAGGAACAGCCGTGAGTTCAATTCGTTGACCAAGGAGGTGGAGTTCCAAGAACTCGAGATCCAATTGGCCGAGAAGAACATCAAGGAGTTCAAGGTGCAGATTGAGCAGAAAAAAGAGGTGATTGCCCAGACCAAGGACAAACTGACCGAGCGTGAGGGACACCTTAAGCATAAAAAAGGGGAATTGGACGCTATTCTGGCCGAGACCGAAAAAGAGGAAAAAGCCCTTCTGAAGAAATCAGAGGAATACGAGGACAAGATCGAGGACAGATTGGTGCAAGCCTACAAAAGGATTCGCCTCAATGTGAAAAACGGTCTTGCCGTGGTTGCCGTGGAGCGTGGGGCCTCAGGAGGTTCTTTCTTCACCATCCCACCACAGGTACAGGTAGAGATTGCTTCCCGCAAGAAAATCATCACCGATGAGCACAGTGGCAGGATTTTGGTCGACCCACTTTTGGCCGAGGAAGAACAGGAAAAAATGCAAGAACTTTTCGCTAAGTTTTAATTGCATTTTCACCAGATAACAAAAAAGTCACTCTTTGAGTGGCTTTTTTGTTGGTTTATATTTTGCTTTATTCTTCCCCCAACAGTTGCAATATCTTGTCCTCCACTTCCTGGGAGTCCCATTTTTCTTCGATATGGGGCATTCGCATCACCTCCTTCATGATTTTTTCCTGCTGGTCCCCAATGGCCAATGCCTCCGCATAGGGTCTTTCGGAAAATGTGACCCTGCTATAGACCGGAATCCACTTCTCAGGGTGCTTTGCCGCAAAATGCTTCTCTATCTTTTTTTGCAATAGAAACTTCGGGTCGGCCGTTTTACTGCTCATCTCCACAAAATTTCTGTAACTGAGCTCCGCAATCGCATCGGCGTTGGGTTTACGCTCTTTTTGATAGGTCGAAAAAATGGTGTCCCAATCGTCCCCGTGGGTTTCCATCAATTTGTCGAGCATATAAATGTCCTCAAAGCCCGCATTCATGCCCTGTCCATAAAATGGCACAATGGCATGGGCGGAATCCCCAATCAGGGCCACTTTGTTCCAATAGGTCCATGGATAGCACTTCATGGTCACCATGGCACTTGTGGGGTTATTGAAAAAATCCTTGGTCAGATCCTCGATATCCTTCCGTACATTGGGGAAATACTCCTTGAAAAATGCACGGGCATCATCTTCCGTTGCTATGCTCTCAAAGGACACTTTTCCTTCAAATGGTAAAAAGAGGGTACAGGTAAAACTGCCATCCACATTGGGCATGGCGATAAGCATGAACTGTCCCCTTGGCCATATGTGGAACGAGTTTTTGTCCAATTTGTGGGTGCCGTCCTCATTGGCCGGAATGGTAAGTTCCTTGTAGCCCACATCTATAAAATCCTGGGAATAATCGAACCTACTCTGGCGCTGCATCTTGTGTCTGACCCTTGAGAATGCCCCATCACAGCCGAACACAAGATCGTACTGATACTCCTTCCATTCCCCTTTTTCGGATTCGCCCGTATATAATCGTGCTGTGGGGAGATCAATGTCCCATACTTTTTCATTGAAGCGGAACTCAGTACCTTCTTCTTCCGCCAAATCGATCATTCGCTTGTTCAGGATTCCCCTGGATATGGACCAAATGGCCTCCCCTTCCATCCCATATTTCTGAAAATAGACGGGCTTGTCGTTGACGTGCATGGCTCGCTTGTCCAAAGGAATGCCTATTTCCTTAATCTTTTCTTCCAGTCCTACTTTTTTGAGGGAACGCCACCCCCTGTTGCTCATGGCCAAATTGATGGAACGGCCAGAAAATTTTATGGTCCGGATATCGGGCCTTCTATCAAAAACTGTAACGGAATGTCCTTTTTTTCTAAGATAAATTGCCAAGAGCGAGCCCACCAATCCGGAACCGATGATGGCTATATTTTTGGAAGTCTGTGCCATAAATGCCCGTTTGGGCCAATTCTAGTTAAGCTTCAAAAATACGGATTTTTCACTTGTGTCCCTTGCTACCCATGGCATTATCCCAGTTTGCAAAAGAAAGATGGAATCCACCGCACTACAAGGTTTAAGAATTTTTAACATTCCTCGAAAATCCCTTTACTCGAATCGAGCCGTATATATTACAAATATCCCGCTTCGGCGTCCATATATATGAAAAAAGTCCTTCTCAAAAATTTGCGAAGGACTTTTTCCCTTTTAGGGTATGTGTCTTTATTTCAAGATCCCATCCACAATACCATACTCAAGGGATTCCTCGGCACCCATCCAGTAATCACGGTCAAAATCTTTCATGACCTTTTCGAAAGATTGTCCACAATTGTCCGCCAAGATGCGGGCTCCCAGTTCTTTGGTCTTTACAATCTCCTTGGCCTGTATCTCTATATTGGATGCTTGTCCCCTTGCACCGCCACTGGGCTGGTGGATCATCACGCGCGCATGGGGCTGGATAAACCTTCTCCCCTTTTCGCCCACGGACAAAAGAATGGACCCCATGGAGGCCGCCAATCCACTACAAACAGTGGAAACCGGACTTTTGATCTGTTTGATGGTGTCATAAATGGCAAAGCCGGAGGTCACATAACCTCCTGGACTGTTGATGATCAACTGGATTTCCTTATGGTTCTGAAGATCCAAATAGAGCAAACGGTCTATGACATGCTTGGCAGAATCATCATCTACCTGTCCCCATAAAAATATCTTGCGCTCATCGAGCAACTTCTCTTGGATCAATTCCTGAACTTTTCCTTTTTTTGAACTCATTTTTTTATTGTTGTGAACCTCAAAAATAATCAAATTCCAAGGAAATTGCGCCACGACCTTGCCACAATGGAACTATTGTGACAGTATCTCCACTTTTTGGGACACCACATCCTTTATCGGGATGACGAACTTGCCCTTGTAAGTGACCAAAGTAAGGCTATTGTTGTCAATGGATTCTATGGTGCCCTCATCTTCCCCGATCACTATCCTGTCGCCGACTGCATATGTTTTTCGGGTATAAAAGGACCTTAGCAGATCGGCAATGATTTCCCTGGATCCCAATCCAACCCCCAGCGCAAAGGACAAAAGGAACGAACCCATGATCAAAGTGATGTTGTTGGTGATGATGGTCGTGTCCACCCCAGCTTGGTTCAAGGCGGTAACGGACATAAAGATGACAATGACATAGAACAAAAGGTTGCTCACCAGATTGGACCCTCCAAACTCCAAGGAATCGAACAACCGTTTCACGGTGTTCTTCACAAAGTTGCCGATGTAGAACCCGATCATGAGCAAGGCCAACGCACTGAAGAAGCGGGGCAGGTAATGGAGCAGGTTGCCGATCTCCACTGAAATGATCTGCCAGTTGAGAATATCCGCGGCCACGATCAAAAATACCAAGATCAAAAGCCATTTGACAAAACCCAGGATGATCTTGCTCACATCGATCTTAAAATCCCCTTTGCTTGTCATGCCCATGCCATTTATCTTATCGTTGAGGAGGTTGACCTTAGCCAGTCTCAATATTCGGCCCAACAAAAACATGACAATTTTGATGACCAGCCACCCCAGGAGCATGATCACGGTGGCCCCGATTATTTTTGGAAAGACCTGTGCCACTTCCTTGCCCATGGCCGATAGGGAATCGAATGCAATATTCTTCCAGTTGTTGATTGTTTCCATAATTGATGTTTATTTATATAGTGTTGTTGATAGGTTTCAGTTTTCTCCCAGTGTCCGAAAAAGTTTTCGCAGGGCACTTCCCAAGTTGATGGAAAACAAAGAGGCCATGTCCATGATCAGTTTTGCGGCCGCAATGTCGTTCATGATTTTCTTTTTCATGCCGGGCGGGGCCTCCCTAAGTGAGGCCTCCAGCTCTTTGAACGGGTTTTTGTGTTGCTCTGCCATCTATTCCTGGGTATTGTAGATTTCCAATAATCTTTCCTTTGCTCTCTTCAACCGCATCTTCACGGCACTCTCCCCGATGTCCATAAGGGTCACCAAATCCTTTATACTGGCACCGTCCTGGTATTTCAACAACAGCAAGGATCTGTCCTCCACAGAGATTATTTCGAGGGCTTTTTTGAGCCGGTCCGCCTTCATTTCGTAGAGGCTCTCATCGGGCACGTCTTCGGTGAGCTTATATTCGGTCTCTTCGACCTGTACGGACTGGTCCTGTATTTTTCGCTGTTTGTTCCGATTGATATAATTGACACAAAAGTTATAGGTAAAAGAATATAGCCAGGTGGAGAACTTGGATTTCCCCTTGAACGTCCGCAACTTAATGAAAAGCTGCAAAAAAACGTCCTGCGTCAGGTCCTGGGCCTCGTCATCGGATTTTGCAAATCCATAGCATTTGTTGTACACCATCTTGGCATAGCGGTCATACAACTTCTCGAACAACATAGGGTCGTTGCTCGCCACAATCTGTTCCACTAATTCCTCATCCGACAGATGGGCATAAAGGTCTTCTGCTTCCAAAAACGTTTTGTCGGGGTTACTTATAACGATTAGAAACAGTTTTTTGAGAAAAGTCACTCCGGGTCGATTTAATTTATAGTGGTCTTTCGAAAATGGGCGCGAAAATAGTGGAATTTCAGGTATATTTGGTTAAAAACCAGATATGAAGACTGTTTACCTCGTTGGAATGTGCACCCTGATCCTTTTGATGGGCTGCAAAACCGAAACCAAAAAAACGGAAGAGACCACAGCACCTGAAAAAACCGTCCCCGAACTGGTGGCGGATGCGCATGGTTTCCAAAACTGGAAATCGGTGAAGGAGATTACCTTTACCTTTAATGTGGACAGGGATTCCATGCACTTTGAGCGCAGCTGGGCGTGGAGGCCCAAACTGAACGAAGTGACCGCCATTTCTGGCCAGGACACCTTGGTCTATAACAAAGGGGACATGGATTCCATTGCCTACAAGACCAACAGTGGGTTCATCAACGATCGATATTGGCTGTTGGCACCCTTCAACCTCATGTGGGACTCCAAGAGCTATACGTTTGAGCACTCAGCGGACGCAAAGGCACCCATCAGTGGGGAGCAGATGCAAAAACTGACCATTGTGTACCAAAACGAGGGCGGCTATACCCCTGGCGATGCCTATGACCTTTATTTTAAGGACGACCATATCATCCGGGAATGGGTCTATCGTAAGTCCAACCAAGAAGAGCCTTCGCTGACCGCCAGTTGGGAGGATTATACCGATGTAGGCGGGCTGAAACTGGCACAACAATACAACAGGCCAGAGGACAATACCAAGTTGTATTTTACGGGGTTGGGGGTGAAAAAAGAGTAGGCGTTTTGTTTTAGGGCCAACAGCTCCCTTACTTTTTTAAAAGTTCCCCAGAAAACATAAGGGATGACTAAATGTATCGTTTACTGCCCTATTGGGGTGTATAACGGTGTAAAAGGCGTTTATATAGACAAGTTAGCTGCAACTTAAAAAACATCGTATTATAATAAATGGAAGGACTTAAGGGACATATATTCGATTGGCTAATGGAATTAGAAGAAGAAAAAGCAGCAAACCTTCTAAACGACTGTGAAATTGACCAAACTTACATAGACACATTATTCAGAATGGATAGTGACATTGAAACTTATATATATGAGGTGACAGTCAGCGTTCCTTTAAAGATACATCGTGAGATTCATAAATATGTAAAGGAAACTTCCACTATCGAATCAGCAATTACCGAAGCTGGAGAAGCAGACGGAATTTATGTGAGAGACATTAGTTGGAGACCTTATTTGAAGAGTGAACATAAAAAACAAAATGACAAGAAAGCGGAAAAAATAACCGAATTGCTAACCCAAGACTATGTGAATAAACAAATAAGGCTTATGAACAAGTCAATTGATAGTAGTCCTCATTTAGCTTTGGGAATTTCAAAAGAGTTGATAGAAACTTGTTGCAAACACATTTTAAAAGAAGCCAAAATAGAAATTAATAAAGATTGGGATGTTCCGAAATTGGTTAAAGAAACCAATAGACAAATTGATTTAATGCCTTTTGAGGTAGAAAATATTGAATTAGCTAAATCTTCAATCGCAAAAATTTTGGGTGGATTTTCGATTATTGCACACGGAATAACGGAATTAAGAAATTCATACGGAACTGGACACGGACACTCACCTGAATTCAAAACATTGGACGGAATTTATATAAAACTTGCTGTTTCTGCATCAAGCGAATTAGCAATATTTTATTTAAGTTTAGAGCAATTAAAAAAAGAAAAAAGCAGCAGCTGACAATGATTATAAGTAATTGCTTGCTTGCCTGTAGGCAGATAGGTTCCCGCCTACTTCTAAAAATCCTAAACAATTCCACGACAAAACCATTACCATCAAATCAAATTTTCGCATCTCCATAAAATGTATTTACTTTGTAATAACATTTTGGAATTATGGAAACATCGATCATCAAAATTGGAAATTCAAAAGGGTTACGCTTGAGCAAGACCATTTTGGAAAAATACAACATCAAGGACAAGGTGGAACTTATCCTTGAAAAAGGCCAGATTGTGCTAAGACCAATTGATTCTCCTAGAAAAAACTGGGAGCAGGAGTTCAAAAAAATGGGCGAAAACGGGGACGATAAATTGCTGATAAACGATGTGTTCGAGGACGAAAACCTTGAGGAATGGAGATAAAACAATATTCCATCGTCTTGGTCAACCTGGATCCGACCATCGGCAGTGAGATAAAAAAAACAAGGCCCTGTGTTGTCATTTCACCCAACGAAATGAACAAATACCTCAACACCATTGTACTAGCTCCAATGACAACGAGCCTGAAAAAATATCCCACAAGAGTTTTGGTAAAGCACAATGGAAAAAAAGGAATGATTGCCATTGACCAAATCCGCACGGTTGATAAAGCTAGAATTTTACGAGTTTTTGAAAACCTGACCAAAACGGAAATTGAAAAATGCAAAGCAGTGATCAAGGAGGCCTTTGTGGATTAGCCTTTCCGCTTCTTACCGAGAAATAATGTAATTCCCATAACCAATACAGCCATACCCAGCAACAGCATAAAGCTATACCTCAACGAAGCACTTTCTGCAATGAACCCCAGAATGACGGGTCCCAACAAAAAACCAATATAACCCGAGCCCGCAATAAAGGCAACTCCTTGGGAAGAATCCACGCCCTTTACATTCCCGCCTATCCGGAACAATTCGGGAACAATGACCGAAAACCCAAGTCCATTAAAAGCAAAACCAATAATGGACAATGTGGTGTGCTGTGTCAGTACCAACAAATAGCCCAAGGCCGCGATAAAGGCGCCCAACCCCACAATTTTAATGGGACCAATTTTAGCACTGATCCCATCACCAAGAAATCGGCCCAAGGTCATGGTCGTGGAAAACGCCAAGAACCCTGCGCCAATCAGCAGTTCGGGTGCCATGGTCATTTCTTTGAGATAAAGCCCACTCCAGTCGATGATGGCACCTTCGCTACCGAAAGAGACAAAACCAATGATGCCCAACAGCAGCAAAGGCTTAAAAAGTTTGAGGCTAAATGGCTCCTTTTCCACAGGAGCGGCAACAATGTGGATGTAGTGCTTTCTAAAATACAGATTGAGGATAAACACCAACACCACCGTAATGCCCATGTGCAGCACCGGGCTTCCAATAACAGGGATCAAAAAACTGCCCAACCCCACCAAAATACCGCCCAGACTGAAAAAACCATGGGCCGCCGACATGAAATTTTGCTTGTCCTCTTTTTCAATCTCCGTCACCAAGGTGTTTATGGCAATATCGATAAAACCATTGCCCGCGCCGAATAGGTACAGTGCTGCCATCAACAAGTAATAATTGGGAGCCATAAGCGGCAGCATAGCCGTAGCGGTGACCCCTACAACACCAAACCAAGAAGCCCTGCCCACTCCAATTTTGTTGATGAACTTGGATGCCACCGGAATAATGGTGAACACGCCGAGGGACAGACAAAACAGAGCAATCCCCAAATCTGCCTTATCTATGCCCAACTTTTCTTTTACGGTGGGGATATATATGGCCCAGGTACCAAACCAGATATTGATGCTGGTAAAAACCCATGCCGTTCCAAAATACCTTGGATTGGACAGAATCAATTTGAGGGACTTCATAAAGGTGAGCGGTTGGTTGGGTTCATATAAAGGATAGTCAACGCTTATTTGTTTTGTATGCCCTGTTTCAAGATCTGCCCAAATCGATACATATCTTCATAGGAGCAATAGAAGGGGGCCGGGGCCAAACGGATTACATTAGGTTCCCTCCAATCGGTAATCACCCCATTTTTCATCAGGTAATCAAAAAGGGCCTTGCCCTCCCCATGTAAAAATACGGAGAGCTGGCAGCCCCTTTCCGTTGGGGTGATGATCTCAAAAGTGCTGTCCACCTGCTTGTCTATCTCATGGAGAATAAATTCCAGATAGGCCACTAGGGTCCTTTGTTTTTTGATCAAGGCATCCATCCCCACCTCATCGAACAGTTCCAAAGAGGCCAAATAGGGGGCCAGTGAAAGTATGGGCGGATTGCTCAACTGCCAGGCATCGGCCGATTCGATGGGATCAAATTCAGGCTTCATCAAAAAACGGGTCTCCTTTTTGTTGCCCCACCATCCCTCAAAACGGGGGATGTCTTTCTTGCCCAGATGTTTTTCATGCACAAAGATTCCGGAAGCATTCCCCGGACCACTGTTCATGTATTTGTAACTGCACCACGAAGCAAAATCAGCGTTCCAATCGTGCAGTTGCAATTTCACATTTCCTACAGCATGCGCCAAATCCCAGCCCACAAATGCCCCAACGGCTTTTCCGGCTGCGGTGATGGCCTGCATGTCCAGCACTTGCCCGTTATAGTAATTCACTCCGCCCATCAGCACCAAGGCCAGCTCTTCCCCTACCTCATTGATTTTTTGGATGATGTCCTCCCTTCGCCAGGCATGTTCCCCTTCTCTTTTTTTCACTTCAACAATGGCTTCTTTTGGGTCCAGGCCATGAAAACGGACTTGACTTTGCAACATATATTGGTCCGATGGAAACGCCTTTTCCTCACAGATGATCTTGAAACGCTTTTCGGTAGGTCTGTAGAAGGAGACCATCAATAGGTGTAGGTTCACGGTGAGTGTGTTCATCACCGAAACCTCTTTAGGTTGTGCACCCACCACTTTGGCCAATCCATCCACCAAACGCTCATGATAGTCCCACCACGGTTTTTCAGCATAAAAATGACCTTCCACCGCCAATTCCCTCCAATCCTTCATCACCTCGTCCACATACTTTTGTGTTCTTTTGGGTTGAAGTCCCAAGGAATTTCCAGTGAAATAGATGACATCGCTGCCATTTACCTGCGGATAGTGGAACTCTTGTCTGTATTTGGAAAGCTGGTCCGCTGCATCCAGTTGTTGAGCGAATTCCAGCGTATTTTGGAATGTCATGTGCTTTTGGTTTGTTTCAAAAATACGATTTGAGAAAGTAATCCATGCAAAAGAAATTGTATATCCGTAATTGTAACAATGGTCAATTCAAATGTCACATCGATCCCTTCGGCTTCGCTCAGGGTAATCTAAAGTCGAGATGTCTTTGTCTACCTTTCGACTGCGCTCAAGAGGACAAAGACAGAACATTGGCACAAACCATCAAGGCAACTGGTACAATTGTGTTTAATCGATAAAAAAATCACTCCAACCGCATTTCGATGATATGTTTTTTAAACCCTACTTTTTCATAGGCCTTGATGGCGGGAAGGTTATCGCTGTAAACCGTTAACCGTATTTCCTTGAACCCTTTTTGGATCGACCATTCCTTCAGTTCGTCCACAATTTGGGCGTTGATGCCCAACCCACGGTATTCCGGGTCGGTGTACATGAACCCCAAATAGGCATACCACTCGTGGTCCAAGTAATGTCTTGCTTTCTTTGGGATGGCATAGCCTGACGCCACAAGTTTTCCGTCAGCCTCGGCCACGACCACATAGGCTTCGGCATCCTGGACCATCTGCCCTAGGTCATAATAGCTCACATGGCCTACCTTGATGGTAACATCAAAAGGGCGTTCCGCCTTGATGATCTCTTGTTCAAATTGCAGCAATGTGGGTAGGTCTTCCTTTGTGGCCTGTCTTATTTCTATCGTTTTTGACATCGTATTCCAATTTCATGAATCCATATCGAATGTACTTCTTTTCCCTATTTTTGCGAAAAGTTGACCATGCATTTCCTCTCCCCTTTGTTGGAAAGTTATATTGCCGATCATTCGGAACCGGAACCTGAACTGTTGCGGGAACTGACCCGTGAAACCCACCTCAAAGTAGTACAGCCCCGAATGATCACAGGGCATTTTCAGGGAAGGGTGCTCAGTATGCTGTCCAAGATCATTGCCCCAAAATATATTCTGGAAATTGGGACCTACACGGGATATTCGGCACTCTGCTTGGCGGAAGGATTGCAAAAAGAGGGACAGTTACATACCATTGAGGTGAACGAGGAACTCCGCCAAATGCAGCGAAAGTATTTTGACAGGAGTGGCCTTGGGAGCCAGATCGTGCAACACACCGGGGACGCCTTGAAAATCATACCCCATTTGGAGGTGGTCTTTGATCTTGTTTTTATTGATGCAAACAAGGTGAACTACGATGATTATTTTGAGGCCGTAATGAAAAAAACAAAGCAGGGTAGTGTCATTCTTTCCGACAATGTGCTGTGGTCCGGAAAAGTGGTGGAACCCCTTGACAAATCCGACAAAGCCACTGCGGCACTATTGGCCTATAACCAAAAACTCAAAGAGGACCCAAGGGTGGAAACGGTGCTGTTGCCCATCAGGGACGGACTGACACTGACCCGGGTGCTATAAATCGTCCGTAAAGCAGATAGAACAAGATACCGGAAAAGATGCCTACCATCATGCCCACAATGATATCAATGGGAAAATGGACACCAACATAGATGCGGCTCATGGCAAAAAGCACGGGCCAAATGAAGAAAAGGATGGCCCATTTCAGTTTTTTCCGCAAAAACAGATACATCAACATGGTAATGGAAAAGGAACTGGAAGCGTGCCCAGAGAAAAAACTATAATCAGTGGGGCTTTTCAGGATGCGGATCAAAGTGTTGATCTCCTCTGTGTTGTTGGGCCGCAATCGTGCCACGGATACTTTGGTCCAATGGGTGATGGCGGTAATAAAAATGACCAGACCCAATACGGTCAAAAATTTATAGAGTGCCTCTGTCTTGGGAAACTTTAAGAACAAGAGGGCCAAAAAAAGCACAAAGAGGGGAATCCAAGTGGTAATATTGGTCAAAGTGGACCAAAAGCCGTCGTATTTTTCGATGCCCAAACTATTGAGATAAATAAATGTATCCCGATCCCATTGGAGCAATTTTTCAAGCATGGATTATTTGGTGCTTCTTTTTACCGAGCCTGTGACTTCGTCCACATTTTTCTTCACCTCGTTGAGCTCATTGCGGATCTCTTTGGTAAAATCCGTATCGATACCTTGTTTTTCGGCACTTTTTTGGATTTCTCGCTTGATGTCGTCGGTCGCATCCCGCAATTGTCGCATCCCTTTGCCAAGTCCCTTGGCTATACCGGGAATCTTATCGGCACCAAAGACCATCACCACTATAAATAGGATGAAAAAAATCTCTGCGCCGCTTATGAATAGAAAATACATACAACAAATATAATCAGAACTTGGCAGGAAAATAAAAAAGCCCCGTGAAATCACGGGGCTCTTCTTAGTTAAATTTTTCTATTTCTCCCCTTTGATACTGTCCTTGAACTTATCAAAGTCCGATTTTTCATCTTTCTGTGGCCAAGCGTTGTTGGTGGTATCGATATCGGCGGTTTCCAATTTGGGATCCACCACAATACCTACCAATTCCTTTTGTGAAGAAATGACCCTTTTTACCTCGGCATCGTTCTTTCTCCAAATCTCAGGCGGATAGGTCACATTTTCCTTGCTGCCATCAGCATAGGTATATTCCACGATCAATGGCATGGGAACTCCTCCCGGCTTGTCAAAAGTGATCTCATAGAAAAACTTGGGCTCCTTCACCTGCGACCTTTCGGCCTCGGTCATGTTGTCCATCATAAATTCCTTGAGGTTCTGCGAAGTCTCCGTAGGGGATTTTCCTTTGAGCTCCGGCATATAGTCCTCACTATCCTCTTCCGCCAAGTACACCAATGGGGGAAGGTCGGCTTCGGTAAGGTTCCTATCGGCCATGTACTTCTCCATTTCCTTGGTGGGCTTGTTGCTCACGTAGTATTTTTTGACTCCCTTGACCCCTATGTCCACATAATCGGTGGTGTAGAACCAAGATCTCCAGAACCAATCGAGGTCCACTGCAGAGGCATCTTCCATGGTACGGAAGAAATCCTCAGGGGTAGGGTGCTTGAACATCCAACGCTGTGCGTAGGTCTTGAAAGCATGGTCGAACAGTTCCTTGCCCATTACCGTTTCCCTCAAAATGTTCAGGGCGGTAGCTGGTTTGGCATAGGCATTCGGACCCAACTGGTAAACGTTCTCCGGGTTGGACATAATGGGCGAGATGTACTTCTGGTCACCGCTCATGTAGGGTACGATGGCAGCTGGCTCACCTCTTTGTGACGGATATTTTTCGTTAGGGGCAACAATTTCAGGATAGGTCTTTCCAAATTCCTGCTCTGCCAAGTATTGCATAAAGGTATCCAAACCTTCGTCCATCCATCCCCACTGGCGCTCATCGGAGTTGACGATCATCGGGAAGAAGTTGTGTCCCACCTCGTGGATGATCACACTGATCATACCGTACTTCACCCTATCGGAATAGGTGCCGTCCTCATTCGGGCGTCCGTAGTTCCAGCAGATCATGGGATATTCCATCCCTTGGTTCTTGGCGTGTACGGAAATCGCTTTGTGGTAAGGGTAATCAAATGTATGTTTTGAATAGGTCTGCAAGGTCTGGACTACGGCCTTGGTGGACATGTCCTCCCAAAGTGGGTTTCCTTCCTTGGGGTACATGGAAACGGCCATAACGTCCTTTCCACCTATTTTGACGGCCTGCATGTCCCAAATGAACTTACGCGAAGAGGCAAAGGCATAATCCCTGACATTGGTTGCCTTGAACTTCCATGTTTTTTTATCTGTGGCGAAGCCTTTTTCCAAGGCTTCCACTTCTTCCTGGGTCACAATGATCACCGGCTTATCATATGACTTGGTGGCTTCTTTGTAACGCTTCATCATTTCTTTGGAGAACACTTCCTCCCTGTTCTGCAATACGCCGGTTCCATCCAAAATGTGGTCAGCGGGAACGGTGATGCTCACATCGTAGTTTCCAAAGGGCAGTGCAAACTCACCACTTCCCCAGAACTGATGGTTCTGCCATCCTTCCACATCGCTATAAACGGCCATTCTTGGGAAGAATTGCGCGATCACATAGGCACGGTTACCATCCTTGGGAAAATACTCGTATCCGGAACGGGCCCTGTTTACGGTATGGTCGGGAATATTGTACCACCATTTGATGGAAAATGAAACCTTCTCCCCGCTTTTTAGGGCTTGTGGAATGTTCACCCGCATCATCGTTTGGTTGATGGTGTAGGACAATGGCTTGCCGCTGGCATCCTTCACCCACTCAATGTTGAACCCTCCATCAAAGGGCTCGCTCATATAGGTTTCGGCAAAATTGCCCGCAGTATAGGCGATGTTCACGCCATTACCGTCCCTCAATGGGGATTTGGAATCCTTGGCACGCACGTTTTGGTCCAACTGCACCCAAAGAAACTCTAGGTTGTCCGGTGAATTGTTGTGGTAGGTGATGGTCTCCTCACCATATAGTTTGGCATTCTTGTCGTCCAGTTCCACGTTCATCACATAATCCGCCTGCTGTTGGTAGTAGTCCGGACCTGGTGCACCCGAGGCTGAGCGATAGGTGTTGGGAGTGGAGAACTCCTCGTACAATTGTTTGAACCTACTTTGGTTGTAGTGTCCTGGCTCCCGCTCCTTTTTGGCCTCTCCTTCCTGTGCCATGGCCACGGCACCGATAAGAAAAAGTAGGGAAGCTACGTAGTGTTTGATTCTGTTCATTTTCAATTTGATTTTATAAGGGTGAAAAATAACGCATTTTAACCGAATGTTAAGTATGCGTTATAAGTTTAACATTCCTTTACTGTCACTCTTTATCAGGACAAAGCTCTTTTTGTTCCCGTTCCATTTCACGTGGACCACATTCTTCTGTTCATCGAAGAGGTCGGTGAGCACTTCGTTCTGCACGGTCATGGTCTTGATGTCCGACAATTGCACTTTGGGAATCTCCAGATAACAGATGATCACATCGGTATCGTATCGTTTTCCCAAAAAGTCATAATGGACCGGTTCGCCATTGAACATTACGACGAACTTGGCCCTAAAATATTTTTCGATGTACTCATCGGCCACTTTGGCCTCGTCCGGTGTGGCCAACTTGGCCTTGATGCCATAACGTTCTGCTAAAACGGCATCGAGATCATCTATAAAAATACGGGAAGTGATCTGGAAAGCACTGTCATCTTCGGCATAGGCCACATTGGTGACACTTACATAAAATTTGTGTGCAGTGTTGAAGGACAAAAGAAGTACCATTGCCAAAGGCAACACCAATACTCTTGCTATTTTCCGCTTCATCATGGTATATCTGACGTTATTTGTATGGTAATGTTACAGTTTTATGGGTATATCTGCAATTAGTTTGCCAAAACATCTTTTTCTGTCAAGTTATGGGTTACTGAGTTATTGGAATTTGAAATTTGAAATTTTGGAACTTGGACTTGGGTTTCCCGACTCCTGACTTCCGACTCCCGACTTCCCAACCTTCAGTCCAAATTATTGTTCTTGCGGTAGGTGCGGCTCTTCTTCATCATAAAATCCAATATCTTCAATTTGTCCTGTGTGTCAACGGTTTCTTGGAACGCTTCGTCCACCTCACAGAAATACATGAAATCATCCACTTTTTCCATGGGGATCTTCAAGGTGGCCACAAACAGGGAATCCACATAAAAATCCTGTACCCGTTGGGTCCTGGCGTAGGTATTGTCCACTTTTACCCGGTTCTTCAGCATTTTGGTGCGACCCGTGATGGCATTGATGATGGGATCCAATGGTGGGCTCAAAATCATGCCTACATTGAATTTGCCCATAGTGGCCTGTTGCAACATCCGCTCACTTTGGGTCGGAATTTTTCGGTGTGCATTGGGCAGACCCAGGGCCTCCGCGCTCACGTCCTTTTCCAGAGTGAGCCCTCCCAGGTCTTGGCCCAAGTTCCCCGAAAGGTTATACGGGCGAACCACCACTTCCTCCAATTCGTTCACGAATTCTTCCATGGGCACTTCCACAAAACTGGTCTTGTACAGCACTTCGGTGACGGGCACTGTTTTTCTTTGGTAATGGACCGCAGAGAATACCAAGGTATCGTTCAGTTGTATGTTGATGGCAAAGTTTCCGTCCATATCAGTGATCACGGCCTGCTGCGAGCTGATGTTCTGCACCACCACCCCCACCACATCCTTGTCGGTGCTGGTCACCCTTCCCCTCAGTTCCTTGCCGGGCCCATCTTGGGCAGTGGCAAAAAATGCCGTGAAGCACAGCAAGGAAAGCAAAAGATGTTTCATTACTCCTTTATGGTTTCCAAATAAGCCTTGCTCTGGGTCACCAGAAAATCGATCAATTGGAACTCGTTCTCTTTTTTGAGCAAGGTCTGGGAAGGAATCTTGTCATCGCAATAGAGCAAAAAGGCATCAATCTTGTCCTGTGGCAGTTTCAGGTCCACCACAAAAAATTCATCGTCGTACACATGCCGCAACACTTCGCTGACTTTGAGCGGCTCCCTTTCCTGTCCTTCCACTTCGCGGGACTTGAACAGGGCCTTGAAAATGTTCACGAAATTAAGCCCGTCCTGCATGCCCCGAACGGTCTGTGATTCCGCAACGTTCACCACCTCGGTGCTCCTATCCACTTCGTAGTCGAACTGCTTGAAATCCTCGTTCTTCACCCGAAGGAAACCCTCTTGGTTCTCGGGCGTCACCACCACTTCGTCCAGTTCGGTCACCTTTTCCGTCACCTCGACCACCAATCGGTTGTTCTGCAAGATCTCCGGGCTGATCTTCACCACTTTCAACTGGTAGTTCACGGCGGTGAACACCACTTGGTCGCCTTCTTTTACGGGGATGACGAATTCCCCATCCTCGTTGGTGATGGTGGCCTCGCCCGAAGTGGAGTTGATCACGTTTTCGTTGGGCACGTTGGTGCTCCGGTACAGTACTTTGCCACGGAGCAATTGCCGATCGTCCTGCGCCAACGATACTGCGGAAATCAACAGGGAAAATGTGACCAAAAGTATATTTTTCATTGTCTGTGTTTTAGAATGATGCCCTTGGGGCCTAAACCGATGCTTTACATCAAAGGTACGGTAAAATGAGCCGTCCAAAAATGGCCCGATTACCCTTTGCAGCCACACCCGTTGGAACAAGTTAAAGAAAACCCTTGAAGACCATATAAAAAAATATAGGGGTTCTAAACTTTTGTTAATTCTATTTGTCCAGTGGGCAGTAGACAGTAGGGCAGTACGCAGCTTGGCAGTCTTGGCTTATGGTTTCTTGGTTTCAGGTTTTGGGTTTCTTGTTTCAGGTTTTGGGTTTTGGGTTTCTTGTTTCTTATCCCCCGTCCCTCGTCTATTATCTATTATCCATTGTCTATTGTCTATTGTCTATTGTCCATTATCTATCGTCTATTATCTATCATCTATAGCCTTTTGTCCCCACTTGAAACCCGTAACTCGAAACCCGCAACCCGTTCACCCTTGAACTTCGCATTTGGACGGGAAATGTCAAAAAAATGCCTCCATAAGGTTAGTTTTGTGGATTACGTTAGGAAAACCTCAAATACTGACACTGTGAAAACGTACTTTAGCCATGTGGTCATTGCCCTACTGATGATCAACGCCCTGACCGCCCAGGTCAAGATCGGCGACAATCCCGAAACACTGAACCCTGCTTCCGTGCTGGAACTGGAAAGTTCTTCGCGCGTGCTCGTGATCACGCGGGTGAGCGATGCGCAGATGAACCTCATCAATCCTTTGCGCGGGGCCTTGGTCTATAATACCGACCACGACTGTCTGCACTACTATACCGGAACAGAGTGGGTGAACATCTGCGAAGCGCTGGACAACTCCTTTACGGTGAGCACCTTGGCGGAATATATGAGGACCATCAATCCCAATGCATTGGACAACACGGTGGTGATCACGGAAACACCCAATCCGGATGGCAGTATCAACTATAATTTTGAGGTAGGCATCATCAATGGGGCCAATATTGCACCTTCCGCGATAAACGGAAACAAGATCCAAAACAATTCAGTGGGCCGAGAAGATTTAGCTGCCGGGGTAAATATTGGAGATCTTTTACAATGGAACGGTACTGTTTGGGATCTGATCAATGAGGCGGATATCAATATTACCGAAAATCAAGACCTTGCCGATGTTATTGCAGTCGACCCAAGTGCCGGGAACCAGCAAATCAAAGGGTTGCAAGACCCGACGGATTCCCAAGATGCCGCAACGATGGGTTATGTGGATGATTCCATTACAGCTTCAGACGCCTTGGATTTGGATAAGGATGAAACGAATGAACTCCAAGATTTAAACCTATCCGGAAACCTATTGACCTTAAGCAATCCAGCGACAGTAGGAAACCAAGTAGATCTTGGTGTGTACTTGGACAATACAGATAACCAAACAATCGTCAGCGCAGATACCCCAAATTCAATAACCGCAGGTTCGGACGGGGGCGCACTTTACGATGACACAGCACTCCAGACTGCTGTAACTGCCAACACAACGGCAATCGGAACTAAGGAAAACACTGCTAACAAAAGCTCTGATGTCACACTCTCTGACGGGACAAACACACTCTTCCCGACCGAACTAGCTGTAAAAACCTATGTGGATACACAGATTGCTTCATCCAACCAGACGATTGTCAGTGCAGATACTGGGAACTCTATCTCCATAAGTGGAACGGATGGCGGTGCGTTCTATGACGATTCAGCAATCCTGACCGCAATTGCGGCCAAGGAAGATGTTGCAAACAAATCCGATGATGGAACTTTGGCGGACAACTCAAGTACCGACTTCCCTACCGAACAGGCGGTGAAAACATATGTGGACACTCAGATAGCAGCGTCCAACCAGACAATCGTCAGTGCAGATGCCGGGAACTCTATCTCCATAAGTGGA
>JASBTQ010000046.1 GCA_030148335.1 Allomuricauda sp. | reverse complement strand
CCAGGATCAAACTCTTCATTGTCTATCGTTAAATATCTATTTGGGACATTCCACGGACAAATCCGGTCCTTGACATCAAAATGGTTTCAATTCTCTTTACGCTGTCTATTGCAATATGTATATGAACTTCTTCTCTTTTTTCCCGAAAAAAAAATCGGCCCCTCGACCAATCCCCCTCCAGAAAAACGCCCCGCCTTATCAGCTAAGCGGGTGCAAATATAAGAACGTTATTCCGACTCCGCAAAATGTTTTCCCGTATTTTTTTGAAATAAAATTTCATAAAAATGTAAGTGCTTGTTTTTCAACATTGACATTATTCGGCTCACTGAAATTTTTATGAAAAGAAATTCCAAACCAACCCAAATCGGATCACAAAATCTCGATAGGGATAGTTGGGCGCCGAATAATAATTGGGCTGGGAAAAGATGGAATTCAGATGTTCCGCCTTCAAATAAATCCTTGTTTGCCTCACTTTGGCATTTATAAAGACATCCAATAACGGATATCCTCCCAACTCTTCATTGTTCTGTATGTAAAACTCGCCCAACAGTGGGTTGTAGGCATTCATATTATAGGCTGTAAAATATTTGAAGGTGACGCCTGTCTGCAAGAACATCGCCTTTTTGAACACATCACTTGAAAAATATAATGTGTTCCTTGTCACCAACTCGGGCAGGTTCAATACTTGGTTGTCCTGTGTAACATTCTGGTACATGACCGTGTTCATGAGTGCCCACTTACGCCATTTGAGCTCCTTGGTGTATTTCAATTTTAAGTGGTTCACCGTTCCAGATTCTTGAAACGGTCGCACGAATGCCGTTTCCTGGGCATTGGCTATTTGCTCCTGCGTAGCCGTTGAAGCAAAATAGGTATAATTGTCCAGAGTGCTGTACTGCGCCTCCAAAAGACCATAGTTCTTTGATTCGAAACTAAATTTGATGGTCTTGGTGCGGATGTTTTCGAAAGTGTCATTGTTCTGCCAATTGAAGTTCCTATAATCACTTTGGTATAGCAGATAGTTGAAATTGGGCATTCGCGAGGATGCATTTATAGCTCCTGTGATAGCATAATTGTCATTTATCCTGTAACGGGCCATCCCATCAAAGTTATTGCCCGTGAGCTCCCCGGAAACAGTATAGTTGACATTTCCTTTCAAAAACAAAGGGCCTATCCTATTGGAATAGGCACCACCGACCGATATTTCCTGTCCGTCCAATTTGTTCTGGATGGTTTCTTCTTCGGTGATCAGCAAGCTATTGAAGTAATAGTTGTAGTTGTATAGGGCAATATTCCCGGACAATTTCCCCAAGGTCTTGTTCGAAAATTCCACACTTCCTTTATTGAACATGGTCTTCAGCCTGGCCCGGTCCTCAATGGGGACCAAAAAGGGGTCTTCACCCAAGGCATCATTCTGGGTGGTCTGGGCAAAATCGTACAGTTTGGTCTCATACGCAAACTCGTGGCCTATGGCCAAAGTGGTAGGATCCGTATCCGTGGAATCTTTTTTATGGTTGACCAGTTTCAGCCTATGATCAAAAAAATAGCGCTTGCCCAAGATGCGATTTTCGGCATTGGTGTAGAGCAGATCAATTTTTGCCCTATCCTGAAAATCATCATCATCCCCCTCGAACTGACTCCTGTCCGACAAGCCACCACTTTCCTCATCTTCGAGCTCCTGCGCCGCTATGTGCCCCCTAAGTCCATATCTGCCGTTTTGCGTCTCATAATTGAACGTAAACCTGAACTTGCCATCCTGGGCCTGCTCATATCGATATTTCCCCAAAGACCGAAATCCTGTATACGCCACGGAAGCATTGAATTTTTTTGAAAGATTGAATGTAAGCAAAGCATCCAAAAACTGGCCTTGCTCCATCGTTGTTTTGAACATGAGCTCTGTCATTGGCGTAGGGACATTATAATATGGAATATCCTCCTTTTCAAAATATCCCAAGTGTTCTGCCTCCGCGCCAATTCTTGGATAGTAGGACATGAAGGAGAAATCTTTTCCCAATTCGTTGTACTGTTGCCCCATATTGGCAAAAGGCATCAGTTCAAAATCGTCCCTTCGGAGATAGTTGTATTTGTATTCCTTATATATGGTAAGCGTGGTATCCAAATAAGTGGTGTCCCGCTGATAAGAAATGATCTTATAATCTTTTATAGAGACCGAATCCACTTGTTTGGCCTGAGGCAAATTTCCTTTCGGCTTTAATTTTCTGGTTTTTATGGAATCCTTTTTTGTGGAGTCCTGCTGTTTCACTTGCAATGTGTCCGTTTGAAGCACTTTGATGGAGTCCACCTCTTTTTGGGGTGGGAGGGAGTCTTGTTGTGCGGATAAAAAATGACCCAAGAAAAAGAGCAGGGCAAAAATTGAAAATCTCATTCCATGGTATTGGTCCGACAAAGGTAAAAGTTTTGTTTCTAAAGAAATGTGAATTTATTAAGTATAAGAATCTATCCAAAGTCACAATAAGAATCTAAGCACTATATTCAAAAAGTGCGTTTAGCACAATACCGCAAAATATCTTTTATTGCTCGTTCTTCCTTGCATTATGATCACTTTGTTGATTTTAAGATAAGTTTAAGAAGTTTATAACTAAAATCTTTATTTATATTTTGCTTATTGCGCCATGTTTCCAAAAAGGAAACAATACGTAAAACACACTAAAAGAATAGAATGAAAAACAAAATATGTTTTCTAGCACTATCTACAGTTTCTTTAGGGTTTGCCCAGGTCAATTTCACGAATCCCGATGAAGCAGCTGTAGTATCCTTCCAAACAAAAGAAATCGATATATCATCGATGAAAACAGAAGGATCCCCATATTTCCAAGAAGAATTCAAAAGAGGAACGGTATATATGGATGGTCAGAAAAAAATCATCGGCAACTTGAGGTATAATGCATTCAACAGTGAAATTGAACTTCAAAGAGGTGGTTCCGAATACACCGCAATTCTTAAGAGAAACAATATTTCCGTTAAGATTGCAGACGAGACGTATGAACTCGTTCCTTACCATGACGATGTAAATAGCAATTTGAGAACTGGATATTTTGTGGCAATGAACCAAGGAAAAGTATCCCTCTTACACAAACCTGAAAAAAAACTTCGCAGAGGACGAGCTGCGGCAACAAATTATGATAGAACCGTTCCCCCAAGGTATATTGATGCCAGCTCCTATTACATCCGTAAAGGGGACGAGCCTGCCACTAAGATTTATTTGAGGAAAAAATATTTCTATGAAATATTGGGGAAAGAAAAAATACAGGACTATGTAAAGAAAAATAATCTTAGGCTCCACAATGTTGAGGATATAATCACTCTTCTGCAATATTATAATCAGTTGTGATCTGGGATTTCCACAAATAAATCAAACACCCTCAAATCCTTTTTTTCGTCGTAGAAATAAAATAATGAATTAGACACTTTGACTACTTTCCGAATTTTACTCAATAAAAGTTAGTCACAATAGTTAACCTTAACCCAAGAAGTTGGAATAAAGAGACCGGATATTCAAGAATATCCGGTCTCTTTATTTGATCGGTTTACTATCCTTCGTACTTACTGGGCACAGAAATCGATTTCCACAGGCCCGGCGACACCTTCACCAGGACCTACTTCAGCAACCGTGTTCCCATTAGGAGCCACAATACTGAATGATATCTCTCCCCAATTATCACCTGGGAAAAACCATTCAGCAGACTCGATGCCTTCTGGAATTGTAATGGTTGTAGACCCGGATGATGGTTCGTCAGTACAATCATAGTTATTTGCCTCATAGGGTGTACAAAGACCTACTTCAAATACTGTTCCATCGCTCAATGTAACAGTTAGACCAGGGCCTCCGTTTCCAGTAGTAGTTTGCCAACCGTCGCCATAGCTATCTCCCATGTTAATCGTCCAAACGCCAGGCGTGGGAGCAGAATCACACTGTCTAAACAACGTAATTGTCAAGGTTTCATCGCCGAAAGTCAAATCATTGGAATTGGACACATCGGTAAGGTTTAGAATCAATTGAGTTGTACCTTCTTCTGGCAGTGCATCAAAATTACCTTGAACAGTTACTACGCCTGCAAACTCACCAGCAGGAATACCTGAGTTACTGATGGTATACTGATCGGGTGTTGCAGTTGAAGCCGGATCCACTTCTACAGAAATAGTCCGTTCTACGTCGGATTCGGTACTGGCTGTAACGACGACCTCTACGGAAGCCCCATCTACAGGCACACCCAAATTTATGGAAGATTCACTGAACGATGCAAGCGTCTGGCCGGACACAGGATCGTATACAATCCTCTCTTCTTCACATGAAGAGATAACCAAAGCAAGACCAACAATGAGGATGCCTATGCTTTTTAATATTATATTTTTCATATCTGAAATTATTTTCTATTAATAATCGGGGTTTTGCTCCATATTGGGGTTAGCATTGATTTCATCAATGGGGATTGGCAACTGAAATCTAAAATCCCCTGCTGGCAATGTTAGGAATTCAGGAGGTGTTCCTGATCCATCTTGGATATCGCCGTTATTGGAACGTTGAACCGCCTCTCCCCTACGTTTGATATCAAAGAATCTATGGCCCTCAAAACACAACTCAACCCTTCTCTCCCATTGGATGGCGTCTTCCAAGGCCTGGCCACTTTCGCCACCTGTATAGGAAGAATAACGAGCATCACGAAGTATATCCAATGTTGCCAGGGCGTTTGCTGGCTGGTTCAACTCAAACTGGGCCTCAGCTTTGTTCAACAAAACCTCTGCAGCTCTTAGAACTTTGATATCAACACGACCATTTACCTGGCCAGGTTCTCCCAAGAACTTTCGTACCGCATTGTAATTGTTACCTTGGTTGGTTGCATCGTACTGTATAACCTCTCTTCTTAGATCGTTAGGGTCAAGACTATTGAAAAATTCATAATCAACAACATATTCGGACACAGTGTTTGGTGCAGTAGTCTGGCTATAAAGAACTCCAACATTGTTAAATCCAGACTCCGAGGTTGTATTTACCGACCACTCAATGATCACTCCTTGATTAGAAGTATCTTCATAAAGATCCAATAAAGCTCCTTCAACATTGGCATCTACGATGTCAGCGGTAACCTGATCGGCAGCATTGATTGCCAATTGATAGTCACCATTATATAGATACACACGAGATAGCATGGCATACACTGCATCCCTATTCAATCTTCCTTCACCATTTGAGGTTCCAATCAATTGAGCAGCCTGTTCCAAGTCTCCTATGATTTCGGCATAGTTACTTGCTACGGTTTCCCTTGCTGGTTGGGCAAAAGGGTCTCCTGTATCACCATCTTCTACTTTTATATAAATAATACCAAGAGAATTATCCGCGTCGGCACTCTGAGTTGGTATTTTGGCATAGATACGGGCAAGATCGAAGTGGGCAATAGCTCGTGCAGCCAAGGCCTGCCCCAAAATATTATCCTTTGCGGGACCATCGGACAAGTTATCAATTTGGCCAATTACCAAATTTGCCGCATTGACCGCTTCATAGGCCTCACTCCAGTACAGAGGAATTGCACCTCCTGTATTGGGGTTATACCTATAGTCATAGTAAATTTCATTGGATCTACGCCCAGTTTGGGCCAAAATGACATTGTCAGCAAGAATATCCGGGATACCCTGTAAACCTGAGCCGGTGGAAGAGTAATAGTTCCAAAATTGACTGTAGATTCCATCCACACCATTCTGGAAACTGGATACACTATTAAAAAAAGTTTCTGGATTACCTTCAGTAAACGGCTGAAGGCCATTGAGTTCGTCATCACAAGACACCAACAATGAAGTGGCGAACAAGGACGTTAAACAATATGTATAAAATTTATTTTTCATCTCAATTTTTTTTATTAAAATCCTATTTCTACTCCGAAAGTATAAGATCTAGTCTGTGGATAGCTGAACAAAGAGAATGCTCCTGGAATAAATCCTTGAGTTCCAGCAGCAGAGCTTTCAGCAGAGCCAATACCAATTTCTGGGTCTCCATTATATTCTGTAATGGTGAAAAGGTTCTGTCCAGTTGCAAATAATCTAACCCTATCTATACCTGTCTTGTCCAAGAATTTTCCTGGCAGATTATAATCAAGAGTCAAGGTTCTCAAACGGATATAATCTCCTTTTTCCAACCATCTATCACTGTCCTGGTCAGCCGTACCTTGGTATAACGGGCTGGGCAATACGTTTGTATCGCCAGGTTGTTTCCAATAATTGAATACTTCTGTTCTAAGATTACTATCGATATTAGCAATTGAAACACCTTCTTGTCTTTGGAAGTTCAATATATAGTTCCCACTTTTTCCAACAAAGTCAGCCCTTAGGCCAAATCCACCCCAACGGACAGAGGTAAAGAATCCACCCTCTATGTTAGCATAAGGAGATTTACCTTCCAAAATGGTATTAAAGCTCGCGCTATACTCATTGGTGACGTTACCATCTAGATCATAATACAAAGGTTCACCATTTGCAGGGTTAACACCAGCATATCTCACAGTATAATAGGAATTGATTTCCTCACCTTCCCTTAAAATATTATATCCAAAGTCTCCACTAATAATATCGTCTCCATTGACCAAGCTCACCACTTTGTTGTCCAAGAAGGAAACATTTCCTCCAACTCTCCAAACAAAGTCTTCCGCTCTTATCACATCAGCATTTAAGGAAACCTCGATACCGCTGTTTTCAACTTCGCCAATATTTGCAAGGATAGAGTTGTCCTCATCCCCAATAGTTTGTGACAAAGGCTGATTCAACAATAGGTCTTTTGAATTCTTTTTGAAATAATCCACAACACCATTAACTCTGTTATTGAACAATCCAAATTCAACACCAATGTCCAAGATAGCCTGTGATTCCCATTGGATATTAGGGTTTCCAACGCCAATTGGAATAGCGGTAGTATTACCATTATAGGTAGCGAACTGTAACAAATTCAAATAATTGAAGTCTCCAATGTTCTGGTTACCAGAAGTACCATAAGAAGCCCTCAGCTTAAGGTCATTAACAAATGTATCTTCCAAGAAGGCTTCTTTGGATAAGTTCCACGCAGCACTTCCACTATAGAAATACCCATATTTGTTATCAGGACCAAATCTTGAAGAACCATCTCTTCTTACGGATGCAGATAGTATGTATTTACTGTCATAATCGTAATCAACGAAAAGACCTTGTGAGAACAATATTCTTCTCTCTTCTTCGGAACCAGCATCGGTAGCCTCAGCTGCAACATCTTGATAAGGTATGCCAGGAGAAGGGAAACCTCTACTACTAGCAAAAAGATCAGTGTAGATATTTTCATTGTACTCCAATAGGAAGCTAGCAGAAAAATTGTGATAATCTCCAAAAGTATCGCTGTAAGAAAATAGGTTGTTTACGTTATATTGAAGAGTATTGGAAAAATTATCCGTTTGAGTCCCTGGGAAATTAGCATCACCTACAATCGAGTTCAACACACCTCCCGCAAGAGACCTGGTCGTTCTGTTGAATCTATTGTTTGTAGCCCCTACAGAGAATCTGTTCGAAAATTTGTCCGACAACTTGATATCAGCGAACAAACTTCCCACAATCAAAAAGTTTCTATTATCCTCAGGCTCTGTTGTCAAAGCGCGAGCAATTGGAAATCCAGACCTGGTAGGATTGAATACCGGGTTTCCTTGATCATCCAGAACAATGCTCCCATCAGGATTTCTTGAATATAGTGGTTCCCAAGGGTTGTAATCGTACATTGCACGGAAAGGGTTCTGAACATTGTTCCTATCCCTTGGCAAATCCGTTGTACTACGAGACAAAGAAAGACTCGTCCCGATGTTCAACCAATCTTTTGCTTGGTATGTGGTGTTGATTCGAGCCGTGATTCTCTCAAAACCATCTATCCTATCAATAATTCCTGTGTTTTTGTCATAGCCTAAAGAAAGGTAATAGGTCATTTTTTCATCACCTCCAGCAATGGACAATGAGTTTGATTGAATTTGGGATTTTCTCAACAACTCTTCTTCCCAATTGGTATCCAAGCTAATCAATCTAGCTCTTTCAGCAGCATCGGCGGTAGCACCTGGCATAGATGCGGCCGCACTTACGCCCAACTCGGCATACTGTCTCTCAATTTCCAATTTTTGGGAGGCATTCATCAAGTCAAACGGATCGGGGATTCTTTCCCCAAAACCATATGAAGACCTAAATGTGATCCTCGCATCCCCAGATTTACCTTGCTTGGTGGTAATTAACACTACACCATTTGCTCCACGTGAACCGTATTTGGAAACTGTGGCCGCATCCTTAAGAATAGAGAATGACTCAATGTCATTAGGGTTCAAATTATTGATGAAATCTGAATTTACTGGAGTTCCATCCACAACATAAAGAGGAGTTGTACTTGCATTGATAGAGCCAACACCCCTGATGGTTACAAATGCTGTTTGTCCAGGTCGACCATTTGCTGCAGTAACCTGTACCCCAGCTGCCTGACCCTGTAAGATATTGTCAACACTAGTAGAGGGAACAAACGCTTCAATCTTCTCTGTTGAAACCGTGGAAATGGCAGAAGTTGAAAGCTCCCTTGATCTCGAACCATAACCTGTAACAACGACTTCCTCCAATGCTTGGGCGTCCTCTTCCATTTGTACATTTATGGCAGTAGATGCCCCAACCGTTCTTTCCACTGTCTTTTGGCCAATGTAGCTGAAACGCAACACCTGACCTTCGCTGGCAGTGATAACATAATTACCGTCAAAATCCGTTTGTGTTCCCTGCGTGGTTCCTACCACAACAATAGAGACACCAGGAAGTGGCAAGCCGCTTTGGTCCGTCACATTTCCTGAAATAGTTTTCTCTTGTCCGTAAGAGAAAGATATGCACAACACCAATAATGGTGTCAGCATCCATGCTAACTTAGCTCTCATTTATTTCATTTTTTGAATTAGTCGAGCCAAAAATCAATATAAAAAGTTAATATTCAAAAAAATTAACAAGTTTAAATGTTGTATCAGAAAAGAAATCTTACCAGTGATTTTCTTAAAATTAACATATTAACCAATCACACATAGCTGTTTATCAATATTGTAAGAAAATTTTTAACAAATTATTTGCAAACACGTTATTTCTTAATGAATTTATGTTAATTATTTAAGACATATGTTAAAATCTTATTACAAAGATATTTTTGAAGCGGGAACGGACGAAGCCGGAAGGGGTTGCTTGGCCGGTCCTGTGACCGCTGCTGCCATCATTCTTCCTGAAGGCTTTTCAAATGAAATCTTAAACGATTCCAAGCAGTTATCCCATTCCAAGCGCGATATCCTGAGGGAAATATTGGAGCAGGAAGCGGTCTCCTTTTCCGTATGCCATGTGTTTCAGGATGAGATCGATGAAGTCAACATCTTGAATGCCTCCTTTTTGGCCATGCACCGGGCATTGGATTCCATGGCGAAGGTCCCTTCCTTTATATTGGTGGACGGAAACCGGTTCAATCCCTACCCCAACATTCTCCATGAATGTATCGTAAAGGGTGACGGAAAATACATGAGCATAGCCGCGGCATCCATACTGGCCAAAACCCACAGGGACGAATACATGGCCAAGATCCATGAGGAATTTCCCATGTACAATTGGAAAAAGAACAAGGGCTACCCCACCAAGGAGCACCGGGAAGCCATAAAACAATACGGACTCAGCCCCTATCATCGAAAAAGCTTCAGACAACTCCCCGAACAATTGACACTGGATATTTAAAAATCCTAACTTTGTTTGAAACTTCGGCAATGAGATTTAAGATATGGTTCTGCTTGATCACTGTTTTGACCCTTTCTTGCAATAAAGAGGTCAAGACCAAGGATTCACTATTGGAGCACCTTCCCCCCGACCCCACATTGGTCATCAAAATCCAAAACCTCCCCAATTTCAAGAGTGAGTTGAAGAACAACTCTTTTTTGACCAAGATCAAGGGGATTTCCATTTACGATGGGCTTTGGACAAAGCTGGACAAGCTAGGATATGTATCGACCAAGGCGACCTGTCTTTTGGCATTGTACGAGGTAGGAAAGGATAATTATGACTTTGTCATGGTCGCCCCCAATAATCCGGACATCTTCAATCTGGAAAAAGTGACGGACAAGACCGTGGAAACCTTGACCTATCAAAACACTTCCATTACCAAATATACCCTCGGCGCAAATGAGATCTATAGCGTGGCCGAAGGACAGGAAATACGGATGGCCTCTTCCCTGCTGCTCATGGAAAACATGATACGGACGAAAGATACCGGCCCCATCAACCCGACTTTGAGAAAGCTCTACGAGACCACATCGCCCAACAAATCGGCCACATTTTTCCTGAACCTGGATGAAAACCCCTCCCTTCTTTCATTCAAGGACAACAAAATCAAGAAACCATTGTCCGAGTGGGTATCCTTGGATTTCAGTGCAAATTCGGATAAGGTGAGCCTCAATGGGATTGCCATGGCACCGGATTCCACCAAAAACTTCATCAACCTGTTCAAAGGGACATCACCCTTGGCCAACAAAACGCCCCAGTATGCCCCCATGAACACCCAAGCGTTGATTTCTTTCACTTTTGACGATTACCAGGTCTTTGCCAAAAACCAGAATACCTATTTGGACAGGACCAAAGCGGTGGACTCCCTTTTCAACACCATTGAAGAAGTGGGCATCGTTTATCTGAACAACCAAAAAGTGGTAATGCTGAATTCCTTTGGCACCGAAAGCCTCTATGATTTCTTGGACAGCAGAAAAATTGCCTCACAAACGTATCAGGGAAGTGAGATCATGGGACTTCAGGACAAAAATTTCCTGACCGGGGCATTTTCCCCATTGGTCAGGGACTTTGAATCCAACTTCTGCATCATTCTAGAAAACAGCTTCATCTTTGCGCAGGAGATAGAGCCTTTGCAAACAGTCATCAGCAATTACAAGAACGGTTCTTCCTTTACCAATTCCACTCTCTACAAAACAGCGAAGGCACCGCTGGCCAACGAGTCCAGCATCCTATTTATATCGGGCGATTCGGGCATCGACTTTTTTGCTGAACAGGATTTGGCACCCGAAGTGTCCGAATCCATCAAAAAAACGGAGCTCGATGAATATGCGATTGCCTCCCAACTTGTTGCGGATGCCGATTTTGCCCATTTCAACATACTGGCTTCAAAAATAGGTGCCGTACAGGAAAGCAATACGGTCTCCCCACTTTTCACCCTCGAACTGGAGACCGATCTGGCCTCGGACCCCCAGTTTGTGAAGAACCATAGGACCAACAAACAGGAAATTGTCGTTCAGGACAAAAACAATGTACTCTACCTGATTTCCACGGAGGGCAAAGTACTCTGGACCAAAAAACTGGATAGTCGCATCCAAGGCCCCATCCAACAAGTGGACATTTACAAAAATGGAAGGCTGCAATTGGCATTCTGCACCAATGACCAATTTATGATCGTGGACCGCAATGGAGAGGATGTACCGCCCTTCAAAATCGATTTTGAAGGGGGAAACCTGAATCCCTTGGCCATTTTTGATTATGATGGCCGAAAGGACTATCGGTTTGTGATCACCCAAGGGAAAAAAGTGTTTATGTACAACAACCAAGCAAAAATCGTCAGTGGTTTCACCTTTAAAGAGGCTCCGAGCAACATACTTGGTACACCGCAACATTTCAGGGTGGCCAACAAGGATTATTTGGTCTTCAGGCTTGAGGACAACACCTTAAAGATATTGCACCGCGCAGGAGGCGAACGCATCAAGGTGGCCGAAAAAATCGATTTTTCCACCAACGAAGTATACCTATATAAAAACAAATTTTCGGTGACCAATACTGATGGGGTACTCCATCAGATAGACACCAAGGGACAATTGACCGCGACCAATTTCAAGATGAACAAGGACCACGGCATGTATGCCACCAGCAACACACTGGTGTTCATGGACGACAATGTCCTCAGCATTAGGGGCAAGAAAGTGGAACTCGACCTAGGTGTTTATACCAAACCCAAAATATTCTACATCTACGACAAGATCTATGTGGGCCTTACCGACATCCAGAACCAAAAGATCCATCTCTATGACAGCCAAGCGGAACCCATTCCCGGTTTTCCTGTATATGGCAGTTCGCTCATGGACCTCACGGACATGGACAATGACAAAAAACTGGAATTGGTGGCCAAGGACCAGGACAATTCCCTAATTGTGTACAAAATGAACTGACCCCTGAAACAACCCATACAATTCTGCATACAACACATACACTTTTATGTCCATAAAAAACTCCATATTAGTACTTTGTGGAGAAATACTATTTTTTTACTCAACTAAAAACACTATTGAATGAAAACCTCCAACAAACCCCTCTATTGCTTGATTTTTGCAATTATGGTTGGGGCAAGTATGAATGCTCAGTTTCTTAAAAAATTGGCCAAAAAGGCCGAAAATGCAGCGGAACGCACCATTGAGCGCCGTGTGGAAAAGGAAACCTCCCAAAAAACAGATCAGGCCCTGGACAGTATCCTGGAACCCGGATCTGGCGGAAATCAGGCCCCGGATACCACTCCTCAGGGAAACGGATCGCCCTCTAACACCAGCAACTCCGACACAGGAAAGTCTGGGCAGCCTACGGCCAAATCCATTACCGTTTACAGCAAGTTTGATTATGTGCCCGGGGACAAACTTTTGTTCTTCGATGATTTCGCCGATGATTTTATTGGTGACTTTCCTTCCAAGTGGAACACCAACGGCAGCGGCGAGGTGGTCACCATCAACCAATCGCCACAAAGGTGGATGGAACTCGTCCCTGGATATGGCATCTATTACCTCCCCAACATGCCCGATCTGCCCGAGGAGTACACCATTGAATTTGACCTGCTTACCAACGGCATAGACGGCCAAACCTCCTCAACGGCAGGCATTGAGCTATTCTTGAGCGACGACAAGAACTTCGAAAAGGGGGACCATCATGTAGAAGTCTTCATCCCCGTGGGCCAATACGCCCTGTTCAGCATCGGTTTGAGAAACTATATCCGTGGTGAGGGATCATTGATCAACAGCGATGTAAAGGCTGATATCCGAAAAGCGGTACTCAATCAGCCACACATCTCCATTGCGGTGAACAAGGCCAGGTTCAGGCTGTGGGTGAACGAGGAAAAATATGTGGACATCCCCAAAATGGTCCCAGAGAACAGGATCACCACCCTAAAGTTCAACGTGAACGGACTGAAGGATGGCAAGGAACAGATCTTCATCAGCAACCTGAAAGTGGCCGAAGGCGGAGTAGACCTTCGCAGAAAACTTATTTCCGAAGGAAAGGTCTCCACCAACGGCATCCTTTTTGACGTAGGCTCGGCCAACATCCAGCCCCAGTCCATGGGCATCATCCTACAGATATCCCAAGTCCTGAAACAAGAGGCCGCCATGAAACTCAATATTGTGGGGCACACGGATTCCGATGGTTCCGATGAGAACAACCTGAAACTTTCCAAAGAGCGGGCCGAAGCGGTCAAAAATGCACTGGTATCCGTGTATGGCATTCCTTCTGACCGCCTGACCTCCGAAGGAAAAGGGGAGAGCGCCCCGGTCGGGGACAACAGCACCCCTGCAGGAAAGGCCCAGAACCGAAGGGTCGAATTCATCAAAATCTAAATAAACAACCAAAACATGAAACACTATTCTCTTTTGCTCGCCACACTTTTGTTCACAGGGAACATAGCCATGGCCCAATCAAGTTGTAGCAAATACTATCCCATGGTCGATGGAGCTTTGCTACAGTACACCAGTTATGACAAAAAAGGAAAGGAAGAAGGACAAATCGATTATAAGGTAACCAACGTAAACGGGTCGGGGGACCACATCACTGCGACTATGGTCATGGAAATTTCGGATCAAAAAGGGAACACTTTTTCATCTGATTACGATATCACCTGTGATGGAAATGTGGTCCGTATTGATTTCAAGTCCCTGATGAACGAGCAGATGCTCAGCCAAATGGGTGAAATGGAAATGGACATCACCGGAACGGACATGGAACTGCCCAACGATCTATCCGTTGGCCAAGAACTGCCCGACAGCAATGTGAACGTAAAAATGAAAATGAGCGGTGTGATGAACATGAACATGGATGTGGAGACCATTAACCGTAAAGTGGAAAAACAGGAAAGTGTGACCACTCCTGCAGGCACATTTGATTGTTACGTGATCTATAGTGAAACCCGCACCAAGATGATGATGTCCAACCAAACGATGCCATCGCGTGTATGGCTGGCCGAGGGTGTGGGCATGGTAAAGCAGGAATCCTATAACAAAAGTGGGAAACTTGTGGCCAGTTCTGTACTGACGCAGCTCAGCAAGTAAGAAATAGTATTGGAAAAACAAAAAAACCGAGGTGCGAGCCTCGGTTTTTTTGTTCTCCTTTAAATTTTAAATCCCAGCCCGAGACTAACTACGGAAGTTTTATAATGATCATCCAACTCGATCAAACCCCAACTATACCTTGCATTCAATTCCAATCGGTCAGTAAGATCAAAACCCAAACCACCATTTAGTCCAAAATCAAATCGGTCAAACTGAGACAATGGATATTTCGATTTTGCTCCTTCCACAGAAGAATCAAAAGGAGTTTTTTTAAAAACTTCGGTTCTCTTAACCAAATACCCCACCTGCGGTCCCAGTTCCAAAAAAAGACGTCCTACCAATTCATATCGAAAAGTAACAGGGATTAAGATTGAAAGGTCATTAAGATTTGATTCCATATTTTCATTATTTAAATCTGGTCCGAGACCATACGGAACTGAACGAGAAAATTTTGTACCCTGATTTACCATCATCAATTCTGGACGTAAACTTAATTTATCAGATAAACCGATGTTGAAATATCCCCCAACATAATAGCCGATTTTCCCTTTGTAGATATCATCACTGTCCCCTATAAATTGGGAATAATTCGTCCCAGCCTTTATTCCAAATGAATTATCGAGTTGGGCCGAAGTGGTGATAGTGGTCAATAAGGCGATAAACAAGCAGGTTTTTTTCATGTTTTGGTTTTCGATTATATGAACACCATTAAAATGATGTCCCGTAGTTCAACAACCGAAACTATTTCGGCATTAGCGGGTGAAAATAATTGAAGTAAAAAAAAGAGAACCAGGTCAATTGACGGATAGGCTTTTTCAATTGACAAACGTGCCGTCCCAGTTGACGGATGAAAAGCGAAAACAAAAAACCGAGGTGCGAGCCTCGGTTTTGTTTGTTTTTATGGTAGAGCATTTATCGGTTAAGTATAAGCGTAATCCGGGGTGATGGCTTTAGCTTGGATTATTTGTTTACTGATTCCGCAAATTTTATGGCTATCGATGTTCCGATAATGAAATTATTGTTTGTCATATTGCTTTTGGTCTCAAAAATATCGTCCTGACTGTTAAGCCATCGCCCTTCTATGCGGCAAACGATGTTGTGGTTTGGCGAATAGTCGATATTTAAGGAAACTCCTGTAGTTTGGAAGCCATTGAATGTTCCTGTTGGAATTATTATTCCTGCTTCGTCTTGATAATACTCTGTTCTGATAGCGGTTCTCCAGTTGTTGCCAATAGTATATTGTCCAATAATGACAGGGCTCAACCAAAAGTCGTAAACGGTACTGTTTTTTGTTCTCTGTTGAGTTCCAATGTCAAAACCTGCTATTAAACCAAACTTTTCGGTTAGTTGGAATTCACCGTAAAAATTATTGAAATATCGCATTCTTCTTGTGGTATCTGGGTCGTCAGTTCCAATAAATGTGCTCCAATTTAAAATGACTTTATCCGTTGGGCTGTAGTTCACTTGTGTTCCAAATGATGGTAATGAATTACCTTCCAATCGTTGAATACGTTGCCAACCATTCACAATCAATGCTGCTATTTCCCATTTGTCATTTGGGTTAAAGGTCAGTTTTGCCCCTGTTAAAAAATAAGGTGAGTTTTCAGCCATGAGTGAGCGGGTCAACGTCATATTGTCCATTGAAATGGCACTTTCAAAACCAATGTGGGATGGCAAAACGCCTGCATCGATCCAGAGATTATTTTTCTTATTCAGTGAAATGCCAATATTCGCTTCAAAGATATTTTTCAAAACACCTGGTTCTGCGGCATAATTGTCGTTGGCATACGTCCCAGTTTGCAAGGCAAAGTTGGCTCGGTATTTTGAATGTCCTACTTCCAATTTTACAAGTCCTAAATTCAAATTGAACTCATTATGCCGGTTATGGTTGAACAAAAATGGTTGTCGTTCTGTGCCTTGTGTTTCATTAAAATCATAGACATAAAAAATATCTGCAAAACCCGAAATGCCCAATTGTGGTTTTTGCTGCCAGATGCTATCAACTTGTGCCGATATGCTTGAACTATAAAATAGCAGCGAGACAAGTATATGGAACCGCCAAATCTGTTTCATCTACCATGGTTTTAATTTTGCTTCCCGAACAGATTTGATACTTCTGTTACTTTTTTACGTTGTGATAGCACCACAACAATGTCCAATATTTCTATTTTGGTTTCGCCTTCGGGAATGATGATTTGATTGTTTCTTTTAATCAAAATAATGCGTGAATCGGATGGTAAAATTCTTTGTTTGTTCAACTCCTTGATCAACCTGTCGGCAATTTTAGAATCTTTTTCCACCCCCATTTCCATTAATTCATAACCATCCCCTAAATCTAAAAATTCTTTTACATTGGGTCCCTGAACTGCTCTGTAAAGGTATCTTCCGTTCAATCGATAAGGGCTCTCCACTGTATCGGTCCCCAGTTGTTCAAAAACTGACAAATGTTCTTCATTGTTGACAGAACACACCAAACGATTGACACCCAATTGCTTCGCCAACAAAATAACCAAAGAATTTACCGCATCATCATTAGTGGTAACAATGATGGCATCCGCTTTTTCTGCATTGGCTTCTTTTAGGGCCTCAATACTGGTCGCATCTGCGTGGATAACCACACAGTCAAAATTAGAAGCGACCCAATCGGCTGTTTCTTTGTTTTTTTCAATCACAAAAACATCGTGATTGTCTTTTACGGCTGCTTCGATGACATGTTTTCCGGTTCTTCCCGAACCAATAATGATGATGTGCATAATTTTACTTTTTATCTTTATCTGTTAAACAATTTTTGGTTTCGTGCCATAAAACAGGACTCTCAATAAAACCAAAATGGGTATGATTTCTATTCTTCCTGCCCACATTTGTATGATGTAAATACCTTCTAGAATTGGATCCATGCTCGGGTCTGTGATACCTGAACTTAACCCAACAGTACCTTGTGCGGAAGCTGATTCAAAAATGGCATCTGCCAAGGTGAAGTCTCCCGGCATAAAATACACGGTAAATAATGTGGACACAAAGACAAACAAGATGTACATGAGTGTGAAGATTCCCGCTCTGGATAATTCCGAACTCATTTCTTCAGGAAGCAATGTTTTATTGTCAAAACGCACTGACTTTATGGTATTTTTGGATAAAAACAGTTTGTTGATATGCCATTTTAATCCTTTTTGTAGCAATAATGCCCTAATGATTTTAATCCCTCCAACAGTTCCACCGGCGGACCCTCCAACAATCATTGCACAAGCCACGATAAACAATACGGACAAATCGTCCCACCCACCAATGTTGGACGTTTGCCAACCTGTGGTCGTCAAGGCACTGACAAACTGAAACATCCCTTCCCTGAACGGGTTTGAAACCAATTGGGAGTTCATTAAAAATAGAGATAACACCACACCACCGACTATGGAAGCAATGATCATGGCACGGGTTTGAATGTCTTTCCATAGTTCATCCAATTTTCGTTGGAACAGAAACCTATAAAAGAACGGAATGGAGAATCCACCCAAGAGCATAGGCAGGATAAACAATATATCCATTTTGGCGGATTGATACCCAGCAATACTATCATCAAGGGTACTGAACCCACCAGTGGACTGGCCTGTCATAGCGTGGTTGATGGCATCAAAAATGTTTTCGGATAAGGGGTAGTTGGGCAGTATGAAGTAGGTGCCAATGGCAATGTAAACAAACATTGAGAAAGTTACTACCACATATACTTTCCAAATCGCTCGTGCAGTTTCAATGACATTCGTTCGCAATTTAGTGCCACTGGCTTCTGAACCGTAAAGTTGCATGGCTCCTTGACCAGGCAAGTGTCTAAAAATTGCCAATGCCATGACTATAAATCCTGCGCCCCCGACCCATTGCGAAAAAGACCGATAGAATAAAATTGCCTTACCCACCGAAGGTTCATTATAAGCCATCGTCAGACCTGTGGTGGTAAAGGCACTGGTACTTTCAAAAAGACAGTGCAAAGGGTTCCTGAAATTCAATAAACTTGAGGTATAATCCATTCCAGTAGGCACAAACTGTTGCATCACTTCCAATGGCGTAATATGAGCGATGATGAAATAGGGAATGGCTCCGAAAACCATTATCATCAGCCACCCTATGGCGGCTATGGCGAGCGAATGTTTTTCTTTGGGCTCTTCTGTATTTTCAAAAAGTCTGTAAACCAAATACCCCAATAATGCAGTGAATGCTCCTGCAATAAGGAAACCTACCAGCGAATACCACTCTTGGTAAATGATGGCAAGTATGGATGGGACCAGCATTACCAATCCCAAAATAATCTGAAGGCTTGCTAGCTGTTTTATAAAAGTTTTGTGCATAGTTCAAATGGTTCGGGCAATAGTTAATGATTGATGGAGGCTTCTTCTATAAGTTTGGCCAGATGCGTTTGAAGATTGGAAAGCTGAGCAATTATTTTCTCCTTGCCCTCAATGGGTATTTGGATGTCTTCGTAGAGTTGTTTGGTCAATTTCACGGCTTCTATGTAATTGGATACCTTTTCTTGAAATTCCGTTGGGTTTTGTGCGCTCAAGAACCATTTCAGTCCTTTTTTCACTTCTTCATTGCACTGAAACATATTTTTTGCGCTGCGAGGATGGTCTTGCTCATAAAGTCTTGAAAATTCAACGACATCAAAGGAAACCTGAACAATCACATCTGCCATTTTCTTCGTAATTGGGAATTCACCATTCATATGTTATCAACTTTGGAAATGGAAAAATTGGAAATAGAGATAACTGGCAACTCCCAAAACCATCATCACAATTGTGGGGATGATCAGATGTTTGGTTTCCTTATACCAATCTTGAACAGATTTATAAGGCCTGCTTTCGTTTTCATCATAGAAAAAATCCCATTTCATCCCTTTTCATTTTTTGACAATACAAAGGTCAGACGGGAGCGATAAGCAAAAAATCAAGGATTGGTAGGTCTATGTAAAGATTTTATAAAGACTATTGAAAGCGATAACCAACACCGCTTTCCGTGATGATGTGTTGTGGATTATTGGGGTTTTCTTCAATCTTCTTGCGCAGGGTGCCAACAAAAACCCGTAAATATTGTGTTTCGGTTTGATAGCTGTAACCCCAGATCTCTTTCAAAAGATATTGATGTGTGAGGACCTTACCTTCATTTTTGGCGAATAAAGCCAATAAATTATATTCGGTAGAGGTAAGTTTTATGGCTTCATTGTTTCGTTTTACAATTCGGGCGACCAAATCAATCTCAATGTCCCCACAAGAAATGATCGGGCTATTTTCGGTATTCTGACTTCTTTTGACTGCTGAACGAATTCTTGCCAACAGTTCGCCTGTGCGGAAAGGCTTGGTCAAATAGTCGGTCGCGCCATTGTCCAGGGCCGAAACAATATCAGTTTCATTGTCCTGAACCGAAAGTATGATGATGGGTCTGTTATACCATTCCCGTAGTTCTTGTAAAATTTCATGACCGCTTTTATCCGGCAATCCAATATCGAGCAAAATTAAATCAGGTGGATGGCTGGCCGATAACATCAAACCTTCTTTTCCCGTACTTGCCTGAACTACCTTATAATCATTGCTCTCCAAGTTTATCTGAAGCAATTTTCTGATTTGCGGTTCATCATCTATGATCAGTATTTCTGCTTTATTCATTTTCCAAATTTGTGTTTTTAGAAAATTCGCATGGAATTTTGATTGTAAACTTGGCGCCACCTTCCTTTAGATTGTCTAAAAAAATTTTACCGTTCATTGCTTCTGTAAATCCTTTTACTATAGAAAGCCCCAAGCCTGTTCCGCCCGTGGCAGTTTGGTTGAGGCGATAGAATTTGTCAAAAACAAAATCAATTTCATTTTTTGGAAACCCCATACCATTGTCAGATACTTCCATAAAACAATGGGTCAGATTATGGTCCAATTGAATGGTGATGTTTGAATTTTTAGGGGTATGCTGAAGTGCATTGTGTATGAGATTAAAAAGAATTTGCTCCGTTAGGCCACTATCGATTTTCACCAACGGCATATTTTCTTTTTGCAGGAATACAATTTTATGATGTTGCGCATCATTTTCATTATCCTTGATGGCAGAAAAAACAAGTTCGTTCAAATCGCACCAATCCATTTTTGGCTGAATAAATCCTGCTTCAAGCCTGCTCATGCCCAAAAGGTTTTCGACCTGTCTATTTAATCGAAAACTAGCAATCTCAATTTCCCCGTACAATTCATTCCGATTGTTTTCAGAAAGCTGGGTCTGGTTTTCCTTAATAGTGTCAATTGAACCAATTATTGTAGAAATGGGCGTTCTCAATTCGTGAGAAAGTGAATTGAGTAAGGTATTATAGAGTTTTATGGATTTTTCCTTTTCTTCTTGGTCTCTTTCTTTTTGTTCAAATTTTCGGATTTGATAGGTTAGAACTGCATTTATAATGGCAATAACAAAGTACATCAAAAACAACAGTGCGTCTTCGGCAGTTCCAATATGTAATGTGAATGTGGGGGGAATGAAAAAAAAATTCCAAATCAATGCACTCAATAGTGAAGAAAGCAGTACTGGGAAAATATCAAATAATATGGCATTGACGGACACTACCAAGAGCAAGATAAGGGCGACCGCTTTATAGCCAACAATGTCTATCGAAAAAAAACATAGAATTGAAGTCAACACAATAAGCAAAACACATATTATGTACTGATTTTTCTTGCTGTATTTTCTTGTTCTCAGTAATTCCACATTTTTGTACAAAATTAATGATGCAGTTATAAAGATTTTGTAAAGATGTCCTTCATTCGAACGTGGCAAGTTTAACCCTATTGGTTTTTTTGCGTTGAATCTATGTGCTAAAAAAAAACCAAGTGTGCCAATGAACGTGGGGTTTCAATATGACGGCCCAACTACTAAGCCAAACGTCGTTTTAATAGCACTTTAGCGACAGATAAGTGAAGTTAGCGAGAAAAAAAATAAAATGTCTCCATCAATTGACAAATGGATAAAAAGAAGATACAAAAACTAAACTCCCGCCTTTTCCCTGACCAGTTCCGCTTCAAAAAGAGTGGCAAAGTGCTTTAGCAGCTTGGCTTTTACTTCCTCCACATTCACCTCTTTCTGGCCCAGTTCCACATTCAGCGAGGTCACGGCCTTGTCCTTGATGCCGCAGGGGATCATCAGGTCAAAATAGCCCAGGTCGGCGTTCACGTTGAGGGCAAAACCGTGCATGGTCACCCAACGGCTCGCGCGCACGCCCATGGCGCAGATCTTTCGGGCAAAGGGAGTGCCCACGTCCAGCCACACACCCGTCTCCCCTTCGGAGCGTTCGGCCTTTAGGCCATATTCCGCAAGGGTCAAGATCACCATTTCCTCCAAAAACCGTAAATATTTATGGATGTCCGTAAAAAAGTTGTCGAGGTCCAGAATGGGGTAGCCCACAATCTGCCCAGGGCCGTGGTAAGTAATGTCCCCTCCCCTGTTGATTTTATAAAACGTGGCTCCCTTGGCCTCCAGGGCCTTTTCGTCCACCAGCAAATTGCCCATGTCCCCGCTCTTGCCCAAGGTATAGACGTGTGGGTGCTCCACGAACAGAAAATGGTTCGGGGTCTCCAGTCCAGCAGCCTCCCTTCGGTTCCGGATCTTGGTGTCCACAATGGACTTGAAGAGGGCCTCTTGGTAATCCCAAGTTTCCTTATACTCCTTATGGCCGAGGTCCTGTAGGGCAACTTTCTTGTTCATCCCACAAAGATACGAAGCCCTGCGGAGGAAAACTAGTCCTCCAACTCCACCTCAAGATCTAGCAAGGAAGGGTTCTTCATCAGCTCCAGAAAACTGATCTCATAGATCAAAGTCTTCCCGTCTGCACTGAAGGTAGCCTCCTCCAAGGTGGTGGATTTCACCCTTTTGGGGAAATGGTATTTGAGCGTATAGGTAGATCCCGAAAGGAACATTTCCGCTCCTTGCAAGCTGTCCATGCTCTGTTGGAAAAGTTCTTGGTCCACGATTTTGGCCGTGCGGGTAAACTTGTTCTTGGCAAACGTGTAGTTCACTTCAGTGGATTGTTCCGATGCAGGGACCGGCGTTGGCTGTTGGGCCTTGCTGGAACCCATCAAGCTGGCTTCTTGAAAGGTGTTGAAGGCATCGTTCATCTCGCTGATGTTGGTAAAGTCGCTGAACAGGTCAAAGGTCATTACTTTTTCCTCTGGGTTCATCACCATTCGAAGGTCGAAAGGCTCCAATCGTTTCAACTTGGCCTGCTCTTCCAGAGGCAATTGGGCAATGCTGTCCTTGCGCTCTTCCAACAATTCCTTGAAGGAGATGATGGAATCCACTGCCTTTTCGTTGGTCTTTGCCATTTCTTCCCCGGCCATTTGCATCAGTTCCGACCCATCAAAATTGATGGACAGTTTGCCCGAACCATCTTCTTTCAAATGGATCTCTTCGGTAAAATTACAGGATATGGCCAGGCCAAGGATAATGGCCCCGATCAAGATTTGGATTTTTTTCATGGTGGTTTCTTTAGTTCGCTTTGTTGAGGATGACCAATGCCCCGATCACACCGGGAACCCATCCGCAAAGCGTCAAAAGTAATACAATAAGGAAAGACCCGCAACCTTTCCCGATCACCGAAAGGGGCGGAAAAAATATGGCCAATAAGACACGCCAGAAACTCATGATTTTTGATTTTGATTGATGATACCCATAAGTAGCCGTTTTGGGTCTTTTGTTACATAAAACCATTACTTTTAGGAACCCTTTTGAACGAAACATGCGTTTTTTTGTCCTAGTCCTGCTTTTTTTGAACACCTCTGCCCTAATGGCCCAATACCATTTTTCCGGGGAGGTTTCCAAAGAAAATGTAGGCAGTTCCATCTATTTGTCCGTGGTGGAAGATTACCGCAAATCGTCCCGCATCTATCTGGACCAGATCGTGAAGAAGAGCACGGTCGATTCCTTGGGCCATTTTCAGTTTGAGGGAAACAATTTGAAAACGGACAACCGCATCTATCGGATCCATGTGGATGGCTGTTCCGAGGAAGGTGCCCAGCATTTTTTGGGGCAGTGCAACAACAGCAAAAGTGTTCTTTTCATTGCCAATAATAAAGATACCGTGCAGTTTCCCACTTCTTTTGAAAATCAGGCCCTCTGTACCATTGCGTCCACCAACCCGAACTCTTCCTTGCTGCTCGAAGTGCAGCTTTTGAAGGAGCAAATGGCCTATGACTTTATGGAGTATCACAGCGAGGCCAACAAAAAACTGAACCTCGAAAAATGGTTCGATGTCCTCCAAAACTTTGGAAAAACGGCCCAAGAACCACTGGCAGAGCTCTTTATCTATGATTTTTTATCGGATAAAAGAAACGAAACCTATGGTTTCTATCTTCAAAACTTAAGCAGGACGGATTATTACGACCGACTTTCCGAAAGATTGCAATCCGTTTATCCCAATGCCAGTTTCACACAGGAATATCTTGCGGAAATCAGGACGGACCAAGAACTGGCGAACTTCAACAAGCCCAAATCCCTGCAATGGAAATGGCCCGTTCTCATCCTTCTCTTGCTCTCCTTTCTGGGCAATGTCTATTTTTTCCTGAACCGAAAAAAAGCGGCCAAGACCAAGGGCAGCTCCCTTTTCCAAAAACTCACCCCTCAAGAACAGAAAATCGTGCAGCTCATCCTGATGGACAAGAGCAACAAGGAGATTGCCACCGAACTTTTCGTGAGCCTGAGCACGGTGAAGACACACATCAACAACCTGTACAAAAAGCTGGACATTTCGTCCCGTGAAGAGATAGTCCTGCTCTTCAAAAAGTAAATTTCAACCCCCGGTCTAGAACTCATTTCCACCTCCAAAAACCGATTCAAAGCCTCGTTTTTATGGAATTTTCCGGCACAATCATACATCTGGAAAATCATGAAACACGTTTTAACAACACTACTTATGCTATGCATTGCCGTTGTTTCGGCACAAGAATTCAACCAAGAAATCGAACTGGAAAACGGCCAGAAATTATTGGTCGGGAAAATCAATCTGGACGGCCTGCAATCCGAGCCTTACAATCAATGGTTCCATAAGGGCTATAACGACTACACTGTAGACGAGTCCATGGTAAGCCTGTTCAAAAAGAAATTGGCCAAACACGACATCAAACTCTTTTTGGGCACTTGGTGCGGCGACAGCAGAAGGGAGGTCCCCAGGATCATCAAAATTTTGGAAACAGCCCAGTTCCCGATGGACCAACTGGAGATCATTGCGCTCGACCGCCGACAAGACCACTACAAGAAGAGTCCCACGGGCGAAGAAAAAGGGCTGAACATCATCAAAGTGCCCACTCTCATCTTTTTCAAGGATGGAAAAGAGGTCAACCGTATCGTGGAAAGTCCGTTGGAAACCTTGGAGGAGGACATGGCCCAGATCCTCCTAAAAAAGTCCTACACTCCCAATTATGCATATTAAACCCAGTCAAGGGAGTGAATTAAAGCGCAAAAGTGTAATTTTGCGCTTTAATTTTTTTACAGACTATGCAACTATCGGAACAAGAGATCGTTCGAAGGGAAAAATTGACCAAACTCAGGGAAATGGGCATCGACCCCTATCCCGCAGCATTGTATCCTGTGGATGCCACGACCAAGGGCATCAAGAATGATTTTAAGGAAGGGAAAAAGGTGGTGATTTCCGGTAGGTTGATGTCCCGCAGGATCCAGGGCAAGGCATCCTTCGCCGAGCTTCAGGACAGTGAGGGGCGCATTCAGGTCTATTTCAACCGTGATGAAATTTGTCCCGGCGATGACAAGGACCTGTACAATGAAGTCTATAAAAAATTATTGGACATCGGTGACATCATAGGTGTGGAAGGCGAACTGTTCACCACCCAAGTAGGCGAAAAAACGGTGATGGTGAAAAACTTCACCCTGCTCAGCAAATCATTGCGCCCCCTTCCCCTACCAAAGGTAGATGAGGACGGAACCGTGCACGATGCCTTCAACGACCCGGAACTCCGTTACCGCCAACGGTATGTGGACCTTGTGGTGAACCCTCAGGTGAAGGACACCTTCATCAAAAGGACCAAGATTACCAATAGCATCCGGGAGTTTTACAACGCAAAGGGCTATTTGGAGGTGGAGACCCCCATTTTGCAGCCCATTCCCGGTGGAGCCGCGGCACGTCCGTTTTTGACGCACCACAATGCACTGAACATTCCCTTATACCTCCGCATCGCCAACGAACTGTACCTGAAACGATTGATTGTGGGCGGATTTGACGGTGTATATGAATTTGCCAAGGATTTCCGCAACGAAGGCATGGACCGTACCCACAATCCCGAGTTTACCGTTATGGAACTCTACGTGGCCTACAAGGATTATAACTGGATGATGGACACCACCGAAAAACTGTTGGAAAAAGTGGCTATCGACGCCACGGGCAGTACCAAAGTGAAGGTTGGTGCACACGATATCGAGTTCAAGGCCCCTTATCCTAGGGTGCCCATTTTGGGCGCCATCAAGATACACACCGGCCACGATGTGTCAGGCATGAACGAGGATGAACTTCGCAGCACGGCCAAAGCATTGGGCATTGAGGTGGACGATACCATGGGTGTGGGCAAATTGATCGATGAGATCTTTGGTGAAAAGTGTGAGCACCACTACATACAGCCTACCTTCATCATCGATTATCCGAAGGAAATGAGCCCATTGACGAAAGAGCACCGTAACAATCCAAAGCTCACGGAACGTTTTGAGTTGATGGTGAACGGCAAGGAGCTGGCCAATGCCTATTCCGAGCTGAACGACCCCATTGACCAACGGGAACGTTTTGAGGACCAACTCAAACTCTCCGAAAAAGGGGATGATGAGGCCATGTTCATCGATCAGGATTTCCTCCGTGCCCTGGAATACGGCATGCCTCCCACTTCAGGCATTGGTATCGGAATAGACCGTTTGGTGATGTTGATGACCAACAATTCCTCCATCCAAGAAGTGCTGTTCTTCCCACAAATGCGCCCTGAAAAGAAAAAAGTGGAGCTTACGGAAGAGGAAAAAATCATCATGGACCTATTGAAACCTGTTGGCCAAATGCCATTGGGCGAACTGAAGGACAAGAGTGGTTTGAGCGGCAAAAAATGGGACAAGAGCACCAAGAGTCTTTCCAACCATGGGCTGTTCCAAGTGGAAAAAACGGATAACGGTCTTTTGGCCCGTTTGAAATAACCATTTTTAAGTTTTCCCAAAAAAGCATAGCTTAGGATCCCATATGGACCTAAGCAAAAAAATAGGGCTCATTTTGGGACCCGTCGCTTTCTTGATATTGAACAATCTGCCCTTCGAACTGGTTTCGGAAAAAGGGGACCCCGTAATTTCGGTCGCCATCTGGATGCTGATCTGGTGGATTACCGAGGCAGTCTCCATATCGGTGACGGCCCTTCTGCCCCTGCTCTTGCTACCTATTCTAAAGATTTTGCCCATCGCGGAGGTAGGCGCCAACTATGGCAGTCCCATTGTGTTCCTCTTCTTTGGTGGGTTTGTGATGGCCCTGGCTTTGGAGAAGGTCAATCTGCACAAACGGATCGCCCTGAACATTATCCGGCTGACGGGAACCACACCCAACAAGGTCATTTTGGGGTTCATGATCGCGACGGCGACCTTGAGCATGTGGATCAGCAATACCGCCAGTACCGTGGTGATGCTGCCCATAGCCCTGTCCGTGATCAACCTATTGATCAACGATGCGGACGGTTTCACCAAGAACGATGAGAACTTTGCCCTCAGTGTGATGTTGGGTATTGCCTTTTCGGCCAATGCGGGTGGGATTGCGACCGTGATCGGGACTCCACCCAACTCGGTGTTGATCGGCCTTTTGGAAAATGAGTACAATATTGAGATTTCCTTTTTGAAATGGATGACCATCGGTCTGCCATTTTCCATCATTATGATCGGTATTTCGTATCTGGTGTTGGTGAAATGGATGTTCCCCAGCCGTGGGCTCAAGTTCAATGCATCCAAAGAAGTGATCCATACCGAGCTTGACAAACTGGGCCCGACCTCTGGCAAGGAAAAGATGGTCCTCGTCATATTTGGCATCACCGTGTTCCTATGGATTTTTAGGACCTTGATCAACAGTATTTTCCCCCAATTGGGACTCACCGACACCATGATCAGCATTTTTGCGGCGATCGCGTTGTTCGCTGTGCCCTATAATATGAAGAAGGGAGATTTCATCATTGAATGGAAAGATACCTCCAAACTGGCCTGGGGCATTTTGATATTGTTCGGCGGCGGGCTTGCGCTTGCCGAGGGAATGTCCACCAGTGGCATTGTGGATATGGTGGCCAATGCCATTGCCCAAAGCGAGATCAGTATCCTGTTCACGGCCACCTTGCTGATCCTGTTGATGCTCTTTATGACGGAACTGATGAGCAATGTGGCCCTAGTGGCCGTCTTGGCACCCGTCGTGGCGGGTATCGCCATAGGTTTGGACGTGCCCATTCTGTATTTGCTGGTCCCTGTCACGATTGCCAGTAGTTGTGCTTTCATGCTGCCCATGGCCACACCCCCGAACGCCATCGTGTTTGCCAGCGGGTATGTCAAAATTCCTCAAATGGCCAGGGTCGGAATCATCCTCAACCTGATTGCAGTGGTCCTATTGGTCTTTACGTTCCAGTTCGTCATTCCCCTACTGTTCTAAAAAATAAATGGCCCCTCCGGGTGGAAGGGCCATTCACAAACTAACTAACTCAAAAAAATGTAAGAAACTAACTCAACCTTATGTTACTCACTCTTATCAGCGCTGGGACTCAACCAGCACTTTGATGATACAAAGGTATGACCACTTCGCGTAAAGATTATTATAATTAGCCTTTTGTTAACGAAGGCCGGAAAAATCACATTCGAAATATAATTCACCTCAAACTGAAATATGTTAAAAAACATATTCTAAATGATTTCAAATATTGCACATTTCGCAATGACGCCTCTTTTTTGTTGCTGTTCCTTATTTTGAACGAAACGGTGTTATTTTTTGTTAACCGCCAGATTGCCTATCGATTTACTACAAAAAGAGGTCTGAAAAACAAAAACCCCTCGATCGAGGGGTTTTTTCAGCTAACTCAAATAAGTTGTAAAATGAAAAACATTTTACTGTATTGACCCGGAGTAGGGGTCAAAACCTTCAGGGAGATACTTTGACGTATCGAAGCCCAGTTCCATTTCTTCATCTTCCATGTAGTTGATGCCGCTTATGGCCACCACACTGGTGTAAGGATTAAAATCCGCAGGAAGCTCGTAAGTACTGTCCAATCCCAGTTCGAGTTCGATCTCGTCCTCCACATAGGGGATGGATTTTAGATCCACATAGACCTCATAGGGTGAAAAACCTTCGGGCAAATAGTCCCACGTATTGAAACCTAGATCCATATCCTCGTCTTCCATATAGTTGATGGAATGTACGTCCACCACCTCGGAATAAGGGTCAAAATCTGTAGGAAGATATTTTCGGGTATCAAATCCTAGACTTGGTTCAACTTCGTTTTCGAGATATATGACGGAATTCAGATCAAAATAGCTTGCGTAGGGATTAAAATCCTTTGGAAGATAATCCGAGGTATCAAAACCGAGGTCTATTTCCGGCTCTTCCTCTACATACTCTATTTCATTCAAATTCAACTCATAGGTCCAATCGGACATCTCGTTGGTTGATCCACTCCAATCAGCACCAATATTCAGTGCAGTAAAATTGTTCTCCAATGTACCGACGGTCTCAGGTCTGTCCTGTACAACCACGGTTTTTTGCTGGTCGTTTGCCATGGCGGAACTACACAATAGAACACTACCATAGATGATTAATAACTTGTTCATTTTTTGATTGAATTTTTTGATTGATGATATGCTTATAAGACTATGGACATTTTGAATTGTTACAGCTTTTACGATATTTTAACGAAAACCCGATTCCCCACCAATCCAGCAATAGATGGGGTTTCAGCGGGGAGTGCCAATAAAACGCAGGACTCCCGAAGGTTTCATTTTTCTGTAAAAAACTTTGCGTTAGTATTTATTTAACAGTATGTTTTGATCATTTTTAGGTTCTTTGGATGTTTTAAGTTATCCAAACTAACATATAATGATAAAAAGAGTTTTACCCCAACTATTCGTATTGATGGTTTTATTGGGCTGCTACCAAACCGCGGAGGCCCAACTTTTCAAAAAGAAAAAGAAAGACACCGAGCAAAAAAAGGAGGACAAACCCAAACCAGGTGAAATCCAGCCTTATGACAAAGTCATTACCAAAGACGCCAAAACGGATGCAGGTCTTTTCAGTGTCCACACGGTCGATGACAAATTTTACTATGAAATCCCCGATTCGCTATTGAACAGGGAAATGTTGATGGTGACCCGTATCTCCAAGACCGCTACGGGTATCGGTTTTGGCGGAGGCAAAATCAATACCCAGGTACTTCGTTGGGAAAAACGGCCCAAGCAGATCCTATTGCGTGTCGCATCCTATGAAAATGTGGCCGCCGATTCGCTTCCCGTACACGAAGCCGTGGTCAATTCCAATTTTGAACCTGTGCTGTATGCTTTTGACATCAAGGCGTTCAACAAAAAAGATTCGCTGAACCCCGCCACGGTCATCGAGGTAGATCCCCTGTTCACCAAAGATGTGAACGCACTTGGATTGCCCGATGGATACCGCAAACGCTACAAGGTGTCCCGGTTGGACAACGAGAGGAGCTATATCGAGTCCATTAAAAGTTATCCGCTGAACATCGAGGCGCGCCACGTAAAGACCTATGCCTCCAGTGATCCACCAAGCAACGCCAGTTTGGGTTCCATTTCCATCGAGATCAACAACTCCATGATCCTATTGCCAAAAGAACCGATGAAACGCCGCTATTTTGATGAGCGTGTGGGCTGGTTCGCCAGAGGACAGGTGGATTATGGTCTGGATGCCCAAGAGAGCAAAACGGTGACCTATCTGGACCGCTGGAGATTGGAGGTCAAGGATGAGGACATTGAAAAATTCAAGGCCGGGGAGCTCGTTGAGCCCAAAAAGCCCATTATATATTATGTAGATCGCGCCACCCCAAAAGAATGGGTTCCGTTCATCAAACAAGGAATCGAGGATTGGCAGGTTGCCTTTGAGGCAGCAGGGTTCAAGAACGCCATCATCGCCAAAGATCCCCCATCACCCGAGGAAGACCCCGAATGGTCCCCAGAAGATGTGCGATATTCCGTAGTGCGTTACTTGGCCTCCCCAATTCCCAATGCCAATGGCCCCCACGTGAGCGACCCCAGAAGCGGTGAGATCTTGGAGTCCGACATCAATTGGTACCATAATGTAATGACTTTGCTCCGCAATTGGTATTTTGTCCAAACGGCGGCCATCAACCCAGAGGCCAGGAAAGTGGAGTTCAAAAAGGATATCATGGGCAGGTTGATCCGTTTTGTTTCTTCCCATGAAGTGGGTCACACCTTGGGACTGCCGCACAACATGGGCAGCAGTGTTGCCTATCCCGTAGACTCCTTGCGTTCGGCAAGTTTCACCCAGAAAAATGGTACCGCTCCTTCCATTATGGACTATGCACGGTTCAATTATGTGGCCCAGCCCGGTGACGATGGGGTTGCCCTGATGCCCAATATCGGCGTGTATGACAAATATGCCATCAGCTGGGGGTACCGACCCATTTTGGACAAGACCGCAGAAGACGAAAAACCAATTTTGAACAGTTGGATCTTGGAGCATGCGGGTGACCCCATGTACCGATTTGGTCACCAGCAAGTGGGTGACATCCACGATCCGAGCTCACAGACCGAGGATTTGGGCGACGACGCCATCAAGGCCAGTATGTACGGGATCGCCAACCTGAAACGCATTGTGCCCAACCTTATGGAATGGACCACTGAAGCCGGTGAGAACTATGATGACTTGGACATACTTTACGGTCAGGTCGTTGCGCAGTTCCAAAGGTATATGGGCCATGTATCCAACAACATAGGAGGTGTTTACGAATACCACAAAACAGCCGATCAAGAAGGGGCTGTTTACACCCATGTGAGCAAAGAACATCAGAAGAACAGCATGAAATTCATGCAGGAACAACTTTTTGAGACCCCGGAATGGTTGATCGATCAAAGTATCTTCAACAAGATTGAATATTCTGGATCGGTGGAGCGCATCCGTTCCATGCAAGAGCGCTACCTCAACACCATGTTGCAGTTGGGCAAATTGGCACGGATCATCGAAAACGAGACCATCAACGGGAAAAATGCCTATGGCCTTTTGGAAATGATGCAGGACCTTCGCAACGGAATATGGTCCGAGACCAGAAGCGGAAAAGCCATAGACACTTATAGAAGAAACCTTCAAAAAGCACACATCGATCGCTTGGCTTACCTCATGACCGCTGAAAATCAAGAAAAACAAGAAGATTTTGGGGGATATCGCAAATCCACGGCCATCAACACGAGCCAATCGGATATCCGTTCCGTGGCCCGGGGAGAGCTCAACAACCTGAAGAGGGACATCCGAAACGGACTGTCGCGCACCTCGGATGCGATGAGCCGATACCATCTGCAGGATGCCCTGGAACGCATCGATCTAATCCTAGATCCAAAATAGACATTCTTTGTAGGAAATTTTCCTTTAAGGTGTAGTCGGTATAAAAGCTGGCTACACCTTATTTTTTGTTCTTTTCACATATAAAATAGTGGTTTTCGCAACATATCAGTCTGATTGTGAAATGGTTTTATTACTTTAGTAATCCCAAATCACCATAACATGACCTACAAGACAAAAAGCCTCATCTATTTTTCCTGTTTTGTGATTGCTTCCATCATTTACTACGAAGTGGAGCAACAAGACCGTTTCCAAGACAATCTCAATTCCAAAACTTACGTAGAGGCTGAGTTCCAAGATGCCGAAGATTTGGAAGATCCCAAGAAAGACCTTGAGGAGGAAAACAGATAGTTTCCTTCAAACACCCATTGTTAAAAATGTCCCAATTCATGCTTTTGTGATTAAACCGATGGACCCTATCGCCGTCCAAGGAACAAATCATTAAAAATGAAGCATATGAAACGATTAGCAGTAATGGTGTTGTTGCTCACCAGTCTTGGTGCGGTAGCCCAAAAAAATGAGGGTCAAAGATTTGGAAAAGGCCCAAAAATGGACCTGACCGCAGAACAGATGGCCACGTTGCAGACCAAAAAAATGACCTTGGCCCTGGACCTCACCAAGGCCCAGCAGGAAGAAATAATGAAGTTCCATTTGGACGAGGCCAAGTCTCGCAAGGAGAAATGGGAAGAAATGAAGGCGAAAAAGGAAAGTGGCGAATGGCAGAAACCCACTTCCGAAGAAAGGTTTAAAATGGAGAATGCCCGGTTGGACCACCAGATTGCCATTCAGACCAAAATGAAGGAAATACTGGATGACGAGCAGTACCAGTCCTGGAAAAAGATGAAAAAACAAAAAGCCATGCATGGCAAAAAGAGAATGCAGCAGAGAGGAAGCAGAGGATAATGTTTTTTGTTGATTTTTGAGGAGCCGCGCCGTGCCATGGTCGCGGCTTCTTTTTTTATGCCACTTTGCATCAAGGACCATCGATGCCTTTTTCCCCAAAAAACTTTTACAGATATTTTTGATTATCTACAAATAAACAGATATATTTGATTATCTGTAAATAAACAGATATTTTAATTTATCTGCTTTTTGGCGGATATTTCAATTACAGCAAATGGTTGCAGTACTCACAGGTGACATCAAAAATTCCACGGAACACAAGACCTCCGAATGGCTCCCCCTCTTGAAACAGGCCCTGGACCGCTTTGGAAATGAACCTTCCGAGTGGGAAATTTATAGGGGCGACAGTTTTCAGTTGCAGACCGAACCGGAACAGGCATTGGAAGCCGCCGTGTATATTAAGGCCTGCCTGAAACAGGTACGCCAAATGGACGTTAGGATTGCCATCGGGTTGGGAGAAAAGACATACGACGCAGAAAAGATCACGGAATCCAACGGGGAAGCTTTTGTATATTCGGGCAAGGGCTTCGAAAACCTAAAAAAGCAGAACCTGGCCATAAAAACGTCCAATGCCAGCTTTGACGGACACATCAACCTGCTCTTGGAACTGGCCTTGTTGACCATGGACAATTGGACGCCCGCCATTTCAAAAACGGTGAAAAGTGCCATCGAAAACCCGGAAATGAACCAAAGGGAGCTGGCATCGTTGCTCGGCAAATCACAGGGGAACATCAGTGAGGAACTGAAAAAGGCCGGTTTTGACGAAGTGCAAAAAATGATCGAATTTTACAAAACCCAACTCGTCCACTTATGACACTACTCGCCCTAAAACTCATTTTGGCCCATTTTATCGGGGATTTTGTGCTGCAACCCGCCCATTGGGTAGCCGACAAGCTCCAAAAAAAGGGAAGGTCCAAATACCTTTATTTCCACATCGGCGTACATCTGTTGGCCCTTTTGCTCATTCTCCAATTCCTGTATTTGGGTGCAGTGGCCTGCATTGTGGTGACCCATCTGCTCATCGATTTGGGAAAACTTTACCTCACCAACCCAAAAAACTATCGGTGGCTCTTTGTACTGGACCAGGCATTGCACCTTTTGGTCATTGGAGCCATGGTGTACTGGATTGAACCGTTTCCCATCGATCTTTCAGGGCTTTGGGAGGAGAAAAGCCTTTTGCTGGCCACATTTCTGGTGTTCGTTACGTTTGTGTCCGGTATTATTATGCGGATATTGCTCGCCCCCTATATCGATGAGATTGCCAAGGAAGATGAATCGGGTGAGGGCGGTTCGCTGAAAAATGCAGGCACGTACATCGGTATGTTGGAGCGGCTCTTCGTGTTCGGGTTCATCCTCATCCAACAATGGGCGGCCATCGGATTGCTCATCGCTGCCAAATCCGTGTTCCGTTTCGGCGATCTGAACAAGGGCAAAAACCGTAAACTGACCGAATATGTCCTCATCGGCACCCTTTTGAGTTTTGGATTGGCCATCCTATCCGGCATGTTGTACACCCATCTCTTGGAAAGGATGTGACAAAAAAAGCTGCTCCAAAATGGAACGGCCTTTCCGAATTAAATTAACCTACTTTGGTCAAAACACTGTATTGTCGTGCAATATCTGCATACTTTCTAGGATGTTGCTCACTGCCAAGGTCATGGACTTTGCAGAGATGGTCGCCCCGGAAATCCCATCGATGTCCTCACCATAAGCCAGCCTTTCGCCTGATTTTCTGCCGATGAACTGTTTCAACCATCGCTGGCTGCCCACTTGGCGCCCATGGTCTTCACGGTATATCAATATTTTTGATTTTTTGATGCTCAGGTCTGGGTTGAACAACACTACGTAGTCAAACACGTCCTTCATGCTCGGGGCCTCGCCCAAATAGGCATACCCAAGAATGGAACCATTGGCAATGACCTTGAAAAGATTGTCCCCACCCAGTTCCGATGGCGTTTTTTGGTTCAGTTTGGGGTCCACGGCTATCAATTCCAAGGTAAAGTCCTCCACCTCAAATGTGGTCAGCACCGCATTGTCCAGTTTCTCCTTCAGCTTTGGGGGAATCTTTTCCGCCTTGAAGCCCAAAAAGAAAAAGGCTGCACAAAGTGCCATCAAACCGGGAAGCCTCAACTTATTTGCCTGCATTTTCCCCTTTTTTCTTATCCGAAATAAAGTTGTTGATCAAATCCAAGATCTGCCCCTTGTCCGCATTTTTCTCTTCCAAACTGTAAAACTGCACGAACATCGGTTGCCCATCCACTTGCTTTAGGAGCGTGAGGTCACCTTCCCTTTCATAGACCTCGTCCCAAGCAGCGCGTGCCTTGGCCCAAAATTCCTTGTGGGCTGCCCACCAATCTGCGGCCACCTTACAATCGGCATCGGCTACCTTTTTATAGATATTGAACCCTTTTTCCTGGGCCAACAATACATCTTCCTCACCCTCTTTTCGAATGATCTTGTCATTGTCCTGCTCGTGCACCCATCCGTAGGAAGTAATTTCCTGTCGGTTGCCCCTTGCCATCACATTGTAATCGCTTCGCTTGGAATACTCCCTTCTGGGCAGCGGGGAATCGCTCGTGTTTTCCCAAAAATGCTTTCCATCGTAGTGCACCCATGTGGAAGAGCCGGAATACCTTGGGCTGTCGTCCACTTGATATACTTTTTGGGTCCATTGTCCTTTCACGGCATCGGCAGGTAGCTGGGTAAAGTTCCAAGTATTGTCCCCATTGTAGTGGAACACTTTCTGGTTCTCGAACAACCAATCCTGTCTCCAGTGCTTGATCACCGTACTATCATTGATCACCAACAAATGTTGCAGGGATATTTTGTTCTCCTCATCTATGATGGGCAAGGCAAGCTCCAAAGCCTTGGAGGTGTAGTCCAGTTTTTTCTCATAGTCAATTTCTGGGGCGAAGGTCTCGGTATATTTAAAAGTGACCTCATAACAACCGCACATGTCCATAATGGCCTTGCGGTCGAGTTCCTTCTTTTCCTGTGAATGTGTCATTGAGGCCCCTCCTACCAAGAGCATCAAGAAAATGATCGATTTTTTCATACGGGTATCTGTTAGTTGTTTTCAAATGTTAAAGGACAAAAATACTAAACTTATTTAGATTGAATTAAAATAAAATATATATTTGCCCCAACAACTATATAGAATGAGTCTAAATAAATGTAAGGGTTTCCTTATTACTTCTCTCTTTATCTGCGCGATAGGTCACGCGCAAGAAAACAACACCATGGAAAAAGACTCCATCTCCATGCAGAACCTGAACGAAGTCGTGGTCACCGGGGAAAGCCAGGTCATGTCGCTCAGCAAAAAACTCTTCGCAGTAGGTGTGTTGGATCAAAGGGACATTGCCAAAGTAGCGGGCAACAATCTTGCAGACATCCTTAACTACAACCTCAACATCACGGTCACCCCCGACCCCTCCACAGGAAGGTCCACCATCAGCATGTTCGGTCTGGACGGACAATATGTAAAAGTGCTCATCGATGGCATTCCGATGGCGAGCGACAATGGCATGGGCAACAATATAGACATCACACAGATCAATCTGGAAGATGTGGAACGCATCGAGATCGTGGAGGGTTCCATGGGCGTGCTCTATGGGGACAATGCCGTGGCCGGGGTTATCAATATCGTGACCAAACGCGGTCTAGACCATGCCAAATGGCAACTTCAATTGTCCGTCCAAGAAGAAACGGTGGGCGATGAATATGAATGGTTCGATAAGGGCCGACACATCCAAAATGCAAAGTTGAGTCATCAACTCAGCGAGAGGACCAGTATTTCCATAGGCGGTTCCAGAAATGATTTTGCCGGATTTTATAACGGTTACAAGGGCAAAAATTATGTGAACATACAGGACAATGCCGTGGTGAATGACGGGCTTCGAGGAATGGAATGGAACCCCAAAGAGCAGTTCACCGCCTTCGGCAACCTCAACACTGGCCTAGGCAAGCACAGCATTTTCTATAAGTTCCAATATTATGATGAGACCGTGGCCGTGTACAACCGTAATGTGAACGGAAGGTTGAACAGCGATACCGGGATGGTGGAGCCCACGGCCCTTGACGAAAACTTCGACACCCAAAGGGTGATGAACAACCTCAACATTTCCGGTCCGTTAAAAGGCCAGACCATCTATAACCTTTCCTTTTCCCAACAGACCCAAAAACGGTACTATCAACAATATGTCTATAATATCCTGCAACGGGGAATTGAATCCTACACGGCGGACAACCTGAGCCAATCCTCTGAGATTTGGTATTCCAAGGGCTTTGTGGGCAACATGATTCCTAAATCGGATTTTTTCAACCTGCAATTGGGCTACGAGTTCACCCATCAGACCGGATTTGACGCCATCGCCACGGGTGAGTACTCCAACGATGTGGTGGAAAACACCTTGGAGAACTATGATTTTTTCGGGGTGGCCGATTTCAATGTTTCAGATAGGTTTTCCATCTTCCCCGGAGTGCGATATACGAACAATTCCCAGTTCGGCAACAAACTGATCTGGTCCCTCTCCTCCACCTACGATATCACCGATACCTTCAAGGTAAAGGCCATATTCGGGTCGGCCTTCAGGGCCCCTAATTTTGAGGAGCTTTTCTTCTACTTTGTGGATTCCAACCACAATGTGCAGGGTAATCCCAATCTAAATCCCGAAGATGGCATTTCCATTTTCCTGAACTTGGAGCACAAGTTCCGACTTGGCGAGAGCAGCATGCTGAAAACCGCTTTCAAGTCCTATTATTTTGACATCAAGGACAAAATAGCCTCAGTGGTCACCACGGACGAGGAGGACAGGAACCTTTTCACTTTCGACAATGTGGACTATTCCAAGATTTTGGGCTTTTCGTTGGAAAATTCCTTGATGATGGATCGCTGGCAGCTTTCCTTGGGAGCTACCTACTTGGGTGAGTCCACGGCCATAGATGAGTCGCAAGTGAGCAACAGCGATTACCTGTGGAGTTTCAACCTACAATCCTCCGTTGGCTATACCATTCCTTCCATCAATACCACTTTGTCCACACAACTGAAATACAACGGAAGGACGCAGGTGGTCCTAAACGATTCAGGAGGTCCCGTGATCGGGCAGACTGATGATTTCACGTGGATGGATGCCTCGGTGAGGACCAACATCACCAAGAATTTCAATATCACCCTTGGGGCCAGGAACATCTTCGACATCGTCCGGGTGAATGCCTCGGATGTACCGTCGGGGGCACATGGCTCTTCCGTATCCTCCAGCCGTTTGTTCGGCAATGGGAGATCTTATTTTCTAAAACTTTTATACAATCTAAATTTTAATTAAAACCAATGAAAAAAACGATCCTTTTAAAAGCAATTGCATTGATGCTCATCCTCAGTTCCTGTAGTGATGATGACGGCGAAAATCTAGTCGACTTTACGGCCACTTTTGCCAGTGCCACAGTGAGCACCACCGAAGAGGAAACTTCCAAGGAGATTGTCCTGAACTTTTCACGATCAGCTTCGGAAGATGGCACCATTACCGTTTCCTATTCCGGGGACAATGCCGAATACGGAACAGATTTTACGACCTCTCCCGATGGAAGTTCCGGTACCATTTCAGTGCCCGTGACATCAGGTGATACGAATGCCAGTTTCACCTTCAACAAGCTAACCAATGCCATTGAAGGGACCACCAAGTCCGTTACTTTTACCATTGACGGCTTTAGCGATGCGGATTGGTCCACGGGATCTACGTCCTCTGCCTTGGTGAGCTATACCCCCATTGCGGCCACCAGTGGCATCATCGACACGGAAAACGGAGGATCCAACCAACCCAACCAGGTCTATTTTGATTTCAGCACCGGGGTGCAGACCGCTGTACGACGAGATCTATGGGAAATTGGACTCTACAACGGTACGGAAAACCGTGTGTTCCTGAACAATTCCCTATCCGTAGCTGCTGTGGAGCTGACGGGAGTGACCGACCTTCTTTCAATGACTGAGAGCAGTGAACTTCCCGCCCCCATGGAGTTGGTCACTTATAGTTTTGTTACTGAACAATTGGAACCTGTTAATGTCACAACCGTGGCGGAACTTACTGCCGGATTGCCCATAGGCTATAACCAGTATGGAAATCTTGAGCAAGGAATCTCGTTCACCGATGGCCCCGAGGGTGCATTGGAAGGCACTGCTTTTGCGGAAATATCCACTACTCCAGAGGAAAATTATGTGTATTTGGTAAGTCTTGGAAAGGAAATCCCTACCGACCCTGCTCCAGTGGGAAGCATTGCAACAACAGGAGATCCCCGTCCGATCATCAAAGTGAGGATTTTGAGTGATGGCAACAGCTACACCATTCAATATGCCGACCTGAACGAGACCACCACCATTTCCGAGGTGACCGTCCCTAAAGATGCTGCCCACAACATCACCGCCTTTAGCCTGACCCATGGCGAAACCGTAAGCGTGGAACCTGCCAAGGAAGAATGGGACATCAACCTCAGTGGGGTGTTCACCTATTATGGCTATCAAGGTCCTATTGCCGCTGGTCTTACCTATTCGGACTATGTGGTGCACAATACCTTGGGAGGTGTAGGGATGTACCAAGTGACCATTGAAGGAGATGTGCCCACCTATGCCAACTTTACCATGGCCGATGTGGACGAATCCGCTTTGGTATATGACGACAGAACAGTTGTTGGAAGTGGCTGGAGGGATGCCTTTGGAGGGGTCATCAACAGCGATAGATACTATGTGCTCAAGGATGCCGATGGCAATTACTATAAAATGAACTTTACGGCATACACCAATACGGAAGGGGAAAGGGGGCATTTCCAGTTCACCTACGAACGCCTGTAAACTGACATAACATATTGTTCCTTCCATTGTAACTAATGGATGGACTCATAGGACTGCTCAAAGTTACCGGATTGTTTGTTATCATTATCGCCTTTTTGACGTGTAGTTTGAGTTAGTTTGTGTGAATGGCGGGGCAATGGATTGCCCCGCTTTTCTGTTTTACGATACCAAATAAATGGATAGCGTCAAGGAATCCCGTCTTGAATCACTAATTTGGGAAAAAGGATAATTCAATCTATCATGGGAGTAATCGCCACAAACGATCGGGAAGTCAAATTCTATTACAGCTCCGCAACCAGTATTGGCAAGCAGGCCTTGGCCTATATCAGGGCATCGGACAAAAAGATATTGGAAATTGACATCGCCAAGACCAAGGTCACGGGTACCCAATGGTCCGAACTCGCCAATAGATTGGGCATCCCTGTGGCAAAACTCATCAATACCGATCATCCCGATTTCGTAGCTGCCTATGGCAAGGCCACCAACATCATCGACGACAATGATTGGTTCAACATCCTGCACAATTGCCCGCAGGCCTTCCATCAACCCATCTTGGTCAATCAGGACCGGACCCTCCAAATCAAAACCCCATCCGAAATCGTATCTTTTTTGGATACGGAAAGCTAAACCCCGAATGCCCATCGTACATCAATAAGGAACACATCAAAAAAATATGTTGAACAAAAAAAGGTCCACTCGAATACGAATATGGCTTTGGGCAATGGGCATCTTGACCGTTTTGGGGATAATCGCCCAGATTATTTTTACCCATAAAGTGAAGCGGGCCCTTGCCAAGGAATCCTCCACGGGCATCCAACTGCACTACGATAAGATCAGTACCAATGTGCTGGCGGGCCGCATCAGCCTTCAAAACGTGACCGCCTCGGACAGTGGCAATACCTTCGGATTGGTCGCCAAGAACATTACCGCATCAGGACTCGGGTATATCGCACTGCTCAAGAACAATGGTGTGACCCTTTCGGAACTTCGGCTGGAAGAACCCTTCTTCACCTACCGAAAAAAGGAACATAAAACAGACAGTATGTCCAAAAAGAACGGCAAGGGCCCTTCGCCTAAAGTGGACATTCAAAAATTGATCATCAACAAGGGCAGACTGAAACAGTTCCATACAGATTCCGACAGCCTACAACTGCATATTGAGGGCATTGACCTACAGTTGGAGGACATTCTGATGGATGGCACCACTTCCCGACAGAAAATACCATTCACCTATGGTGAATACACGCTGAACACCCAACAATTGTATTGCGATTTGGGACCGTTCGAGTTCCTCCGCCTCCAACAGCTCCAACTCAACGCCAACGAAGGACAGGTGCACCACTTGGAGCTGAAAAGCAAGTATGGCAAACAGGAATTGTCCAAAAAACTGGTGGTGGAACACGACCATTACGACCTCACCATCGACACCTTACGTTTGGAACAGCTCAACTTTGGTCCCAAGGACAGCACCCTTCAACTGCGGTTGGCCCAACTGCAATTGGAACGGCCCATTTTCCACGTGTACCGTGATAAACTCATCCCCGACGACACCACCCACAAAAAGCTCTACAATCAGGCCCTTCGTGACCTTGATCTTGACCTTCAGGTGGACTCCATCGGTGTCACGGATGGGACCATCACCTACGAGGAGCGCCTGGAAATCGATGTGGATCCCGAAAGTGTCAAGTTCACCGATCTGGACGCCACTATTACCAACCTGCACAGCCAGGGAAGTGGCAGTGTCAATGTAGAGACCCATTCCCAATTGATGGGCAATGGACGCCTTGAGCTGGATTGGTCCTTTGACCCACAGAACACGTCCAATGACTTTTTGGCCACGGGCTCCCTGTCCGATTTTGACTCTGCCGAAATCAATCCTTTTTTGAAGACCAACCTCACGGCAGAAGTGAGCGGGTCCGTCAACCAACTGTATTTTACCATGAGCGGCAATGAGCTGAAATCCAGCGGCGACATGAAGATGAACTACGACCAGTTCGAGTTCAAGGTCCTGCGCAAGGATCGCTCGGGCGTGAACAAGGTGCTCACCGCCGTGGTCAATATCTTTGCACGCAAAAACTCGGACACCGATGCGGACGGTTACCGACACGGAACTTTTGAAGTGGAACGGAACACGGACAAGTCCTTCTTCAATTACCTGTGGATCAATGTGAAGGCAGGCTTGGTGGACACCGTCACGGGCAATGGAAAAAAGAAAAGAAACCAGTAACCATGGCAAAACAACGGAAACGCTTCTACCAAAGGAAACGGTTTTTGATCCCGGCCATCATCATAGTACTGTTGATCGGCTTTCGGTTGGTGCTGCCCTACATCGTAAAGAATTATGTGAACAAGGTCCTGGCCGACATCCCTGGGTATTATGGCCATGTGGAGGACATCGACCTTTCCCTCATCACCGGGGCCTACACCATAAAACAGCTCTATTTGAACAAGGTGAACGCCGATACGGAGATTCCCTTCCTCGATTTTGAAAGGACGCATATCTCCATCGAATGGTCGGCACTGTTCAAGGGGCGGATCGTGAGCGAGATCAACATGACCCGGCCTTCCTTGATCTATGTGTTCGAGGACCAACAAACGGAAACGCCGGAAGACCCCGATTTTGACGATTGGACCAAGGCCCTGACCGACCTGGTGCCCATAGACATCAACAAACTGGATATCCATGGCGGCAAGGTGGCCTTTGTGCAGCTGAACGCCGACCCCAATATAGACCTGCATTTGGACAATTTGGAGCTCTACGCCACCAACCTCCGCAATGTGGTGCGCACCGAGGCCCGCCTGCCCAGCAACCTGTCTGCCACTGCCGTAAGTTTTGGTGGGGGCGACCTCCACTTGGAGGGCCAGATGGATCTCGTAAAGCAGATTCCCGATATGGACCTTGCCCTGTCCCTTGAAAATGCGAACGCCACCGCCCTCAACGATTTTACGGACCACTACGCCGGAATCGATTTTGACAAGGGTATCTTCAACTTCTACACCGAGGTGGTCATTGCCGATGGGTACCTGCAGGGCTCGTTGAAACCCATCCTTAAGGATGCCAAGTTCATTGGCAAGGACGATGCCTTTTTGGAGACCCTTTGGGAAGGTTTTGTGGGCTTTTTCAAGTTTATTTTGAAGAACCACAAGGAAAATACCCTCGCTACCAAAGTGCCCATTGAGGGCGACCTGAAACAAGTGGACACCGAGACATGGACCACGGTGCTCAACATCTTTAAAAATGGGTGGATAGAGGCCTTCAAAAACATGGTGGACGATGATATTGATTTTTCCGACGTGCAGAAAACCGCGAAGAAGAAGTCCAAAGGGGAAAAGGATAAGGGTTAGGAGTTAGGAGTTAGGAGTTAGGAGTTAGGAGTTAGGAAAGTAACTGAAAACTTCTCCAACATCATTACCCTTTACCCATTAACCCTTCCTGTTCATTGTTCATTGCTTATTGTTCATTGTCCATTGAACCCGACTCCCGACTCCCGACTTCCGACTTCCGACTTCCGACTTCTGACTTCTGACTTCTGACTTCTGACTTCTAAAGTATTGATATTTGTCAATTTGCGATTGGAATTATGGAAAATCCCTAGTTTTTTTAAGGTTTTTGTGTAATAATAAATCCAAAGGAATATGCTAATTTAACCTCCTCAATCTCCCGAAATTATCTGGACACATTATACCGCCAACTCTTGCTGAAGATATTTTGGACAAGTATATTATGAACACATATGAAAATGGAAGAGATTAAAATTTCACAAGAATCTTTACCGATAAACTCATTACAACTTTGGGATGAAAATGCTAGATTCCCAGACAGCTACTTCAACGCTTCTGAGCGGGACTTAATAGGTCATTTTTTAAGCGACAAGAACTTCAAAATACTTCCATTCATGAAGGAAGTAATTAAAGACTTCGACCTTCCCATTCTTGAAAAACTAGTGGTCTGGAGAGATGGGGATATTAATATAGTCCTTGAGGGAAACCGAAGGGTAACTTGTTACAAGTTGCTATCTAGACCGCAATTGGCATCCAGTTTCAGTGACAAATTGTACAAGTCAATTCTTGAACTTTCTCAAGAAATTTCGATTAACGATTCTTTTAAAATTCCATGCGTTGTCTCAACTGATAAAAATACCTGTTTTCGTTATATTGATAGGAAACACGCTAACAATAACAATGAAGTTCCTTGGCTCGAACCAGAAAGAGTTAACTATTCAAATAGACGCAAGGGAACTGCGAAGGATACGGAACTTCTAAAGATTGCTATTACAAACTATGTTCGTGAAATGGACATTCCTTCTGAAATAAAAAATTTAGTATTAGGGAAAGGATACGTTTCAACTTTTTTCAGGCTATTGGCAAGCACTGCCGCTAGAGAAATTTACGGTTTGAGCATTGACAAGGAAGGAGGACTTTCGTTTAAAGACCCTTCATTTCCACAAAAACTAAAGGTAGTTATATATGAAGTAGTAAAAAAGGAGAGTTTTTCCGGTCAAAAAGTTGATTCACGGGAACTCAGCAAAAAAGAGGACATTAAAAAATATCTTTCAAGTGTTAAGAAGGAAAATGCAGAAAAAGTTGATAAGGAAATCTCAAATAATTTAAACACTGATATTTTTGGAGGTCAAAGTTTCAATCAATCCAAGTCAACTCGCTCAGGTAACAAAATAAAGGTACTCCCCAAATCCACAAGCCGAAAACACCTTATCCCAAATAATTGTAGAATAAGAATCGGCATTACTAAAATCAACAATATCTATCGTGAGTTAAAAGATGACTTATTGATAGATGATTCAAATTCTTCAGTTCCAAATGCGGTTGGGGTTTTATTTCGTGTATTTTTGGAGGTTTGCCTAGATTATTATGCAAAAATTAATGGACACACATTTAAACAATCTGATGGTATTAATGTTAAGGTTCCTTGGGTTGTAAAATCCCTCTGTTCCAAGGGGTATGATCAAAGAACGTTTAACAATATAAATAAGGTAGGATCGGCTAAAAAAGAGAACTCATATTTATCTATTGACAATTTCCACGAGTATGTCCATTCAACTACAACCCAGCCGTCATCAAGCGAATTGAAGCTTAAATGGGATAATTTGCAGCCTTTTTTTGAATTGTTGTGGGATGATATAAATTCACAACCCAAATGATTTATTCTCCCTTAAGATACCCTGGCGGAAAGAAAAAGCTATCTGCATTTATAGCTAAGATTTGTATTGATAATAGTATTGATGGCCATTATGTTGAACCCTATTCCGGAGGTGCGGCAATAGCACTATTCCTTTTAATGGAAGGGTATATTAAGAGAATAACCATTAATGACAAGGACAAATCTGTTTATGCTTTCTGGTATTCCGTATTAAACCATTCTGAGCAACTGTGTTCAATGATTAAAAATGCTAAATTAACAGTTGAGGAATGGAGAAAACAAAGGGCTATTCAAGGCAAAAAAGATGGTGTCAATTTACTTGAGTTGGGTTTTTCTACCTTTTATATGAACAGGACTAATCGTTCAGGTATTATTTGTGGCGGTATTATGGGAGGAGTGGAACAAAATGGCAAATACTTAATGGATTGCAGATTTAATAAGTCCGATATGATTGAAAGAATTAGAAAAATTGCATCGCAAAAAGCTAAAATCACTCTTTATAATCTTGATGCTTTAGATCTAATTGACAAAATACAGTCTAATTCAAAAATCAAAAACTGCATTTACTACTTTGACCCTCCATATTTCCATAAAGCGGATTCACTTTATTTAAATCATTACAAACCCGTTGATCATATAGTTGTAAGTGAAAAAATCAAAACAATAAACAACCACAAATGGATAGTTTCCTATGACAATGTAGAAGAGATTCGAAAACTCTATTCAAATTGTTCAAAAAAGGAATTCGCATTTAAACATACAGCATATGAAGTTAGGGAAGGCAAAGAAGTTCTTTTTTTAAGTGAGAATATTAAACAACCCGATATAGATAATTGGAATCCGCTGAATTTTAAAAGAAGGAAAACGAAGACCGGTTCAAAGTTAATTTATGTGAAACCAAAAACAAAGAAGTTAGAAATAGCTTCTTAAAAACACCTTCCCCACCGCTTCAATGGTTTTTACCACCCAACAGCCTAAAATAACATGCTTCCGCAACAGGCAAAAGATATTCTCCCAAATAAGTAACCGGATACTTAGCAGCTCTATCTAAATAGCTGCCATAGATTTCTGTAAAACTTTCCATGTGTTCAGGTGGCACTTTCATCAATTGGGCCACAAGCGTTATTAAATCCAAACTGTACAATCCACCATCATCCAAACCTAAATTTCGTAGGGCTTCGGTCAGTTGGCTGTGTTTTAAATCTTGTTGGATAATATGAATGATTTGGGATTTGTCAAGCATATTGATTACTTTTTTTTTGATACTTAAATGTAAAACAAAATTACATTAATGAAAAGTAAAATTACATTTTTAAGTATCATTAATGAAAAGTAAATTTTCATAAGTGTACAACATACTTGCATTTTGTACATTTGGCTTAATGAGTGAGAAGTTCAATAGAATCAAAGAAATCTTGGTAAGGCAAGGTGTTAGCCAAAAAGGCTTGGCTTTACAACTTGATAAAAATGAGCACACCGTGTCCAACTGGTGCATCAACAAATCCCAGCCTCATTTAAAAGACTTATTTAAAATCGCTGAGATTTTAGAAGTAGATGTTTGTGAATTGTTGGCGTCTACGAAGTCCTAATCAGAAAATCCTCCCCACCGCCTCAATCGTCCGGTCCAAATCGGCATAGCTGAGTGCATCGTTCAGAAAATAGCTTTCAAAGGCAGAGGGCGGTAAGTACACCCCGTTGTCCAACATCCCGTGGAAATATTTCTTAAAGGTGTCGTTGTTGCCCTTGGCCGCACTGGCAAAATCCACTACGGGTTCAGCCGTAAAATGTACGGAGATCATACTGCCAAAACGGTTGATCTGGTGGGGCACCCCTTTTTCGGTCAAGGTGGTGGCAATCCCCTTATGCAGGTATTCCGTTTTTTCGGCAAGGCTGGCAAACACTTCGGGACGGTTGTTCAGTTCGGTGAGCATGGCGAGTCCGGCACTCATGGCCAATGGGTTTCCACTCAAGGTCCCGGCTTGGTACACCGGTCCTTCGGGTGCCAAGTGCGACATGATCTCCGCACGGGCCGCAAATGCCCCCACGGGCAGTCCGCCCCCAATCACCTTTCCGAACATCACGATATCGGCATCGATGTCCAAGGCTTCCTGTGCCCCACCTTTCCCGAGGCGAAAGCCCGTCATCACCTCATCAAAGAGCAACAAAATGCCCTCTTGGGTACAGAGCTCATGCAAGCCTTTCATAAAATCGGGCTGGGGGATAATGCAGCCCATATTGCCCGGCACGGGCTCCAAAATAATGGCCGCAATCTCGCCTTGGTTCGCTGCCACGAGGGCCTTTACCCCTTCCAGATCGTTAAAGTTGGCCAGCAAGGTGTCCTTGGCCGTGCCCTGCGTCACCCCTGGGCTGTTGGGACTGCCAAAGGTAACCGCCCCACTCCCCGCCTGTATCAAAAACGAGTCGGAATGGCCGTGATAGCAACCCGAAAACTTGATGATCTTGTCCTTGCCCGTGTACCCGCGCGCGAGGCGCACCGCACTCATACAAGCTTCGGTGCCACTGTTTACAAAACGTATTTTATCGATATTGGGCACCATGGATACCGCCAGTTTGGCAAGTTCGGTCTCGATTTCGGTGGGCGTTCCAAAGGAAGTGCCCTTTTTGGCCTTTTCGATAACAGCATTGATCACCGGTTCGTAAGCATGACCCAAAATAAGCGGCCCCCACGAAGCAATGTAATCGATTAGTCGGTTGCCATCGGCATCGTACAAATACGCTCCTTTGGCCTCCTTGATAAAAATAGGGTCGCCCCCTACCGCTTTGAATGCTCTTACTGGTGAATTCACCCCTCCGGGGATGTATTTTTTGGCCTCTGCAAACAGGGCACTGCTTCGTTGGTAGATCATAGTATACTTTTATTCATCCCGTCATGCTGAATTTATTTCAGCATCCCATTGTTGTCAGTCAAAAAAACAATGAGAACCTGAAACAAGTTCAGGTTGACACAGGTGCTGCAAAGGTAATGAGGATCGTTCGTTCTTGGAAACGGAATTCATAAGGATATGAGAGATGCTTCGTTCTGCCCTGAATGATATTAAAAACTACTGCGCCCTTCGAATATTGAGTATTTGACCTATGGAAATAATATTGCCGTTCAGGTTATTGAGACGGCGCAGTTCCTCGACCGAAATATCGTATCGTTTGGAAATTCCGTAAAGTGTATCCCCTTTCTTCACTTCGTGGGTAAACACCTCATATTGTTTGGTATCCCTAACCGTGGACAAGCCATTTTCAACGACCTCTTCATCGTACTTATGCAAATCGTACCGTTCTATAAGTGCAATCAACTTTTGGGGATACTTGCGGTCGGTGGCATATCCGGCCTGCCGCAAACCATGAGCCCATTTTTTATAATCGTCCCGTTTATAATTGAACAAAAACGCATAGCGTGAACGTGTGGACAGGAAAATACTATGATCGCGGAAGGAGTACATGGGATGGTTGTATTTTCTAAAACACTCGCCCTTGGCATCATCGTCGTGAAAATCGAACTCGCCCTGCCAGCCGGCATGGCACTTTATCCCAAAATGATTATTGGTTTTTAGGGTCAGCTCCCCACGACCGGAGCCACTTTCCAAAATACCTTGTGCCAAGGTAATACTGGCGGGTATACCATACGCACGCATTTCGTACTGGGCAATCTCGGCAAAAGTCTCAATATAATCCTGGGTATCCGAAATGGGAAAACGCGCAAAACGCCCGGTATCTTCCGGCATGGGATATAGCCCGGTTTCATCCGTGTTCTCCTTTGGGGAACTCGTGGGAGTTCTGTCGGAATTACTAAAGGTCGGAGCCCCCTTACGGTGGGTACTACGTTTCTTTTTTGCACCACAGCTAGAAAGCAAAAGCGCCACTATCAATACATAACCTATTCGCCTGATCATACGTCCAATAACGGTAAATTCTTCTTTTTCAATACAAGGTTCATGCCTTTTATGCCCTGCAGCCCCCCTGTATGGATTGCCAAGATTTGGGTTCCTGGTGTAAAAAAATCCTGTTTTATAAGGTCAAAAATACCAAAAAGCATCTTACCTGTGTATATGGGATCCAGTGGGATGCCTGTTTTTT
>JASBTQ010000043.1 GCA_030148335.1 Allomuricauda sp. | reverse complement strand
CTACCTTGGTTTTGGCTTGGAAAATAATGGCACCTTCATCATAGTTCTCGTTTACATAATGTATGGTAATGCCTGTTTCAGTTTCTTTATTATCCTTTACTGCTTGATGCACTTTTTCACCGTACATGCCCTTGCCTCCATATTTGGGCAGCAGTGCCGGATGTATGTTTATGATTTTTTTTGGGAAGGCTTCAATCATGTTTTCCGGAACTTTCCATAGGAACCCGGCAAGTACCACTAAATCGGCGTTCAGTCCTTTCAAAAAATCGACCACCGCATCGGTTTTGGTCAAAGCAACTTTGTTGAAATAAAAGGCAGGAACTTCGAGCCTATCGCAACGTTCCAACACCTTTGCCTCTTTCTTATTGGTGAGGACCGCAACCACATTAATAGTAGGTATGTTGTTGAAGTACGTTATGATGTTTTCTGCATTTGAGCCACTTCCAGAGGCCAAGATGACTATTTGTTTCATCTGTTAGGAATTGATGGTATTTTGGACTAACTTCAGGCGGCTAAAGTAATGTACTGAGCCTTAAGATGTTTAATTTGGAGTACATTTTATCGACAAATGGTGTAATTAATCCAAAGTTTTATATTTTTGCCAACGATTTAAATTTTTAAAACCACAATAATTATGTCAGACATTGCATCAAGAGTAAAGGCTATTATCGTTGATAAACTGGGTGTTGATGAGAATGAGGTTGTAGCTGAAGCTAGCTTTACCAACGATCTAGGTGCGGATTCCTTGGACACTGTTGAACTTATCATGGAGTTTGAGAAAGAATTTGATATCCAAATACCAGATGATCAAGCAGAGAACATCGCCACTGTTGGTCAGGCCATTAGCTATATAGAAGAAGCTAAATAATTTTATGATATATCGCTAAAGATTTTAAATTATCCATGTGGTGATTATCGCATGGATAATTTTTTTTATAATTTAGGTCTAAAGGGTAAAAAATAGTTCAATGCAATTAAAGCGAGTTGTGGTTACCGGAATGGGGGCACTTACTCCAATAGGCAACAATTTGGAGGCTTATTGGGAAGGACTACGGACCGGAAAGAGTGGTTCTGCACCCATCACATATTTCGATACCGAGAAGTTCAAGACAAAATTTGCCTGTGAGCTGAAAGGGTATAACCCCGAAGATTATTTTGATCGTAAGGAGGCAAGAAAACTGGACAGGTTCGCACAATATGCCCTTGTCTCTTCGGACGAGGCCATTGCAGACTCTGGAATCGACCTCAATGTAGTGGATAAGTTCAGGGTAGGTGTAGTCTGGGGAGCCGGTATCGGCGGATTGGAAACCTTCCAGAATGAGGTGATCGGGTTTGCCGAAGGAGATGGCACACCCCGTTTCAACCCCTTCTTCATCCCAAAAATGATCGCCGACATCGCACCAGGGAACATTTCCATCAAGCATGGGTTCATGGGACCGAACTATACCACCGTTTCGGCCTGTGCATCGGCGGCCAACGCCATGATAGATGCGCTCAATTATATCCGTTTGGGCCATTGCGACGTCATCGTGACCGGAGGAAGTGAAGCTGCCGTTACCATGGCAGGTATGGGTGGTTTCAATGCCATGCATGCCCTCTCCACCCGAAACGAAAGTCCAGAAACAGCATCCAGACCTTTTGATGCCACACGTGACGGCTTTGTTCTTGGAGAAGGTGCGGGTGCACTGATCTTGGAAGAATACGAACACGCCAAGGCAAGAGGGGCCAAGATCTATGCCGAAGTACTCGGCGGAGGCCTTTCCAGTGACGCTTATCACATGACCGCCCCACACCCAGAAGGTATAGGTGTGGTCAAAGTAATGGAAAACTGTCTACAGAATGCAGGTCTGAAACCTGAGGACGTGGACGCTATCAATACGCACGGAACATCCACCCCGCTGGGCGATGTGGCCGAGCTCAAAGCCATTTCCAAGGTGTTTGGCGCGCATGCACCCAACATCAACATCAATTCCACCAAGTCCATGACCGGGCATTTGCTCGGTGCGGCTGGGGCCATTGAGGCCATTGCCTCCATTTTGGCCATGGAACACGGAATGGTACCACCGACCATCAACCATAGTGTGGTGGACGATCAGATCGATCCTTCGCTCAATCTGACGCTGAACAAGGCGCAGAAGCGGGAAGTGAACGTGGCCATGAGCAATACGTTTGGTTTTGGCGGACACAATGCGTGTCTCGTATTCAAAAAATTGGGGTAGTTTTGTAACATGAAATTCACCTCCAAAATATTCAATTCCCATCCCAGTTCGGATGGGGATTTTTTTTTGGGAATGAAAAAGATTCTAGGGTTCAAGCCCAAAAATTTGGAGATCTACAAAAAAGCTTTTCTTCACCGTTCCGTCAATAAAAAAGATGCCAACGGCAACCCGATGAACTATGAGCGCTTGGAGTTTTTGGGGGATTCCATGTTGGGGACCATCATATCAAAACACCTATACAATGAGGTACCCGAAGGGGACGAGGGTTACCTCACCAAAATGCGCTCCAAAGTGGTGAGCCGCAAACATCTGAACGAGCTGGGGAAAGATCTGGGACTTTTGCGCTTTGTGGAGAGCAGGATACCCAAGACCCATTTTGGGGAGAACATCCACGGCAACGTGTTCGAGGCACTCATCGGGGCCATTTATCTGGACAGGGGTTATCCCTATTGCGAAAAGTTCATCCATGAAAGGGTGATAGAGCCCTACGTGGACATTGAGCAATTGGAAGGTAAGGTCATCAGTTACAAAAGCCTCGTGATCGAGTGGTGCCAAAAACAAAAGACGCCTTTCAGTTATAATGTCTATGAGGACACTGGCAATGATGAGCTGAAACATTTTGCGGTAAAACTGACCATTGGCGGCCGGATTTTGGCCAAGGCAAGGGCGACATCCAAAAAGAAGGCCGAGGAAAAGGCTTCGAAAAGAGCCTATTTTGCCCTACAGAACAAAATAGAAAACCAATAGCATTAAAAAAAGGTAAACTCAATCGTTTTCGATAGGTTTAACAAGTGTATTGTATTGCATTGACTAGGCATTCAATTGGATTAAGAGTATATTTACAATTCGTGTTAAGGGCATGATGACAACACATAGGATATCGGCAGACTTATATGACGATAGTTTCAGGCTCATCGCCATACACAGTCATTTGGAAGATTATGCGATGACCTATGCCATAAATTCCAAATGCGGATTGTATTTGAAAAGGATGAAAATTGACCTTCATCTGGATGAAAATCTATCTTTTTCTGTGTTTGATTGGGACGATGGGATGAACGACATTTACTGGACGCTGATCTCGAACAAATGTGTGGTCGAGGAAGTTATACCTTCAGGAGGTCTGTTTGAGAACAACGTTTCCGCAAGGACCGATCATCTGATCAAGGAACGAAAAGAGATCGATTATTTCCTAAAAGTGGAAGCGGCCGATGAGGCTACACTTTCCCAAAAGTTACGGGACATCAAAAAGATAGACAAGGTCATAACAGCATACCCTTTGGAAACACAGACATTAAAATCAAAAAGAAACTTAATCTTTTAACAATGCCAACTAGAAAGAAGACTAAAATTGTAGCAACCTTGGGACCTGCCACCAGTAAAAAGGAAACCCTCAAGGCGATGATCGAGGCAGGTGTGGATGTTTTTAGGATAAACTTTTCCCATGCATCTTATGATGATGTAGCGGAAAGGATCAGAATGATACGGGAACTGAATGAGGAGTTGGAGGCGAACACATCGATTCTTGCTGACCTTCAAGGGCCCAAACTGAGAGTAGGTGTTATGGGAGAGGAAGCCGTTGTTGCCCCGGGCGATGAAGTGACCTTTGCCACAGGGGAGCCTTTTGAAGGGAATGCACAAAGGGTGTATATGAACTACCAAAATTTCCCCAAGGACGTAAAACCCGGGGAACGTGTGCTTCTGGACGACGGCAAGCTCATATTTCAGGTGAAATCCACCGATGGGGAGAACGAGGTGAAGGCGACCGTCATCCAGGGAGGCCCATTGAAATCCAAAAAGGGAGTAAACCTGCCCAATACGGACATTTCCCTTCCTGCACTCACCAAGAAGGACATTAAGGACGCCATTTTTGCCATAGAACACAAGGTGGATTGGATGGCACTTTCCTTTGTGCGTCACGGTCAGGATCTTATCGACCTACAGGAACTCATAAAAGAGCACTCCGATCATAAAATTCCAATTATTGCCAAGATAGAGAAACCTGAAGCGGTGGAGAACATTGACCAAATCGTCACACATTGCGACGGCCTTATGGTGGCCCGAGGTGATTTGGGCGTTGAAGTGCCAGCCCAAGAGGTTCCTTTGATCCAGAAACAACTGGTGCTGAGGGCAAAAAAAGCCAGGATACCCGTAATCATTGCGACCCAGATGATGGAGACGATGATCACCAGCCTTACGCCTACCCGTGCGGAGGTGAACGACGTGGCCAACTCGGTCATGGACGGGGCCGATGCCGTGATGTTGTCCGGGGAGACTTCGGTAGGGAACTATCCTGTACAAGTGATCGAAAGAATGTCCAGCATTCTGACCAGTGTGGAAAACTCCAGCTTGATCAAGGTGCCGCAGACACCACCACATGTCAGGACCAATAGGTTCATCACGAAATCGGTATGTTACCACGCAGCCCTGATGGCGAATGAAATCGAGGCAAAGGCCATTTCCACACTTACCAATAGTGGTTATACGGCTTTTCAGATATCGGCTTGGAGACCTAGTGCCCATATTTTGGTGTTCACATCCAACAAAAGGATATTGACCCAGCTGAACCTGCTCTGGGGAGTGAAGGCCTTTTATTATGACAAATTCGTGTCCACCGACCAGACCATAGAAGATGTGAACCAGTTGGCCTGTAAGAAAGGTTACTTGGAGGTTGGAGACATGTTGGTCAGCTTGGCGGCCATGCCCATCAAAGCCAAAGGAATGGTGAACACCCTTAGGGTGACCGAGATCACAAGCTGTAACTTTTAAGCTTGTAGCATTCCTTTTATATAATAGCGGGACCATAAGTTCTTTTGGGAACTGGGGTCCCGTTTTTTTGTGCCTGTTCCAGCTGTAAGTTTGGTCGGGACGGCAAGACTAATTTTTCAACTGATACCAAGCCAGATATGAGGTACGAGTACACGGATCAAAAATTAGGAGCCATTTTGGGTCTGACTGAAGATTTTAAAAACGACGAAGAACGGTTTTCCGACACCTCGAAGACCATCAAGTTTTTATGGAACAGAAATGCACATGCGCTGACCATTGAAGTGGATGGAGTGCCCTTGGAGCTTTTGCCCAACCAGTTGATAACGGTCACTTACTTGCAGCATGTGTCCCTCGCCAAGACCACGCTGCCCCTTTCGGCCATTCTTTTCAATAGGGAGTTCTATTGTGTTTTTGACCATGACAGTGAGGTTTCCTGTAATGGGATTTTGTTCTTTGGCACGCAGGATGTGCCCATCATTACTGTGCCTGAAAATCAACGACCTAAGTTCAACTTGTTGTACGATATGTTCGTGGAGGAATTTTCCACCCCGGACAATATCCAGGGCGATATGCTCCAGATGCTCTTGAAACGCCTCATCATCATGGGCACCCGATTGGCGAAGGAACAACTCATCGTCCAAACACTGGACAATGAACAGATCGATACCATCCGAAGGTTCAATTTTTTGGTGGACCTGCACTACAAGACCAAAAGAAGGGTGAGCGATTATGCCGATATGCTCTTCAAGTCGCCCAAAACACTCTCCAATCTGTTTGCCATCTACAACCAAAAATCCCCACAGCAGATCATCTTGGACCGTATTGCCTTGGAAGCAAAGCGGCTGATAAACTACACGGATAAGCAAAACCAGGAAATTGCCTTTGAATTGGGGTTCAACGATCCGGCCCATTTTAGCCGATTTTTTAAGAAAATGACCCAAATGACCCCCTCCGAATACCGTGGCAACCCCGTTTTGGGTGCCTAAGGGAAAATTGGGCAAGCCATCGGGAAATCGTTCCTAACCCTTACCTCTTCTTTCGCAGCATCTTTGCCATGTAATTCAAATCAAGGTAAAAGATGAAAGCAATGGACAGACCCATTTTTAATCTCATTGAGATTTTTCGGCAGATGCGCAGAGCCGCACCACCAATTGTAAGTGTTGCAGAACACTGTGAGCAAAAATACCATCACGATTACTACTGTGATGCAGAAAAACCCTTCGTACAGAAATCATAATCAGTATAAACCTTTAAAATTTGAAAATCATGAGCACATTCAATGTACCCACAAGAGAAGAAGTAAGTCCGGCCAACCAGGCCATTTTTGACAACCTTAAAAAAGCGTTGGGATTTGTCCCCAACCTCTATGCCACCTTTGCCCATTCGGAAAATGCATTGGGAAATTATTTGACCTTTGCCAATGCCAAGACTTCCCTTAGGGCCAAAGAAAAGGAAGTGGTGAACTTGGCGGTGAGCCAGGTGAATGACTGTCTGTATTGTTTGGCCGCCCACACGGCCATTGGTAAAATGAACGGCTTCACCGATAGCCAGATCTTGGAACTAAGGGCGGGCAAAGCCTCTTTTGACAACAGACTGGACGCTTTGGCAAAATTGGCCAAGAACATCACCGAGAACAGGGGAATTGCCAATCCTGGAGTTGTGGATAATTTCTTCGCTGCCGGATGGACCAAGGAAAACCTGATTGATACCATAGTGTTGGTGGGCGACAAGACCATCTCCAACTACATCAACAACGTGGTGGACACGCCTATAGATTTTCCTGAAGTGCAACCTTTGGAAGTAGTGGAAGCCTAAGAATAGTTAGGACATTTAAAAAGAAAACCCTTTCATTGATGTGAGAGGGTTTTTTTATTCCAACTCGGTGAACAGTGAAGGAGCGATGCTCTTGGCCATGTAGATGGGCCAGTCGTTCTTGAACAGATGACTTTCGGTAATAGCACTTTCGTACAGCAAATAAAGTCCTCCCGAGGTCTTTTCCATTTCGGCACGGGACAGGTTGGGCATGTTCTCCCCAACAACCTCACCCAAGAACAACAACAGGTCCTTTTTTTGTTTCTGGATGACGCCAAGTATCTTTTTTTGATCGGGAGACAGTTCCCCAAGGGTTTTTAGACCCCAACAACCCTGAAAGTTTTCTTCACGGTACATGTCCTGCAAGAGGTCAAAAATGGCCAACAACTGGGCCTTTCCTTTCTTTTTTAGGCCCACATAGCTCTTTAGGGAGGCCATAAAAGCGTCATGCCGTTGCTCCAGATAGGCCACGCAGATGTCTTCTTTGGATTTGAAGTGTCCGTAGAGCGTCGCTTTGGCAATGTCACACTTCTCAATGATCTCATTGATTCCCGTTGAATTGTAGCCCTGTACGTAGAACAGGTTGCCCGCTGTGGTAATGATATGTTGGTGCAATTCAGGACGCTGCATGCTTACAAATTTAACAAAAAGGAAGATACCAAAAGTGTTGATACATGGTTGGTGGGGAGATTGTGCTATAAAAGAGGTTTCCGATGACATCCACTTCTTTTATGGGTAAGCTAACTGATTAAAATCGTGTGGATTGTAAACTATTTCATATCTTGTTGTATTCAATTTTATCAATCAAACAATTAAATCTTTTTCAATGAAAAAATTACTTCTGGCCTTGATCATAGGCTTATTGTGCTCTTCCATGAACTATGGGCAGAGCTTTCAATTCAAAGCAGATGATATAGACATCGCTTACAAAAAATACACCTTGGAAAATGGGCTTACCCTTTTGGTGCACGAGGACCATAAGGCACCCATAGCTGCTGTGAACGTATGGTATCATGTGGGCTCCAAAAACGAAAAACCTGGCAAGAGCGGGTTTGCCCACCTATTTGAACACTTGATGTTCAATGGAAGTGAGAACTACAACACCGATTATTTCCAGGCCTTGGAGAGCATCGGGGGAACCGACCTCAATGGAACCACGAACACGGACAGGACCAACTACTTTCAAAATGTCCCAGTATCTGCACTTGACCAAGTACTGTTTTTGGAGTCCGACCGAATGGGGCATTTGTTGGGTGCCATTGACCAAGCAAAACTGGACGAGCAGCGAGGCGTTGTGCAAAACGAAAAAAGGCAAGGCGAGAACCAGCCCTACGGGATGCAATGGGATTATTTGACCAAGGCGATGTACCCCAAGGGCCACCCCTATTCCTGGACAGTGATCGGGGAAATGGAAGACCTGAACGCAGCCTCCTTGGAAGATGTGCAAGACTGGTTCAAATCCTATTATGGAGCGGCCAATGCCGTAGTTGCCGTGGCAGGTGACATCGATGCGGAGGAAGTCCATCAAAAAGTGATCAAGTATTTTGGGGACATCCCTTCGGGGCCCACCGTGGAACGGCAAGAAGTGAACATTCCCAACAAGGTGAATGATTCCCGACAGGTATACGAGGACCGTGTTCCAGAAACCCGAGTGCTTTTTGCTTGGAACACCCCCCAGTTCGGATCTAGGGAAGACCTTCATTTTGATCTGATATCCTCCATTCTCACCAGTGGAAAGAATTCAAGATTGTACCAAAAGTTCATATACCAGGACCAGTCGGCCAGTGCAGCGGTCTCCTTCCAATCGTCCAGCGAAATAGCCAGTGAGTTCATCACCTGGCTGAACGTAAAACAGGGCCAAGACCCTGCAAAATTGGAAAAGGAACTTTGGGCTGAAATTGACAGGTTCATCAAGGAAGGCCCGACCGAGGAGGAGCTCAAAAGGGTAAAGGCCAGCTATTTTTCGGGTTTCATCAAAGGTATGGAGCGTATAGGGGGCTTTGGTGGGGTTTCGGATATCCTTGCATCCAATCAAACCTATCACAAAGATCCGGCTTACTATAAAACGCAATTGAAATATGTTGAGGAGGCCACTATCGCCGATCTGAAGAACACTGCTGCCAAATGGCTTTCCAAAGGAAAACATGTCCTGATCTGCAATCCATTCCCAGAATATGGTATTGTGGAATCTTCTGTAGACCGTAGCAAACTGCCCGAATTGGGGCCACAGAAAAGTTCCCAATTCCCGGAATTGCAGCGCACCCAACTTTCCAATGGGCTCAATGTGATTTTGGCACAGAGAAAAGGAGTGCCTACCATTGTGATCAATTTGGTCGCGGATGCGGGATACAAGACCGATTATCTGTCCAGCCCCGGCACCGCCAAGTTGGCCATGAACTTGATGGACGAAGGCACCAAGGACAAAGATGCCTTGGAAATCAATGAACAGCTGCAATTGTTGGGTGCCTCGCTGAGCACTTTCTCCAGTCAGGATGAATCCAATGTGTATATGACTACCCTGAAACCAAGCCTGGATGCCAGTCTGGACCTCTTTTTGGACGTGGTGCTTAACCCTGTATTTCCCGAAAAGGAGTTTGAAAGACTACGCAATGAGCAGATCAACGACATCAAACAGGAAAAATCACAACCCATCACCATGGCCCTTAGGGTGATGAACAAGTATTTGTATGGAGAGGATCATCCGTACAGCAGCCCCTACACCGGAACAGGCTATGAGGACACCGTTTCAAAACTGACCAGGGAAGATGTGGTAAATTTTTACAACACCTGGTTCAAGCCGAACAACTCCACAATCATCGTGACAGGGGACGTGGAGATGAACGAGTTGAAATCCAAATTGGAAAAAACATTGGGCAAATGGAAGAAGGGTGATGTGCCGAAGATTACCTTCAACGCACCCAAAACCGATTCCAAGAACACCCTTTACCTGATGAACAGGCCAGAGTCACAGCAATCCGTGATCTTGGCAGGGCACTTGACCGAAAAGTATGGGGATGTTTCCGAAATAGCCTTGGAGCAAATGGTGAACATTCTGGGAGGCGATTTCACTTCACGGATCAATATGAACTTGCGGGAAGACAAGCACTGGTCCTACGGTGCAGGAGGCTTCGTGATTGGTTCCAAAGAAGCGCGCCCATTCATCGTATATGCCCCCGTGCAGACCGATAAGACCGCGGAATCCGTGACGGAGATCAGAAAGGAAATTTCAGAATTTACCTCCACACGACCTGCGACCCAGGAAGAGCTTGAAAAAGTGAAGACCAACCAGGTGCTGAAACTCCCTGGCCAATGGGAGACCAATAGTTCCGTGAACAGTTCGGTACGGGATTTGGTCCGATATAACCTGCCTGATGATTATTACCAAAAGTATGATCAAAATGTAAGAAATCTTTCGGTGGATGATATCAAGCAAGTGAGCAACCAAGTCGTAAAACCAGAAAAGATCAATTGGTTCATGGTGGGCGACAGGGCCGAGATCATCAACAAACTGGATGCACTCGGTTTTGACAACATCGTGGAAATCGATGCCGATGGGAATCCCAAGACCCCGACGGTCAAACCGATGGAAAAGGATATTAAAAATTAGAGGCTTGAGGCTGTTTAAAAAGTGGCAAAATTTTGGTTTTGTCAGGTTGAGCGCAGTTGAAACCAATTGATTATCAACACATTTAAGTTCTCGACTGCGCTCGAACTGACAGAGAACCAGCTTTTTAAACAGCCTCTTCTTTTTTAGAATTCAAACTTGAGCTGAACCGATACCGTTTCTTTTTGGGGTTCTTCCTTCTTCTTTTTTTCGGTGTTGAGATTGGCCAGTGAAATGCCCAGCAACCGGACCGAGTTTTCCAAAGCGGATTGGTAGAGGAGTTCTTTGGACGTTTCGAGGATGAGGTCCTTGCTCGCCACATAGTACGGGAGCGTCTTGCTCCGTGTCTGTAGGGTAAAATCGCTGTACTTGATCTTCAGGGTGACCGTTTTGCCCGCTATCTTGGATTTTTGGAGCCTCCTTTCCAGTTCTTGGGCAATATGATCTAGCTTTTCCAACATAAAGACCTCGCTGCTCAGGTTTTCAAAGAAAGTGCGCTCGGCCCCCACTGATTTTGGGATACGTTGCGGTTTCACGGCGCTGTGGTGAATGCCACGGACCACATTGTAGTAGAAGTTGCCGCTCTTCCCAAAATGCCCGTCCAGAAACTCCAAGGACTTTTCTTTGAGGTCCTTTCCCGTGAAAATGCCCAGTTTGTACATTTTTTCGGCGGTGACCTTTCCCACCCCATAGAACTTTCGGATATCGAGCTCCTCCAAAAATTGGATCACTTCTTCCGGGTTCACGGTTTTTTGACCATTGGGTTTGTTGTAATCACTGGCCACCTTGGCGATGAACTTGTTGATGGAGATTCCGGCAGAAGCCGTCAAACCCGTCCTGTCCCATATTTTTTGCCTTATTTCCTTGGCGATGAGGGTCGCGGACGGATTCCCGACCTTGTTTTCGGTCACATCCAGATAGGCCTCATCCAAGGAAAGCGGTTCCACGAGATCCGTATATTCCAAAAAAATGCGACGGATCTGTTTGGAGACCTCCTTGTAGCGGTCAAAGCGGGGTTTCACAAAGATGAGGTCCGGACAGTTTCGCTGGGCCAAATAGCCCGACATGGCACTGCGCACCCCAAACTTCCTGGCCTCATAACTGGCGGCAGAGACCACTCCACGAGGTGAGCCACCACCAACGGCAACGGGTTTCCCCTTCAGTTCTGGATTGTCCAGCTGTTCCACGGAAGCATAGAACGCATCCATGTCCACATGAATGATTTTTCTGAAGGGAAAATCGAAATCCATACCCAAATTTAGGGTATATTTAGTTTGATGGAACATCTGGAAATAGAACGGAAATTTTTGGTCAGCTCGGAAGCCTATAAGCAAGAGGCCACATCCCAGACACGAATAGCACAAGGATTTTTGAACACGGATCCAAGCCGTACCGTGCGGGTTAGGATCATGGGGGAAAAGGGTTTTTTGACGGTGAAAGGAGCTTCCAACGATTCGGGCACCACCCGTTTTGAATGGGAAATAGAGATCAGTACGGCAGAGGCCGCCAATTTGATCGATCTATGTGAAACTGGGATATTGGAAAAATACCGTTTTGAAGTGCCCTGCGGGAAACACATTTTTGAAGTGGATGAGTTTTTGGGGGAGAACAAGGGCCTCGTTGTGGCGGAAGTGGAACTGGAACATGAGGACGAGCCCTTTGAAAGACCCGAATGGCTCGGGGAAGAGGTCACGGGCCAACGAAAATATTACAATTCCCAATTGAGCAAAACACCTTTCAAGCAATGGTAGCAGTACTCAAAAGATCGGTTTTCATCGATCTGCTGTGTCTGGTTTCCGCCAGTTTGGCCATCATTTTTGAGATGGCAGGAAACAGGGAAATCTATGTTTTCCTGAAACCCCTGACCACTATATTGATCATGTCCCATCTTTTTTTCTTCCCAACGCTTCCTTCAGGAATGGGATTTTGGCAGCGCTGTTTTTCTGCTTGGTGGGTGATGTGTTATTGCTCTTTGAGGCATACTTCGTTTATGGGTTGGCCACTTTTCTGGTGGGTCATGTACTTTTTGCCCTTGCATTCATCAGGCACAAGGGATTTTATCTCCATTGGGGCTCTTTTGTGGTTCTGTTCGGAATAGCAACGGCCCTGTTTTTTTGGTTGAAACCCGATTTGGGTGCGTTCATGGTGCCCGTAGCACTCTATGTCCTTGTGATCTCATTCATGGCGTGGCAGGGGATAGGGACTTTTTTGCGGGACCGTGCAAAACCCTACCGATGGATTGCCGTGGCGGTGCTGTTGTTCATGCTTTCCGATACGATGATAGCCATTGCAAAGTTCAAATCACCCTTCTACCTGTCCAGCTTGGTCATTTTAGGGAGCTATTGGCTCAGCATAGCCCTGATTGCCAATGCCACGTACCACATTCTTTCTGCAAAAAGGGATTGACCAATAATAGATAGCCCCTCCTAAAGATCAAGCATTCTCCGTGGCCGACTTTAATTTGTACCCGACTATCCTTTGGATGGACCATTTTTTGTTCAGGCCGATACATAGGGGAATGGACAATCCGATGGCGAGCAACAAAAGAGCAACCAACAAGATGGTGTAGGAATGCTCAAAAAAGGAACCACTGTTCAAAACGGCAAGAATGAGCATAGTGGACAAGGGGAATGACAGTGCCAAAACGGCCACCCCAAAGCTACTGCTGAAGGTTTTTTTCTGTGGTTCCACCTCCATTTCCATACTGTCCACAGCAGCGATATGGGCATAAGGCCAAAAACTACAGGCACTCAGGCCAAAGGCCAAGATGAGCAGTATCTCGTTTTGGGCCTGTATCCCTGAAATCAGGACAAAGGCACCACAGATCAAGAGGACCAATCCGGCACGGGTGCAAAGCAGGGAAAAAATCTGAAAAAACTGTTTCCTTTTGATTTTTACGGCCAAGCCGATGAAAAGCAACACCAAAGGTGTCATGATCAAACTGAGTTTTTCCAATGTTTCGCTGAGGAAAAAGGGCAGTGAATCCATGGACATGCCGAAAGCAAGCAATACCAATGCCATTCCAATGAAGATGTTCACGGGTTCGGAGACCATGGCCTTTATCAAGGGGCCAAGTTTTTTGCCATCATTTTTTTGACCATTGGATTGAAGGCCATAATGCCAGTTCATCGCGACCAGATATAGGAAGAAGAGCACAAATACCTTGTTTCCCAGATCGGACATGGCTGCCTTGGCCAGATAGTCTTCTCCCAGAAATTCCAAGATGAACGGAAAGGAGGACAGCCCGGGTGCAAGCGACGGGACCAACAATTTTGCCGTCCGGAACTCGGGAGTTCCCCTACCAATACCCATTATAGGCAATATGAAGGGCATGGTCAAGAACAACAATAGGTTGAGCCCAAGGGCCAACAAGGGCAACACCAAAAGGTGCGGCTCGACCTTTATGCCCAAGAGCGCAATAAAAATGGTGGCGGGCAGGGCCAGGTTGAGGATTATTTTTTTGATGCCCGAAATCTCTTCCTTGGATTTGAACTTGCTCTTGAGCAAGATCCCAATGAAGATGAAAAAAAGAAATACGACAGTTTTTTGAAATCCAATATCCACTATACCAACACTTTATTCAGCGCAGCAGTGAACATTTTCATTTCGTCCATGGTTCCCATGCTCACCCTACACCAATTTTTTCCCATAAACTCAAAGGCTCGAACGCCTATTTTCAATTCGGTCATCTTATCCAAGAACGACTTACCCTCCATCTCTATGGGGAAAATAAGGAAGCTGGTGTGTGAAGGCACGTATTCAATGCCCATCTGGCCCAAGCTTTGGTAAACATAGTCCCTACACTCTGCATTGAGGCTCCTTGACTTGTCGATAAAAGCCACATCGTCCATTGCAGCGATGGCAGCATAGACGGAAGGGTAGGAAATGCCCATGCCTCCACGAGTGATATTTTGGAGCTTGTCCAAGGTGGCTTCTTGGGCCACGATATAACCTACGCGAAGACCGGCCATACCATGTATTTTGGAAAAGGTACGGGCTATGATCACATCCTTGCCTTCATTGACAAGGGAAACCATACTTTTCTTGGCCCCGTCTTCCAAAAACCACAAATAGGCCTCATCCACAAAAACAGGGACCTTTTCGGAAACCCGGGAACAGAAATCCACAAGTTCTTGATGTTCGGTGATGGTCCCGGTGGGGTTGTTGGGATTACAGATATAGACCAGCTTGGTATCGGCATCAATGGCCTCTTCCATTGCCTTCAGATCGTGTGACCAATCCTCTTTGAGTGGAACAGGTTTCCAAGTGGCCCCAACCGACTCGGCCACCCTGATGAGCGACATGTAGGCAGGGTCCGCGGAAACCACATTGCCTCCGTTCATGAACAGCACCATGGCCGTTTTCTCCAAAAGATCGGAGGACCCTGGGCCCATCATAATGTTCTTGCTCTGGACACCTTCAAAATCAGCAATCTTACCCACGAGTTGGAACAGTTCCTTCCAAGCGTACCGATTGCCTCCCGCAGCTGCATTTTTGAATGCTTCCAAGGCCATGGGGGATGGCCCATAAGGGTTTTCGTTCGCATTCAGTTTGGCGACGAGGTCGGGCATGCCCGTTTCCAAATTTGGAAGGTATTCCTTAAAAAATGGACTATAGATTGCATTTCCCTTGGCGTCCAATTGTAAGGGCATCCTTGGTGTCTCGGCAAAGCCAAAATAGGGCAGGGCCATGGCCCCACCTGCGGTGAGCATACTTTTTCGGATCCAGTCTCTTCGGTTGATGTTGGTTGTTCCCATTTGAGTTGAGTTTTTAGCTGAACTTAAATTTAGGGGATTGTTCCAGTAAAACCTATGCTAAAAACGTAAAAATCAACACCTTAAAATATAGCTATTGAAAAATAAGGGCCCTCTTTTTTTCATATTGCCACCACTTTGGGTTCTTGAAGGGGTTATTTTTCCAAGGGGCAGCATGTTTGAAGGTAATCCAAGGTCAGGATTCCTCTTAGGTTATTGATGATGATATGTTCCAAGAGTTCCTGTATGCTGTATTCATCAAACAGGCTGCTGTTGGAGTAAACGGTGTCCTCCATCCGGGAAAGAAAGAGCATACAGACCAGTTCAACTTTGACACCCTGCCGGACCTGTCCCATTGTTTGGGCCTTGCTCAGCAGAGGACATACGATGTTCCAAACAATGTCCCTTTTGAATTCGGAGTAAAGTTCGAACGCTTTGGGGTAATATTTGTCCAATCCATAGAGAAAGGAAGGGCTGATTTCCTGTAGGACCATCAACCCTTGTTTATAAATGAAGATGATGGTGGACAGTGGTTGGTCCTCATTGGGATTTTCAAGCATATAGCGATCCACATTGCTTTTTATCTTACCCAAAAAGAACCGGAGGCTTTCCGTAACCAATTCTTCCTTGCTGCCGAAATGCTTATAGAGGGTTTTTTTGGAAATGCCTAAGCTATGGGCCATGTCGTCCATGGAAAAGCGCTTGCTCCCAAACTTGGTGAAGTTTTCTATGGCAAATTCCAACAATTCTTTCCTAGTGTCCACAATGCAACGTTTTTACTTCCATCCACCACCAAGGGCCCTGTACAGTTCCACCATGGCATTCAATTGTCCGTACTGCGAATCCACGTAGCTGAGCTCTGAGTTCAGTGCATTCTGCCTTGCGGTCAACACTTCCAGATAATTCGCAAGACCGTTGTTCAACAGTTCTTCTGAATAATCTTCCGCGGTCGAGTATGCCTCAAGCTCTTTGGAACGGGCCTCCAATTTTGCGGTCTCCGCACTATAGGTGTACAGCGCATCGCTTACTTCCCTCCCTGCTGTGAGCAAAGTTTTTTTGTAGGACAACAAGGCCTGTTCCTGCTGGGCCTTGGCCACTTCCATTTGGGTGCGCAACCTCCGTCCGTTGAAGATGGGCTGGGTCAAGGAACCCACCAATTGGGAGAACAGTGAGCTGGCATCCAACCAATTTTCAAACTCCAGACTTTGGAACCCTCCATTTGCTGAAAGGCTCAGGGAAGGGTATAGGCTGCTCTTGGCCACATTGGTCAGTTCAAAGGCATTGATGAGGCCATATTCCGCTTGCATCACATCTGGGCGGTTGGTGAGGAGGAGGTAGGGCACGCCAGTTTTCAGGTCGGTACCGATGGTCTGGTTGTCCAGACTGCCCCTTTCCACTTTGTGGGACGGTTCGCCCATCAAGATGCAGAAGGCATTTTCCAACAACTTGATGTTGTTTTCGATGTCGATGAGAATGATCTCTGTGGTATGCACTTGGGCCTCGGTCTGTTTGACGGCCACTTCGGTGACCTGTCCGGCATCCTTTAGGGCCAAAGTGGTTTCCAGACTGCTTTTTCGGGCCTCAAGAGTTTGCTCGGCTATCTGGCGTTGTTTGTCGAGGGCCATAAGTTGATAATAGGTACTTGCGATGGAGGCCACCAAATTGGTCTTTACCGCTTGATGTGCCGAAACACTTTGTAAGTAGGAGGCACCAAAGGCCCTTTTATTGCTTCGGATCTTGCCCCAAATGTCAGCTTCCCAAGAAAGCGAACCGGAAAGCTCGTATTGCTCCAACGGACGGGTAAAGAAACTTCCGAACTGGCTGTTTTCGGAGTTTTTGGTCCTCGTGAAACTGGCCGTTCCGGAAAGTGTTGGATAATAGCCCGCTTTTCCTTGTTTCACATAGGCCTCTGCGGCCACTACATTTTGAAGGGCTATCCGAATATCGAGGTTGTTCTCCAATCCTTGGGCAATATAGGATTTCAATTGCTCATCATTGAACAGCTCCCTCCACGACACATCGGCCATGGAGATACTGTCTTGGGGCAAATTGTCCGTTCGGTACAAACTTTCGGTCTCCAATTCAGGTCGTGAATAGTCTTTTGCCACAAAGCAGGATTGCAAGAGCAAAGGAGCTGAAAGTAAGAGGAACAGTTTATATGTGGGTTTTATTTTCATGAGTACTAAGTTGTGGTTATGCATTTATTTCTGAGGGTTTGCCCGAAATCCGTTCCTGCAATGCCTGGAACACGACAAAGAGCACCGGAACGACAAAGACACCCAAAATGGTCCCAATGAGCATTCCGCCCACGGCGCTCAATCCTATGGATTGGTTCCCGATGGCCCCAATGCCTGAGGACAGTGCCAGGGGCAACAATCCAAAGATGAAGGCGAAAGAGGTCATCAAAATAGGCCGTAACCTAGCACGTGCACCATCGGCAGCGGCATCGAACAGGGATAGTCCGGCCCTTCTACGCTGAAGCGCAAACTCCACGATCAAAATGGCGTTCTTTGCCAAAAGACCTATCAACATGATGAGTGCGATTTGGAAATAGATGTTGTTCTGAAGCCCCGCCAAGTTGATAAAAAGAATAGCACCTGCAATTCCCACGGGGAGCGACAGCAAAATGGAAAAGGGCAGGATATAACTTTCGTACTGTGCACTCAATAAGAAGTACACAAACACCAAACTCAAAATGAAAATGAGGATAGTCTGCGACCCTGCATTGGTCTCTTCACGGGTAAGGCCAGAATAGTCATAGGTATACGAGTTGGGCAACACTTGTGCGGCCACTTCCTCTATGGCATTGATGGCATCACCGGTACTGTAGCCCGTATTGGGTACCCCGGTGATCTTCACGGAGCTCAACAGGTTGAAGCGTTCCACCACTTCCGGTCCATAGATTTTCCTGAGGTCCACAAACTGGCTCACCGCTACGGATTCGCCATTGGCGTTTCTCACAAAAATATGGTTCAATGAATTTTCATCGGCACGATCTTCTGGTTTGGCCTGGATCATGACACGGTACTGTTTTCCAAACTTGTTGAAATCCGTGGCGTAGATCCCTCCATAGTACCCTTGCAATGCATTGAAGATATCTGTGGCGGAGAATCCTGCCATTTTTGCCTTTTCGATGTCAATGTCCAAATCATATTGGGGGAATCCTGGGTCGAACTGGGAAATGGCATACTGGATTTCAGGCCTTGCGTTAAGGGCTCCCAAAAATTGGTTCTTCACATCGTTGATGGAAAGCCAATCATCACCACCTTTGCTCTGCAACTGTACCTCAAAACCGGAACTGGTACCAAAACCTTGTATGCTGGGCGGGGTAAAATAAATGATCTGGGCATCCTTGAACTGTGCCGACATACCATACAATTTCTGCAAAGTGGCCTCAACAGAGAGGGAATCTGCCTTTCTTTCGCTCCAATCTTTCAACTTCATGATGGAAAATGCATAGGAACCGGCACTCACACGGCTCAGCAAGCTAAAACCGGCCACACTCATCCTGGCATCGATGATGTCCATGGATTCATAGATGGAATCGAGCTTCATGATGGTCTCTTCCGTCTTCTCTATGGTCGTTCCGGGGGGCATGCTCACATTGGCAAAAATGATACCCCTATCCTCATCGGGGACAAAGCCGGATGGGGTGGATTTGAACAGAAAGATGGCAAGTCCGGTGAAGGCCAACAAAAGCACGACCGTGATCCATTTTCTCTTGACCATGTTGCCCACGGCATTGGTGTATTTATTGGTGATTGCCGTAAATCCAACATTGAATGCCTTGAAAAAGCGAGTCATTAAATTGGACTTATGTCCTTTTTCGGGATGATGTGGTTTTAGGAACAATGCTGCCAAGGCTGGGCTGAGCGTCAATGCGTTGATGGCCGAGATAAGAATGGCAACGGCCAGCGTGATACCGAATTGCTGGTAAAATACCCCTGACGACCCTTGGATAAAGGATACCGGGATGAACACGGCGGACATCACCAAGGTGATGGAGATAATGGCCCCCGAAATTTCGCTCATGGCCTTCTTCGATGCAGTTTTCGCAGAGGTGGCACCCTCTTCCAACTTGGCGTGGACGGCCTCTACCACTACAATTGCATCATCCACTACGATCCCAATGGCCAATATCATGGCGAAAAGGGTAAGCATGTTGATGGAATACCCGAACAATTGAAGGAAGAAAAAGGTTCCCACAATGGCAACGGGCACGGCAATGGCCGGAATCAATGTGGATCGGAAATCCTGGAGGAACAGGAACACCACGATGAACACCAAGATAAAGGCTTCTATCAAAGTCTGGACCACATGGTCTATGGAAGCATCCAAGAAATCTTTGGAATTGAAAGGGATCACATAATCCAAGCCTTTCGGAAATTCGGCCTTGCTCTCTTCCAAAATAAGCTCGATCTGCTCTATGATCTCATTTGCATTGGAACCTGAGGTCTGATAGACCCCAACAGCAACCCCAGGATTACCCATCCCTGAGTTCTTCCTGACGTAGCTGAATGCCCCGAGTTCAATTTCGGCTACATCTTTTAGCCGGAGAAACCCTCCATCTTCGGTCGTTTTTAGAATGATGTTCTGGTATTCCTCCACCTCGGAGAGGCGGCCTTTGTATTTCATCACATATTCGAAGATACCATCGGCATTTTCCCCGATCTTACCCGTAGCGGCCTCACGGTTCTGCTCCCGAAGGGCTGCTTGGATATCGGCAGGCACGAGATTGTAGGCAGCCATTTTATCGGGGGAGATCCAAATCCGCATGGAATAGTCCTTGGCACCGAACACGTTTACATTACCGACCCCTTTTATCCTTTGGAGCTTGGGCACCAGATTGATCTTTGCGTAGTTCTCCACAAAAGTTCCGTCGTAATTTTCATTTTTGGAAAAAATGGAGAAAAAGAGCAAGGCACTGTTCTGCGCTTTCTGGGTATTGACACCCGTTTGAATCACTTCTTGGGGCAAAAGGCTGTTGGCACGGGACACCCTGTTCTGTACGTTAACGGCCGCAATGTCGGGATCGACACCCAATTCAAAATATACGCTGATGTTGGCCGCACCATCATTACTGGCGGAAGAGGTCATGTAGGTCATGCCTTCCACCCCGTTGATTTGCTCTTCGAGGGGGATGACCACACTTTTTAGCACGGTTTCAGCACTTGCACCTGTATAGTTGGCGGTGACCTGAACCGTGGGCGGTGCTATTTCTGGATATTGTTCTACGGGGAGAACGCTGAGTCCCAGTACACCCAAGATCAAAATGATGACGGATATAACTGTGGACAGTACGGGACGGGCTATGAATTTTTGGAACATGGGTTGTTTGTTCTAATAAGGTTGACGGTACAATTATTTGATAGGGTTGATGGTTTGTCCATCCCTCAATTTGGAGACACCTTCGGTCACAATGGTCGTTCCCTCTTCAAGGCCTTCGGATACGATGAATTCCGTGGCAGTCTGTGCCACGATATTGATTGGCTTTGTGTTCACGGTATCCCCATTGAGCACATACACCATTTTGGTCCCTTGAAGGTCCACTGTGGCAAATTGGGGAATCACCCACACATCTTTATATGTGGAAGGAACCCTGATTGTTCCAGTACTCCCAGAACTCAACAACAGATCTGGGTTCTCAAAATCGGCCCGAAGGGAAACGCTTCCCGTGGTGGGGTTGATGATATTGTTGATCATGGCGATTTTCCCTTTGTGGGGATATGTTTGGCCATTGATCATGACCAATTCCACCTCTGGGTTAGAACTGGCCGCATTTTCATTGGCATTTGCTGCCATTTGTGTTTTCATCTGGAGCAATTCTTTTTCGTTCATGGAAAAATAGGCCCTGATGCCACTGATGTCCGAGACCACGGTCAGGGGTTGGGCCATGGTACTGCTCACTAGGGCCCCTACTTTGTAGGGAATCCCCCCAATGTAACCGTTTACCGGGCTCACGATGTTGGAATACCCAATGTTTGCGGTGATGCTGTTGTAATTGCTCTTGGCCTGCTCCAGTTGGGCTTTGGCGGTTTCCAACTGTACGTTGCTGATAATGCCTTTCTCCACTAAGGGGACCAATTTGTCCACTTCCACTTGGGCCACGTTCACCGAAGCTTTGGCGGCGTTGGCGTCTTGGGACAGGGTCTGGGTCTCCAATTTGAAGAGCAGCTGCCCTTTTTTCACTTTTTGCCCTTCTTCCACATAAATGTTTTGGACAAAACCTGAAACCTTGGGCCAAATCTGTACGTTTTGTACCCCCTCCATCGAAGTGGAGTAGGTATTGTAAACAGTGATATCCTGCTTTTTCAGGGCAGTGGTTTTTAAAGATGGTGGTGGCGGGGCGGATTGCTGCTGGGTTTTGCCTCCACAGGACATTAAAAGAACTATTCCTGCCAGTACAAAGGGTATCTTGATTGTTTTCATGTACGAACTTAATGTGTTAAGGTTTAGATAGTTGGACATTGGATTTTTAATCCAATATGATTTCAAGTTTTTTGATGGATTCTTTTAAAAGGGTCTCGTTCTTATGGATATAGTCAAGGTAAATGCTGGTTCTGGCCTTGCCCTCCTCAAATTTTTTTGGACTGTTTTTTTCATGGTAGCCCATTACCGAGGTGATGATTTTTTTTTCGTTTTCAAGGCGTTTCAGGTTTTCCTGTAATTTGGTAAGGAAGAATGTCTTTTTTTTGGCAAGCGTGAAATACCTTCTTCTTTCGCCTGGCTTGGTAAAATAGGTGACAATCCCCATGTTGAGCAACAGATTCAGGGAGGTGGAGGTTGAACTTTTGCTGGCCCCACGCTTTTCGAGACAATCCTCAAAGGTCAATCCGTCCTCATTGGTCATGACCAAAATGGCATAGATTCGGGCTGCCAAAGGGGGAAGATTATGTTCACCTTCCAAGTGGAGCCCCAAGGTCTCTATCAACTCATCCTTCGTCTTTACCATATCTGATAATTTGAAGGCGCAAAATTAATATTGGTTCGGAACAAACAAAACCAAACGAACTTAAAGTTGTGTTAAAAGTTCAATGCTTGTTGCCAGATGTTGGATGCTAGAAAATGGACGATAGAAAATAGAAAAGAGATGTTTCTGGGTGCAGTTGTTCGATTACTTTGTTAATTTTCATTGGATTTAATATGGACTTGGGTAACTGCAAACTGCAACTGCATCCTAAAAACCGGTTCCCAATTCCTGACCCCCGGTCCTTGGCTCCGAGCGATTAACTGGCAGCCGACTCAAGCAGGCATTTCGCGACTAAAGGGCGCTCTTGAACTGTTCCAAAAAGCGGACGTCGTTCTCGCTCAACAGTCTAATGTCAGAAATTTGGTGGAGGAGGAGCGCAATTCGATCTATGCCCATTCCAAAGGCGAACCCGGAATATACTTCGGGGTCGATACCGCAATTTTTGAGGACATTGGGGTCCACCATGCCACAACCCATGATTTCCAACCAACCGGTACCCTTGGTCATGCGATGGTCCGTTTCGGTCTCCAGTCCCCAATACACATCCACTTCAGCACTGGGTTCCGTAAAAGGAAAGTAGGATGGGCGCAGCCTGATCTTGGATTTCCCGAACATTTCAGATGTAAAGTACTGTAGGGTCTGCTTCAGATCGGCAAAGGAGACGTTCTTGTCCACATACAACCCTTCCACTTGGTGGAAAAAGCAGTGGGAGCGTGCCGAAATGGCCTCGTTTCGGTACACCCTTCCCGGGGAAATGGTACGGATGGGTGGTTTATGGCTTTCCATATACCTCACTTGCACGGAGGAAGTATGGGTACGCAAGAGGATATCGGGATCGGTCTGGATGAAAAAAGTATCCTGCATGTCGCGTGCCGGATGGTACTCGGGCAGGTTCAATGCCGTAAAATTGTGCCAGTCGTCCTCTATCTCAGGTCCTTCGGAAACATTGAACCCAATTCTGGAAAAGATGTCGATGATCTGGTTCTTTACGATGGAGATAGGATGTCTTGCCCCGATTTCAATGGGCTCCCCGGGTCGAGTGAGATCACCAAATTTACCTTCGGGCTCCACTTGGTTTTCCAAGGCTTCCTTGAGGGTGTTTACCTTTTCGGTCGCTGCACTCTTCAATTGGTTGATGACCTGCCCAAATTCTTTCTTTTCCCCGTTGGGCACATTTTTGAACTCGGCAAAGAAGGTGTTCAACAAGCCTTTTTTTCCCAAATATTTGATTCGGAAAGTTTCAATTTCATCGCTTGAGGTGGAAGAGAATCTTTCTACTTCGGCCAAGTGTTCCTTTATGGTCTCGATCATGTTTAGTGCTATTGGCGGACAAATTTAGCAAATTGTACCTGAATAAATGGGCAATGGACAAATGTACTGTCCTTACATCAAAAAAATCAAAGGTGGTGGTCACGTGTCAAGGCGTTCTTTATGGCCGCCCAACCAATTCATGCACAATTTGAAATTGTCAAAAACATGCTCGTTCGGGATCAGACCTGGAACGATATCTATTTTTTGCATCATATATTTTGGCTGCTCCAAAATCTTTACCAACAACACGGTGATCTGTTTTCGTTTCAAGGCATGGAGCACTTCCTCCATGGCATACAGGCCCGATTGGTCCATATAAGGCATACGACCCATTCGGATGATCACAATGGATGCATTTTTCGGAATCTGGTCGGCCAGTAGCTGGAATTCGCTGGTGGAACCAAAGAAAAGAGGACCGTTGATGTGTTTGATGAAGACCCCTTCTTTCAACTTTTGGGGAATGTCCTTTTCATCGGGCCAGCCTTCCTCTTTCAAAGAGGTCACATTGGACCTTTGGGAAGTAATGTCGCCGATTTTTTTCATGAACATCAATGAGGCCATGATCAGACCTATTCCTACAGCATATACAAGGTTCCATACCGAGGAAAGCACCATGACCACCAACATGACTATGACCTCAGAACTCAACCGGAAAGGTCCAAACTTGATGTCCTTCGGCATATTCGGAATGGCCTTCAACCCTTTATAATCCATAACGCCGATCCCGACGGTGACGAGTAGGCCCGCCAATACTGCTGCAGGAATTTGTGAGGCGACAGGCCCCAATGCGAGCAGTATGACCAACAAGAGCAAACCTGCGATCATACCGGAAAGTCGTGTCTTGCCCCCAGAGTTGATGTTCACCACCGTTCGTATGGTGGCACCCGCACCGGGGATTCCGCCGAACAAGGCGGCTACACTGTTCCCGATACCCTGTCCCATGAGTTCTTTGTTGGGACTGTGTTTGGTCTGGGTCATATTGTCCGCGACCACAGATGTGAGCAGGGAATCAATGGCGCCGAGTAGGGCAAGCGTGAGCGCCGTAAAAATGTACGGGGCAATGGCGCCGAGCCTGAACTCGGTAAAAATTTCCAAACGGGGAACAGGGAGCCCGCTAGGAATCTGTTCAATGGGGCGATAGTCCAGGCCAAGGGCATAGGCAAGACCGGAAACGACCACCAATGCGACCAAGGTACTGGGGACCGCGGTGGTGATGCGCTTAAACCCATACACTATGAGAATGGTGGACAAAGCCAGTGCCAGTTCCAGCCAATCAATATTATTGAGGGCCCTAGGCAATACCTTAAAAGTACCAATGACCCCAGAGGCATGCTTTCCGGCCAAGCCCCTTGCTTCTTTGTCCATGTCATCGGCAGTGATGTTCCCGGCCCTATTGATGGTCTCTTCAAAATCTTCAAGGACCAGAATGCCCTCTTCGGTTTCCTCTCTGAGAATGCTGGTCAAGATATTCTCTTCTGCCTTGGGTTTGAAACTGTTTACATAGGAGGTGTCTTCCTTAGGATAATAACCAATGGCGGGGAGTATTTGGGTGATGAGTATAATGACCCCAATGGCAGTCATAAATCCAGAGACGACAGGATAAGGGATATATTTGATGTATTTTCCCAGACCGATAAGGCCAAGGCCAATTTGCATAAGTCCCGCCAGCAAAAAAACGGTGAGAATGGCTGGAAGTGCCTTGCCGATATCTCCATTATTAAGGGCCAGGATACCTGAGATCATCACCATGCTCACTGCTGTCATGGGAGCAGTTGGTCCAGAAATTTGTGTGTTGGTGCCTCCAAAAAGAGCAGCAAAAAAACCGATAAAGATGGCACCGTACAATCCTGCACTTGGTCCCAATCCCGAACTTACCCCGAAGGCAAGCGCCAAGGGCAGCGCAACGATTCCAGCAGTGATTCCCCCAAAAAGATCTCCTTTAAAATGTTTGAACATGGCTTTCGGTTGTGAAGGTGAAGGTAACAATTCTGGAATAAAAAAAGGTCGAAGGACATGATAACCCTTCGACCCTTTGTATGTATGGAACGGTTTTTTACAAAAAGACCACCTTACCGTCAGAGAGGTCATACATGGCCCCGACGATGGCTATCTGCTCCTCATCCTCCATTTCTTTTAGAATAGGACTTTGCGACCGAATGTTTTCCAAGGTCATTTCTACGTTCTTTACTGCGACCGCATCCACAAACTCCAAGTTTTTGGAATTTCTCAATGACTCGTCCTTTGGTTCTTTGACGGCCTCTACCGCAGGCTCAATCTTGTTGATCAATGTAGTGAGGTTACCAAGGCGGGCGTGGTCACAAGCACCTTTTACAGCCCCACAGCTGGTATGGCCCAAGACCACGATCAATTTTGTGCCGGCCAATTTGCAGGCAAACTCCATGCTCCCCAGAATATCCTCGTTGACAAAGTTGCCAGCAATCCTTATACTGAAAATATCACCAAGGCCTTGATCGAAGACCAACTCTGCAGACACCCTAGAATCGATACAGCTAAGGATGGTGGCGAAGGGGAACTGCCCATCCTTGGTTTCGTTGACCTGTTGCAACAGGTTCCTATTGGCCTTTAGGTTATTTTGGAAACGCTCATTGCCCTCCTTCAAAAATTGGATTGCCTTTTTGGGCGTCATGGTGGTCTGTGTTTCTATTGTGTGTGTTTTCATAATTTTATGTTATGCCGTTTGTTTCGGTCTTAGGTTGAAAAATTTGATGTAACTCTCGGGGTTCTCGACCACGCCTCTTTCAGAGATCAGTTTTATGTTGATGTTCTTGCTTTTGGCTTTGCCCGAGAAATCTTCCAAAATCTCAATGATGTCATTGTCCAGATACCTTGTCTTCCTAACATCCAGTTCAAGATAGGAATTTTCTGGAAGGCGATCCAGCTCTTTCAGGATGGCTCCCTTGTTGATGAAGGTCACTTCTTCCGCAAGGGTCATTTTGATCATGTTTTCCCCATTGCCTTTATCCTCGATATGCAGGAAATGCGAATTTTGGTAACTTTTGATCAGGATCACCACAATCCCGACGGCCAGACCTAGGGCAATACCAATGAGAAGGTCGGTAAAGACAAGGCCCACCACAGTTACAATGAACGGGACAAATTGTTTCCACCCCAATTGGTACATGGTCTTGAATAGGCTGGGCTTGGCCAGTTTGAAACCGACGATGAACAGCACAGCGGCCAGTACGGACAAGGGGATCATGTTGAGCAACCTGGGAATCAACAACACAGAAATTAGTAATAAAAAACCGTGCACAATGGCCGACAATTTGGTGCGGCCACCTGACTGGATGTTGGCTGAGCTACGTACGATCACCTGGGTCACGGGCAATCCACCAAGTAGGCCGGATATGGAATTTCCAACGCCTTGGGCGAACAATTCCCTGTTGGCAGGGGTGGTCCTTTTGTAGGGGTCCAACTTGTCAGTGGCCTCAACGCACAACAGCGTTTCCAAACTGGCCACCAATGCAATGGTGAATGCAGTTATCCAAATTTCAGTATTTCCAATAACGGAAAAGTTGGGGAACTGGAACAGGCTTCCAAAGTTGGCAAAGCTTTCCAGGACAGGGACTTGTACAAGGTGTTCAGGAGAAATCCCCCAGTTGGAATTCCCTTGGGTAAATGTAAAGTAAAGAATGCCCAGTACCACAGCCACGAGAGGACCTTGGATCAACTGGAATATTTTTGATTTTTTTGTCAGCACCTTGTCCCATAGAATAAGAATGGCAAGTGCAATAACAGCGATCAATGTCGCTCCGGGGCTTATATTGTTGAGTGCGACAAGGATTTCACTGAAGGTGTTTTCACCATCGACCTGGAAAAAGGCTTGATCACCTTCTGGATCCGCATCGTAGCCAAAAAAGTGGGGGATCTGTTTCAAAATGATGATGATCCCTATACCGGTAAGCATTCCCTTGATGACGGATGAAGGGAAATAGTATGCAATGATACCCCCTTTTAGGACACCGAACAGGATCTGTATGATACCACCAAGCACAACCGCGACAAGGAAGTTTTCAAAACCTCCCAAGGAGCCTATGGCAGTGAGCACAATGGCGGCAAGTCCGGCTGCAGGACCACTGACCCCCAGTTGGGACCCACTCAATGCGCCTACAACTATACCCCCGACAATCCCGGCAATCAGACCGGAAAAGAGAGGGGCTCCACTGGCCAAGGCAATGCCCAAACAGAGCGGCAATGCCACAAAGAAGACCACAACACTGGATGGCAAGTCATTTTTAAGATACTTGAACATAATTAAAAAAGTTTTGCCTTCAAGCGCTTTTTGGATTGAAGACAGTTAGAAAATTGATTAGAATATGAATGTTTCAGGGACTAAACCAATTCCCTAGGGGGAGGGTCAAGAATCTCAACGGTGTGCTCCATAACTTGGAATATGTACCGCAACGAGCTTAGATTTTGCTCTTGTTTGAAGGAAGGGTCGACTGAGAAAAAATTGCGGAACACGAAGAACTTGCCGTCAAAGTTTTTGCAGCTTGCTGTTTCGTGGCTGTTGTTTTCCTCTTCTGAGGCCCCAAGTATAAGTGCAGTGCTGTATTCCCTGCCCAGAAGCGGGACAAAGGGGGATGCCATCAAAATGGAAACGAGCATCACCGATACAATAGGGAGAGCCAATAGTTTCAGCACTATACTTTAATTTTTCCAAAAATAAGGCGAACTCCCCGATATTTTGTTAAAGAATGTCTAAAAGTCCTTGATATGTTTGATGTTTTCGCCCAAAAGCCATCCGGTTTGGCCATCGGCAATCCTTATTTTCTCCCAGCCATCAAGTTCTTCCAGGACATTTACTTTAGTGCCCTCGTGCAATGTGAAGATAATATCGCTACTGCCATTGGGTTCGGAAGAAACCTTGACCTCCTTGCTGAACACAATGGCCGGGTCGTCATTCTTGTACTGTTCCTGTTGGAGGTAAGACATCAAAATGCTAACCAGGCCAAGGGACAATGAAAAGATACCGGTTATCAGGGCAATGCGCTTGTGGTTGGCCGAGCGAAGGAAATAATATGTCAGATAGGCCAATACAAAAAGAATGACCAATGCGACCGCCAGATAGGCCCATTGATTACAGGTGAACAGGTTGATGACTTTGTCATAGGCTTGGGAAATCTCGGTCTTTGGAACCTCTTCTATGGCATCCAATCTCATGTTCTGCGCATAGCCCAAATTGTTCTTTATCTCACTGTCATTGGGCGACAACAATAGCGCCTTCTCATAATAGTAGATGCTGGGACCAATGGAATTGATCTTATAATAGCAGTTGCCCAGATTGAAGTAAACGGCCGCAGAATGTTGGTCGCTCTCCAAAATCTGTTCATAATTTGCTATGGCCTTTGCGTATTCCCCCTTGTTGTAAAAATCCGTTGCTTCGGAAAATAGGGCCTCATTTTGGGAAAAACCAAGGGACAGGGATAACAGGCACATCAATAAAAGGATCTTTTTCATTTTCATAGCTGTTTGTCCAATTTAGAAATCACCTCACTGGCCTTATCATAATCGTTCTGCATCTGCACATTGGAAAATGGACTGTAACGGGCCATCTCACAGTTTTTCAACAGCTCGATGAAGGCGTTTATATCCCCTGCCGCGACACCTTTGTTCGTAAGGATATCGGTTATCTTTTCTTTGCTGAACTCCGAGGTCTCTATCTTCAGTTTGGCCTTCAAGTAGTTGTGCAGTCCTTTTTCCAAGGCCACATAGAAAGCTTCTTTGTTGCCCAGTTCCTTTTTGGCCGTGGACAGGTATTTTTTCGCCAGCCTATTGGCCTGTTTTATCTTATTACCGACCACATCACTGGCAATGGCCTCCCTTTTCTTAAAGAAAAAGATAGCGATGGGGATTAGGAGAAGAGGAATGAAAAGCAGCAGATAGAAAGCGCGGGAGCCCAAAAAACAGCTTGTTTCCTTCGGTCCTAGGTTGGGGTCCAGTTTTATAAAATGGAACTGTTTGCCCGTCGCCACCACGGCTTGCTTGTTGACCGATGGACCTGAGGCGATATTGTCCGAAGCGGCTGTAGGACCTTCCAACACCTCGATGCTGATCTCTTCCGAATTGAGCGTCACATATTTTTCCGTATCGGGGTTGAAATAGCTGAAAGAGATACTGGGGATGGGATATTTCCCCTTAAATGAAGGCACAATGGTGTAATTGTTGGACACTTTGCCCTCCATTCCTGAAATATAGGTCTGGATGCTCTCCTCATACTCGGGGTCATAGACTTCCAATGAGCTGGGAAGTTCGGGTTCGGGCAATTGGAACAACTTGAGATTCCCTTTTCCAGAAACCTCTACGATTGCCTGGAGCGACTCGGAAGCATTCAATTCTTTTTTGCTGGTGGTCACCGAAAAATCGAAATCACCAACTGCACCGCCAAAATTGGCCGGTTTACCCGCTTCGGGAAGGGGCTTTACATTTAAGGTCCTTCTCCCCGCAGAAACCGTTTTGCTGGTCTGGGTATATATTCTGCCTCCAAAGAAATCACGTTTGTTGGTGGGCACGTCCACAAAAATCTCCAAGGAAAGAGGTTCTATTTCCAAATTCCCGGATTTTTGGGGATAGAGCACTACCCTTTTTAGGACCACAAACCTATAAGGTTTGCCTTCATAGGTTCCATTTTGCGCAGTATGCCTTGTCACCGGAATATCCTGGCTCCAAAAGTTGTTGTATTTGGGATTGTCCAACGGGCGATAGTTCGTCACACTGATGTTTGGGCTCACATATAGTTTATAGACCACAGTCACCGCTTCGTTTAGGTAGGGGTTGCCCTTGGAGACTTCCGCGACCAGATGGAGGCTTTCGTCGGCAACATCGTCCACGGTCTTTTGACCGTTGGGATTATCCACTGCAGCGGTCACTTCTACCTGTTTGGTCAGTGTTTTATAGGTCTGTCCGCCAATTTCAATGGTAGCCTGCCCAATGGTGAAGTTGCCCCGGGCCGTGGGCACCAATATATAGGTATAGGTTTTGGAAAAGCTGCGTTTTCCGTTTATCCAAGAAGAACTGATGGATTGGGAAGGTCCCATGACCACATTGAAGCCCTCAAAGGGAGGGGGTGTAAAATTGTCCCCGTCCTTGTTCATGGTAAAATCCACCCTGAGGCGTTCGTTGATGCCCAATTTTTCCTTGCTGAGGTTCATTTCGAATGTGACCCCTTCCTCTTCTTGGGCGTGGGCAAAGATCCCACAAAACAGGACTGTTACCCAAAAAAACAAAATGTTGCCCCTCAACGCCTTCATCACCAATCTTTTTCGTTTCTGATTTTTTTGCCCCGCACCTTTCTGGCCTCCATTTTTTCCTGCACTTTTTTCTCTTCGTTTTCCATGGCCTCAAGCAGGTTCTTTATCTGTTGCTCGGAGAGTTGGTTGGGCCTGGGCTGTTGCTTTTGGTCGTTGGGCTGGTCTCCTTCATTGGGCTTTTTCTCCTGCTCTTTTTTCTTGTCCCCGTCCCCCTCTTGGTTTTCCTTGGGCTTGTCCTCTCCGTTATCTCCTTGGTCGCCCTTATCCTTGTTCTCGTCCTCGTTCTGTTTTCCTTCGTCCTTTTTCTCGTTGTCGCCCCCTTCGTTGTTCTGGTCCTTGTTCTGATCTTGTTCTTGATCCTTCTGGTCCTGTTTGTCCTCGTTGTCCTTGTTCTGGTCGTTCTTTTGCTCGTCCTGCTGTTTCTCCAGCATTTTTTTCGCTAGGGCAAGGTTGTATCGGGTCTCGTCGTCATCCGGATTGCTACGGAGAGCCTGTTTGTAGGCTTCAACGGCCTTTTCGTATTCCTTGTTCTTCATGAACACATTGCCCATGTTGTGGAAGGCTTTGTGTTTTTCGGGTTTCTCATCGGCGGCTTCACTGGCCTGTTTGTAGCGGCCAAAGGCTTCCCCATAACTTTCCCTGTTGTAGTACGCGTTCCCCAGATTATAGGGTGCGGCCACGTTCTGTTTGCTCTTGGATATGGCCTTTCTGTACTTGGCCTCCGAGTTGACAAAATCGTTGGCGGTAAGCTCATTGTTCGCCTCCCAGGTCATGTTGGTGGAGGTTTGAAGCGCTTTTTCGGCCTCCTTGTTCTCTTTTTCCGTTGTCTCGTCCTGTGCCCGTGCAACGCCAAAACAAAGCAGCAGGCCAAACATCAATCCTATCTTATTCATCATCATACTCATTGAAAAGATTCAGTTTTTTCAGCCATTGTGTCTTTCTGTCCAAAACGAAAATGTCCAAAAATAAAAATAAAAAGCCAGCAGCGAGGAACCATTGGAACTGGTCCTTGTATTCCGCAAATTGCTTGGCCTCGAATTCGGTCTTGTCCATTCGGTCCAGTTGCCCCTTGATGTATTCCACAGCATTTTCGGTGTTGGAACCATCGATATATTCACCATTTCCCCTATCGGCGATTTCTGTGAGTATGGGTTCGTTCAATTTGGTGATCACCACTTCACCTTCATTATCTTTTTTTAGGCTCTCCACAATCCCGTTCCTTTTGATGGGAATGGGGGCACCTTTGACCTCCCCCACACCGATGGTAAAAATCCGTATGCCGTTTTGGGTGGCATTTTCCACAGCGGCTGCCGTGGAGCTTTCGGAATGGTCCTCACCGTCGGACACGATAAAAAGTACCCTGTTGGTCTGTTGGGAATCATCGTAATAGGTGCTGGCCAGATTGATGGCAGCGTCTATGGCGGTCCCTTGTGAAGACAACATATCGGTGTTCATGCTCTGCAGGAACATTTTTGCCGCACCATAGTCCGTGGTGATGGGAAGCTGTGGATAGGCCTGCCCTGCATAGGCGATGATACCGATACGGTCACTGGCCAATTGGTTGATGATCTCTGATACGATACGTTTGCCTTTTTCCAATCGGTTGGGTGCAATGTCTTCGGCCAACATACTTTTGGAAACGTCCAGGGCAAATACAATGTCGACCCCTTCCCGTTTTACGGTCTCCAGTTTGGTGCCGATCTTGGGGTTGACGAGACCAAGGACAAGAAATGAAAGTCCGAGCAAAAAAAGAATCAGCTTTAGGGTAGATTTGAAGCTGGACCTATCCGGTGCCAAACGCTTCAACAGTTTGGAATCTGCAAAACGGCGCTGGGTCTTTTTCTTCCAGATTTGGAGCATAAGGAAAGCTAGGACCATAATTGGGATTATGGCCAACAGATAGAAATATATTTTCTCGTCAAACTGAATCATTTCCTAAATAAAACTTTTAAATACGGAATTCCGCAATACCCATTCCAACAACAGCAAAGCTCCTGCCAAAAATATCAATGGCCGGAACTTCTCGTCATACTTGTAATATTTGAACTCCTCTATCTCCGTTTTTTCCAATTTGTTGATCTCGTCATAGATTTCCCCCAAGGATTCGTTGTCGGTGGCACGGAAATATTTCCCTCCCGTCACCTGGGCAATCTCCTTTAGGAGGTTTTCATCTATTTCCACCTTTTGCATACCATATCTGAAGGACCCATCCCTTTGGTATCCGATGGGGGTCAGTGCATTTCCGTTGGTACCCAGCCCGATGGTGTAGGTCTTTATGTCAAATTCCGTGGCAAGGTCGGCGGCTGTTTTGGGTTCAATGAACCCGGAATTGTTCACACCGTCCGTCAGTAAAATGATGACCTTGCTTATGGCCTTGCTTTCCTTCAGGCGGTTTACCGCTGTGGCAAGTCCCATCCCGATGGCGGTCCCGTCCTCCAGTTCCCCATAGGTGATTTCCTCGAGTGCGTTTAGCACGATGGCCTTGTCACTGGTGATTGGGGTCTTGGTGTAGCTTTCCCCGGCGTAGCCCACAATGCCGATCCGGTCGTTGGGGCGCTGTTCGATAAAGTCGGCAGCCACCTCTTTCAGGGCGATAAGGCGGTTGGGTTTCAAATCGCGGGCCAACATACTTGACGATACGTCGATGGCCATGACAATGTCGATGCCCTTTGTGGTCTTGGTCCTGGTGGAAATATCCTCGGTCTGTGGCCGTGCCAATGCAGTGATGATGGCAGCCAAGGTCAGGATGCGCAACGTAAAGAGCACGGGCTTTGCCTTTGAGGCCCAGCTGCTGATCGTGAATCCCTTGATGCTCGAAATGCGAAGGGATGCGGTTTCCTTTTTCCGTTTGAAAACATACCATAGCAAAGCCAATGGCAGCAATAAGAGCAGCCAGAAAAATTCAGGATTTGCAAATTCTATATTCTCAAACATTTATGCCTGTGTTTTTACGTCCAAACTGTTCAGTATTCGGTCCACGATCTGTTCTGCATAGTCGTCCCCTTCTTCCCATGTGATGATCACCTGTTGCATAAAGCCCTTTCCGCCAAAGGAAAGGATATTGTACTTGGCCCTTTTGGAATCACCGGTTGTTGGATTTTCAAAAGTTCCCGTTCCATAGGTCTTGATGCCCTTGACACCCGAAGTGGTTGTAAACTCTTCCTGTTTGGTGATGATGTTCTTCAAGCCCAGTTGTTCAAAACCGGTCAAAACAGAACCTACCGCAGTCTCAAAATCGGGATCGGACTGCTCCTTATAGGTCACGGAACTGGCACTTACCGAAAAAATACCCACATAACTACCATACGAAAAAGCCTGTAGTTCTTTGATGAGTTCCTGGGTCTCCTTGGGCAGCTCCACCTCCTGTCGGACCAGTACGTCCGGTGTTTCCAGTTCAATTGGTGGGAAACCGTAGGAACTGGATACCCATTCGTTTTCCAGAAGTTCTTTGGTGGGATAGCCAAAAACGGTATCCTTCACTTGTTTGAAACCAAAATAGACCACCGAGAAAACTCCTCCGAGAAACAATATCCCAACGAAGATGGCAGCGGCCCAATAGATACGTTTCCTTTGTTTTTTCTTGGCCAGTTCTTCCAAATACTCCTCGTTCCGCAAGAGTTCTTCCTCAGTGGGTTCGGGGATGGCCTCGTGGGTCTTTACCACGATGTGTTCCACCAGTTTTCTGTCCTGTTCCGCAACAGAGGTTGCCGGTTTGGACTTGGCGAACTTCACCAAATCGGCCGTTTCCAATATTTGTTGGAATTGGTCGATGGTATCATCGTCAATCTTGAGTTCGCCGGCATCTTTCAACAGTTCCAGTTTGGCAATCAACTGCCCTGTGGTACTTTCCATGGCGGAAACATGAACTTCATCCTCCAAATACAAACGGACAATGTTGGTAAGCTCGGAGTAATATTCTTTGTATTGGTCCTGGATGAGGTATTTGGAGTTTTCCAGGTTTTTAAGTTCCAATAACGCTCGGTCATACGGGGGCAGCAAGGCCACTTTTTCTTCCTCGGTCAGGGGCTTCTTCCTTAGGAAGAACCAATATACCAGTCCACCCACGACCACTAGGGCCAAAAGGATCCAAAGTACGGTCATCCACATATCGGCCGTATTCCTTTCCACCTCGATCAAGGGTTTGATGTCATACATCTTTTGCTTGGTGGTGTCCACGGCCACATCGGCCACTTTGATGCGGAATGAATCCGTGAAAAATTGCTTCTCGTTGACGGTGACAATTTGTGGGGGCACTGTGTACGCGCCGCTGTCAAATTGGGTCAGGGCATAGATCCGTTGGAGGGTGACCCTATCTTTGTTCTTGATGGTGTCACCTATGATGGCCTCAACGGTTTCCAAGGGGGAGAAGGACTGCCCTTCGGGGAAATGGACCACATTGGTGGAATCCGTTTCAACGGTGATGGTGTAATGGATCTGTTCCCCAATTTTGATGGAAAGGGTGTCCACCTCCGTGGAGATTTTGGGTTCCATTTGGGAAAAACCCTTATTGGGCAAAAGAAAAAGACACAGCAGTGTCATCAACACAAATGGTGTTGGGACATTTTGAATTTTCAATTTTGAATTTTCAACCTGCATTATCCCCTTCGTTTAAAATATCCCAATAGTTTTCTTACGTAGCTTTCATCCACGCGACAATTGATGACCCCGCAGCCAGATTTGGTAAACGAATCCATGAAATAGGCCACCTTTTGTTTGTGGAACTCGCCATAGGCGTAGCGTACTTTTTTGGACTGGGTGTTCACCAGTTGTAGGGTCCCGGTCTCCGCATCCTGCATCTGCACCATGCCCAGATTGGGGATGGATTCTTCCTTTTCGTCAAATATTCGGATGCCGGTCACGTCATGTTTGTTGCCCACAATTCGCAGCGTGTTGTCATAATCATCGGCAATAAAGTCCGAGAGCACGAAGACAATGGCTTTTTTCTTCATCACATTGGTGAGGAACTTCAAGGCCTCTGCAATGTTGGTACTGCTACTCTTTGGAGTGAATTCCAACAGTTCCCGGATGATGCGCAATACATGGCTCTTTCCTTTTTTAGGCGGGATGTAGAGTTCCACTTCATCGGAAAAAAGGATAACGCCCACTTTGTCGTTGTTCTGCATGGCCGAGAAGGCCAATGTGGCAGAGATTTCCGTGATGACTTCTTTCTTGAACTGGTCGGCGGTGCCAAAAAGCTCCGATCCGCTCACGTCCACCATCAACATCATGGTAAGTTCCCGTTCCTCCTCAAATACCTTAACAAAAGGTTCGTTGTACCGGGCGGTCACGTTCCAGTCGATGCTCCTTACGTCGTCCCCGAACTGGTATTGCCGTACCTCGCTGAAAGTCATTCCCCTACCCTTGAACGTAGAATGGTATTCCCCACCAAAAATATGGTCGGAAAGACGCCGGGTCTTTATTTCAATCTTACGTACTTTTTTAAGTAGTTCTTTTGTATCCATTTGGTTCAAGAGATAGGTTTTCGGGTTGGCTAAAAAGTATTGCTACTTCGACCGAGAAACATTGAACCGTTACGGCACTTCTACCTCGTTAACAATCTTGTTGATGATTTCTTCGGAAGTGATGTTTTCCGCTTCGGCCTCGTAAGTGATCCCGATCCTGTGGCGGAGAACGTCGTGCACCACGGCCCGTACATCCTCTGGCACCACATAGCCCCTTCGCTTGATGAAGGCATAGCATTTGGAGGCATTGGCCAAATTGATACTTCCCCTTGGCGAAGCACCAAAACTGATCAGGGGTTTGAGGTCCCCCAGGTTATATTTTTCTGGATATCTGGTGGCGAAGATGAGATCCAGGATGTATTTTTCTATTTTTTCGTCCATATAGACCTCGCGGACCGCATCCTGCGCACTCAAGATCTGTTTAAGGGACACCACGGGTTTTACTTCCTCGATGTCACCCCTGAGATTTTGTCTGATGATGAGCTGCTCTTCGTTGAGTTTTGGATAGTCGATCACGGTCTTCAGCATGAAACGGTCCACCTGGGCTTCGGGAAGCGGGTAGGTACCTTCCTGCTCCACAGGGTTCTGGGTGGCCATCACCAAAAAGGGAGGTGCCAGTTTGAAGGTCTCGTCCCCAATGGTGACCTGTTTTTCCTGCATGGCCTCAAGTAGGGCGGACTGTACTTTGGCGGGTGCACGGTTGATCTCGTCCGCCAATACGAAATTGGCAAAAATGGGCCCTTTCTTGATGGAAAAATCATTTTCCTTGATGTTGTATATGAGGGTCCCCACCACATCGGCGGGCAAAAGATCTGGAGTAAACTGTATCCGGCTGAAACTTCCCTTGACGGCTTTTGCCAAAGTGTTGATGGCCAATGTCTTTGCGAGTCCGGGAACCCCTTCGAGCAGGATGTGTCCCTTTCCCAGCAGGCCGATGAGCAAACGCTCCACCATGTGGTTCTGGCCCACAATGGCCTTGTTCATCTCAACCTTTAGAAGATCAATAAAAGCACTCTCTTGGGCAATTTTCTCATTCACAGCACTAATATCGATAGTAGTGTTTTCTTCCATTATAACTTCTATTGTTAGGTATTACTGTCAGTGATTTAGCTAAGGTGTGCAAAATGAAAATTTATTTAAAATCCACCTGTTAATTAATGGTTAAAATAAAAGCCAAACCCCTAGTTTTATGAAGGATTTAAGGGTTTAATTTTATACTTTCATCCCATATGCGAAAGATAGACAAATTTTCCAGAATCGTATCTGGAACCATGACATGGGGAAG
>JASBTQ010000036.1 GCA_030148335.1 Allomuricauda sp. | reverse complement strand
AAAATTGCTATGAAAAAGAAAATTAGATATTGGTCACCCAACATCAGTTCCAAATATACGTTTTTTATTTAAACAGCAATATTTTTCTTCTTAAGAGAACATATCTTTTACCTTTTCAAAGAAAGATTTATCGCTTTTTTCAGGTTTTGGTGCGAAATTCTCATCGTTCTGCATCCGTTCAAAAAACTCTTTTTGCTCCTTGTTCAGCTCCTTTGGGGTCCAGACGTTTACGTGCACCAACAGGTCCCCGCTACCATATCCGTTGATACTGGAAATCCCTTTCCCCCTGAGCCTCAATATCTTCCCGGATTGTATGCCCGGCTCCAATTTGATGCGGACCTTTCCTCCCACGGAATCAATTTCCTTGGAACTTCCCAATACGGCCTCTGGAATACTGATGTACAGATCGTAGTGTAGGTTGTCGCCCTCTCGTTTGAGGGTATCGTGCTCAACGGTCTCGATGGCGACCAACAGGTCCCCGGCAATTCCGTTCCCAGGCGCGTCATTGCCCTTGCCGGACACTTTCAACTGCATGCCATCTTCCACCCCTGGTGGTATTTTGATGGAAACGGTCTCTTCCTCCACTTTAAGCCCTTGGGCATCTGCCCCGGCAGGTCGCTTATCTATGGTCTGCCCAGAACCCCCGCAGGTACTACACGTGGTGGCCGTCTGCATCCTTCCCAAAATGGTATTGGTGATCTTGGTGATCTGTCCTGTTCCGTTACAAGTGTGACAAGTCTTATAGGTTACGCCATCGGCCTGTATTTTTCTCCTTACCTTGATTTTCTTCTCCACACCATTGGCCACTTCTTCCAAGGTCAGTTTTACCCGAATGCGAAGGTTGCTCCCCTTCATCCGTCGCTGGCCACCGCCACCGAAACCTCCAAAACCGCTGAATCCTCCTCCAAAGGCACTTCCAAAAATATCGCCAAATTGGCTGAAGATATCATCCATGTTCATGCCTCCGCCACCAAAACCGGAACTTCCATCGAACGCGGCGTGTCCAAATTGGTCATATCTGGCACGTTTGTCAGGGTCGCTCAGCACTTCGTAGGCCTCGGCCGCTTTCTTGAACATTTCCTCGGCCTTGGCATCCCCTGGGTTCTTGTCCGGGTGGAACTCAATTGCCTTTTTGCGATAGGCCTTTTTGATTTCCGCTGCGGACGCTCCTTTGGAGACCCCTAATATTTCATAAAAATCCTCCTTCATACCACTTTAGTTTCCAACCACTACTTTAGGGTGCCTGATGATGCGGTCTCCCAGTTTGAATCCTTTTTCGACCACGTCCAAAATCTTGCCCTTCAATTTTTTGTCGGGTGCCGGAATCTGGGTGATGGCATCGTGCACTTCGGCATCAAAAGCATCCCCCTGTTTGACCTCTATTTGTTCCAATCCCTTGTTTTTCAAGGTTTCATTGAACTTATTGTTGATGAGCTCCACACCTTTGAACATTTCCTTGTCCTCAGATTTGGAAAGTTCCTTCAGGGCACGGTCAAAATCGTCCAAAATGGGCAACAGTGACACTATGACTTCTTGTCCTGCCGTCTTGAACAGGTCCATGCGTTCCTTGGAAGTTCTTTTCTTAAAATTCTCAAACTCGGCAAAAAGTCTTAGGAACTTGTCCTTCTCCTTGGCCAGTTCCTCCCGCAATTGGTCCTCCACGGAAATTTCCCCATCCATATTCTCCTCTTGTTCCACATCCCTATTTTCACCGTTCAGCTCAGTACTTTCAGAGGTTTGATCCTTCTTTGGTCCTTCCTCCATTTCCTCAACCTTGCTCTTATTGCTCATATGTGCTTGTTTTATTTCCTTTTCTGAAACGGCAAAAGTACTGCCATTTGTCCAAAAATGTCAAAATGTCATTACAAAACACAAAAAAATCCGCCTTTGCGGATTCCTTTTACTGTCTATTGGGTGCCCCACGCTAGACCACTTCCTTTTCTGTAGTCTGCACCGGAAGGGCATCGGTTTCCTTTTCAGCGAAATAAAGGGCTTCCAAAGCTGTGCAGATATTGCAGTATTGGAAGGCAAAACCTGCCTTCTCTATTTTTTTGCTGCTTACTCGTTGACTGTTAAAAAGCAGCTGTGACATCTTGCCCAAAACTGCCCTGAGTAGGAATTTCGGGACATGGGGAAGCCATAACGGTCTATCCAAGACCCTTGCCAGTTCCTTTGTCATTTTGATGTTGGTCACCGGGTTTGGTGCAACCGCGTTGAATGTCCCTTTCAGGTTGTTCTCCACAATGAAAATGAACAGTTGTGCCAGATCCTCGATATGGATCCATGATTGCCACTGGTCGCCACTGCCCAATGGTGCGCCCACAAAGTTCTTGACCGGAATCGCCATTTTGGGCAATGCCCCCCCTTCAGTGGAAAGAACCACTCCTATCCTCACTTTCGATACAACAAGGCCCAATGTTTTGAAGGTATTCGCCTCCGCTTCCCATTTTTGGACAACCTGGCCCAAAAAACCATCGGCCAAGTCTGTTTCATGCTCATCATAGAATTTGGAAAGCGAATCTGGATAAATGCCTATGGCCGAAGCTGAAACAAGGCATTCCACCTCTGATGCACCTGCTTTTTCCATTCCTTTTCTCAGGGTCCTCAGACTGTTTATCCTACTGGAAAGTACTTTTTTCTTATGCTGCGGGGTCCATCGTTTGGCAATGCTTGTCCCTGCCAGATTGATAATGGCCTGGACTTGGTCAAAGCAGGCTAGGTCTATTTCTCCTTTGGAGGGATTCCAATAAAAACCCTGAAAATCTTCAGTGGAAGAGATTTTGTCCTTACTCGTGGTCAAGTAATTTACCGGGATACCTTTTGAGTGCAGCACCTTGACAATGGCCTGCCCCACTAATCCCGTAGCGCCTGTTATCAACACCTTCATACCATCATTTTGATACAAATTTAATGGTTTAAGTGGCTGTTTCTGAGACGTTAATTAAGGTTTAACACAAATGTTTAAACTTTAGAACTTTTTATGATGGCCAAAACTGCCAACGTTAACAGAAGATTGGCAAAAGGTCAGTTTTTTGTGGCGCGGAGCATCTCCCTTTTTCCCGGTGGCCCCGGCAAACGTTCCACGGCAAATCCGACAGCCTGCATGGCCCTTCTGACACTGCCCTTGGCTGCATAGGTGACCAAAACGCCATACTGTTGCAATGCGTCGTACATCTTGGAAAAAATTTCCTCGGTCCACAATTCCGGCTGTACCCTTGCACCGAATGCATCAAAATAAATGAGGTTGAACAGATTTTTGTCGTCCACTTCGAGAAAATCTTTTTTCTGCTTGGTCAAAACAAACCCATCTGAAATGGAGCACGGTTCTTCCCACGGGGTTTCGTGCATTTTTTGGAACTCCCCTTGTTTATCTATGGAGTCCAATTGTTCACAATAGCCCAATTCTGCCACCTCTTCCATGGAAACCGGGAATGCCTCGATGCCCACATAGTCGATTTCCAAGTTCAGCTTGGGTGCTTCCAATAAGGTAATCAAGGCATTGAGCCCTGTACCGAAACCAATTTCCAAAAGATTGATTTTCCGATCGGCAAACAACCGAAGTCCATGGGTAATGAACACGTGGTATGCTTCCTGCACCGCACCGTGCTTGGAATGGTACTGCTCGTCCCAATCCTCTATCTGGATGGTCTTGGAACCATCTGCGGTGCGGATGATCTTGCGCTTCAAGATCAGTTGCCTATGAGCACTCCATCCGCCTCAAAACGAAGGGTCTTTTTGGGTGCGGTGATCAGGGCCAACTCATCTTCTGAGGCACCTTCGTCCTCTGCGTAGTGTTTTTGGTCCTCTACGGACATTTCTTCCAAAAAGGCCGCCCCGTTCATCACTACTTTTTTACCTGCCGCATCTTTCGGCACAAAGAAACCGTAGTCCTTGAAACGTACGAACACTTCATCTTCGGAGTCCAATTTCACCTTCATCCAGCATCCCTTGGCCTGGCATACTTCCGTGACCTCACCCATTATTTGGGTCTGCAGGGTATCTGTGGCCACCAATCCTTCATAAGGGGCCGATGTTTTGTCCACTTTATTGGAAATTTTGAATTCTTCCCCAAAATAATCCCCTTTTATGGTTTCCTGCTTGCAAGAGACTTGGCACAAAACCACTAACAATACGGCAGCAAAAGTGTTAAAAAGCTTCATTTTCAATAACGTTTAAAAATTTGTAGATCAAGTATAAAAAATCGATTTGTAAAACATTCAAAACTAACAATAAATAGCTAATTTTAACATTGAAAATGTAAGTGACATGGAAACAATGGTTAATAACGTAGCTATAGAAAAGGCCAAGACCTCCAAAATCAAGGATGTTGATTTTGACAATCTTTCGTTTGGAAGCGTATATACCGACCACATGTTGGTCTGTGATTATAAGAACGGGGAATGGAGTGCTCCCAAAATAGTACCCTATCAACCCATTACGTTGGACCCTTCCGCAAAGATTTTCCATTACGGACAGTCCATCTTTGAAGGTATGAAGGCCTACAAGGACGAAGATGAAAAAGTATGGCTTTTCCGTCCGTTGGAAAACTTCAAACGATTGAACAAGTCCGCAAAGCGTTTGGCCATTCCCGAACTACCCGAAGCCCATTTTATGGAAGGGTTGACGACCCTTGTCCATCTGGAAAGTGACTGGATTCCCAAAAATCCGGGCAGTTCCTTATATATAAGACCTTTTGTTTTTGCCTCGGGCAAAGGTTTCCATGCCTCCCCGGCCACCGAATATAAGTTCATCATTGCCTGCGCTCCATCCGGGTCCTATTTTTCCGGAAAGGTGAAGGTATTGATCGAGCAGACCTATTCGCGTGCAGCCAATGGCGGTGTAGGCTATGCCAAAGCTGGCGGAAACTACGCAGGACAGTTCTATCCGACCCAACTGGCCGCCGAAAAGGGATACCAGCAGGTCATCTGGACGGACGACAATACCCATGAATTCATAGAAGAGGCTGGCGCCATGAACGTATTTGTACGGATCAATGACACTTTGCTCACGGCCCCTACCAACGATCGTATCCTGGACGGCATCACCCGGAAGAGCATTTTGGACATTGCCAAGGACGAGGGCATTAAAACCGAGGTCCGAAAGGTTTCCGTGCATGAACTGGTAGAAGCGGCAAAAAATGGATCGCTCAAGGAAATGTTCGGAGCAGGCACTGCAGCCGTGGTATCCCCGATATCGGCCTTTGGCTATGAGGGTGTGGACTACGACCTTCCTGAACTGGCAGACAGCTACGCTTCCCGCCTCAAAAAGCGAATCACCGATATCCAATACAACCGCGCCGAAGATAAATTCGGATGGCGGCATGAGGTCATCTAACAAAAAAAGGCACGTTTCCGTGCCTTTTTTATTTGTCCATTATGGTCTTGATATCTGGTTTGAAATAATCGGGGCCCTTCAGCACCTTGCCATCTTCCCGGTAGATCGGTTTGCCATCCGACCCTAGCTTGCTCATGTTGCTTTTCTGGATTTCCTCAAAAACTTCCTCGATTTTATACTGCATTCCATGCTCCAAAATAGTGCCGCAAAGAATGTACAGCATATCCCCCAAGGCATCTGCAACTTCCACTAAGTCCCCCTCATTAGCTGCCTCCAAATATTCTTTGTTCTCCTCGTCCATCAGGTTGAACCTAAGTAGATTTTTCGCTGCTCCCAAGTTTGCCTTGGGCTCTTGGGAAACACCCAACCCAAATGAATTGTGGAAAAGTTCCACGGCCTTGATTTTACTTTCCATTACCCTTGATTTGGTTTAAATTTGCACAAAAATAAAAATATGTTCAGCACGGGACAGCTCATTTTTGCCGCATTTTTCTTCATTGCCTTTGTCATTATCATCACTCTCTCCTATAAAAAGGACAAAAAATTGCACAAAAAGAACTACCGAGGTGTTTTACAGATCTTGGTTTCATTTATAACATTCATAATAATCCTCTTCCTGATCAAACACTTTCTCAAAAATTAACACTGATCTTGCCTTCACTACAAAAATGAGCCCTTTCACAACTTAAAGTGGAGTTTGGAACGTATTTCATAGGAAAACACGTACTTTTGTTTAACATTAATTTAGCATCGACAAATGACCTCATTTCTCAGTATTTTATTCGTTTTGCTTGCTATTAATGCAATTCTATTGATTTTCAGTGTCAATGGATCTGGCAAAAGGTTCAAAAAACCGACCCTCAAACTTTCAGAAAGTTCCATTACCAAACTCTTCCCCCGCGAGACTTCTGAATCCGAGTATAAAGAAGCGGTTTAATTTATACCTTTAGGGGTATGAAGCAGGCTTTTCTTGTTTTTTTGGGAGGTGGATTGGGAAGCGTTCTCCGCTATCTTATCTCCAGACCCCTCAACCCTCTTTTTCAAAATTTTTTCATGGGTACCTTTTTGGTCAATATAATCGGTTGCCTACTGATCGGTTTTGTTCTTGGCCTGACAGCCAAAGGTAATTTTCTTTCATCCAATAGCACCCTCTTCTTGGCCACCGGTTTCTGCGGAGGTTTTACCACCTTTTCGGCCTTCGCTTTTGAAAAGCATCACTTATTGCGCAATGGTGAATTCTTCAACTTCGCCCTGTACATGCTATCCAGTGTAGGTGTGGGCATCCTAGCGGTCGTTTTAGGACTTTGGTTGGCCAAACTTATCTCTTAGTTATAAATTTTATTTTTCAACTAAAAAACGTTAAAAATTGAACAATCATCATCATAAAACAACATTCTGATGTGTAAAATTCATTTGCATAGCTGAATTGTTAAGAAAAAATAAACAAATAAATAATTTTATGTAAGCTATAATTAGATACCCCTAAATTTTTAGGGGTATTTTTTTAATAACAATAATTATCGCCAGTTATACCCATAAATTTTGATGGTCTTACCTTGATTAACATATATTTGGCAAATCAATTAACTATTTCATTATGAAAAAAGTCGAGGCAATTATTAGAAAATCCAAGTTTGATGAAGTGAAAAAAGCACTTCATCAAATTGAGGTCAACTTCTTTAGTTACTGGGATGTAACGGGGGTTGGAAATGAAAAACAAGGACATGTGTATCGCGGTATTTCTTACAGCACTAGCGATATACAGAGGAGGTATTTGGTTATCGTTGTGTCCGATGATTTCCTGGAGCGGACCATCAATGTCCTTTTGGACACGGCCAGCACAGGAAACGTCGGTGATGGGAAAATCTTCGTCTCAGATATGATCGAGGCCTACAGGATCAGGACCAAGGAAAGTGGCAGCGCCGGAATCAATTAAAACACAACCAGATTAACACAAAAACTTAGATTATGATTGTACAAGAACAAGAAGCGATAGATAAGGCCATTGAGGCCATCACTGGCGACATGGGCGCGTTGTGGATCACCATTGCGGCCATTTTGGTATTTTTTATGCAAGCAGGGTTCACCCTGTTGGAGATAGGGTTCACGCGAAGCAAGAACTCTGGTAACATCATCATGAAGAACATCATGGACCTTGCCATTGGTTCCATCCTATTTTGGGCCATTGGCTATGCCATCATGTACGGAAGCGACCTGATTGGCGGTGGCTTCTTCAGGAGCAGCCCCTCAGATCAAGGGTACTTCTTTTTTAGTGCGTCGGATTGGTACAACCTGTTCTTCCAGACCGTGTTCTGCGCCACTGCGGCCACTATTGTTTCAGGGGCCATCGCGGAAAGGACCAAATTTTCCACTTATCTGATTTTCTCTGCCGTGCTTACCGCCCTGATCTACCCTATTTCCGGGAGCTGGTACTGGCCTTTTGATGATGACGCTTGGTTGAACACAGCTGGCTTCATCGATTTTGCAGGTTCTTCCGTTGTACACGCTGTTGGTGGGTCCGCTGCATTGGTCGCTGCCATTTTGGTCGGACCAAGAATCGGCAAATATGTGGACGGCAAGGCACAGGCAATCCCTGGGCACAACATGGCCTTTGGGGCACTTGGCGTCCTTATCCTTTGGTTGGGATGGTTCGGGTTCAACGGCGGTTCCCAATTGGCATGGGGCGGTGACGACACTGTTGCCGTTGGAAGCGTTATCATCAATACGAACATCGCTGCGGCCATTGGTGCCTTAGCAGCGTTGATTTTCACTTGGGCCAGATATAAAAAAGCGGATATTTCCATGACCTTGAACGGTGCATTGGCCGGATTGGTCGGTATCACCGCTGGTTGTGGTGCAGTGAACGTATGGGGAGCCCTTGCCATTGGTCTTATTTGTGGTATCGTGGTGGTATTGTCCATTGAGTTCATCGACAAGAAACTGAAGATAGACGATCCTGTAGGTGCCATTTCCGTTCACGGAGTATGTGGTTTCCTGGGAACTGTCCTTATTGGTCTCTTTGCTTTGGATGGTGGACTTTTGTATGGAGGAAGCGGCAAATTGCTCTGGGTGCAGACCTATGGTTCTTTGGCCTACATCCTTTGGGCAGCGCTGGCAACCTTCATCGTACTATTTATCTTGAAGAAAACCATTGGATTGCGTGTATCCGAAGAGGAAGAAGTTGACGGATTGGACCTTCACGAACATGGTGTGGAGGCTTATCCCGAACATATTTCATCCCAAAACAATTAAACTCACAAACAAGAAAAGAAACGGAGCGTTTGGCAGAACGCTCCGTTGATAACCTTTTCAATCAAACTCACAATTTAACAACTAACCGTCCTCCGCTAAAAGGACAACTTAAATGATTATGATATGAAAACGATTATAAATACAAATTTCGGAAAAATTTTCATTCTTGCCCTCTTGACCTTGACCCTGACCACTGCTGTGGCGCAGGAAGAGGAAGAAAAACCAAAACTCACTATCGGAGGCTCCGTGGACGCATACTTCAGAACTACCACAAAAGATGGCGGCGAGGCCACAACAGCCACCTTTACTTCATTCGCCAATCAAACCGGTTTTGCCTTGGGCATGGCCAACTTGGTAGGCACCTATGATATGGGAAAAACCGGTGTTGTGGTTGACTTGGTTTTTGGACCTAGAGGTACCGAGGCTACTTTTAATAACGATGTCCTTAACGGTATCATCAACCAGGCCTATATATATTGGAATGTAACCGAAAGTACAACCTTGACCATGGGCCGTTTCAATACATTCTTGGGATATGAAGTTATAGCTCCACAGGCAAACTTCAATTACAGTGTCTCTTACTTATTTTCCAATGGACCATTTTCACATTTAGGAGTAAAAGCTGATTTTGCCTTATCTGATGATGTAAGCCTTATGCTTGCAGTGATGAACCCATGGGACACCAACGATATAAGCGAAACTGGAGAATATTCTCTAGGGGGCCAATTGGGTGCATACGGTCAATTCTTAAACTTGTATTACGATAGCGGAAAAAGCGGCGGTCTAGGTTTTGAAATTGATTACACCGGTGGTTTTGATCTTTCTGAAGACTTTTTCTTTGGAATCAACGCCGCATATAACGATAACTCAGAAACTGGAACCGGATTTTATGGCGCAGCCATATATCCACAATGGACCGCATCCGAAAGCTTTGCTCTTGGACTACGTGGGGAGTATATGACATTTACCGATGATGCCAGTGATGAAGACTCTCCAGTTCTTGGATTGACACTGACAGGCAGCTTAAAAAAGGACAATCTTATCATCAAACCTGAAGTTCGTTTGGACACTTGGGGCAATGATATTGAGCCTTATAACGACGGAGATGGAGGCTTTACGAGCAATCAGTCTTCTTTCTTGATTGCGGCCATCTATTCATTCTAAAAAGCAACAACCCAACCAAATACCAATAGAAAAGCCTTTTTCCTCTTGGATGAAGGCTTTTTTAGTCCTTTTTAAAATTTTTCACTCCTGCTCTCACTTTAGTTCTCAAATAATTTTGCCTTGGCACTAGAGGGCAGGAGTACTTTTTATTGTAAGCGCAATAGGGATTATAAGCCTTGTTGAAATCGATGATCAACGTGTCCCCTTTCGGGATGGAAAGGTCGATATAACGGCCACCACCATAGGTCTCCTCACCATTGGTCGCATCCAAAAAGGGCAAAAACAGATAATCCTTGTACTCTTCCTGGTCCAGCAGTTCCAAACTTTGATAGACCTCCAATTGGTGCTCGGCCCCGTTCAAGGTGAAATGGGCAATACCATACAAAACTTCCTGTGTCTTCCTATCGGTAGTCGTCGGCATAAAAAAAGGCTCAGCATCCGGGGTCCGCTCAAACCGAGCTTTTACAATATATGATGTGTCGGGTCCAAAAAAATCGAGCCCCTCAAAATCCTTCCGGTGCTTGTCGGTCAAAGGTGAAGTTTCGGGGTCTTTAAAACTTTCATCCAACTCTTCCTGGAATTCCAAAATCTCCGCCACCAAAGGTGACTCCGGTACTTCCTTCTTGCCATCATGGTATTTTTTTTTCTGACCACAGGCCGTCATCAATACAAAAAGAAACAAAAGAGTCAAATATCTCATGAACAATAATTTATGTGAAGTAAAATCAGTTTTCATCCATCTCGTACCGGGCATCTTTTAGGTACTTGGCCACCATCTCATTAAACTCCGGTGTGATTCGGAACAAAGCGGTATTTTCTATACTGTAGAGTTTTTCCCTGTCCTTGAAACCCTTTTTCAGCACCTCTTCCAAATAGAACAATGCCGTGCCAAAATCCTCATTCTTGGCACTGAGGGATATGGTCTTCAAGTAATAGTCAAAATTATCGGGGTCCAAAATGGTCTTCAGCATATAGAGAAATGCCAAAGCATCCTCATCCACCACACTATCCGATTGGATAACCCCAATATTGTCCAATGCCAGTGCATTCACAAATCCCAACAATCGATGGCCCATTTGCTTTTCATAGGGATTGGATCCTGAAATGAACTTTTGGATCTCGCCCATTTGATGGTTCCACCAGCCCAAATTGTTGAAATTGTGGGTATATACGTCCTCCTTCATATAATAAATGTAGTCTTCCTTCAATAGGGATTCCTTTAGGAATGCCGAATTTTCGTTGCGCTTCATGGCCTTGAACTGCTTATCGCGGCGCAGGTCCCTTTGCACTGTACGCAAGGAATCCAAGTTTTTGTGCGCTCCGTAAATGGACATCATCTCGGTCATGAACTGTTCCGCCCAAAGCAGGTCACCGGTTCTCTGCAATTGATTGACTTTGTCAAGATCTTCCCGGTATGCCTTTTCCACATACAGGGAGTCCTTGGGGATGAGCCTTCGTCCCATGGCCGCCAAGGTAAAGAGCTGCATCCCTTTTTCGAGCTCATCTATGCTGGGCCAATCACTGTTCCCCTCATACAGCAACACTTGATTGGGAAACTTGAGCCTGTCCAACAGCTCCGAATCGTTGAGCATGGGCGTATAGTTGTAATTCTCCCGGCTCACGATCCCCACAAAATGAAATGGCTGTTTCAGGTTCAACAATTCCCTGTTGGCAATGGAGGCCCCCACGGAGATGACCCCTTTCATCCCGTTGAGCAGAATGGGCGTCAAGCTGGCAAATCTTCCTCCCGATGCAGCCCCTCCGGCGTAGATCCGGTCCAGGTCTATCGGCAACATTCCCATGACCCTTTCCAATGACTTGCTTACGGCGATCATGCTATTGGTCAAGCTAACGGTGTCCCTCATTTTGGGGGCGGCCAACACATAGCCCTCCCTTTCGGCCGCCTGCACGAACATGGACATGGCCTGTCGTTCCTTGCCCTCCATTTCAAAGATCATCAGCAATGGCCATTTTTTATCCGTGTTGAAGCCAGTGGGCAAATAGAGTGAAAAGGTATTGTGAACGGAATCCTGAACGGGGATGGCCTCAATGATCTCTCCTTTTCTCAACACCATCTTTTCCTGTGAGAGGACGGATGAGGCCGCAAACGTGGAAAGAAAGGCCAGAAGCAGTGTTTTTTTCATATTCATGTTATTAACAAAAACCTAGCCAAATGAATGGGAGGGCTCCTTAAAATTAATGGATTTTATTTGATGCTTTTCGCATTTTTTATCGGAGCGTCGGAAACCACGTTGGACAGCACAATATGCGTCCTGCACTCCCCATAGACAATGAGCTCGTCTATGAACTTTTCCAAATGGGACTGATCGCGCAGCACCACTTCCATAATGATGTTCTCATTTCCCGTGATCCGATAGCAGTTGATCACCTCCTGAAAGGATTTCACCTTTTCCAAAAAAGGTTTTAGTTTTCCCATAAAGGCTCGAAGCATGATGATGGCCGTCAACTGATGACCCGCCAAGACATAGGAAATATTGGTCTTGTATCCTTCAATGATTCCCAAGTCCTCCATCTTTTTCACCCGCTCTGCCACAGCTGGGGGCGTGAGGCCTACCTTGCGCCCGATATTGGCGAAGGATTCCCTCGCGTTCCGCTGCAAATGGCCCAAGATTTGCCAATTAAGATCATCCATCTTCATACGAAAGAAATTTATCAAATAAATTTTACAATCAAAAGCAAAATCACATTTGTACTTTACTAACAAAAGTAAGAATATTTATTCCGTATGTAATTTTATAGGTGAAAATTGCTTTTGAAAAATGGAGAGAAACTCCCTTGATTCTTTATCCGTATATCGCCGATCTTTGGCCCTTCGTGAGATGAGCGAGGCCGTAGCATCCTATTTTTCCTATAACCGGGAAATCCTATCGTTGCGAAAAATAGACTGCTTCCGCGATGACATTACCCAATCATTGATGACGGATGCCCTCCAGATCACCAAGGAAGTGGAGCAGGCCGCTTTGAGCAATTCCCACTCGGTCCGTATGAGGAGCCTCACCTTTGTCAATATCATGACCCGCAACATCTTGGCCTACTGCAATGGCCTTGAAAGGGACGGTGTGAAGGAAAAAGAATACCTCAACTTGCTCCGAAGGGAAATCAAGACGTTTCGGATTTCCTTCAAAAAATGGAGAAAGTCACTGATCAACAGAAACGACTGACCCCTTTCTACATATTTCTTCTATACTGCCCTCCCACTTGGAACAATGCCTTTGTGATTTGGCCCAACGAGCAATGCTTGGCCACTTCCATCAGTTTTTCAAAAATGTTCCCGTTGTTGATGGCCACCTGTTGAAGTTCTTTTAATTGCCTCTGCGCCTCCTCTTTCTTATACTGATGTAGATTTTTCAACGTTTTGATCTGATTTTCCTTCTCGGCCTCGGTGGCCCGAATTACCTCTGCGGGCAATATGGTGGGTGAGCCCTTGGAACTCAAAAAAGTATTCACGCCGATGATGGGATACTCCCCCGAATGCTTCAAGGTTTCGTAATGAAGGCTCTCTTCTTGGATTTTGGAACGTTGGTACATCGTTTCCATGGCGCCCAACACGCCACCTCGTTCCGTAATGCGGTCAAACTCCATCAAAACGGCCTCTTCCACCAAATCCGTCAACTCTTCTATAATGAACGATCCCTGGATCGGGTTTTCGTTTTTGGCCAGGCCCAATTCTTTGTTGATGATCAACTGGATGGCCATGGCCCTCCGGACAGATTCCTCCGTCGGTGTGGTGATGGCCTCGTCATAGGCATTGGTATGCAGTGAGTTACAATTGTCATAAATGGCATACAAGGCCTGAAGCGTGGTGCGTATGTCATTAAAATCGATTTCCTGTGCGTGCAGGCTTCTTCCCGAGGTCTGAATGTGGTATTTGAGCATCTGCGCCCTTGGGTCGGCCCCATATTTCTCCTTCAATGCCTTTGACCAGATTCTTCGCGCCACGCGCCCTATCACGGCATATTCGGGATCCACCCCATTGGAAAAAAAGAACGAAAGATTGGGCCCAAATTTATTGATGTCCATCCCCCTACTCAAATAATACTCCACATAGGTAAATCCGTTGGACAAGGTAAACGCCAATTGGGAAATCGGGTTGGCCCCTGCCTCGGCTATGTGGTAACCCGAAATGGAAACCGAATAAAAATTGCGGACCTGTTGCTCAATAAAATACTGTTGCACATCGCCCATCAACCTGAGGGCGAACTCCGTGGAAAAAATACAGGTGTTCTGTGCTTGGTCCTCTTTCAATATATCGGCCTGTACCGTACCCCGGACTTGATTCAAGGTCTTTGTCTTGATTTCTTCGTAAGTTTCTTTTGACAGCACTTGATCTCCCGTAACTCCCAAAAGCAGGAGTCCCAAGCCATCGTTCCCTTTGGGAAGTTCCCCATAATATTCAGGCTGCTGTGTGCCCTTTTCCTTGAAAATGGTCTTGATCTTGTCCCGGACCTCTTTCTCCAGACCATTTTCTTTGATGTATTTCTCACAGTTTTGGTCGATGGCCGCATTCATGAAAAAGGCCAAGAGCATGGGCGCTGGACCGTTGATGGTCATGCTCACCGAGGTCATGGGACTGCTCAGGTCAAATCCGGAATATAATTTCTTGGCATCGTCCAAACAGCAGATGGATACGCCTGCATTCCCTATTTTTCCATAAATATCAGGACGGTGGTCGGGGTCGTTTCCGTACAATGTGACCGAATCGAAGGCTGTGGACAACCGCTTTGCGGGCATGTCCATGCTCACATAATGGAAGCGGCGGTTGGTGCGCTCAGGTCCGCCCTCTCCAGCGAACATTCGGGTGGGGTCCTCCCCTTCCCTCTTGAACGGGTACAGACCTGCGGTGTATGGAAATTCCCCTGGTACGTTTTCCTGCAGGAGCCATTGCAATATGTCCCCCCACGCTTTGTATTTGGGCAGGGCCACTTTCGGAATCTGGCTGTGCGAAAGGGATTCCGTGTGGGTCTTTATCTTGATTTCCTTGTCGCGTACCTGAAAGGAATAGAATTCAGATCGGTACCGTTCCACTTTTTCCCTCCATTTTAGAATCGCTTCCCAATGGAGGGGGTTCAAGTGCATTTTCACCCTATCGAACTCCTTCACCAATAGATCCACCAATACTTTGGATGTTTCATTGTTGACATGGGACTTGATTTTCGCTTCGTCCAGGCCCGATTTGTCCAAAAACAGTTCTTCTGCTTTATCCTGCTCCATTTCCAAAGTAGCCGCCAAAGTCAGGAAAATACCATAGAGCTTCTGGGCCACCTTGGCCTCTTCTTTAGCCTTGGCATCATAGTTTCTATTGTTTTCGGCAATTTCTGACAGATATCGGGTGCGCGATGGCGGGATCACATACATCTTTTCAGCCATCTCTTGGGTCACTTCCAAGTTTGAGGTGAGTGTGGAACCTGCCTTTTCCACCAAAGTGTCCATCACCTTTTTGTAGAGGTTGTTCATCCCAGGGTCATTGAATTGCGAAGCAATCGTCCCAAAAACAGGCAATTCGTCCTCTTTGGCATGCCACAATCCGTGGTTGCGGGCATATTGCTTCTTCACATCCCGAAGGGCATCGAGTGCCCCTCTTTTATCGAACTTATTGATGGCAACAATATCTGCAAAGTCCAACATGTCTATCTTTTCCAATTGTGTGGCCGCCCCAAATTCAGGCGTCATCACATAGAGCGAAACATCACTGTGTTCCAAAATTTCGGTGTCGGATTGGCCTATCCCCGATGTTTCCAAAATAATCAGATCATATTTGGCCGCCTTCAACACCTGTATCGCCTCCGAAACGTGTTTGGATAGGGCCAGATTGGATTGGCGAGTGGCCAGGGAACGCATATAGACCCTATCGTTATTGATCGCGTTCATACGAATCCGGTCCCCCAAAAGGGCGCCTCCAGTTTTTCGTTTGGATGGGTCCACGGAAATGATCCCAATGTGTTTTTCGGGAAAATCCATCAAAAATCGTCGGACCAATTCATCCACCAAACTGGATTTCCCAGCCCCTCCTGTCCCCGTGATTCCCAAAACGGGCACATTGCCCTGCTGCTTTTCCACAATGGACTGGAACTTTTCAAATTCCTCATGTCGATTTTCGGCCAGTGAAATCAGCCTTGCAATAGTATTGACGTCTTTTCTTGTGAGACGTTCCGAAACATCCTCCCCTTTGGGGAGTGTCGGGGTGGGACCATCACATCGCTCCACCAAATCGTTGATCATGCCTTGAAGCCCCATTTCCCTACCGTTATCGGGGGAATAGATACGCTCAATCCCATAATCCATCAGCTCTTTGATCTCCTCTGGAAGGATCACTCCACCACCACCTCCAAAAATCTTGATATGGCCAGCACCTCTTTCCTTCAACAGGTCGAACATATACCTGAAATATTCGTTGTGTCCACCTTGGTAGGAGGTCAGGGCGATGGCATTGGCATCTTCTTGGATAGCACAGTCCACCACTTCGGCCACACTCCTGTCGTGCCCCAAATGAATCACCTCAACCCCAGTGGCTTGGATAATTCGCCTCATGATATTGATGGCCGCATCGTGTCCATCAAAAAGGGAAGCTGCGGTCACGATCCTGATTTTGTTCTTGGGGCTATAGGGCTTGTTTTGTTCCATCTGCAATAACAGGTCTGAATTTGCTATGCAATTTACAGAAAATGCAAGTAATAATTGATTTCGATTGGAATTTTACAAAAAAGACAAAGGGTTTGGGCATCCTTTTTTGAATGCCATAATTTTGAACCTTCAAAAGTAATCCATGAAGCTCACCATATTGATACACTGTCCCGATCAATCGGGAATCATTCGTTCCGTTACCACCTTCGTACATCAACAAGAGGGAAATGTCATTTATTTGGACCAACATGTGGACAAACAGGCCGGTGTATTTTTTATGCGCTTGCAGAGCGAGTTTGACCGAGAAATATCCCTGGAAAGTTTCAAGGCAACGTTTGAGACCGAACTGGCCGATGCCTTTCAGATGGAGTGGGACATCTATACAGACGACTACCAGCCCAAGATGGCCATTTTTGTCTCCAAATACAACCACTGCCTCTATGATCTGTTGAGCCGGTACAATTCTGGTGAACTCAAGGTGGACATTCCTTTCATCCTGAGCAACCACAAAGACTTGGAATACGTGGCCGGGCAGTTCCAGATTCCATTTTTTCATATCCCCGTGGGCAAGGACAACAAGGAAAAGGCCGAAGAAACGCAATTGGCCCTGTTGCGGGAGCATGGGGTGGATTTTATCGTCCTGGCGCGTTACATGCAGATCGTATCACCAAAGGTGATTGATGTGTACCCGCAAAAAATCATCAACATCCACCACTCTTTCCTACCCGCTTTTGTGGGGGCCAAACCTTATCATGCCGCATTCGAGCGAGGGGTCAAGATCATTGGTGCCACAAGCCATTATGTGACGGCCGATCTGGATGCCGGGCCCATTATCGAACAAGATGTCACCACGGTCTCCCACTCGCATTCCATACAGGATTTCATTGCAAAGGGAAGGGATTTGGAACGCATCGTGCTTTCCCGTGCCGTGCAGCTCCATGTGGCAAGAAAGACCATGGTCTATAACAACAAGACCGTTATTTTTTCATAATACTTTTCTCAGAACATATAGGTAAGCCCTATGCCGCCATAGAAATTCCTTCCATTGGCCGGATAGAAATAACGGGGCTGATTGCCACCAAAGCCAACCGCATTGATCAATACCGATCCCGCATAGTTGGTGTCAAAAACATTATTGACACCTGCATTCAACCTGAGCTTGAAATGGTCGGTCACCTGAACGGTATACTTGGCCGACATATTGATTACCGTGTAGGCATCACTGCTCTGGCTGTTGGCATCCGTCAACGGGATATCGTCCACAAATTGATGGAAAATGCTTAGCATCGCATCTTTGCCATAGGCAACATCCAAGCCTGAACTTATCCGCTGTTTGGGCACACCTGTCAATGGGTTGCCGCTGTAATCGTTGTCGCCATCCACAAAATCCACAAAACTATGATCGTTCAAGGTGTAGGCCATAAATGGCGATAGGGTGAACATGGCGGAAACCGGAACGGAGTATTTGGCTTCCAGTTCCAACCCTTGATGTCTTGTTTTTCCTGCATTCCGACCAATATATTGGTCCTCTCCCACCCGCTGGGCCACCAATAGGTCCTTGATGTGCATAAGATATACCGTGGCATTCACTTGCAAGGACTGGTCCAGCAACCAAAATTCCCCTCCCAGTTCGTAGCTTACCCCCTTTTCTTGGGAAATATCGGGATTGACGACCCCTTCGGGCGTCAATGTCTCCTCCAAACCGGGATTGGAGAACCCCCTCGCCACACTGGCAAACAGTTGTCCACTCTGTAATTGGTAGCGAAGTTTTAAGCTCGGGGAAAGTATGGGACTAAAACTACGTCTCGCCGACCTGTTCCCCTCCCCGGCATTGAACACATCCCTGAAATCGTAAGTGGTCTTGTTGAGATTCATCCCTACTTGGGCCGAAAAGTCCTCGGTCAAACCCAGTTCAAATGTGCCAAAAAGGTTGAACTGGCTCCTAAACTCCTTGTTATTGCTCAATCTATTGCCCTGAAGGCTCCCGTTCCCATCGTTTTCTTCATACAGATTTTCAAAAGTGCCCCAACTATACTCGTCCTTGTACAGTTCCCCGCCCAAGGTGAAGTTCCCGCCAAGCAAATTTCCCTTGAACACAGAGCGCAGCCCAAACCCGTTCGTGATTTCGTCCAGGATGTTGAAAGGGCGTGGTTCGTAGTGGTCCAGATAGGTATGGAATACACTTGTGCTGTTCCGCAATGAGCCTTTGAAGCGGTGCGAATAGGTAATTCCGGCCAACGTATAGGTATTTGCCTCATATCCCTTTGCCGCTAACCAATTGGCATCTGCCATGGTGGGGTTTTGCTCAAAATTGGTCTGGTTCAGGGAACTGGGAATCCCTGCGGTATAATCGATCATGTTGAACATCAGGTCCAGTTTGCCCCTACTGCCCATCTTAACGGAAGAAGTGAGCAGGAGACCATCCCTTTCAAAGGCGTTGTTCTGTCTGTAACCTTCGATCTCGAGATGGTTGTACACCAAACTGATGTTGAAATCGTTTTCCGAATGCCGGAAGGCCAAGTTGTTCTTGAACATTTCGTAGGAACCGAAGGAAGCAGAATTGGCCAAAAAGGTACTGCCCGCTTCGGGAGCTTTGGTATTCAGGACGATGGCCCCGCCAAGATTGGTCCCCAAAGCGGTCTCTTTCGGGCCTTTGACTACTTCAATGGCTCCCATGTTCTCCAGGTCGTAGGCCTCGATCACCGAAAACCCAGCGCCGTTGGTCACGGGAATATTGTTGAAGTATAAGCGTAATTTATCGGTACCATAAGGCGTTCGGGCACCGACCCCGCGAATGGTAATGCGATTGGTGTTCAATGCACCGGACAGTAGATAGACCCCTGATATCTGATTGATGGTGGCTGCAATGTCCAATGGTCCGTTTCGCTCCATCTGCGCCGTCACCAAAGTACTGGACGGGGTAATGCCCGTGGTTCTCTTCTCGATGCCGTTCTCGATAAGGACCACTTCGGACAAGGTGGTAATGGAGTCCTTTTTTTGGTCCTGGGCGAAAAAAATCCATGGAACCGCAAGAAAAAAGCATAAAAGGGGGGATATTTTCATGTAGCTAATCTATTGTTTTTGACATAATGGCCTTACTTGGGCAAAGGTACACGACAATGGCCCAACAACCTATCACAATGCCTGTTCCATCCGTTACAAATGCGTTATCCATTATCACCCTTGCGCAAAACTTCAAGCGGTGTGCTGCGGATCACCCCAAAACTATTGCTCACGCCCAACACCAGTACCAAGAGCACAATACAGGGAAAAATCACCACAAAGGGCACCCAGGACGGCACAAAAGAGGTGTTGAACAAAAGCCAGGACAGGGCAAGGCTGCCCAGCAGGGACAAAAGCACCCCCGAAGCCGCTCCCAAAATCCCCAAAAAGGCATATTCAAAGGCGAACATCCGCAAGATCTGCGCACTTTTTGCACCCAAGGTCTTCAAGAGGGCACTCTGCCTGACCCGCAAGTGCTTGCTGTTATAAATGGCTCCCAAAAGCACAATGATCCCCACAAAAATGCTGAAGAACGACATGAAATTGATGACCCATCCCATTTTGTTCAGAATGTCCTCAATGAGGGTCAGGATGCGCTTGAGATCCAATATGGATACATTCGGAAATTCTTGCACCAATTGCTGTTGAAGGGTGGCCGAGACCATTTCATTAGGGACCTTCGTGGTGATGACACCAAACTGTGGCGCATTTTCCAATATTCCCTTTGGGAATACGACGGAAAAATTAGGTTGCAACCGCGTCCAATCCACCTCTCGGATGCTCTTCACCTGGGTGTCCATTATCCGTCCCTGTACGTTGAAGGTGACGCCGTCGCCAATGCCCACTCCTGCCATTTGCGAAAAATCGGCACTCACGGAAATGGGTACGGTCCCGGTTTCGGGAACGGTGGGAAACCATTCGCCTTCCACCACACTTTCAGAACCGATGATGGAATCGCGATAGGTGACCCTGAACTCATGGCTCAGTATCCATCCGCTCACTTGGGAAGTGGAGTCTTTTCTGATTTCGTCCACACTGACCCCTTTTAAGGATTCGACCCGCATGGTGACAATGGGAATCCTGTCGATCACGGGCAATTCTTGTTCCTGAATGGTGCTCGATACGGCATCCATTTGTTCCCGTTGCACATCCATCAGGATCATGTTGGCACTATTGGCGTTGTCCTCAATGGAGGCTTTGGCCAAGAGCATATCTTTCGTAAAATAGAGGGTGCTCATCAAAAATGTGCCTATCCCAATGGTCAATACCAAGGTCAGGGTCTGGTTTTGTGGCCCCAACAGATTACGCAGGCTCTGACGGGCCATGAATCCCCATCCCACTGGAAAAAACCGTTGGATAAGCTTCATCATCCCATAGGTCATTCCCGTAAGAATCAAAAAAACGAGGGCCAAGCCACCCACAAAGGAAAGGGAATGGAAAATGTCCCCCAGCAGCCACCAAGAGAAACAGAACACAAAAAGAACGATGCCCAACCCAACGCCCCATGATGCCCTTTTGGACCTTGCCCCGCTTTCATCCACCACACGAAGGGTCTGCAAGGGGGAAACATAGAGCGTACGCATCAAAGGGTAAAGTGCAAAGAGAATGGACATGGTGAGCCCCAAGGAAAGTCCCAAAAGCACACTTTGGGGAGACATGCCCACTTCTATGTCCAAAGGCAGCATGCCGTCGGCCACAATAGGGAAAAGTTGCTGTATGAAATAGGCCAACACTGTTCCGACGGCCCCTCCGATCAACCCCATGGCCCCTACTTGGATAAAAAAGATGAAAAAGGTCTGACGTTTGGTGGCCCCAAGGCATTTCAAGATGGCAATGGACTTCAGCTTTTCCTTGATATAGATGTTCATGCCACTGGCAATCCCGACACAACCCAGCAACAGGGCTATGAACCCGACCAAGTTCAAAAATTTACCAAAATTATCGTACCGTCGTCCCATTCGTCGTCCCTCCGAGGCATGGGTGTCCAAGTCGGCATCCTCCGACTCCAAAACGGGTTCGACGGTTTCTTCAAGCTGGGCCATGTCCTGATCCTGGGCGGCCACGAAGTAGTATTTGTAGTCTATCCTGCTTCCTGTTTGGACAAGTCCGGTTGCATCAATGTATTCCAAAGGAATGATCACAGGCGGCGCTATGGCCCCGAAGACGGACGTGTTGCCCGGAACCGAGTTCAAAATGCCGCCAATGGGCAGGGTCACCCCTCCCAATTTTATGCTGTCCCCTTGTTTGAGGTCCAGTTGCAACATGGTGGTGGCATCCACTAGCGCCTGCCCACTCTTGTATTTTTTTGCGGCGGATGTGGGTTCGGTCTCCAATTCGCCATAGAACGGAAAATCGCCCTCCAGTCCCCTGACCTCCACCAATTTTGTCCCGATATTTCCCGGAAAGGCGGCCATGGACAGAAAACTGATTTCCCTGGCCCCGGCTCCACCCAACGAATCGATGATGCCCTGTACCTTTTCATTGGCCGGCTTATCGCTCTCGATGATATAATCTGCCCCAACCAAGGATTTGGATTGCTGTGCGATGCTGTCCCGAAGGGTTTCGCTAAAAGCATAAATGCTCACCACGGCGGTCACGCCCAAAGCGATCGAAAAGATGAAGAGCACCAATTTGCCGTAGCTCGATTTCCCATCGCGCCAGGCCATCGTGACCAACCAAGACAGGCCCGCTTTTTTTAGTTCCCTGCTCATACGGCCATCTGCTCCATGCTGCCCGACCTTAGGCGTAAACTTCTGTTGGTCTTTTGGGCCAGTTCCAGATCGTGGGTCACGATTACCAATGCCGTGCCCAATTCCTTGTTGAGTTCGAACAACAACTGTTCTATTTTGGCGCCTGTCTCCCCATCAAGGTTGCCCGTGGGCTCATCGGCAAAAAGGATGGACGGTTTGTTGGAAAAGGCACGGGCCAAGGCCACACGCTGCTGCTCGCCTCCCGATAATTGAGAAGGATAGTGGTGGAACCTGTCCCCCAGCCCCACTTTTTCCAGAAGTTCCTTTCCTCGGTCCATAGCTGCCCTGCCGACCCCTTGCAATTCCAACGGCACCACCACGTTTTCCAGTGCGGTGAGCGTGGGCAACAATTGAAAATCCTGGAACACAAAACCTACGTGCCTGTTTCGGAGCAGGGCGCGCTCGTCCTCGCTCATGGAGGTGAGGTTCTGGCCACACAGCCAAATGTTCCCTGCCTGCGACACGTCCAGACCCGCACAAAGTCCCAAGAGAGTGGTCTTCCCGCTTCCTGATGGCCCCACAATGGCAAAGGTCTCCCCTTCTTCAATTTCAAAGGAAACCTCCTTCAGCACGGTAAGGTCGTGGTTGCCGCTCCGGTAGGTCTTATTTAGGTTTTCAACTTTTAATATCTTTGACATAACCTGTTTTTGGTAAAAACCTTCAAAATACGAAAATTGCCCATGTCCATACAAAGCCAACACTCCGCCATGCCGTTAATCTTTTGTTATTTTTTGTGCCTATTGCTCATGGGCTGTGGAGAGAAGACGAAGGAAAAGGAACAGAATGCCGATGCTGTTGAAACCGAGGATACCACCGCGGAATCCAATGGGAAGAAAATCCTCTTTTTTGGGGACAGCCTCACCGCTGGATATGGCCTGGATGTGGCCGATGCCTTCCCGGCCATCATCCAAGAAAAGTTGGATTCGCTGGGGCTGGAGTACCAAGTAGTGAACGCCGGACTGAGTGGTGAGACGACCGCAAGTGGCCGCAACCGTATGGAGTGGGTATTGGAGGATGATATTTCCGTGGTGGTCCTTGAACTGGGGGCCAACGATGGGCTTCGCGGCATTCCTTTGGAAGAGACCCGAAAAAATCTTCAGGCGATGGTGGACATGATACAGGAGAAACTGCCCCAGGCGACCATTGTATTGGCCGGTATGCAGATCCCACCCAATATGGGCCCTGAATACACTTCCGGGTTCAGGGGCATTTTCCCCGAACTGGCCGAAAAGGAGGACTTGGCTTTGATCCCCTTCCTGCTCGAAGGTGTTGCGGGCATCCCCGAACTGAACCAAGGGGACGGCATCCACCCTACCCAAAAGGGGCAGCAATTGGTGGCGGAAAATGTGTGGGAGGTCTTGGCCGAAGTGCTCTGAACCGCTATTTCTTTTTTAGCTGTTTTTAAACTATTATACGCGGTTGCAACCGTTTACCTTGCTTTAATTCCCTGTTATGCTGATAATTGGGATTTTTTTCTGATTTTTACTGGAGGTATTTATATAATAATGTTTGAATTAATTTGAACATAAATAAAATTGGGAGACATTTTTAAACACTTTATTGACCTAATAAAAGACAAAACCACTTCTTGGGGGTTTAAAACTGCTCTATTCATTTCTATACTTGCTATAATTTTAGTTTCGGACTATTACTTAGGTTTCAGTTATAATTATCATCTGAATAATAAAATTGGTCAACTTGAGAAAATAAGCAATCTCAAGAAAAAATATCATACAGATTCTCTTACTCTTATTGAATTAAACAAAATGGAGCAAAGAGTTGTATCTAAAACACATTATTCAGATGAACTATCTCGTATATTCTTGAAAGACTCAATAAAATCTGAAACATCAAAAATTATTGAAAAAAATAAACCTGCTAATATTAAACCTATAACTACCACAAATAAACCCATTCGCTCAATTTTTTGGATGGCTGTCTCATCAAATTACATACTTGCCATTATGTTACCTTTTATAATTTTCCTTCCACTTTACAGTAAAGATGGACGGAAAGCAAACTCTATCGTAGGTTGGTTCGCCTCGATAATTATGATTGGAATAATCAGTGCGATAACAACTTGGATTTCTTTCCAAATACCATTGATTTGGGAAAATCCTATATGGAACTATGTTTTAAACTTTTTAATACATACTATTTTTTTGATTGGACTTGTAAAACTTGGAAACGATAAAAACAAAAAAACTAATACCAACAATGTATAACCGCAATTAGTGGATTCGACTACCCTTCGACTGCGCTCTGGACAGGCTTGCAAAATTAAGTGCCAGCCCATGCAACTATGCATGATCGAGACCGTTAGCCATAAGTTGACAGTAATTAAAAAACAAAAAGAATGATCAAAAAAATAATATTACTTATCCTACTAATTCAATCATCCATTATGGGCGCACAGGAAAAAGATCCTTGGACAGTATATATGACACCGTCTTCAATCCACGAATTATTTTCAAAATACGAAGGGGAATTTCAAATGGAAATTGAAATGAATGGGCTTAGTGAGCCTATACTGATTAGCTCTTCCCATAAAATGGTCTTGGGAGGTCGATTTTTAGAATTAAAACAAAAGGGCAAAATGATGGGAATGGATTATGAATCGGTTTATACCATCGGCTATAATACCATTGACAGCACCATTTCAATGACTACTATCACAAATATGGGAACAGGGACCTTGTCCCTTAATGGTGAATGGAATGAAAATACAAATACTGCAACGCTTTATGGAAAACTAACCAACCCTGTTTCCAAAAAAACAATCAACATAAAACAAATCTTGGAGTTTATCGATAACGATACTTTTGTGATCCAAAGCTTTGACCAAGAAGAAGATAAACCTGAAAAGAAAACGGTGGAATATAAGTTTGTTAGATTATATAAATAACTACTGCCAACAATGGGTATAAAACATAGGGCAGACAGTACTTTCCCAAAGATTTCGATTTTTATCAAACTTTGTCTCGGTGGACATGTACGAAGCTCCAAAATTTCCTACGTTTCATACCCGAGACCGTTGGCATTCATTAAAACTTCAAAAAAATGAAAAAAATAATTTTACTGATAGCCATCTTACCATTATTTTCTTGTAAAGACACACAGGGCCGATTGAACCTTACTCAAGGAGTATATATATCGAACATCACCATAATATCTTCTGAAGATGGAACCTACAGCCCATACATAGGTCATTTGGTGATTGAAAAAGATAAAATTGTTTACCTTGATAAAAACGAGCCAAGTGTTAGCGGGAAATTTGAAAAAATTGATGGAACAGGAAAATTTGTAATTCCAGGATTGATCGATAGTCATGTCCATATCACAGAAGTACAGGGAATGCTCCCCCAACATATGGAAAAATATCCTGAATTAGCAGAAGAATTCAACAAACAGATGCCGCGAAGCTATCTGTACCATGGCTTTACAACTTTGATCAACTTGGGAGGCATATCAGAGGAACAGCTCACTTCTTTTAATGCACAACCCATAAAACCTGATTTATTTCATACTGGTAGGTCGGGAGCTTCGGTTGCAAACGGTTACCCCATGAATTTTGCCCCTGAACAATTCCGGTTCGAAGGAACTCCAAATTTTGTATATCTGGAAAGTGAGGCCGACAATATCCCAGATAAATTTGAACCCGGGGACCATACTCCAAAAGCTGTTGTAAGTCGTATAAAGAACTCAGGTGCCATTGCCGTCAAGTCCTATTATGAATCTGGCTTTAGAAATATGCCAAAATTGCCCGTGCCCACAAAAAGTATTATGGACGATTTGTTAAGCGAAGCCCATTCAAATGGACTTGTTCTTACTGTTCATGGCAATTCGCTGGAGGCCCACTCATTCTTGGCCGATGTTGGGGTAGATGTCATCGCCCATGGTTTATGGAACTGGGGAAAATATAAAGATGTACCTAAAGATTCATTGCCCACGGAGATAAGGAACGTCCTGGACTTGCAAATTCAAAAACAGATTGGTTATACACCCACTCTGACTGTTATATCCGGTGAAGAAGCTTTGGCAGATGACACGTTTCTCCACGACCCTGCACTGAACAAGGTTGTGCCAAAAAAATTGCTGGAATGGTATAGGACAGAGGAAGGGCAATGGTTTGCCAATGAACTTTTTGGGGACTATCCAGCTGAGGAAATCCATGCCATTTATGGCAGGATTCAAGCCCATGCAAAACTCGCTTTAAAATACCTATCGGACAATGGAGGGTTAATTCTATTTGGCACGGACACTCCATCAGCACCAACCTATGGAAACCAACCTGGTCACAATGGATTCTGGGAATTAAAATTAATGGATGAAGCAGGAGTTCCGTTAGATCAAATTCTTGCGTCAGCGACAATCAACAACGCAAAGGCATTTAAACTGTTCTCCGATGTAGGCTCCATAAAGGTTGGAAAAAAAGCAAATCTGATATTGATGACAAAGAATCCTCTTAAAGAAATAGAGGCCTACAACGCTATTGAAAATATAGTGCTAAGAGGTAAAGTGTTAATTAGAGAAAATTTATCCGCAAAACAATAACAACATGCCAACAGTATATAGTGCATTAAAACGCGCCATATACTAAACGTTGTGGTGTATAAAAATCGAACATTCCAATAAAAAAAAACAAATCATGGATAAGGATATAGACAATTTGTTGACCGCTAAAACTGCCCAAATCAAGAAACTTCAGGAAATCGTTAAGAAAGCGATAGAAGATGAAAATTTGATAACGAACAACCTTTTAAACCCGCCAAAAGAACTGCTCACCAAAGGACAGAGTATATCCGATAAGGTTGCCAAATTTGGAGGCAGTTGGGCCTTCCTTGTCTCATTTTTAATAATACTGGTTGTTTGGATACTTTTTAATACGCTGACACCCAAAGAGAACAACTTTGATCCTTATCCTTTCATCTTAATGAACCTCATCCTTTCCTGTATTGCAGCATTGCAAGCACCCATTATTATGATGAGTCAAAATCGGCAAGAAGAGAAAGACAGAAAACGCGGTGAGAATGATTATCTCATCAATCTAAAAGCTGAATTGGAAATAAATGCTTTGAACCAAAAAATTGACCTACTGTTGGGAGAGCAAATACAATCCTTATTTGAAAGCCAGGCAGCACAATTGGAGATCTTAAAAAAGCTTGAACAGAAATTATGACGACATCCATTTTTACCGATTTTAGAACGGTTCTCATTATAATATTAATCATTGTAGCGACCATTGTGAGTGCCTATTCTTTCAAGTTCCTGACCGAAAAATATATCAAGAAACTTGTTCTCACCAAGCATATCGACCCCACCTAGCTATGTGTTTGCCAAAAAAGTAATTACAGTGATTATTTATATAATCGGGATGTCCTTCGCACTTGTACAAATACCAGAAATGAAAATTGTGGGGCATTCCTTATTGGCGGGTGCAGGTATTTTATCACTTGTGGCAGGATTGGCTTCCCAACAAGCGTTGAGCAACATTATGAGTGGGTTTTTAATCGTAATGTTCAAACCCTTTAAAATCAATGACAGAATTACCTTTAACCAAACCTACACAGGCGTTGTGGAAGAAATCAATTTAAGGCAAGTGGTTCTTAGGGACTTTGAAAACAATCGTGTCATTGTTCCAAATTCCGTTATAAGCACACAAGTGGTAGTGAATGCAAATCTGACCGAAACCAAAGTCTGCAAAATGATAGAAATTGGGATTGGCTATGATTCAGATATCGGTAAAGCCCTCAAAATAATGGAAGAGGAAATCATGAAACACCCGCTTCATATAGATAACAGAACCGCAGAAGACAAACAGAACAATGTCCCTGAAGTTGTTTCTAGAGTTGTGGCACTGGGCAACTCTTCTGTAACGTTGAAGGCTTGGGCTTATTCCGATACTTCCTCGAATGAATTTATTATGTACTGCGATTTATTACGATCAATCAAAGAAAGATTTGATGAAGAAAAAATAGAAATACCTTATAATTACCAAAACGTTATTATAAAAAAAGCAGAATAAACGACGCCACGACAATGGCTATAAGTAACCGCTTGCCTCACCTAAAACGTAACACATGATATGGTCCTTAGTCCTTAGTATTCTTATTTTCTACGCGATTTTGATCGTAGTGAATATTCCAGCACCCTTTATCGGGTTAAACTTTGAAAATGCCGAAACACCCAAGCTCTGGTATGCGCCACCCGGGTTTGTGATACCCATTGTTTGGTTTGTACTGTTCACGCTTTTGGGGATAGGGCGTTACCATCTCATCCAAACCGGGTCTGGCAGTTATCAATGGTGGTTGTTCGGGCTTGCTTTTCTTTGTGCGACATACGCCTACTATACGTTGGGCCTTGCCAAAGTGACCCATATTTCGGCACTGTGGTTCGGGCTATGGGGAAACATCGTGGTGATCCTGTTTGCCGGTCTGGTCGTTTATAAACTCTTACCGATAAACACAACAGCCGCGTTGTTGACCATTCCTGTCATTGTATGGACCGCTTTTGCAAGTCTGATCGTTGTTGGGGAAATGAAACTTGGGAAGTTGATCTAGAAACATGACAAAAGTGAGGGTGCCACGTGGGTCATGATCCATTGCAGGATTCTGGCTATCTTTAAACCCATTGATCTTTCACACGGCAGGATTTAATACGGACCATTCCCCTTCGGAAATGTCCGTGGCTTTTGACGGTCATGAAGCAAAATAATGGAGTATATAGAAGTAAAGCCATACAAAGAACTGGAGCCCTTTATCCATTCCTACTGGGAACTCAAGGGGGAAGAATCGGATGGGCAATGGGAACGAAATTTTCCCGATGGCTGTGCAGGCCTGGTCATGAACTTGGGAGAAACCTGTTTGACCGACAATGGTGCCGTATCCATGGAATTCGGAAAAACCTATGTTGTGGGTGCAATGACTTCTTTTAAGGACAGTTTTATCGAAAGCAACACACATTTATGGGGTGTTTGCTTCAAACCCGCGGCATTTACCAATTTCTTTGAGTATGCGGCCCAAGTTGAACTGACCGATCACACTATTGAATTTGAAAAATCGTATTCGTTTGCTATTGACAAAGTACTTTCCAACCGTTCCCATTACCTGAACCGATATTTTATGGACAGGGTCAAAAGCAAACAGAACCCACTACAATCCATCATTGGCGATATACATTCTTCACATGGAAAATTGGGCATTCTGGAACTTTCAAAGCGAAATCATATATCCGTTCGTCAGTTGGAACGAAAGTTTAAATCGCAAATAGGCATTTCACCTAAAGAATACTCAAACATTGTACGTTTTCAAAATGCATTGGGCATCATTAAAAATTCAAATGAAAATCGCAGTTTGTTGGATGTCGCATTTGAGTGTGGCTATTATGACCATTCGCATCTCACCAACGAAATAAAACGAAATACGGGGCTTTCGCCATCGCAACTTTAAAATGTCGCATTTATACAAAGAGCAAAAGAAAGTCCAAGCCTAGTTTTGCCAAAACATTAAAATGTAAAAACCGATGCGAAAAATTTCACTTTTTATTGCCACAAGTTTGGATGGATACATTGCAAAACCGAATGACGACCTGAGTTTCTTAAAACTGGTGGAAAAAGAGGGCGAGGACTATGGTTATGCAGCATTTACGGATACCATTGACACTTTGATCATTGGCAGAAAGACCTATGATTATGTCCTCAAGGAAATTGGTCCATCATTTTACGACAATGGACAAAGGGACGTATATGTGATCACAAGAACCCCGAGTCCAAGTGTGGGAAGGACAACTTTTTACACAGGAAACTTGACCGATCTGGTAGAACAACTCAAATCCGAAAACGGAAAAAACATATATTGCGATGGTGGTGCAGAAGTGATCAATGAGCTCTTAAAAAATGACCTGATCGATGGGCTTATCATTTCAATCGTACCTATATTGTTGGGGAATGGAACAAGATTGTTCAAAGACGGACGACCTGAGCAACTCCTTGAATTTGTGAAGGTAAAAACATTTGAAACTGGATTGGTACAACTGCATTACAAACGAAAAAAATGAGTTGGGCATAACCCACTCGATAGTTTATCTGGACATTCCCATGAAGAAAAGAATTTTCGAGGGCGGTTTAATTTCAGTAAGTGTGTATATGTTGCCATCTCCAAAACACCTAATTTAGATGGGAACAATCGCATCGGCTATGGAAAACACGTTCAAGGAATGTTTATGGAAAAATTTCGCGGCAACCATCGATATGCTCCATAATGTCATTGAATTATGTCCCGATGCCTTATGGAGGAAGAAGGACAAATTCTTTTATATGTCGTATCATACGGTCATATTTCTGGACTACTACCTATCCTATCCCGTAAAGGCATTTGAACCCAAATTACCCTACACCCTCCTGCCTGAGCATGAACTTCCTTCGGAGGCCATGGATGATGTATTTCCAAATAGGCATTATAGCAAAGAAGAAGTCCTATCCTATATCAACCTGGCAAGAAAAAAAAGTGAAGGTTTGATCGGTCCACACTCGGATAAAGATTTAACGGCACAATGGATCAAAAAGTCAGAAATTGGATTACATGGACTTTGTCCATCGATTGTGGAAGACTATTCCTTACTTGAAATCCTATTCTACAATTTCAGGCATGTCCAGCACCACGTGGCACAGTTGAATTATATACTCAGAAGCAAAGCAAATGTGGCCGCTGAATGGATATCGCAAGCTGAATGATCTGAAAAGACAAGCCCTGTCTACAGTCCAGTAAATATTGCTCCGTGAACGGTCGCTGTAGATTTATCCCAACCTTTGGCGTATATTGTAATACAAAAATCCCCATATACCTAGAGACAAAGAAAAAATTTCAACCCCGGCACACATCATGAAAAAACTACAGTACAAAAAAGACATCCATGCATCCGCGGAGAAGGTCTATAACACCATGCTCGGTATGGATGATATCAAAACCTATGAGCAATGGACCTCTGAGTTCAATCCCACCTCCACATACGAGGGAAGCTGGGAAAAGGGGGCAAAGATTTACTTTGTTGGCACGGATGAAAATGGAAAAAGAGGTGGAATGGTTTCTGAAATTGCGGAAAATATTCCATTCCAGTTTGTTTCCATTCGCCATTATGGGGTTTTGGACGGCGAAAATGAAATCACCAAAGGTGCTGAAATTGAAAAATGGGCCGGCGCACTTGAAAATTATACATTCCGTGAGCATAATGGGGTAACAACAGTGACCGTGGAAAGTGACACCACCGAAGACTATCTTGATTATTTCAATACGGCTTGGCCAAAGGCCTTGAGCAAACTCAAGGAGCTTTCGGAAAAATAAAATTCGGACAGGGGCCATTAAGTGCCCCACTTTTCTTCATAGTCCCCTTGGGTAGAGCTAAGGGTCAAAACTCTGTTCGCTCCATATAAGATCAGAAACAGCACTCCCACAAACACTGGGGTCTTCGGCAGGTTGATCTTAAGGTCTACCACTGCAAATGAAGGCACACCCACAAAAAACAATACAGCCCCGATACCGAGCAATAGGGCAAATGAAACCGAAAAATAAAATTTCGGTCGGACAGAATGTACACTTTTAGGCATTTCCACAGCTTCCCTTTGCAACTCCAGCATAAGCCTGTCCGTGAAATCATCCTTGGTCTTCAGGCCACTTTTTTGAATGATTTTTTTGATTTCCTCTTCGTTCATAGCAGTTCGTGTATTTCGTTACCCAATAATTTTTTCAATTCCTGTTCCATATTGTTGCGGCCGCGGTGCAGGTCCACCTTTACCTTGGACTTGCCAAATCCCGTGATTTCCTGGATTTCCGTGATCTTGTGCTCATACAGATAAAACAGTCTCAGCACCAAGGCTTCATCCGGCTTTAGGGCATCCAAGGCCTGGTGAATGTATTTTTTTTGATCCTGTTCCTTGGAATTGCCGTTCCCAAGATCTGTGATTTCTTGCACATTCCCCACGGCATCAAGGTCCACAAACTTTTTTTGTTGTTTCAGCACGTTGTATGAAGTATTGACCACAATACGGTACAACCATGTTGAAAACTTGGATTTTTGCCCAAAGGTGTGCAGTTTTTGATAAACTTTGATGAAAGTGGCCTGCACGGCATCCTCTGCGATCATGGGGTCCTTCAAAATGGAACAGGCAAGGGTGAGTGAGGCATCCTTATGGGCGTCCACCAACTCCCGAAAGGCCTGCATATCCCCTTTCAAGCTCCTGTTTACCAGCGAAATATCCTTGGAATTTCTATCGCCCACCTTCTTTTTTTCTCAACCAATGTGCCGTGAGCAACCCCAGTGCACCAAAAATCAGTATGGTTCCCCAAATGATCAGGTCCGCAGTATCTTCGGCAAGGTCCATGATAGTGAAAACGGACGATACCATCAGTCCTATCCCCAATCCGAGCACAATGCACCCGATATCCACATATTGCATCCTCTTGTTTGAAGGGGAAGGCTGCAGCCCTTTTTCGATCATGGCCTTTTTCAAAAGGTAAGTATAACGGGCTATGATGAAGATCACGGCCACCAATCCGAGTACCAGAAACAGTGCCCCAAGGGCCTCTTGTACGTTTTCCATTCTATTGTTTTTTAGGTATTATCAGCAAGTTACGTTTAAAATTGTTCCCCCAATATGTTCGAGATTTCCTCCAAAAAAATGGGCATTTTGCCGCAATTGGTAAAAACCACCAACCCATATTCCTTTTCTGGGATGAACATGGTGTAGGCCTGAAAATCGTGGTTGTTCCCCGTGTGCATGTGCATCGTGCCGTTGGGTCTTATTTTTTGGGCAAAACCAAGGCCCCATCCGGTCTGGCCAATCTCTTTTTTGAGTGGGTTGTCTTCCGAAAAATGGGTCTCTTCCTTCAGCATGGCATCAAAAGAGGCTGATGAGAGCCCTTCCCGTTTGAGCATAGCGATGATGAATTTTGCGTATTCCGAAGCTTCACTGTGGACGCTGGAAAACGCATTGAACGTTTTTCCACTCCAACGGCCCGCAACCGGTTTGTTGGCCGTGGGGTTCAGTCCCTTGTCATGCCCATACACCTTATGGTTGTGGAGATAATCGTCCCAAACAAAGGAAGTGTGCTCCATTTGAAGGGGTTCGGTCACTTCTTTTTGAAACAGATCGTTCATGTCTTTTCCCATACCCACACCTTTCAACATTCCGATAACAGCGGCCAAATATTGGTAGGCTTCCCCAGAATACATAAAATCAGTTCCTGGGGTAAAGGCCAATTGTATCGGCTTGCCATTGGCATGGTTGGGAAACCCTGTTTGGTGTGCCAATACCATGCGCGCGGTGATCAACTTGTAATCTTCTTGGCTTTCGGGTGCGATTCCCGGATGCGGGAGGTATTCGTGGAGCGGTCTGTCCAAATCCAACACCCCGCTATCCACCATTTTCATTACAAAATAGGCGAAAATGGGCTTGGAAAGGGAGGCCCCTTCAAAAATGCTCTGTTTGGTGACCGATTCCTTTGTTTCGGAATTTGCCACTCCAAAAACATTATGGTATGCCAATTCGTTCTTGTTGATGATGGCGATTGAGATTCCCGGGATGTCCTTTTCCTTTATGATGTTTTCTATCCCGCGATCCAACGCTGTATGGGTGATGGTTTTTCCCTCAGGGATTTCCACAGTCTTGTCTTGGGAAAGGGCCCCTATCGGCATAAGGGAGAAAAAAAATAGTAAAGGGATTCCAAAAAAGTTTTTTATATGTCTCATGTGTAAAAGTTTATCTTATTGAATGTGTTTTGGTGAATTCACATCCATTGGACAAACCGAGACGGGCAAAAGGTTACAAAATCGTTTGGAAATATGCTTTGTTCCCCAAAATAGCTTTTATAGGGTTTTCATTCCAGCCCGAATTTCCCCTTTGTATCTTTCAATAATTGTTCAGGGGTGTACCCCACTCCTTTTTTAAAGACCGTTTCCACTTTCTTGATGATGGTGGGGTCCTCTTCCAGATTTCCATCCAGAACCACAAAATCGGCCCTTTTGCCTTGCTGAACAGTGCCGATATCGGATCTTTCCAGTGCCTTTGCCCCGTTTCCGGTCATGATCTGTACCGCTTCTTCGGTAGTGAAACCGGCTTCTCGGAGCAGTTCGTAGTTCCTTTGGTCCCCAAATCCGGGAAGCACGTGTCTGCCCGCATCCACACCACTGCACAAAAGCCCACCCATTTTATGGAACTGGTATTCGAATTGCATGATTCTTTTGAGGCGCCCTTCTCGGGTGAGGTCCCTGACCTCTTCATCAAACTGCTTTCTCCGCTCCTGGTACGTTTGAAGCAAATAAGGTGACATTGTTTCCAATGTCCTATCATCGGCATAAGCCCTATTCGGCACACTGGCCTCATAAATGGAAAGTGTCGAGGTCAACACTACCTCGTTGTCGATCATCAATTGCTGTAACTTTCTCACCTCTGGCCCAGCGATAAGGAGCTCGTCCATGTATTCCCTTCCACCATTGCAGATACCAGTTTCCTTATGGGTCCTAAAATCGCTTGCACTGTTCAACCCATGTTCAATACCATCAATTCCCATTTTTGTGGCCTCCTCGAAGGTAACGGAACACAAATGGCCCCTCACCTTAGCATTGTTCCTATGGGCTTCGTCGATGATGATTTTTAAATCCTCGGGGCTAGTGTTGCGATAAACTTTGAACCACTTGATCCCTTTTTTCATCCAATATTGCATGGTATCCCTCAAATGCTTCTCATTTCTGGGAATGATCATATTGGGGTTCCCGCCTTCGCCAGTGATAAATGGAGCACTGGGAACTATATCAGGACCTATCTTGCTCCCTTCGGCTATTTGGTTGGCGAGGTTTAGCTCCTCTATCGGAGATGCCGCCCCACAGGTCTGTATGGTGGTAACACCCGAAGCCAGGTACAATTTTGAAGCTATGTCGCCCACAAAAGGGAACCTTGGGATGTGCAAATGGTTGTGCATTCCCACAAAACCGGGAACTACAGTTTTGCCCTTTAGATCGATCAAAGTGTTTTTTTGGGGAATCTCAATTTCTGAAGCTTTGCCAATTGCCTTGAACCATCCGTTTTCAACAATGATGGTTTGGTTTCTTTTGATGGGATTGCCCGTACCATCCACAATCGTGGCATTGATCAGAACCATACTGCTGTCCTGATACTTGATATAGCGTTGGATTTGGTCCGGAACCTCATTCTTGGGCAATGTGTTCATTTCTAGATCGGAAACGGCCAACTCCTTTTTGTTGGAAGTTTTGCAGCCTATGAAAAGTATAGCGAGCGCAAGAACCTTCCCAATTGATATGCTTTTGGACATTGCTTTTTAGGTTTGGATGAAGGATTCCTCAAAAAGATAGGACAACCGCATCCATTCAAAAGGTTACAAAAAAAGCATTTTTAAGTGTAACCGTGGTTCCCTGGAAACCTAAAAAAAGTTTAAAATGATGCCGGAACCGGGGTCGAAGCTTGGAAGTAGGCCACAAGAGCGTTGTTTTCTTCTTGATTCTGGTCTGTTGCAAAAGAACCAGATGGGTCAAAATTCCTGGAGAGGATGGAGTACAGAGGCTCTGGGGTTTCCTTGCCAATGGAAACGGTCCCTTTATCCGCACATACCTCAACAATGACCAAGGAAAGATAATCCATCAAATGCTCTGCTTCTTTGATAAGGGCCATCCTTACCTGCAATTGGACGGCGTATTCCAGATGTATCCGCTGTAGCGGGTTATTGCCAAAAGATTTCCAGTGAATTTCCAAGCTTACTTTTTAGGCAAAAATAAGCTATTGTGTAAATAAATTTACAATTGCATTACATTAAATTAACATTGTGGGATGATGCGTATCACTGTTCGCTTTTCGTTTTCATATATGCATATCTTTTGAAAAGGTTGGACTTATTTTTCCCTTCCATTTTCCGGACCTCATTGGCCAGAAATTCAAAATAGTAACCAATGGCATGACCCTTCCGGCGCTTATGCTCAATATAAAATAGTAGGTCACGCCAGTAATTGGGCACCATGGGATAGAAAAGTTCACGGGTCAGTTTTCTGCGGATGATCCGTTGTTTGTACGAAATCCCTATTTCGGTGAAAATATTGATCCACATCATCAGTTTGGCCGAAAGTTGTTTGTCCCTGTCGGCCAGCTCACATTTTTCAGCATCAGTTTTTTCCAAAGATATCCATTGGTCTATCTCGGCCCTGATCAGGGCCATTTCGCCAGTGTTCATCCGTTCAATGTATGAAATGGTCTTTGAGGTCATGAAATGCCGAACGGTCAGATAGATAGTGATGGCCGCAATCAAAAAACCGACTATCCCAGAAAGAAAATCCATCAACTCCTTATCCATAATTTATTTGGTCTGCCCAAAAGTTTTGGTTAGTCGCAGAAAGTTAGGCAAAAGGAGCATACGGACGACGCTTTTCTTCCCAGAAGCAAAAAGGGGGACACTGCGCTATTTCATTCTTCGGACGAATCCCTGCTCAAAGAGACCACGACGCCCAAAATAAGGGCCACCGCAATGAAGCCAAGTGAGAGCCATTCCGGGAAAGTGTAATGGTGTGCCAATATCAGCTTGATCCCCACAAAAATAAGGATGGCCACCAAACTGTACTTGAGGTAGCTGAACTTGCTGATCATATGGGCCAAGAAAAAATACATGGACCGAAGACCCAAAATGGCAAATATGTTGGAACTGAACACCAAAAATGGGTCGGAAGTGATGGCCAATATGGCCGGAACACTGTCCAATGCAAAGAGGATATCGGTGAACTCAATGACCACCAATGCTATGAACAAGGGAGTTGCGGCTGTGATATGCCTACGTTTGATGAAGAATTTCTGTCCCTCCATATGGGTGGTTATCGGCATTACTTTCCTTAAATTTCTATAGATAAAGGAATTCTTTGGGTTGAAACTTTCTTCTTTGGAGAAAAGCATCCTGAAGGCCGTAATCAACAAAAATGCCCCGAAAACATAAGTGGCAAAACTGAACTTTTTGATGATGGCGATCCCAAAAAAGATCATGAGCGCCCTGAACACTATGGCTCCCAGAATGCCCCAGAACAATACCCGGTGCTGATAGCGTTGCGGAATGTTGAACGAAGTGAAAATAATGGCAATGACAAAAATGTTGTCGATGCTCAGGGACAGTTCTATGAGATATCCCGTGATGTATTTCATGCTGGCACCCGTAGGGGTCAGCTGGTCCGCATTATCGATGCTGCCACTGGAATAGAGCCAATAGACCACACCCGAAAAAATAAAGGACATTGTAATCCATATAGCGGTCCATAGGGAGGCCTCCTTTACGCTTATAATGTGTGGATTTTTGTTGAAGACCCCAAGGTCCAAGGCCAAAAAAATCAATATTGCCGCAATGAAAAGTCCCCAGACCAGCATAAATTTCTTTTAGCTGCAAAGCTAATCAATCCGTATATAACAATAGTGAGGTTCCCGTCAAAAGAAAGTTCCAACTATGGAACAAGCTAGTAAAAAAACGAAAAGAGCAATACATAAAAAGAGATGAAATCCTGCTTCTTGTGGGACCGTAGGAAAGCATATGCCCTTTTCATCTGGGTCTTCACGGTATTGATGGACACCCCGTTTGATTCGGCAATTTCCGAGTAGCTTTTTCCCTGGACCACAAAGGATATGAAAATCTCCCGTCTTTTGTCGGGCATTTGGTCCAACAGGTCATAAAGCTTGTGGTTTTTTTTGGGCTTGTCCAATAGGGGTTGGATCTCTTCCTTGCCCACATCAAGGTCATGTCCCAACCTTCGTGTTTTTTTCTCTTTTTCAAGATACTGGAGGCTGAGGTTTTTTACCGATTTCCTGGCATAGGCCTCAAAGGAAGTCGTAATGGTTATCGTGTCCCTTTTGTTCCAGAAGGAAACAAAAAAATCCTGCACAATATCCTTTGCAACATCCCTATCCTTCACGAAGGAAAACGAGACCAGACATAATAAAGCGTAGTTATCTTTAAATAACTCCTCTACCTTATTGGTCATATGCTTTTGGGTTTGGGGGTTATTAGGTGACTTAAAGTTAAGGAAATATAAATTTAATGTTTAACAAATAGTGGCTTGAGTATCAAAAATTAACGTTTTTAAAAAAAAAGTTTCCTTTGTCACCCTGTTCAACAAAAAAGACAACTCATATATAAAGAAAACCATTTTCATGTCCAAGAAGGAACAATTGCTAAAGTACCTACAAAAGCTGAAAACGTCAGAAAATACGGGCAATGTTCCCGATATTGGACTTTCGAAAGCCGATAAAGAGCTATTGGATAAAATTTTGGAGGAAGGACTGGTCGATGAAGCCATAGGGTTCATGCAATCATTGGATGAGGAACAAGATTGGGCCGATGTACAGAAACGTCTATCGGGCAAAAAAGTAAGAAAACTGCACATGCCCACCATCCTTAAATACGCTGCTATATTTATAGGTGTGGTTTCGTTGGGGATCGCCCTTAAGTTGACCCTGCAACACAAGGAACAACCTCTTCCCGAAAACACCATCACACTCCATACCGGAGATGCCGTAAAAACGATACAGGAGGGCGAGAAACAATCCATTGTACTGGCCTCAGGGGAAGTAGTTGCCGTACAGGAAGGCAATACCCTCAGGTATGACCCTGGAAATGTGGACCATCCAGTGTTCAATGAACTCCATGTTCCTTATGGAAAAGTGTTCACCCTTGTACTGTCCGATGGTACGGAAATACAATTGAATTCCGGCACACACATCAAATATCCCGTAAAGTTCCCAACGAAGGGCAACAGGGAAGTGACCATGACGGGCGAGGCTTATTTCAAAGTGTCCAAGAACAAGGAACATCCCTTTATTGTCAACTCCGAGCAAGTGGCCGTGCAAGTATTGGGAACCGAGTTCAATGTTACATCCTATAAAGAGCAAAGTACCATCAATACAGTATTGGTGGAAGGTTCCGTTAGCCTTTCGCATGAATCGGATCCTGAAAGCAAAACATTGTTGGAGCCCGGCAATAAGGGTTCGTGGGACAAGACCCAAGAAACCATGAGTGTGGAAAAAGTGGACACCCTGCTCTACACCAGCTGGCTCAATGGCGAGATCGTGTTTAGGGACACTCCCTTTTCAGAACTTCTGACAAAACTGGAAAGGGCCTATAATGTACGTATCGTGAACAAAAACATTGGGTTGGAGGAAAAGGCCTTCAATGCCAGGTACAATATAAAGGTCGAAAGCATCGAAGACGTATTGGAAGCACTAAAGATCATTGCTCCTTTTGGATATGAAATCAAAGATAAAAGTACTGTCCACACCAAAGAAATAACAATCAACTGAACCATATATGAACATTCAAAAAACCTTTCTGCCTATGACATAAGTATTTGAAAAAAATACACAAAAAAAGGGAATGTTGGCCCATTCCCTCTCTCAAACTGTGTAATAAATAACGATTCAAACTAATTTAAATCACTCAAAATTATGAAAAAAAAACCATCTAGATTTCTTTTTCTGAAGGGATTCTTGAAGAATGGTTTACCAACCAAACTGACCATTTTTCTGATCATCGCTTCAATTGTCCAGATTCAAGCAGGACCTGGTTCCCAAGGGGACAAGCTATCCCTTGAACTGGAAGGAGTTACCCTTGAAAGGGCACTGGGAGAGATTGAATCGCTCTCAGAGTACCGTTTCATGTACGAATACAACCAAATTCCCCTACAAAAGAAGGTCACACTACGGACCAACAACCAAAACCTTGACGAGGTACTTACCCTTTTGTTCAAGAACATGCCGATAGTATATAAGGTAAGGGGGCGTCAGATCATTTTGATGAAATCCCCGAATTTCCGATCCGATCAGGGAGCTTCTGTGGAACCTGTCACAACCCCCGTAATGCAAAACACGGTTTCGGGCAGTGTCGTGGACAATGCCGGTATGCCCCTTTTGGGCGCCAATATTATGGTAAAGGGAACCACTGAGGGTACACAGACCGATTTTGACGGAAATTTTACCATTGAAGCTGAAGTAGGTGCCATTCTGGTAGTTTCCTACATTGGTTTCAAAACTGCAGAAGTTGAAGTAACGGGCACTTCCCCGATAACCATCACCCTGGAAGAAAATTCAGCACAGTTGGATGAGGTCGTGGTCACCGCCCTTGGTATTTCAAGGGAGAAAAAATCACTTGGGTACGCCACCCAAGAGCTTGATGGCGAAGAGGTGAACAGAACGCCGACCGATAACGTGGTCAACTCACTTTCCGGTAAGATTGCCGGGGTGCAGATCAAAAGGAACACCAACATGGGTGGTTCCACCAATGTGGTGATCAGGGGAAGTACATCTTTGACCGGGAACAACCAAGCCCTTTTCGTGGTCGATGGTGTGCCTGTGAGCAACTCCAACTTCAACACGTCGGCCCAGCAAAGTGGTACCGGAGGTTTTGACTATGGCAACATGGCTTCGGACATCAACCCGAACGATATTAAATCCATCAACGTGCTGAAAGGTGCGGCAGCAACAGCACTTTATGGATCTAGGGCCACAAACGGTGCTGTGATCATCACAACAAAATCCGGGGCCGGAGCAAAACAAAAGCCCACGATCACCATCAACTCCAGTATTACGTCTGGTTGGATAGACAAATCCACCTGGCCAGATTTCCAATACGAATATGGTACCGGTTACGGGGCCATCTACGGTAGCGGGGGAGACAGCTATTTCGTGGATAGAGATGTGGACGGTGATGGAGGGCTTGATTTGGTCACACCCGCAACGGCCTATGGATCGTACGGAGCTCCTTTTGATTCCAATTTATTGGTCTATCAATGGGACTCCTTCTATGAAGGTTCACCTTACTATCTACAGCCTACCCCTTGGGAAGCTCCCAAAAGTAAGTTGATCGATTTCTTTGAGACCCCAATAACCACCACAAACAGTATTGCAGTTGCCGGTGGTGGCGAAAAGGCCACCTATCGGATTGCCTATACCCGTTTCAGCCAAGAGGGCATCATGCCCAACAGCAACCTGAACAGGGACAACATTTCCATCAATACCTCTTTCGATGTTACCGACAAACTATCCGTGAGCGGTAGCGCCAATTACATCTTGACGGATGCACTGGGAAGGAACCGTACCGGTAACGAGACAGGTGCCAATGCACAGAATGTGATTTCTTCCATGAGAAAATATTGGGCCATGAACGTTGGGATCGATGAACTAAAAGATGCCTATTTCAATACAGGTCTGAACGTGGATCCTTTTATGGGAGGTACCATCGACAACCCTTATTGGGTCGTGTATGAAAACTATCAGAACGATTCCCGTAGCAGGGTTTTTGGAAATGTCTCCGTAAAATACAAGTTCACCGATTGGTTGAACATCGAGGGAAGGGTTTCATTGGACACCTACTCCTTCATCCAGGAAGAAAGGAACAACAAAGGTACGGCGGGAGCTGTTGGACGATATTCCCGAAGAAATGTCAACTTTAGTGAGGAAAATTATGACCTGATGCTGAACTTCAACAAATATGTGACCGACAAGTTGAACATCAGCGGGGTTCTCGGAACCAATATCAGAAGGACCGACCTAAGCTCCATCTATGCCGAAACCAACGGCGGATTGGTATTGGCCGGCCTGTATTCGTTGTCCAATTCATTGAACCTACCCCCTGCTCCAGTGGAAAGTGTTGAAAAAGTGGGCGTGGACGGTTTTTATGGCCTGGCTTCTTTCGGATATGACAACTTGATCTATGTGGATCTGACCGGAAGGTTTGACCACTCCTCGACTTTGCCCTCGGAGAACAGCACCTATTTCTACCCATCCATTTCTTCCAGTTTTGTTTTCTCCAATTTGGTCGATAAAAATTGGTTGAGCTTTGGTAAACTACGTCTGAACTATGCAGAAGTCGGAAGTTCCGCACCTGCAAACAGTTTGGTGGATGTACTGAACAAGCCCACTCCCTTCGGTGCAGTGCCCTTATACGGCACCAATGCGACCAAGAACAATGCAGACCTACTGCCAGAAACAACGGTGAGTGTGGAAGCCGGTCTGGAAATGAGGTTCTTGAACAGCCGTATTGGAATGGACCTTTCGTTGTACAAGACCAATTCCAAAGATCAGATCATCCCTGTTGCCATTTCTACGGCCACGGGATATTCCTCAAAATTTGTGAATGCAGGTGAGGTGGAGAACAAAGGAATCGAAATTGCATTGGATGGAGCCATCATCCCTACCGGTGACTTTCAATGGAGGGCCAATGTGAACTGGGCCAAAAACCAAAGTGAGGTTCTTTCCCTTTTTGAAGGAGGGAGCAACCTTCAGCTCGGCAGCGTCAGCGGTGTGTCCATAAACGCCACTGTGGGTGAGCCTTATGGGACCATCCAAGGAACGGATTACATCTATGTGGATGGAAAACCCCTGATCAACCAGACCACCGGTGCCTATGAGCGTACCTCTACATCGAACAACGTCATCGGTAATATTACCCCTGACTGGACCGCTGGTATCACCAACTCGTTCAAGTATAAAGGTTTTGACCTGAGCTTTTTGATCGATATCCAAAGTGGAGGCGATGTGTTTTCCAATGACATCTCCACCGGAAACAGATCAGGTCTATATGCATGGTCCGTCGGACTCAACGATTTGGGCAACCCCATAAGAAACTCATTGGCAAATGGTGGAGGTATCATTCTGCCAGGGGTGGCCCCAGATGGTTCTCCGAACACGGTAAGGACCGCAATGGACCACTACCAAAATGCGACCGGTAGCACAAGGGCCCCTCAAGCGTATTTCATCTATGATGCCTCTTACGTGAAGCTAAGGGAAGTTGCACTCAACTACAGTTTCCCCAAAATGGCATTCATGGAAAAGCTCAGCATCCAATCGCTGAAGTTGGGATTGGTAGGTTCCAACCTATGGATCATACACAAGAACCTTCCGTATGCCGATCCAGAAGCGGGCTTGAGCTCAGGAAACCTTCAAGGTTCACAGAATGGTGTGCTCCCGACGGTAAAAAATCTTGGTTTTAACCTTCAAGTTCAATTCTAAACCAGAAAAAAATAAATTATGAAAAACTATATTGTCATATTTCTAATAGCCCTGTTTTTTTCGTGCTCTGGAGATTTGGAGGATATGAACGTGGATGTCAAGAACGCCACCGAAGCTCCTGCGGAAAACTTCTTCAACAATGCCGTAAAAAATATGTCGGACCTATTGAGCGGCATTACCTATGGTGCAAACGGCAACCCGTTCAACACCACAAGGTTGCTGGTTCAGCAGATATCATCGGTCACCTATAACGAAGGTACGACCTACTATTCCAACTTTACGTGGGACAATGTTTATATGGGGGTCTTGATCAACTTGGACCAAAGTGCCCAGGTCATCGAGGCCGCTCCCCCAACCAATGCGACCGTAGCGGCCAACCAATTGGCCATCATTGAGATCATGACGGTTTTCACCTATGCCAAACTTGTTGAATCCTTTGGGGACATCCCCTATTCCCAAGCATTGGACTACAACAACATTTCACCTGCATACGATGCGGACGAAGTGATCTATGCGGACCTAATTTCACGTTTGACGACTGCCATCAATACTTTGGATGAAGGTCAGGCTTCTTGGAGCCAGGACATTCTGTACAATGGTGACGTAGCCGGTTGGAAAAAGTTTGGAAGCTCCCTTTTGTTCCAAATGGGAATGAGGGTCATTGATGCCGATGCCACATTGGGAACACAGGCCATTACCGCCGCCCTTCCCAATATCTTCACTTCCAATGCCGATGTGGCACAGGTGGAGCATTTGGAGTCACAACCCAACACTGCCGAACTATGGACCGACCTTGCCGTAGGGAACCGTAGGGATTTTGTGGGCAGTGAGCCTTTTGTGGACTATATGAACGCTTTGGAGGATCCAAGAAGGGCCGTATTTTTTCAAGAAGTGGACGGAACGGATGGGGTCTATTTGGGGTCTCCTTCGGGCCTTGCCGTTACCTATTTTGATTATTCACGCTTTGGCACATTGTTCTATCAGCCCACAACACCGGTAATATTTATGGATTATGCATCCGTGGAATTCCTTTTGGCCGAAGCAGCGGAAAGAGGAATTGGTGGGGTTACCGATGCCGCCGGTCACTATACCGCAGCCATTCGGGCCTCTTTTGACTACTATGGCCTTGCCGATAGTGCCGATGCGTACTTGGCCAACCCCGATGTGGACTATGCCACGGCCCCCGGAACATGGGAAGAGAAAATAGGCATGCAAAAATGGGTGGCCCTGTTCAACCAAGGATTGGAGGCATGGACAGAGTACAGAAGATTGGACTACCCGGTTCTTGAGGCTCCACCGCTATCCTTTATCCCAACAGTTCCCGTACGATTGACCTATCCAATTTCAGAACAGACATTGAATCAGGCCAACTACGAAAGTGCAGCATCTTCCGTGGGCGGGGACCTGATGACCACTAAACTGTTTTGGGACGTCAATTGATGATGGCCATTTTAACATAACTAAAGAAACCGGGACCCGATCGGGTCCCGGTCATCAAAGATCTTGTTCGTTAGTTTGATTGATTAGCTAGGAAAAGGGCAGGGGAGCTCTCTCAATTATCTTTGATCGTTCAAAATCAGCCTCTGCCCTTTCTTACTACAAATTAAATATAACTAATTGATTTTCAATTATTTAAAATTTATCAAGATAAATACAACTACCATCAACCTGCACTAAAAAAACATAGATGAACATAAAAAATTACAAAATCTTCTTGGCTTTTCTTGTGTTCACGATCACTTCCAACGCACAACAACTGAACACGGCAATGGATTCAACGGTCGCCACATTCGGGGAAGTCACCATCAAGGGAAAACCAGTGAAGTACAAGGCAATTGCCGGAAAGCAACCCGTGTGGGACGACAAGGGCAAGATCATTGCCGGGCTTTACTTTACCTATTACGAAAGAACCGATGTGAAGGACAGATCCAAAAGACCGCTCTTCTTTTCGTTCAATGGTGGCCCAGGGGCTGCTTCGGTCTGGATGCACTTGGGGTACACCGGCCCTTATCGCGTGAAAGTGGACGATGAAGGCTACCCGGTACAGCCCTATGGCGTTGAGGAAAATCCCCATTCCATTCTGGATGTGGCCGATATCGTGTATATCGAACCGGTGAACACGGGCTTTTCAAGACCTGTGGAAACCATGGACGAAAAAGAAGTGGCCGAAAGGTTTTTCGGGGTCAATCAGGACATTGAATACCTGGCATCATGGATCAATACCTTTGTGACCCGTCAAAACCGTTGGGCATCCCCAAAATACCTTATCGGTGAAAGTTACGGTACTCCACGTGTTTCTGGGCTTTCATTGGAACTGCAAAACTCCCATTGGATGTACCTCAACGGGGTCATCTTGGTATCGCCGACCGGTCTTGGGATCGAAAGGGGCACGGCTGTGGAGGCTGCTAACTTTTTACCTTACTATGCTGCTGCTGCCTGGTTCCATAAAAAATTGCCATCGGATCTGCAATCCAAAGACCTCGATGACGTATTGCCCGAAGTGGAACGATATACCCTCAACCAACTGATTCCTATTATGGCCAAGGGAGGTTCCATTTCAGATGCGGAACGAAAAGAAGCCGCCAAAAATATTTCCCGATATTCAGGATTATCCGAAAAGGTGATCTTGGAACACAACCTGAGGATTCCCGAACAATTCTTCTGGAAAGAACTGCTTCGCGATGAAGGATTCACCATTGGCAGGCTCGATTCCAGATACTTGGGCATCGACAAAAACGATTCCGGTGAGCGCCCCGATTATGCAGCGGAAATCCGTTCTTGGCAACACTCGTTCACCCCTGCCATTAATTATTACTTCAAAAATTTCCTGAACTATAACACCGATCTGGATTATTACATCGGGGGGCACACGCGCCCGTGGGACAGGAGTGGCAACACCACTGGGGACGACCTTCGTCAGGCCATGTCGCAGAATCCTTATCTTCACGTAATGGTACAGTCAGGCTATTATGATGGGGCAACGGACTATTTCAATTCCAAATACAACCTCTGGCAAATGGACCTGAGCGGCAAGTTGAAGGACAGGATGAGTTGGAAGGGATACCGTAGCGGACACATGATGTACCTAAGAACTGAGGACTTGGAGTCTTCCAACGAGCATATCCGTGAATTCATCAAGCTGTCCACCCCAAAAGATGGACAACCGGCACAATATCTACGAAAAACCAAATGATCAACCTTATGAAATTGTACAGATTTTTTGCAATCGCCATCGTATGGATCGCTTTTAGCCATCCAATACAGGCACAACAATTGAACACCGACATGGATTCCACGGTTACTACCTCAGGGCAGGTGACCATCAAGGGGGTCCCGGTAAAATATACCGCTACCACTGGAAAATTGCCCGTATGGGATGAAAAAGGAAAAATAATCGCCGGGCTCTTTTTTACATACTATGAAAGAACTGGGATTGCCGATAGATCCAAAAGACCATTGGTCATTTCTTTCAATGGTGGGCCCGGTTCCGCATCGGTCTGGATGCACATTGCCTACACTGGCCCAAAGATCTTGGCGATTGATGATGAGGGCTATCCCGTACAGCCCTATGGCATCAAGGACAACCCGAACTCGATCCTGGACGTGGCCGACATTGTCTATGTAAACCCAGTGAACACAGGCTATTCCAGGGCCATCGATGAAATGGACGACAAGACGAAGGCGAAAAACTTTTTTGGGGTCAAACAAGACATTGAGTACTTGGCCACTTGGATCAATACTTTTGTGACACGCTACGACCGTTGGACCTCACCCAAGTTTCTCATAGGAGAGAGCTATGGTACACCAAGGGTATCCGGACTTTCCCTGGAACTTCAAAACTCCCATTGGATGTACTTGAACGGGGTCATTTTGGTATCGCCTACCGACTTGGGAATAGAAAGGGGCACCGTGCCAGAGGCCGCAAACTTTTTGCCTTACTATACCGCCGCGGCCTGGTTTCACAAAAAATTACCTTCCGACCTGCAATCCAAAGATTTGGTCGATGTGCTTCCCGAAGTGGAAAAGTATACCATAGACGAACTCACCCCGGCCATCTCCAAGGGAGGGTTTCTTCCTGAAGCAGAGAGGAAAGAAGTTGCTGCAAGGATAGCTAGATACACAGGGCTATCCGAAAAAGTCATCTTGGAACACAACCTGCGTATTCCCAAAACCTTTTTCTGGAAAGAATTGTTAAGGGATGAAGGTTTCAATATCGGTAGGTTGGATTCCCGCTATTTGGGAATCGATAAGGAGACCACCGGGAGCAGACCTGATTATGCCGCGGAGCTTACCAGTTGGTTGCACTCCTTCACCCCTGCCATGAATTTCTATGCCAAAAACCATCTGAAATATGAAACCGACCTCAAATACAATATGTTCGGGCCGGTCCGTCCATGGGACAGGAGCAACAACACGACGGGCTATGACCTGAGGCAGGCCATGGCACAGAACCCCTACCTGAATGTTCTGGTACAGGCCGGATATTACGATGGCGGAACGGACTACTTCAACTCCAAGTACAATCTCTGGCAAATGGACCCCAGTGGAAAATTGCGCTATCGAATGGACTGGAAAGGATATAGAAGCGGCCACATGATGTACCTGAGAAAGGAAGATCTGAAAACCGCGAATGACGACCTTAGGGAGTTTATCAGCAAATCGCTTCCTGCCGAAGGCATGCCCGCACAATATAAGAGATAGAAAATACATCAAACCAACCTTGACCAGTGGGCCTGTCCCCCAAATGAACGGCCCGCTGGTCTAAAAAATAATTCAAATACTCAAGAATGATTACAATGAAAACTTTAAAATCCAGTCTCCTGCTCAGCTTTTGCTTCCTGATGTTCCAGAACGGGTTTGGTCAAATAGAAAAAGCCCCTGCAAGAAGTGAAGGTGAAGGTCCTTGGAGCCAATTGATCATCAGGGGCGCCACCATGATCAATGGAACCTTGGCCCCACCGCAAGGCCCAGTGGACATCGTGGTCGAGAACAACATCATAACCCAGGTAAGTGTGGTAGGATATCCAGGGGTGCCCATCAACCCCAATAGACGTCCGGCCCTAAAACCCGGAGGCAAAGAACTGAATGCCGAGGGAATGTACATCATGCCCGGATTTGTGGATACCCACGCCCACATCGGAGGCACAGCGCAGGGAACCCCTGCCGAATATGTGTTCAAACTCTGGATGGGCCATGGGGTGACCACCATTGCAGATCCAGCTTCGGGCAATGGGATAGATTGGACCTTGGAGCATAAGCGAAAAAGCACGAAAAATGAGATAACGGCACCAAGGATAATGGCCTATACCGCTTTTGGCAGCAAACTGAACGGCGGTATGGGAAGGGAAGACCTATCCACACCGGAACAAGCAGTGGAATGGGTGCGCCAAAACGCCAAGAAAGGGGCGGATGGCATCAAATTTTTCGGTGCTGAACCAGAAGTCATGGCCGCAGCCATCAAAGAAAACAAAAATTTAGGCCTACGATCCAAAATGCACCATGCCCAAGTTTATGTGGGTAGATGGAACGTACTTCATAGTGCCAGGGCCGGGCTAACTGCCATGGAGCACTGGTATGGGTTGCCCGAAGCATTGTTTGATGACAGAACGGTGCAAGACTATTCCTTGGACTACAATTACCAAAACGAGCAAGATCGTTTTGGTGAAGCGGGACAATTATGGACTCAGGCCGCGAAACCGTATTCCGATAAATGGAATGCCGTGATGAGCGAACTGCTCGAACTGGATTTCACCCTTTCGCCCACCATGGTCATCTATGAAGCGAACAGGGACCTTGCCCGTGCCAGACGCGCCGAATGGCACGAGGAATATACCCTGCCCTCCCTTTGGGAGTTCTACTCCCCAAGTCGGCAATCGCACGGTTCGTATTGGCATTATTGGGGCACTGAACATGAGATCGATTGGAAAAAGAACTATGAACTATGGATGACCTTCATCAATGAATACAAAAACCGTGGTGGCAGGGTAACCGTGGGCACGGATGCAGGGTTTATCTATGAACTCTATGGCTTTTCATACCCCCGTGAAATGGAACTATTGAGAGAGGCCGGGTTCCATCCGCTGGAAATTATCAAGGCTGCTACCCTCAATGGTGCCGAGTCTTTGGGAATGGATGATAAAATTGGAACGATTGCCGTCGGCAAACTGGCCGATTTTGTGATCACGGAAGAAAACCCATTGGTTAACCTCAAGACACTTTATGGAACAGGAGCGATCAAACTGATGGAAGACAACACCATCCAAAGGGTAGGTGGCGTCAAATACACCGTCAAGGACGGGATCATCTATGATGCCAAACAGCTCTTGGAAGATGTCAAGGAAATGGTGGAAAAAGAAAAGGAAAAGACCAATTACAAAATTTTACAACCAGGAAAAAAGGGCTAAATAGATTGTTGAAACATGAGTTGTTTTTATAGTGAAATAGGTTAGTGTGCCCTTTTATGTATCGTGGCGACCCATACCGTTGCCACGATACTTTCTTCATTTGGAATTGCCCAAACCAAGGCAAGTCAACTTAAAAATTTTATAGATCAGTAACGCCCATGTTGGGTTCTGTCCCTATGCATCCGCAATAGGTCCAAATCCAAGATCAATGGGGTGTATGTAAATGCGCAATCATCATGTCGGACACTATAAACTTCAATAACACGGAAATCGCCTTCGGCACAAGGACAAAAAAAGAACTGTTGCGGGCAAAATTCCTTTTTGGGATGCTGGAATACGGCTGGCTCACACGTATGGCAAAACCCCTGCTGAACATCGCTTTCAAAAGTAGGCTACCCATTGACCCCATCATCAAAAAGACCATCTTTTCCCAATTTTGTGGCGGGGAAAACCTCATGGAATGTAAAGCTAGCATAGATACACTTTACAATGGTGGAGAAATCATGTCGATTTTGGACTATTCGGTGGAAGGTGCCGAAAACGAGGCAAGCTTTGACCAAACTTTGGAAACCTTGTTGAAAATTTGCCAGTTTTCAGAATTTCAGAAACAGGTACCCTTCATGGTGTTCAAACCGTCGGGTATTGGAAAACTCGAGCTCTTCCAAAAAATATCGGAAGGCACCCCTTTGAGCATATCGGAGACGGAAGAATGGAACAAGGTGAAAAATCGGTTTGAGTTGATCTGCCAATCCGTGGCGAAGACGGATAATCTCAAGATCATGGTCGATGCGGAAGAATCTTGGAGCCATGCGGCCGTTGACCAGCTCACGGAAGAGATGATGGTAAAATACAATACCCGAAGGACCGTGGTTTTTGCCACCGTGCAGCTCTATCTGAGCAAAAAACTTGATTACCTGCAAAAGTTGAAGTCCCTTGGAAAACAAAATCATATCAAAATTGGGGTCAAGTTGGTACGGGGTGCCTATATGGAAAAAGAACGGGACAGAGCCCTTGAGCATGGCTACGAAAGCCCCATCTGCGAAGATAAATCCAGCACCGACCAAAATTTCAACAATGGATGTAGCTATGTCCTGGAAAACCTAGATGTGTTCGACCTGTTCCTTGGAACCCACAATGAGCTAAGCTGTCTTCAATTGGTAAAAAAACTCAAGGAGAAGGGCATTTCCAATTCAGATAACCGCATTTGGTTCGGTCAGCTATATGGCATGAGCGACAATATCAGCTACAATCTGGCCGAACGAGGCTATAATGTGGCAAAGTATGTTCCCTTTGGCCCTGTACGGGATGTGATGCCCTATCTGATCAGGCGTGCGGAGGAAAATTCTTCTGTTGGCTCCCAATCGTCAAGGGAAATGGAACTGATCAAAAAAGAGTTGCTCAGAAGAAAGTATTCAAAATGACCCTACTTCCCCTCAAGAAAGAGGATGTCCAAAGAGCAATAAAATTTTGAATTTGTCAGGTTGAGTGCAGTCGAAACCCATTGATTATCAACACACTTTATGTTCTCGCATGCGCTCGAACTGACAGATAATGAGCTTTTTGGACATTTTTTTTCCATCATAAATGATGGAACCTGTCAGAACACCTTTTCAAGGGCATTGCTCACCTTGGCCCAACCCGTCTCGTTGGCACGCAGTTTGGCTCTTTCTTGTTCAATATAGATAAATCTGCCCGTGGTATTGGTAGCGTCGACACTGCAAGGATTGGGTGAACCATTAATGAAACGCCCTTGGGTATTGTCGAATGCTGCATAACGGGTCCAATTTACATCGATATGGGGCATTTTGAATGTCAAGCTGTTATCTTCTTGCAGCAAAGCATCCCTCAGCATAACCGCATAATCTGTCTGTGGGGTCTTGTTTGTCCCGTTGCTTATGATCAAGGAAGGGTCGGAGGTTTCCTTGTCAAACCCGTGCAATTGTACAAAGACACTATTGGGCAGCGCATCGTACATCATTTCCGTGGTCTTTTGGAACATGGAATTTACGCTATGGGGAACATCGGAAATGCGATATGCCTGATAATTGGTGCTACAGGCACTTGTGGTCCCGGAACAGGGAGCGGGTTCTTCCCTGTTGCAGCGGTGTGCACCACTGATAAAAAGTGCTTTGGGCACGTTCTGCCTAAAAATGTAGGCTGCTTGGTAGCCTGTGTTCTGGTCATGGAGCACGTGTGGGGCCGCCAGCACAAGATTTTCTCGTTTTGGGGTCTTGCTGAACACAAAGGTGCCCCAATAATTACTTCTTATGGAAAACTCCTTCAGGACATAAAAGACTTGGTTGGGGCTGGAAAACGTATCGGTGAATTCCACTATCTGATAGTTTAAGTAAACGGCCTGCTCTACTGCTTCGGGTATATTTTCGTCCAGAAGGGCATCGATGATCAATTCCCATTGCTTCTGGTCATTTTCGGTCGGTACTTTGTAGTTATTGCCCAAAAAGCCCGGTACATTATCGACAAAACCTCTCAAATAGGTTTCGATGTTTCCAGAATCGTATTGGAGCTCTGCCTCAAGTTTATCCAAGGTCGATACGTTCAGGGGTTCGCTGAGCTCCGAGGAGTTTCCGGCCGCATCATTGGCCTGGATCTGGAATGTGTACATTTTTCCTGGTTCCAAATTGGATAACGCATAGGAAGTTTTGCCCGAACCCACCAAAAACTCGTTGTTTAGGTATAGGGAGTAGTTCTTCACCTTCACATTGTCGGTAGCAGGCTCCCAATACAAGTAGAGGGAATTCTGAGTGACCTCCTCGGCCACCAACCCTATAGGCTTGGACGGTGCTTGCGCATCGGGTGCCGGGATCTCTTCACCCTCGCTCCCTGACGAACAGGCTATAGCGGCGACCAACACGAGGAAGGCCCCAACTTTTTGTAGGTAGTTGCTGTAAGATTTGGTTTTCATATTATTCTTTTTTTATTGTTTTTCCATTCAGTTGTCCAGTATAATTTCCATTTTCCACCGATAGTTTTCCATTGATGATGCTATATCGCAGCCCTTCGGAAAGTTGAAAAGGGTTTTGGTAATCCGCTTTGTCGCCAAAGCTCTCTGGATCAAAAATGATGATATCGGCATGGTATCCCTCCTGGATCTTCCCTCTTTTCGGGATTCCAAGTATCTCTGCGGTGCTTGAGGTGCTCCCGTTGATGAAATCTGTCAATGGGATCACCCCATTTTTGACATACTCTCTGTATTTACGAGGGAAAGTGCCATATTTCCTTGGATGTCCCGTATTGCCATCCGAACTGGTCACGACCCAATGCTGCTGCATAAAATTTTGGATATCATAAGGTGACATGCTGAAAGAAGCCACCCGTGCATACCCTTTGTCAAGGATTTCAAAAACAACTTCATTGGCTTCCAATCCCATGTCCTGTGCAATTTCTTGAAGTGTTCTTCCTTCAAATTCCTTGTGGTCTGCATTGACAATCAACAATTTATCAGCACCTCCCCGTTGCTCGATGTTATCTTCGACTTCTTTCAGGATCCGAAGTTTCAAACTTTTGTCCCTATACCGAATGAACAGGGAATCCTTGCCCCCACTTTCGGCCCAGCGTGGTACTACGGCTGCTTTGAGACCTGTGGCCGATGCTTCGTAAGGATACTGGTTGGCCGTTACCTCCACTCCTCTTTTCTGGGCTTCTTCAATGATCGTGATCAATGAATCGCTCTGTTTCCAAACTTGTTTTCCCAGACATTTGATGTGCGATATGTGAATGGGCAGATTCGCTTTTTCACCAATTTCGATGGCTTCTTGCACAGCGGCCACCAAGCCGATGGAGTAGGCCCCCTCGTCCCTTAGGTGCGTGTCATACATTCCACCGTTCTGTCTCACTACCTTTGCCAAGGCAATCACTTCTTCGGTACCCGCATAACTTCCTGGCGCGTAGAACAATCCTGTGGACATACCGAGGGCTCCTGCATCCATCTCCTGTTGCACTAGTTCCATCATTTTTAAGATTTCAACATCCGTGGCTTCCCTGTCGCTATTGCCCATTACTTTTTCCCTGATGGTCCCCTGTCCCACCAAAAAAGCCACATTGGTACCGATGCCATTTTTTTGGTACAACTGCTCATATTCCACCAAGGGGTAATCGCTGCTCCCGTCGTTGCCCACGACCACTGTGGTGACCCCTTGGAACAAAAAGGGCTTGTTGTGGGATTCTTCGGGGCTTTTCAAATCTCTGTCGGCGTGTGTATGGGGATCGATAAATCCCGGAGATACGATCAAACCCTCTGCATCTATAATTCTATCTGCAGAAAAATCAATCCCTTCTCCATTACCAACATATATAATCTTGTCTTTTTTTATACCAATGGATGTAATACTTGGTACAGTGTCAACCCCGGTGTACACTATTCCATTTTTAATCAGGATATCCACTTCTATCCGGTTCTTTTTGCAGGAACCGAAACCTAACAACAGGGTCAAAAGAATGATGATCTTGTGCTTCATGGCTTTTGTAAATTTTTGGTAATCATAAATTTACTTCATTATAAGACGATCAAGGGACTTTTTAATCTTCTTCGGGTTCGTAAATGATGATATTGTCCAAGTCAAAAAATTCTGGGGTGGCCCCAGACTGTATCTGGATGACCAATTGGTAGGATCGTATCCCTTTGAGGAACCCACTATTGACTTCTTGCCACCTTCCTGCCAAGGTTTCCACATCGTTATTGTAGGCATTGATCAATTCCAATACATCGTTGCCCTCATCAGTGGTGATATTGGCATAGGCATGGATCCCATCCAGTTCTTCCCAGCTGGTATCCCCAAAGAAGACTTGAAAGGAAATGCCTGAATTGTTCTGTCCCTCGGGGACCTCAACGGTATCAAAGGTGATTTTGATTGCACCGTCCGCATCCTCGGAATGAAATCCTTGGACACCATCCGGATAGGCCTCAAAGCTTTCCAACAAAGCGGTGACCCCTATCCGCTCTTCCGAAAACCCCAGACTGCTCTCACTGATATTGGTAATGGCAATGTACTCGGAATCGAACCCGAGTTCATCATCCGTTTCAGTACCTTTCGACACATAATCCACATAAGGTGGGTCAACCCCATTGACAAGGTCCAACGTCTCATCATTGGCTCCATTCCTATCATAAACGGCATCATCGGGACCAACAGGTACTTCCTCAAAAGAGGTGCCCCTTATTTTCCTTCCCGGAGGTTGGTAAAAGCTAAAGGAAAATTCCATTGCGTTGTGCTGTCCGGGATACTTCAATCGATCAGTGGTGTCACCTCCCTGATTGATATTGTTAAAATCAAAATCGGGGGAGCGGCCATCAAAAACTCCATCCGGGGTTGTGACCTTGGCCACAAAAGTGATCCTATCCGAAAGACCTATATCATCCGCGGTCAAATTGAAGGATTCCAGGATTTCCGCAATGCTGAACTCCAAAGTAGCGGGAAAAGTGGCCGTCTGGAACACATTTTCCACCATAACATCATCAAACATCATGGTCAAGGTATAGCCGGTCGCATTTTCATTGGGATCGAACAATGTCGCACTAAAAACCTCCGTGTCCAGTTTCAAAATATTGAAGCTCAGTCTCGGTTCTTCCGTAAAAACAACATAGCCTCCCCGTTCGGCGATGTCCTGGAATGTATTGTATTCGTTGGCACAGCCAAACATTAACATTAGCGCTGTTAAAAGTTTAAAGTTTCTTCTCATGACAGTCCTTTTACATTATTTGATGAATCCCTCGGGATTGGTGTCCCAGAATACCCGTTCAGAATTCTGTTTCTGCTTGATGAATCGGTTGATTTCCACAGCATTGGAAGAATATGGAAAACTTCTGGGAAAGCTGGTGTCCCCATTGATGGGCTCCTGGATATTGGATGGGAGCCCAGTTCTTCGGTAGGCATTGTAAGCTTCCACGGAATTGCCATAAGCCGCCAAATAGTATTCGGTGATGATGATATCCAATCTTTCTTCATCTGTGGTGGCATTGCCATAATTGGTCATGACCTCAGTCACATAGTCATCCACATCGTTGTCCGTGGCCTCAAAATCGGAACTGACATTGCCAAACCCAAACACCTTTTCCATGGAATCCCTAATGGCTTCTTCCAACAGAAGTGCCGGGTCCCCATTGGTTCCAAGGGTAAGGGCTGCCTCGGCCATCAGAAATTTCACGTAGGATGATGTGAGTAAGGGAAGTATACCCGCTCCCTCCAAATGGGTAGAGGTAGTGGATGCCCTAAGAAACTGGTCCTCATCAAACGTTCCACCACCTGGATAAATACCATAAACTGCTCTTTTGGCGTTATCACCGTAACCTGTTCGGCTCTCTCCATGGTCCAACCCTCTGTAGTATTCCCCCACATAACAATAATCCACATTCGATTCATTTTGGCAAGTGGAATAGGGCGGGATGCTAAACGGATCTTCATCGGCCTGACGGTAGAGGTAGTAGCGGAGTCGGGGGTCTGTCATGCTTTTGGAATCCTTGAGCATATACATAAAGTAATTCCCCATGTATTGGCCAAAATCACTCACATAAGCTCTCTGAAAATAGCGATGTCGGCTTTCCGGTTCGACCACAGTGGAATAGGTGTACTGGAAGTCCTCCGCAGCGGTATCTATTAAATCACCCTCCAAGAGCTTGTTGATCTCTGTTGCCACATTGGCAATTCCCAATTGGGAGCTGGACAATCTCGTTTGCACCAATATTCGCAACTTAAGGGTGTTGGCAAACGCTTTCCATTTCTCTTTGTCGCTGTTGTAAAAAAGATCTGTTGAGAAATTGAAATTGGAAGCTTCAATGTCCAACAGGGCCTGATCAATGTCCGCCAATACACTCCTATAGATATCATCCCCATCATCCAACCTTGGGTTGGGATATTCGGAGGGGTTGACGGCTTCCGTGTAGGGTATCTTGCCCGCGAAGTCCACCATTGTAATGGTGAGATAGCCCATGAGCAATTTGTTTATTGCGTTGTGAAACAGCAAACTTTCATTTTCCGCGGCCAATGCCTCAATGGTCCTGGAATTATTGAGGGCCTCATAATAGCTTTCCCATTCCGCATCAAGAACATCCACGGAGACCACATCCCTATAGTTGTCGGTCATGGCCTCATAGCGCATCACATCGTCCGTGTTCAGGATCATCAAACCCATAAAATACTGGAACTGGTACTGGATCTCATTCAACAGGTATTCCGGATCGGCACTTTCCGGGGTAAGGAAATTGGGGTTCTCCTGCAGGTCAAAGTTTGAAATTTCACAGCCCAAAAAAAGCAGGGAGGCCGATACCATGATACCAAAGCGTTTTATTGTTCTTTGCATTTTGATACTTTTTGATTCGTTAAAATGTTACCGATACCCCAAAAGCAAACCTCTTCGTGGAGGGCACCGTACTGTCCCCTTCCAGACCATCACTTTCTGGGTCATAGTTTACATACTTGGGAAAATTGGGAGCGCGGTACCACAGATTCCTGCCCGAAAGGGTAAAATCGATTCTTTGAAAAGGGAGCCGTTCGCCCTTTTTTGGGCTGAGGGTATATCCCAACGCGATTTCCCTCAACCGAAATATGGAGGTGTCCCACATGGCCAGATCGTTGGCATTGTAGTAGTTGGAATATCCGATCCTTCCGCTATTGATCTGGATGGTATTCGGAATCTGGTCTCCATTAGCATCCAGCAAAATTTCGCCCGTTTCGTCATCAGCCAAATAACCTGGGATGATGAAAGAGCCTTCCCTATCCTCGGTCTCCTTGGCCACACCACGCTGTAGCATATCGGCCACGCTGCTGGAATAAATCTCCCCACCATGGCTGTATTCCCATTGGGCGGATAGGGAAAATTTCTTGATTCCGATGGTGTTTATGGTGGTCAACCGCCAATCGGGATTGGGGTCACCGATCACTTTGGTTTCCAAACCTATATCGCTGCTGGTAATCACTTCACCGACTCGGGTTGCCGATCCGTTGCCACTGATGAGTAGGTTGCCATTTTCGTCCCGAAGGGCATAATCCCCTTTGATCACCCCAAAGGGTTGTCCTTCCACCGCAAAGCGGTCCTCGACAATGTTGATGTCCGCCCGTGTAGGCGTGGTCTCCACCACGAGCGACTCATCCGCTGTAAAAATATTCCGGAGATTCCAGCGAAATTTGTCCCCCCTGAAAATATCGATACCCAAATCTACTTCCACGCCTTCATTGTCTATCCGCCCCAGATTGATAAACTGGTCATCATAGCCTGTTGAGGGGGACAAAGGGGACTCCACAATCTGGTCCTTGGAGACCCTTATATAGGCCGATGCTTCCAGAGTGACCCTATTATGGAGCAGTTTGGCCTCCATTCCCACCTCCACTTCTTTGTGCAGCTCCGGTCTGAGGTTCAAATTGGCATATCGGGTGCTATATCTGTTGGTGACCGGATATGTTCCATCGGCTGCTGCAAAGCGCAAGGGATCTATGATCAAGGTACTTCTGGTCCTGTACGGGGCCGGATAGCCTGATGATGTCGCATAAGCATACCTGAATTTCAAATAATTGATCGCATTTCCGCCAAAGTTGAGGGCCGAAGTAGGGATAAATGAAAAGGACGCGCCGGGATAGAACAAGGACCGATTATCCAATTCCACGGTACTCCCCCAATCGTTCCTGCCTGAAAACGTGGCATACAGATAATTCTTATAGGCAAATTGGAGTTGGGCAAAAGCACCCGCCAAATTCTCTTCTGTCCGAGTATAGCTGGCCTCGGTTGTGGTAAAATTGCTCGGCCTCAAAAACCCATATACAATCTGTCCATCTGAATTGGTCGAATTGCTGGTGTAGCGCGTCAATTGGGAGTTGATGCCCAGTTGTGCCTCTAGGTTGAAGTTCTTGAAGAGATCCTTATTATACCCAAGTAAAGCTGTTTGGTTGATGATGACTTCCTTACTATCCCCCACGTTCAAATAGCCTACTCTATAGCTATCATCACTATAGCCCCCTTTGTTGGAATAATCAAAACCCATATAGGTCTCACTGTCAAAACCCACACGGTAGGTCAGGTTGAGCCCATCTGCAATCTGATAGTCTGCGGCAACATTGCCAAAGACCCTCACCTTGTCGTCATAATTACCCGAGTTATGAAGTATCCAAAGAGGATTGGTACCATTCCTATAATAGACCGATTCCCCTGTCAACGGATTCTGGTAGGGCAGTTCGGTAAGGTCGATCCACCTCGGAAGGTGATAGACCACACTGAAAATGTTCTCGTCATTGACGAGGTTCACCTTTCGGGTGGAGTAGCCGATATTGGCCGACACATTCAGCTTCTCCGTCAATTGGGCCTTTCCTCCAACGCTCAAGTTGAATCGCTTGAGGTCGTTGTGGTCTACGATCCCCTGTTCATCGGCATAACCGGCGGATAGATTGAAGCCCACCTTTTCCCTTGACGCCGCAAAGGTGAAGGAATGAGTGGTGCCAATGCCCATCCTAAAAATATTCCTCACATTGTTTGGTTTTGCTGCAATTTGAATGGTGGCATCTTGAAATTCCGGAAAGATGTCTCCCAAGGCCGCATACGGATGGGCCACTTCGCCTAAAGTGGAAAAGGCTGGACCAAAGTTGGAAACGATTGTGGGATCGAACTGGACACCTTCCAATCCATTGGCATAGGTGTTCTTGAATTCAGGGAGCTGGGAGACTGTATTGGTGTAAACCGTGGTGGAGTAGGATGCGGTTGTACGTACCTCCCCTGTTCGTGCCGATCCGCTCTTGGTCTGGATCAATATGACGCCGTTCCGCCCCTCGCTTCCATAGAGCACCGATGCATTGAAACCTTTTAAAATACTGATGCTTTCAATGTCATTGGGGTCAATATCACGCAACAATCCGTTGAAGGGCACATTGTTCACCACGATCAATGGAGAGTTTGTTCCGGTCAAAGAGACATTTCCCCGTATCCTGATCTCGGAGGAGGAACCCGTTTGTCCATCGGCGGGGGTGATGTTCACACCCGCTACCTTTCCCTGCAGGGCCCTGGCCATGTCGGCTTCGGGCCGTTTTTCGACTTCATCGGGTCGTACGTTGGCAATGGCATAACCCAAGGCCTTCTTCGATTTTTTGATCCCCTGTGCAGTGACCACCACCTCCTGAAGGGCTTCGGCATTTTCTTCCAAAGTGACGTTTACGACGGTCTGCGTGCCCACTTGTATTTCTTTGGTGAGATACCCCACATAGCTGAACTGTAGGACATCCTGTCCGCCTTGAAGTGTGATGGTATAGTTCCCATCAAAGTCCGTGGTAGTGCCCACGGTGGTTCCTTTCAGGACCACAGTGGCCCCCGGGAGCGGCCCATTAATATCGGAGACAGTGCCGGTAATCTGCTTCTGCGCGTGTACCATTCCTCCAAAAAACAGCAGGATGCATAAACATATCATCTGGGTTTTGGCCATAATCAAGCTAGTTTAAATTAGTATTTGAGCGTAAGATTTTCATCATTTCTTGGGCAGATACCCTGCCTATGGTCCTTATTCGGTCCCTTGGGGTGTTGTCCCCTATTTCGTAGGTGATCCCAACGGCCCCATGTCGTTTTAAAAACCACCCTTTTGAAACTGGTTTTGTGCTGTTTCCCGAAGATTCATTGACCTTGTAAGAGGGTAGGTTTTCCTCCAAGGCGGAGAACCAATCCTTTTCAAAATGAGGGAGTACACTGCTTTCTTTGGAGGTGTTGGTGTAAAAAACATCTTTATAGGTGGAGTGGAAATCAAGCCCCAAAAGCAGTCGTGCCCCATCTTTTTTCAATTGCTCCTCTATAAATTCCACAGTTTGACGGATCTCTGGCTGACGATATTTGGACCAATCCCTATTGGTATCCACACCACCTGCATTGTGACGCCAATGGCCAAGGTCCACCCCATCCGGGTTCAACATGGGAAAGGCCAAAACCCTATAGGTTTCCAAGAACGCTTTGGACAATTCTGAATCGTCCAGTACCGTTTCCAAAAAGGCCTTGAATGCAAAAAATCCGGTTACCTCCGGCGGATGTTGACGGGTCAACAGGACAATGATAGGTTTGTTTGCTTTCCCTCCATGATACACGTCCAAAACGGGAAGTTCCCCTCCCAATTTGGAGGTTCCATAAATATAGGTTCTCATATAATTCTTTCTCGAAGACAGGTTATGGTACCACTCCTTTACCTGTTCCGAGGTTTGCAGTTCTTGAGCAGCAATGACGGTCGGTCGTTCATCCAATAAAAGTTCGAGCGTGACCAAGGAATCTATACTAAAAATCTTTGTGGGATCCATTGTTTCCCAATCTTCGTTCGGTTTCTTAACCTTTGGAACATATCGGTGTGCATGTCCTTTCGGATATTCCAGGGAGACATATACTTTTTTGGGGGTATTGGATGCTATTTTAAAAGCGTAGTAAGGGCTACTGTTGATGGGTTCGTTTTCTGGCCGGATGATGGCTTTGATGGTGCTGTCATTCAACTTTTCGATCCCGTTCAGCCGGGCACCATCAAAAGTATTGTCCACAACAAGACCGAGGTCTTCCTGGAAATAAACTTGCCTTTCCTGAAATGTGATCTGCTTGTCGCAGGTGTCGACCGGGGTTTCAAAATCAACTGTCCGCACACTTGAACAACTGATCAGCAATCCTGTACAAAAAACGAAGATCGGCAAAGTTCTCATGATAGGATTTGGGACTTTCATTGTGAACTTTCTGTTAAAAAGCAGAAAATTAAAGGATAAACTTCTACCTTCCACCTACCAATTCTTATCGGATAGGGCATACCAATTATGCATTTCAATATTAAAAGCATTTTAATACGAAATGGCTTAAGCTTGAATGTCAACCTCCAACCTCAAATTTATATAAGTCTATACGACGCGCTCAAGAAAGCCATCCTCACGAGGTCCTTGGAACCGGGTTCCAAGCTTCCTCCCTCTCGGATTTTGGCAAAGGATCTTGCCATTTCCCGAAGCACAGTCCTGAAGGCCATCGACCTACTGCTCGTGGAACGCTACATTAACTCAGTCAAGGGATCTGGCTACTATGTACTGTCTCCCAAGGACAAAAAGTTGAGGCTCAATTTTACACTGGCGGACAAAAAAGGGAACTACCCACAACTTTCCTATAAGGGAAAAGCATTTTCCCAACACATGGACTGGTCAGGGGAAAGTGCTGAAAAAGGGGTCGCCTTTAGGCCCGGCCTCCCTCCTTTGGACATATTCCCGGTACAGTTGTGGAAAAAATTAATCGGGGATTATTGGAGGTGCGTCACTCCTTCCGAACTCTCCTACTCCAATACCATTGGTCTGAAATGCCTACGGGAAAACCTGGCCAACTATCTTCGAATGTATCGCGACATCGATTGTGATCCCGACCAGATCATCGTTACTTCGGGGTCGCTACATTCCTTATACCTTGTGTCCAATGTGCTGTTGGAAATCCATAATGAAGTGGTGGTGGAAAACCCTACCTATCCCATGGCTCATGCTCTTTTTAAAAGTTTGGGGGCCAACATATGTGCCGCCGATGTGGACGAGCAAGGTCTGTGTATCCAAAACATCCGCTGCCAATCACCCAAATTTATCTATACCACTCCTTCCAGTCAGTACCCGACGGGCATAAAGATGAGCATGGAACGGAGAAAGGACCTTCTGAAATGGGCCTCGGAAAAAGAGACTTTCATTGTGGAGGATGACTATAACCACGAGTTCAGTAATTGGGAAAGACCGATTGGTTCCCTTTTCGGAATGGACCAGCAGGAACGGGTGATCTACCTTGGCACGTTCAACAAACTCATACATCCTTCCATGCGTCTTGGGTACATGATCGTGCCCCACTATCTGTTCGACGCCGTGGTCGCACTTTATCAACAATCGAGTCGATTTGTATCCCTACAGAACCAAAAGGCGATGAGCACCTTCATTGAAAAAGACCATCTGAACAAACACCTGAGAAATGTGATTGATGTCTCCAACGAAAGAAAAGAGGTGTTCGCATACCATTTCAATAAGGTCCTCGGTCGTTATTTTTATCTGGACACCTCAAATCCGGGGCTTCACCTCATAGCCCATATCACCAAGGAAGGCCTGAGCGATGTGCAATTGGAAAAGGTCCTTTTGGAACACAACATCCTGGTGCATGCCCTCAGCAAATATTATGTGCACCCCAATGGGAAAAACGGATTGGTGATGGGTTTTTGCTGTGTCAATCCAAAACAGATCAAGGAAAGCATCCACAAAATGGAATGGGTCATCTCCCATTTTTTGGGCCTATAGAATCTACTTGCTTAGGGAATCCAATGTGTGGAGTGCCTGTTTCAGCTCCGACTGAAGACGGCCATTTTCTTGCAGGTATTGTTCCTGTAGCAGTTCCATTTTTCGTTCGAACTCGTCCGCAGGCACATATTCGGGTTCCAGAAAGGTTTCCTTGAAAATGCTGATCACCGTGAAGAGGAAACTCATGGCTATGGCCGATATAAGGACCATGAGCATGGTCTTTTCCCTTTTCAAGCTGGGTGCCTTGAACAGTTTGTTCTGCGTGTTGGATGGTTTTCGCGTACTGGACAGTTGATCTAGGAACACATCCCACTTTTCCTCTTCCTTTACATACATATCCATGAACCCGCCATCTTCCAAAAAATCCTCCGTGGAGGGCGTGGAGGCCAGCATAAAAATGTCCATGCCGTTGCCACTCATCACATCCAAAAGGTTGGGATCATATTCCAATATTTCCCCCACCAATCTTTCCACATACTGCAAGCTATAGTTTGGACGGAGAAACTCATCGTAAAGGGTCTGTATCTCGAAATAATCGCTGCGTTCCAAGGCATACTCCAAAAAACGGTCTTTCAGTTCTGCCTTAAAGAATTCGCTCATTTCTCAGGAAGGGAGGTTAGTGGTTTTTGTTTTTCTTGGTTGTTGGTAAATGTACAATATACAAGCAATCTCCCTCTTTCTTTTTTGTGAAGAATCCATGATTTTTTAGGCATTTCATCTCCAATCATCAGAAGGATTGCTCGCAACCATCACATGATGTAAAAAAGGTAAGTTCAAAAAAGGATTTAGGGGGTAAGATGGGCTATACGATCTCTGCACTCAGCCCCGCCTCCAGAAGTTGGGTACACTTGGGCTTCAGATAGGAATATTCCCCGGTCTTTACCGTACATTTTCCATTGTAATGCACGATCAGGGAACACTGCTCGGCTTGTTCGGGCGTGTGTTCACACACGTTGATCAAGGTCTCTATGACATGGTCAAACGTATTGACATTGTCATTGAAAAGTACAATCTCGTTCTGGTTCACCGTCTCTTCCTCTAGAAGGACATCCTCAAGCAATCTTTCCCTTGTGCCCATGTTCTGTGGAGTTTATGCCTTTCTAATTTACATATTTTGCTGAAATCCAGTTGTCCTTCTCCAGTTTTTTTTCAAATTCCAAACCATGCGCCTTACATTTTGAAGAAATGGCATCCAAATCGTCCAAATAGAAGCCACTCAGAAAAAGATTGCCTCCTTTTCGGAGACATTGTGCATAAATCGGGATGTCTTCCAGCAGAATGTTCCTGTTGATGTTGGCCAGGATAATATCGTATTTTCTTCCGGCAAGTAGGGCACTATCGCCTTGAAAAACGGCAATATCGGCACAATCGTTCCTTTCCACGTTCTCCTTGCTGTTCAAAAAACACCATTCATCAATATCGATGGCCTCTACGGGACCTGCGCCGCGTTTCTTGGCAAGAATGGCCAACACCCCGGTGCCACAGCCCATGTCCAGAACGGATTTTCCTTCAAAATCGACATCCAGAATATGCTGCAACATCATGTAGGTGGTCTGATGGTGCCCAGTGCCAAAGCTCATTTTGGGTTCGATGACAATATCGTACTCCACTGCCTCGGGCTCATGGAAAGGGGCCCGGACCATACACCTCTCCCCCACTTTGATGGGGTGGAAATTCTTTTCCCATTCGGCGTTCCAGTTTTTCTGTTCAATTTCCGTGCTGGTCCATGAAATTTCGAAATCGGGGTGCTGCAATATGAAAAAATCGTCCAAAAGACCTTCTTTCCATTCCGATTTGAGGATATAGGCCAACAATCCAGTCTCATTTTCCACAAAACTTTCAAAACCCACTTCACCCAACTCGGCAATCAGGATATCGGTTGCCGGTTGAGTTGGGTTTACCTTAAAATCGTATTCAATATAGATCAATGCCATGTAGAAATATTAGATGGCCTCGATGATGGCCACAAAGTCCGATGCCACCAAAGATGCTCCCCCGATCAGTCCACCATCCACATCGGGCTTGGAGAAAATCTCAGCGGCATTCCCGGGTTTCACACTGCCCCCGTAAAGGATGGAGACCTCATCTGCCACGGCCGAACCAAAGGCATCCGAAATGGTCTTTCTGATGAAGGCATGCATTTCCTGTGCCTGTTCCGGACTTGCCGTCTCTCCTGTCCCTATGGCCCAAACGGGTTCGTAGGCCAGCACAATGTTCCTCCATGCACTGGCATCCAAATTGAACAGGGCATTTTTCAATTGGCTCTCCACCAAAGCAAAATGCTTGTCCGCTTTTCTGTCCTCCAATTCTTCACCAAAGCAAAAAATGACCTTCAATCCTTTGTCCACGGCGGTCTTCACTTTCTTGGCCAAAAGCGCATCATCCTCACCAAAATAGGCACGTCTTTCCGAATGGCCCAGAATGACGATATCCACATCGATGCCCAGGAGCATGTCTGCAGAAATTTCACCAGTGTAGGCACCACTCTCCGCATAATGCATGTTCTGCGCAGCCACTTTTATGGTAGATGATTGAAGTGCAGCGTTTGCAGCCGCTAGGTTCACAAAGGTAGGGGCCACGATCACTTCGGCTTTGGTATCCGGCAATTTGGCCGAAAGCTCGGTAAGCAAGGCTTCGGTTTCTTTGAGGTTATTGTTCATTTTCCAGTTGCCTGCCACAATTTTTGTTCTCATGTGTTGTATTATTACGTTACTCTGTTATTAAGTTATTTCTGTTTGATGTAAAATATCATTCTTTTACCTTCAGTGTATTTTGATAGAAAATTTGTCATTTCGAGTGATTTTTTGGAACCGAAGGTCAAAAAATTGTATCGAGAAAATAATTTTCTAAAGTATAAACCTTATTTCGACCTTCCTGTCGGCAGGCAGATATTCTTCTTTTTGAAAAACACTAAACTTTAAAACCCAAGTTCATCAATATCGTTATAATGTACCTTTTGTTGGATAGTTCCTCTCATGAGCACCAATAGGGCCGGGTTGGAACGCACAATGGTCTTCAAGGTCGTTTCATCCGTAAAGTAAAAATCAAATTCCAGACCGTATTGGCTCTTTATCCGGTTCGCCAAATCTGCACTGGAGGCCGACATCCCAATTACCCTGTATCCGCTTTCCTTGGCCTTTTTTGTCGCTTTTGCCACTTCCGCAAAAGCATCATAGTTGCTCTTGGCCAAGTCGTATGCAATCACCATGACCAGTTTCTCCTCATTCAAAAGTTCGGCCGCAAAGTCCTCCCCATCCTTTTCAATGGTGAAGTCGTGCACGGGCGGTTCATAGCCTTTTTGGATCATGGTCGTTTCCACATCGACAAATTCACCGTCCACCGAAGGGTACTCCCCATTGGTCACCACGATTTTATCCTCGCCCCCTACCTTGAAACGCCATGCGTATTCATAAAGGGGTTCTGGAGCCCCGTCGGGAACCGTCATACCTTCTTCAATGTTCGCTCCTATCTTGTACGGCCGGAAATCCACGGAAGGCAAGTGATTGAGCACATGGTTGGCAAAGAGGATGCAGGCCACTAGGGCCACTCCGCCCACAATCCAATTGGTTCTCGTACTGAAAAGCGGTGTAATGTATTTCCTTCCGAAGAACAACACTAAAATCAACACCAACAGGATCACATCTTTGGTGAAGGATTCCCATGGGGTCAACTTTATGGCATCGCCGAAGCAACCACAATCGGTCACCTTGTTGAAATAGGCAGAGTAAAAAGTGAGGAAGGTGAAGAACACGATCATCAACAAAAGGCTCCAAACGGTAAACTTGGGTTTAAAACCGATCAGCAACAACACGCCCAAGATCACTTCCACAATGACCACAAAAATGGAAATGCCCAATGCCATTGGCATCAGGAAAGGCATATTCAATACGCCGGTGCTAAAATATTCCTCCAATTTGAACGAAAATCCCATGGGGTCGTTCAACTTGATCAAACCACTGATAATAAAGAGTATCCCAACGATGACCCTTGAAACCCAAACTAAATATTTCATTTTTCTTCGCTTAAATGAATCAATGCAAACACAGCGTAGTTGACCATATCCTGATAGTTCGCATCCACGCCCTCGCTCACCAAGGTGGCGCCTTTATTGTCCTCTATTTGCTTCACACGCAGCACTTTCTGCAGAATAAGGTCCGTCAATGAACTCACCCGCATATCGCGCCAAGCTTCACCGTAATCATGGTTTTTGTCCTCCATCAGTTTTTTGGTGATGGCCACTTGCTCATCGTATAGGGCAATGGCATCTTCAGCTGTCAAATCGGGCTGCTCAACAATGCCTTTTTTTAGTTGTATCAGTGCCATGAGGGAATAATTGATGATCCCGATAAATTCTGACCGTTCATCCTCATCCACCTTCCGCACCGCGTTCTGCTGAAGGCTTCGGATGCGCTGTGCCTTTATAAAGATCTGATCGGTAAGGGATGGGAGCCGCAAAATCCGCCAAGCGGTGCCATAATCTTGGGCCTTTTTCAGGAACAATTCTCTACAGGTATGTATCACTGCATCGTATTGTTGGGATGTCTGCTGCATGTAATGTTGCTAATTTGCGTAAATTTCGTCCAATTCCGTGTGTGCAAAGGTGCACTTTGCCAAAGATAATGAAACCCAACAAAGCAGGTATTTTTTATGACCATAAACTGTAAAGGTGAGCTGATAGATTTGACCGTTCCCAAAGTGATGGGCATCCTCAACCTTACCCCTGATTCCTTTTTTGATGGGGGGAAATACAAAGACGAGACTTCAATTCTGAAGCAGGTCGAAAATATGTTGAACGATGGTGCCCATTTTATCGACATCGGGGCCTACAGTTCCAGACCAGGTGCCGACCACGTCCCGGAGGATGAGGAACTGAAACGGATCATCCCCATTCTGGACCTGATCTTGGAACATTTCCCAAAAACGTTAATTTCCATTGACACTTTTAGGAGCAAGGTCGCGTCGGAAAGTATCCAGCACGGTGCCGCCATGATCAATGACATCGCAGCGGGGAACATAGACCCAGAAATGTTTGCAACGGTGGCCAAACATCAGGTGCCCTACATCATGATGCACATGAAGGGCACACCACAGTCCATGCAAAAGGAGGCCTCTTATGATGATCTTATCAAAGATCTTCGATTCTATTTCTCCGAAAAAGTGCAACAGGCCACATCACTGAAAATCAACGACATCATCATAGATCCCGGTTTTGGTTTTGCCAAGACCACGGGACAGAACTACACCCTTCTGAACCACCTGGACCTGTTTCAGACCTTTGGTCTGCCCATACTGATCGGCCTGAGCCGAAAATCCATGATCTACAAGGTTTTGGAAATCACGCCCCAAGAGGCGCTGAACGGCACCACGGCCCTGCACACCATTGCTTTATTGAAAGGTGCCAATATTATTAGGGCGCACGATGTAAAAGAAGCGGTGGAATGTATTAAACTTGTGGAAGCCTTAAAAGCGAATGCGCTCTGATTTATGGTTCTTCTATTTTTGCTAATTTTACAAAAACACTGCGGTTGGATTTTCTAAATTTTCTCGATTTCAAGATCACGGATATTATCGACATTGTCCTCGTGGCCGCATTGCTCTACTACATCTACAAGCTGGTCAAGGGCACCGTGGCCATCAATATTTTTATCGGCATTGTGATTGTTTGGGCCTTGTGGAAACTGACCGAGTTGCTCCAGATGAAAATGATCAGCAGCATGGTGGGCGGGTTCATGAACATTGGGTTGATCGCACTCATCATCGTGTTCCAGCAAGAGATCCGCAAGTTTTTACTGATGGTGGGCTCCACCAATTTTGCGACCAAACGCAATTTCCTCAAACATTTTAAGTTCTTGAAACAGGACGCCATTTCCTCCAGTACCGACGTGGATGCCATCATAGGTGCTTGTGAGCGCATGGCAAGTACAAAGACAGGTGCCTTGATCGTTATCGAGCGGAACAATTCCCTGGATTTCATCAAATCTTCCGGTGATGCCATGAGCATAAAGGTCACCCAGCCCATTTTGGAGAGTATTTTTTTCAAGAACAGCCCGTTGCACGATGGGGCCATTGTGATCCAGGACAATTTCATAACGGCCACAAGGGTCATCCTTCCCGTTTCCAACGATCGGAACATTCCGCTCCGTTTTGGACTGAGGCACCGGGCCGCTGTGGGGATCACGGAGAAGACGGATGCTGTCTGTCTGGTGGTCAGTGAAGAAACGGGATCTATCTCCTATATCAAAAATGGTGAATTTGTTCCCTTTAAAGGCGCGGAAGAACTCATCAAGCTCATCAAAAAGGATCTGGACTAAGCATGAAATGTAAAAATTGTGACGACACCCTGAGGACCGACTACCTCTACTGTCCGAATTGTGGTGGAAAAGTGATCCGCAACAGGATTACTATCAAAAATCTTTGGGTGGATATCATGGACAGGTATTTCAATTTGGACAATACCTTCATCAAAACCTTTGTGCACCTTTTCACCAAACCTGAAGATGTAATCGAGGGCTACCTGCAGGGCCAACGGAGAAAATACCTGAACCCGATAAGTTATTTGGGGATTGCTATTACCCTTTCCGGATTCATTGTTTATATGATGGCCCAATCTTTGGGAAGCATGGATTTTGATTTTCTTGATATGGGGGCACAGACGGCCTATCAAGAAAAAATGATGGGTTTTATTTTGGATTTCCAAGCATTGATCTTCATCCTCTTCATTCCTTTAATGGCAATTGCTGGTTGGTTGTGCTTTGATGAGAAAAAATACAATTTCGCCGAGAGGACCACTATCTTTATGTACACATTGGCCCATTTCAGCCTGTTCAGCTTCGTCCCTTCTCTCTTGGTCTTAGCATTTGTGCCACAATTTTATCTTTCCTATTCCTTGATTGGCTCATTGTCCATGTTAGCCTATGCCGGATATGTAGTCATGCGGATTTCCTCATCAAAAGGCATGGGATTAGTGGCCCGAATCATATTGTTCTTTTTTTTGACAGGGATACTTTATTTTATGTTGTCCGCCTTGTTTCCTATAATCATGTTGCTCACTGGGGAGCTAACTCTGGAAGATTTTCGGCCCATAAAAAGCTAAGCCACCTCCTCCGCCAAGAACTGGGCAGTGTACAAATCGTTGTAATACCCTCCATTTTTGAGGAGCTCTTGGTGCGTTCCGACTTCAATGATCTTGCCTCCGTCCATCACAATGATCTTGTCCGCCTTTTTGATGGTGGCCAAACGGTGCGCAATGATGATGGAAGTCCTTCCCTCCGTTATCTTATCAGTAGCTTGTTGGATCAATTGTTCCGAATAGGTATCCACGGAAGAGGTCGCTTCGTCCAAGATCAGGACGCTGGGGTTGCTCACATAGGCACGCAAAAAGGCAATCAATTGTCTTTGCCCACTGGAAAGCATGGTACCCCGTTCCTTCACGTTGTACTGATATCCGCCGGGAAGGCTCGATATGAATTCATGTACCCCAATTTGCTTGGCAGCGGCCTCAATATCGGCAGTGGTAATGTTCCCATCGCGAAGCGAAATGTTGTTGGCAATGGTATCGGCGAAAAGGAAAACATCTTGCAACACAATGGCTATGTGAGACCGTAGGGACCGTAACGTATACTCTTTGATGTTTATTCCGTCCACCAATATCTCCCCGGAATCGATCTCGTAAAAACGATTGAGCAGATTGATGATGGTAGATTTTCCGGCACCCGTCGCACCGACAATGGCAACCGTCTCACCTGCCTTCACCTGAAATGAGATTCCATGGAGCACCTCCTCATCCTTGACATAGCTGAACCGGACATCCTTGAACTCAATATCTCCCATGACCTGTTCCCTTTCCTGTGTACCCTCATCTGCAATGTGGCTATTGGTGTCCAAAATGTTGAACACCCTATTCGCGGCCACCATACCCATTTGGAGAGTGTTGAATTTGTCCGCAATTTGACGCAACGGACGGAACAAAAGGTCCATCAAGAAAAAGAAGGCAATGATGGCCCCCTTATTGTCCATGCCAACATTCTGTATGTTCTGGATCAATCCAAAATAGACCACCAAACCGATGCCGATAGAGTTTGCGATTTCCGCGATGGGGAAAAATATGGAGTTGTACCAAACCGTCTTCAACCAAGCATTTTGGTGCTTTTCGTTGATGACCCTGAATTTTTCCTTCTCGATTTCCTCTCGGTTGAACAATTGGACGATCTTCATTCCCGCAATGCGTTCCTGTACAAATGAATTGAGGTTAGCCACCTGCGCACGTACTTCCACAAAGGCCACTTTCATGGCTTGCTGGAAGAGTCGCGTGGCAATAAGGATAATCGGCATTATGGCAAATACGATCAATGCCAATTTCCAATTGATGACCACCATGATGATGGCCGCGGACAACATTTTCAGGGCATCGGCCACGATCATGAAAAATCCTTGGCTGAAAATCTCGCCGATACGTTGCATATCCGCAACGGCCCTAGTGACCAAAACCCCAATGGACGAATTGTCAAAATACGTCATTTTAAAGCTGGTCATCTTCTCAAAAAGATCGATTCGGATGTCCCTGATGACCGACTCCCCCAACAAGTTCGCATAATAATTGAACAACAATTGGGTGGTTACCTGACCGATCAAAAAGGTCAACATCAACACAACATTGTAAAGCAATTGCCCTGCATCCTTGTTTTCCAGGGATTGGTTGATGATATTTTTTACCAGCAATGGTGTTACAATGGCAAATGCAGCGGAAAGAATGGCCACGATGGCCACCAACCAAAAGATGCCCCTGTAGGGCCTAGTTCGTGAAAAAACCCGCTTGAACAGTCGAAAATCAAACGCTTTTCCTACATCATCCTTTTTGCTCATCAAATAGTTCTTTTGGATATAAAACTTTGGTCAAATATAAACCTTTTGCAGGGACGGAGACACCTGCCTCCCCCCTATCCTTGCTTGACAATATGGCATCGATGTCCCCAAGGGCCGTTTTTCCCATACCCACGTCCAACAAAGTACCCACAATGGCCCTTACCATGTTCCTCAAAAATCGGTCGGCCGTGATGGTAAAGACCCACTTATCTTCCCTGGCCTCCCAAACCGTATGGCGAACGTCACAATTGAACGTTTTCACATCGGTATTGGACTTGGAAAAACATTCAAAATCCGTATGCTCCAACAACTTCAATGCCGCTTGGTTCATGGCTACCATATCCAAAGGATATGTCACCACGTGGGCATGGTCAAAGTAGAAGGGGTTCTTTTCCCGCACCAACCAATATTCATAGGAGCGTTCCACGGCATCGAACCGGGCATGGGCCCCGGGCACCATTCGATGGATATCCTGAACCGCAATGTCCTCTGGAAGAAAGGCATTCAAGCGGTACACCAATTGTGCCGTATCTTCAATAGGGTCAAAATCGAAATGGGCAAACATTTCCTTGGCGTGCACTCCGGTATCGGTCCTTCCCGCCCCTACGACCTCCACTTTTTGGCGGAGAAGGGTGGACAGGGCTTTTTCCAACACCTCTTGCACGGTGATGGCATTGGGTTGGTTCTGCCATCCGTGGTATGCTTTCCCGAAATAGGAAAATTGGATAAAATATCTCAATGGAATGCCTTACTTTTAAACCAATAAAGATAGTCCAATCCTTTCCAACACAAATCCTGCCTTCTTTTTTTAGCATATTTTTAGCGTTATGACCAAGATTTTATTGCTTTCCGATACCCATGGGCACATGGACAAGTCCATCTTAAAATATGCGGCCCAGGCCGATGAAATCTGGCATGCGGGAGACATTGGCAACCTTGGGGTGATGGATGCCTTGATGGCCGTAAAGCCAATACGGGGAGTGCACGGGAACATTGATGACCACATCATACAGAAAGAATATCCAGAGAACAACAGGTTCATGTGCGAAGGGGTGGATGTTTGGATCACCCACATTGGCGGTTATCCTGGCAGCTACAATGTTCGGGTAAGGGATGAGATCAGACAGCATCCGCCAAAACTCTTCATTTGTGGGCACTCCCATATCCTGAAAGTGATGTACGACAAAAAACTGGGGCTGCTGCACATGAACCCAGGGGCCTGTGGCAAACATGGTTTCCATCAGGTACGGACCATGCTCCGATTTGTGATTGATGGTGATAAAATTTCGGATTTGGAGGTGATAGAACTAGGGAAACGCTAGGCAAACACATAAAAACCCCGGCCGAAGCCAGGGTTTTCTCGCACTAATACTACTAAGATGTTAGGTTCAACGTAAGCGATCAACAGATTTTACAAGATCTTCATCCTTTTTGATAGCCCTGTTGGCCAGGACAAGAAAAACGATAGAAAATACAGGAATCAGCATCCCAATACCCTTCT
>JASBTQ010000021.1 GCA_030148335.1 Allomuricauda sp. | reverse complement strand
GAAAAAAGCGATAAATCTTTCTTTGAAAAGGTAAAAGATATGTTCTCTTAAGAAGAAAAATATTGCTGTTTAAATAAAAAACGTATATTTGGAACTGATGTTGGGTGACCAATATCTAATTTTCTTTTTCATAGCAATTTTTTTCCCATCCTTGAATTCATTTGAGGGTGGGTTTTGTTTTTTATGGGCATGCCGTTATTGGGCAAATACATATCTTTGAAAAAATAGTTTACATGGATCACATCCTTGTTGCCAAAAACGTCTCCAAATCCTATGGAAACCACAAGGCGTTGAGCAACATTTCACTTGAAATCCCGGAGAACTGCATCTATGGACTTTTGGGTCCCAATGGAGCAGGGAAGACCTCATTCATACGCATCATCAACCAGATCACCCATCAGGATACGGGTGAAGTTTTCTTCAATGGAGCACCTTTGGCACCCGAGCACATCGCCCTTATCGGTTATTTGCCCGAAGAGCGGGGGCTGTACAAGAGCATGAAGGTGGGGGAGCAGGCCCTGTACCTAGCACAACTCAAGGGATTGTCCAAGAACGAGGCCAAGAAGCGGCTCAAGTATTGGTTCGATCGCTTGGACATCGGTGATTGGTGGAACAAAAAGATACAGGAACTCTCCAAGGGAATGGCCCAGAAAGTTCAGTTCATCGTAACCGTGCTGCACGAACCCAAGTTGCTCATTTTTGATGAACCCTTCAGTGGTTTTGACCCCATCAATGCCAATATCATCAAAGATGAGATTATCGAACTGAAGAAAAAAGGGGCGTCCATCATCTTCTCCACACACCGCATGGAATCCGTGGAAGAGCTCTGTGAGTACATTGCCCTCATTCATAAGTCGGAAAAGATCTTGGACGGTAAACTATCCGATATCAAGAAAGCCTACAAGAACAATATCTTCAACGTTGGGCTACAGATACAGCAGGACGGTGAGGCCCTGATACGGACATTGAGTGAAAAGTTCAATATCGTCTCGTCCCACATCGACCCGCTTGAAAAGCAATTGGATTTCAAGGTGCAATTGCCCTCTGCACATACCTCGGAAATATTGGCGGAACTATCCAAAGTGGCGAACGTGAACCGGTTTGAAGAGACCATTCCATCGGCCAGCGACATATTTATCCAAACCGTAAACAGTAAGGACAATGGGAAGTAAACTGGGGCTGATCATTAAACGGGAGTATCTGGCAAAGGTGAGGAACCGTTCCTTTATTGTAATGACCATTCTGAGTCCCCTGCTGATCGTGGGGATGATCGTGCTGATCGCCTATCTGGCCAAGATCAATGATGATGAGGTAAGGGTGGTGACGGTCCTGAACGAGAGCAGCTATTTTGATGAAGGGTTCATTTCGTCCAGGAATATTTCCTATGTATATCTGGACCAAATTTCAGTGGAGCAGGCAAAGGATTCCACGGCTTCCATGGGCTATTATGGACTGCTCCATATTCCCAGCGGGAACAGCATCGAAAATGTGGCCCGCCAAGCACATCTGTACACCAAGGACAACCCCAATACCAGCGTTACCCAACAACTGGAAGGCATTTTCCAGAAACAGTTGCGACAGGACCGTTTGGGGAAATTAGGGGTTTCTTCGGAACAATTCTCTGAAGTGGAAAAACCCTTCGGACTGAACCTCTCCACTTTTGAGGGCGAGAAGAGCTTAAAGGGCATCAATGAGATCAAGGCGTTCATAGGTGGCGGTTTTGGCTATGCCATCATGATGTTCATCATCATATACGGAGGGTTTGTGATGCGGAGCGTGATAGAGGAAAAAACAAGCAGGATCATCGAGGTGATCATATCTTCCGTGAAACCGTTCCAATTGATGTTGGGCAAGATCATCGGTACCTCATTGGCCGGAATCACCCAGTTTACCATTTGGATTATTTCGGCCTCCATCCTGCTGATGCTTGCCGTGCTCTTGTTGGGATTGGACCTAGGGGCCATGACAGGCGATACCCCGATGCCACAGGAGACCATGGGAGGAATGTCCCAATTTGCCTCGATGGACAGCGAAATGATGATGTATGCCAAGGAAGTGTTCGACATTCCATGGGGATTATTGATTGTATCCTTTTTTATTTATTTCGTATTGGGCTACCTGATCTACAGTTCCATTTATGCAGCGATCGGGGCTGCGGTGGACAATGAAACGGATACGCAGCAGTTCATATTCCCGATCATCATGCCCTTGATGTTGGGTATTTATGTGGGCTTCTTTTCGGTGTTCAGCAACCCGAACGGCCCTATTGCAGTGGCCTTTTCCTTGTTTCCGCTCACATCGCCCATTGTGATGCTCATGCGGCTACCGGGAGGAATTGGGCAAGGAGGCGTACCTTTGTGGCAACTGTTGTTGTCCATTTCCCTGTTGATCGTTACTTTTTTGGGTATCGTATCGCTGGCGGCCAAGATTTATAGGGTCGGTATTTTGATGTATGGCAAAAAGCCTACGTACAAAGAGTTGATCAAGTGGTTGAGATATTAAAATAGGATGCAAGAAGGAGCAGAAGAAATAAAGGAAATCATCGAGAAGGATATTTGGGGGACCATCAAGGAGTTCCTCAACTATGGTATCCATCTGGGGCAGGGTGAAAAATCCATCAACTTGACGATAGGGTTGCTGCTACTCTTGACGTTGGCCATCATAGTAGCCAAATTCATCATGAAATGGCTCCGACACTTGATTACCCGAAAGATGGAGCAGGAGGACAAGCAGAAGTTCACCAGCATCTTCAAGTTCATCAACTATTTGGTCTATTTGATCGCCGTGTTCGTTACACTCAGTGTGGCCGGGGTGGACATTACGTTGGTGATCACGGCATCGGCGGTACTCTTTGTCGGTCTGGGATTGGCACTGCAGGACCTGTTCAAGGATATTCTCGGAGGCGTTTTCATCATCATAGATAAGTCGTTGCAAGTAGGTGACATTGTCGAGGTGGATGGCAAAGTGGGAAAGGTGTTCGAGATCAAGTTACGTACCACAAGGGCCATCACACGGGACGATAAAGTCCTCATTTTGCCCAACCACAAATTCATCAGCGACATTGTCTATAATTATACGCAGAACCACAAGACCACACGGGAAAAGGTGAGCGTTGGCGTGGCCTACGGAAGTGACGTGGCCCTCGTGACCAAACTTTTGGAACAAGTGGCTACGGAACAGAAACAGATACTCAAAAACCCGAAACCATTTGTCCTCTTTGACGACTTTGGGGATTCTGCCCTCATGTTTTCCATCCATTTTTTTACCAACGATAGTTTCAGGGATCCACGGATCAAAAGCGAAATGCGCTATAAGATCAATTCCAAGTTCAAAGAAAACAACATAAGCATTCCATTCCCACAACGGGACGTACATATCATACAGCAAAAACCGTCAGAGACATAAAACATACAAAACACCAGATTGTGACCGGGGGGCTGGTGGTCTTCCTTACAATAGTTCTTGGACATCAGGCCAGGGCACAGAATACGGATATCTTCAGGTTGGAGTACCTCAATATTCCCGTAAATGATACCGGTGTGAAGACGCAGCGTTACAAAGCACTGATCAATTTTCCCATCAAACTGAACGAGAAGAAGGAGTATCTGGTCATTGGGGGCGAGTATAACCGTTTTGATATGGGATACTCGGCCGACCTTCCTTTTGATAAAAAAGAAATGATCCGCTTCCATATCATTGATTTTAATGTGGGCCTTGTCAAAAAATGGAACGAGAATTGGAACCTGGTCGGTATCTTGACTCCAAGAGTGGCATCCAATTTATTGGATGGGGTGGTCAGGGACGATCTTTTCATGAATGCCTCCGCTGCATTTTGGAAGGAGAAACCCAATGCGGATAAACCCTTTCGAATCGTATTGGGACTTACCTATAACAGCACAACTGGTATACCTGTTCCCCTGCCCTTGATCCACTACTACAGAAGGTTCCATCCAGATTGGTCCTATGTGGCCGGCGTTCCCAAATCCAATGTAAAGTACCATATCGATAAAAAGCACAGTTTGGAATTGGCATTGTTCTTGGATGGCTATTTTATGAACCTACAGCGGAATATTGCTTTGGACAATGGACTTGTGGCATCAAGGATCTCTTTCAACTCTTTGGTGGGGACCCTTGGCTATCAGTATAATGTTACGGACAATATCTCCTTTTTTGTCCTTGGGGGGAGCACCCTTGTGCAAGAGGGAAAGTTAAGGAACAGGGAACGGGGAGAAGTATTTGTGTTCAATAACGATTCAAATTTTTATATTAGAACAGGGTTCAAGATTGGAATTTTTTAAAAAAGGAAAAGTATGTCAAGGATTTTGGTGATAGAAGACGAGTCGGCAATCAGAAGGGTATTGGTCAAGATATTGGCCGAAGAAAATGATGACTATGAAGTCCAGGAAGCCGAAGATGGGCTGTCCGGGATAGAAATCATCAAAAAGGAAGACTTCGATTTGGTCCTCTGCGACATAAAAATGCCAAAAATGGATGGGGTGGAAGTTTTGGAGGCAGCCAAAAAAATAAAGCCAGAAGTTCCCTTCATCATGATCTCGGGGCATGGTGACCTTGATACAGCGGTCAATACCATGCGAATGGGCGCCTTCGACTATATCTCCAAACCACCGGACCTAAACCGTTTGCTTACCACCGTCCGCAATGCCCTTGACCGAAAGGAACTCGTGGTGGAAAACACCATCCTGAAAAAGAAAGTCTCCAAGAACTACGAAATGGTGGGCGAGAGCAAGGAGATCGGCATCATCAAGGATATGATAGAAAAAGTGGCCCCTACCGATGCGAGGGTATTGATCACGGGATCCAATGGAACCGGCAAAGAGCTGGTGGCCCATTGGCTGCACCAAAAGAGCCAACGGTCCTCCGCACCGTTCATTGAAGTGAATTGCGCCGCCATCCCTTCGGAATTGATTGAAAGCGAACTGTTTGGTCATGTGAAAGGAGCGTTTACCTCCGCGGTCAAGGACAGGGCAGGCAAGTTTGAAACGGCCAACAAGGGCACTATTTTCTTGGATGAGATAGGGGACATGAGCCTCTCCGCACAGGCCAAAGTATTGCGCGCCCTGCAAGAGAACAAAATATCAAGGGTAGGATCTGACAAGGACATCAAAGTGGATGTGCGTGTGCTTGCGGCCACAAACAAGGACCTGAAGAAGGAAATAGAGGAAGGCAGGTTCCGGGAAGATCTCTACCACCGATTGGCGGTGATATTGATCAAAGTCCCGTCTTTGAACGACAGAAGGGAAGATATTCCACTATTGATCGACTATTTTGCAGAAAAAATAGCCACCGAACAGGGAACTGCACAAAAGAACTTTTCCAAAAAAGCCTTGGAACTGCTCAAAAGCTATGATTGGACAGGGAATGTCCGCGAATTGCGCAATGTGGTGGAGCGGTTGATCATCCTCGGTGGAAAGGAAGTATCCGAAGAGGACGTGAAGCTGTTTGCCAGTAAATAACTACCTTATTTACAATCACCAAGTTTTTGAAGAGCGGCTTGGGATAGCACTTTTACCCGGTGGTGATACTGTTTTTTATATTCGGAAAGCTTGCTGTTGAGCAACATCAACCGGGATTCCTCATGGATGTTCGTCACAAACCTTTTTGCTTCGGCGCAATCCACATCGCTCACCACTTTCCCCAAAGACATTTCAAACTCCAGAAGACACTCGTGTACCTGTTCCTTTATGGTGCCACTATGGGGCGGTGACAACCACTTTGGTCCATCAAGGATTTCTTTGGTGTTCATGGTTAAAAAATCATTGCCATACAGACTGGAAGATTCATGTTCAAAGGCCTTAAGGACCTTGAGGCCTATGATGGTGTTCTCCAATGCCTTGTGCAAGGCCTGTTTGGAATCCTCCAAAAATTTGGATTTCGTTGCGGTTTTGAGCAGGGATAGGGCTTTTTCCAAGCTTTCAATGGTGCCCTCACAACCACAGTCCACAAAGTTTGTCTTGGTTTTTTCTATACCGTTCAAGGCTTTATAGGCATGGTACTTCGCCATTTTAAGGTCATTTGCCGTCACGGCCGCCTGTATTTTGTTCTTGATGTATTCCAAGTTGGAATTGGCATAGGCACAGGCATTAGGGGCAGAGAAGGAAGACATTAGCCACAGGACAAGAAGGCCCAATGCAAAGGTAATCAGTAAGATAGTCTTTTTGGTTTTCATAACGCGATAGATTTGGGACATTGCGCTTTTGATTGTCACTAAGTTAAGACAGGGGCGTTTGGGCGAAGAATAAAATCGATAAAAAGAAACCAAAAACTACCAAAGGCAAGAACAATCGGTGAAAGACGCTTTTTGGAAGATCGAAGGAGTGGGGAAAAAAGATTATATTCATTCCTATGGAAAAAATCAGAACAGAAAAGTATCTCGTCAAATCACATCTCCAGCTTGATAAAGAGGACACTTACGAAGATTTTGGGGCATCGGAAAAGAAGCTCAAAAAGGAATTGGAAGATATCCGAAAGGACCTCGGAGAATTTCAGGACACGCTATATGCCCATGGTAAATATGGGGTGTTGGTCTGCTTGCAGGGAATGGACACGGCAGGCAAGGATAGCCTGATCAGGGAGGTTTTCAAGGATTTCAATGTGAGGGGGGTGGTGGTCCATAGTTTTAAGGTGCCCACTTCCCTTGAACTGAAGCATGATTATCTCTGGAGACACTATATTGCCCTTCCTGAGCGGGGGAAATTTGCTGTGTTCAATAGGACCCATTATGAGAACGTATTGGTCACCAAGGTACATCCGGAATATATAATGAACGAGAATCTGCCCGGTGTTGGGTCTGTTTCGGACATTGATGATACTTTCTGGGAAAAAAGGTACCAGGAAATCAATGCCTTTGAAGAACATGTGGCCAAAAATGGAACCATCATTTTCAAGTTCTTCCTGCATCTTTCCAAGGAAGAGCAACGCCAGCGATTGTTGCGTAGAATCGAATTGAAACAAAAAAACTGGAAATTTTCCCCGGGAGATCTTAAGGAACGCAAGCTATGGGATGCCTATCAAAAATGCTATGAAGAAGCACTTTCCAAAACCTCGAAGGATTATGCACCATGGTACATCATCCCTGGGGACAACAAAGAAGCCGCGAGGGTAATCGTGGCATCCATCATGTTGGAAGCGTTAAAAAAGTACAAAGATATAGAGGAACCCGAGCTCGACGATGAAATAAAGGCTAATTTAGAAACCTTTAAGCAAGAATTGGAAAAAGAAACCAAATGAGAACCATTCTACTTTTGGCCCTTTTGTTGGCAAGTACCCCCTTTTTTTCACAGACTGAAGACGAAAAACAGATCAAATCGATCTATGACAAGGCATTGACCGATGGAAAGGCCTACGACTGGCTCGACCATTTGTCCAATCAGATAGGAGGAAGGCTCTCCGGTTCTGTCCAAGCACAACAGGCTGTGGAATATACCAAGGAACAACTGGACTTGCTCGGTTTGGATCGTGTATGGCTCCAGCCCGTAATGGTACCCAAATGGATGAGGGGGACCCCGGAATTTGCCTATTTTGAGACCAAACCCGGACTGACCACCAATGTACCCATATGTGCGTTGGGCGGGTCCGTGGCCACCCCAGACGGTGGTCTAAAGGCAAACGTCGTTGAGGTCAATGGCATTGAGGACCTGGAGAAACTGGGCAAGGAAAAGATAGCCGGCAAGATTGTTTTTTATAACCGCCCGATGGACCCTACCTTGATCAATACGTTCGCAGCCTATTCCGGATGTGTGAACCAACGCTATTCGGGTGCTGCCGAAGCGGCAAAGTATGGCGCATTGGGTGTGATTGTCCGGTCCATGAACCTTCGGTTGGACGATTATCCACATACAGGTTCCATGGGCTACGGAGACACACCAGTGAACCAAAGGATACCTGCAGCGGCCATCAGTACCAAAGGAGCGGAACTGTTGAGTGGCACGCTCAAGCTCAACCCGAACATCAAATTTTATTTCAGACAGAACTGCAAGCAATATGAAGATGTGCAGTCCTATAATGTGATCGGTGAGATAAAGGGAAGTACCTATCCCAATGAGATCATGGTCGTGGGAGGCCATTTGGACTCTTGGGATCTGGGGGATGGTTCACATGATGATGGTGCCGGCTGTGTGCAGAGCATGGATGTGCTCAGGCTGTTGAAAGAAACAGGGTATAGACCCAAAAGAACTTTGAGAGTGGTGCTGTTCATGAATGAGGAAAATGGGTTGCGGGGTGGCAACAAATATGCGGAAGTGGCCCGTAGCAAAGGAGAAAACCATGTGTTTGCCTTGGAAAGCGACTCTGGAGGTTTCACGCCAAGGGGTTTCACCATAGATGCTTCCGAGGAAAATCTGAAACAGATCCAAGGATGGAAAGAACTTTTTGAACCTTATTTGATCCACATATTCGATAAAGGAGGTGGGGGAGCGGATATTGGCCCCCTGAAAGACGATAACATGGTCTTGGTGGGCCTTAGACCGGACACGCAGCGTTATTTTGACCATCACCATGCCGAAAATGATACGTTTGAGCATGTGAACAAGCGGGAATTGGAGCTTGGAGCCGCTACCATGGCCAGTTTGGTCTATCTCATTGACAAGTATGGAACCATTCCCTCAAAAAAGGTGAAGGGATAAACGCAGGGTTATTGCCTCTACAAACTCTTTTCTATTCTTTTGTCGGGAATGAGCCACATCAGGGCCACCAACACGTACATGAGCCCAGATGCCCAAGGACTCACCCAGGACAGCCCTATTCCAATGATATATAGCACTGGAGATATTTTTCCCTTGATGTCCTTTCCTACGGCATTTTTCAAAATGGAATCATGCCCCTGTGATTTTATGATGATGTTTTGGAGGATGAAATAGGAAATGGCCGCCATCAGCAATATCAGCCCGTACAGTGCCATGGGTTCTTGGGCAAAATGGTTTTCTCCCATCCAGCCGGTCACAAAGGGGATCAAGGAAAGCCAAAAGAGCAGGTGAAGGTTGGCCCAGAGCATTTTTCCGGAGATTTTTTTTACGGTATGCATCATATGGTGGTGGTTGTTCCAATAGATGCCCAAATAAATGAAACTGAGCACATAGCTCAGAAAAACGGGCAACAAGGGGACCAGGGCCTCAAAACCTTCCCCTTCATGGGGCACTTTGATTTCCAATACCATGATGGTAATGATGATGGCCAGGACACCATCGCTGAACGCTTCCATTCTTCCTTTGGTCATAACAATAAATTTTGGTTCGTGTTTTATAATTTGATATGGGTCAGCTCATGGCCTGCATGTTTCTTTTTGCCTCTTTTCTCATTCGTTTTGGTCCATACCACAGCCAAAAGCCTGTGATGGTGAAAAGCAGTAACGAAATGCCCATCACACTGGTATAGACAAGTTTTATGATGCCGTCCGTTCCAAGATGCCGGTCCAGGATGGAGCCGTCGTGCACTTTTTCTAAAAAATCCGATCGTCTTTGTCCAATGGAAAGCACTTTTCCGGTGGCACCATCCAACTGTATTTCTTCATAGTGGTCCACAAAAACAAATTTGACGGAACCTTTTTCCTTTCGGATGTCGATTCGGTCGAGTTCCGAAGATAGATCGGGGGATACGTTGTTGTGCAGCACGCCGATGGCGATGGTATGGAGACTGTCCACAGGAAGCCAATCCTTTAGGTTGGAAGAAGTGCCTTGTTGCGTTTTGGGGAGCAATTTTCCGTTTGAATTTTTCTTCCAGCCCAAGATCAGGCCCGATACGGAAATGAAAAAGAAAAAAACAAACAACAGTGCGCCGGTGGTTCTGTGCACTTTTCGAAAGACCCGCAATATTTTGGCCTGTGCTTTTCTTCTATCCATTCGTCATATGGGGTTTTTGCAAACAATCCGCTAAAGATCGACAAAATTTACGAAAGGCTGAAGCTGTTGGGCAATACGTGTTAAGATGGTTGACGTGACAGTGATTTACGCACTGCGAAGGATTTTTCCCATCTTGCGGCCTTTGGCCAATTCGTCCACCAATTTGTCCAAATACCTCACTTGTTGGGTCAATGGGTTTTCGATTTCCTCTATCCGGTAGCCACAGATGGTTCCTGTGATGAGGTGGGCATTCGGGTTTAGCTTTGCTTCTTTGAAGAACGTTTCGAAGGTTGCCTTTCCATCGATAAGTTCTTGGAGTTTGTTGTCGTCAAAACCGGTCAACCATTCAATCACTTGGTGCAGTTCTTTTTTTGTTCGGTCCTTTTTCTCCACTTTGGTGACATAGTGCGGATATACAGCGGCAAATGTCATTTTTGCCATACGCTCGTCATGTTCCGGTGTTGTTTTCATTTCCTAAATTATATCGTTCTGCCGAATTACTTCAATCTTTCCAGCCTTCCTTTTCTTTTCACGATGTTCTTGTAGTCCCATTGGATCTCTTTTGATTTTTCCAACCAACGGGCAAGTTCTACGGTGTCGATCCCTTCCACTGAGGTATAAAAAATGGAGGCATCCTTAAATTTTTCGCCTCTCACATCCAGTTTTTCTTCTTCGAAACTGGCACCGCTCCAAAACATCAGGCGTAGGCCTTTTTTCTGTTTGCTGTAGCCCACTATGGGGTTTTCGTCCAAGAACCAAACGGGATGTCCGTGCCATATTTTACTCTCGGATTTGGGCAATCCGTTATCGATAGTGATGGCAAGGACATTACAGATTTCCTTGTCCATGGTTTCTTGTACATCATTGTAGGCTTGGATTTCCGGGTTTGTCATAGGTGCAAAAGTTATCGGTTCAATGGGACACTACCTTCAGTCCCACTATTGATGCAATCAAGGTACTTAAAAAAAAGAGCCTTAGAAAGGTGGTCGGTTCCTTGAACACCAAAATTCCCACGAGTACTGTGCCCACGGCCCCGATTCCTGTCCATACTGCATATGCGGTGCCAATGGGAAGGGTCTGCGTCGCTTTGATCAAAAGTGCCATGCTCAGGCAGAGGGTCACCAGGAACCCTACATACCAGCCATACATTTCATTTCCAGTGGTTTCCTTTGCTTTGCCCAGGCAGAAGGCAAAGGCAACTTCAAACAATCCGGCAATGGTCAATAGTATCCAGTTCATTTTTCACATCTTTTCTTTAGTGGAATGGGAGCATTTGTTCTCCAATCTTATATAAATATAAGATATATGGCTATGGCCAGCTTCAAAATTTGATTGCTGAACCCTCTGTGTTCGGGGTTTTTTGCCTTATCGATTTATCTGCCCAGCATTCAATTTTTCGCAGGGTGCACCACCTGCCTGATCTCGCTTATCTGTACTACGGGCTGGATGTTGGTGTAGTTTTTAAAATCATTGACCACGGCATCCCGGTTTTCGGCGATGGCCTTGCCATAATCCGCAATGTTGTCGATATAAAAATAGCCCACGGCCGCATAGGGAGGTTTGTCATTGGGTGTTCTGCCAGAAATGCCCTTGTCGATTTCGTAGAATTTTAGGTTGTCGCCCAGAAAGCTGGCTACCATCGGCATGTGTTTTGCCTCATAATAGTCCATGTCAAAGGTTGAACCTTCTCCATTTGGGTACAGTATGGTCACTTTGAACATCCCCGTTTGGATAGGTGGGTTTCCAAGTTGGGCCGTTTTGCAACCGATTAGGGTCATCAGGCCAAGAATGGGGAGGAAAAATTTGATATTGGTTGTCATCGTGAAAGGATTTTAGTGTTGTTTCAGTTATTTTTTGTTTAAATGCTTCTTACATTTTTTGATGCTTCTGTTGGACGTTATGTGGCATGAAATTAGTCAAAGAGCATTCACTTTTTTCGATTACGGTGCATTTTCTGCCAGAAAAGTCCAAAGTACTTATGGATTTTCAATTTGTTTGGGATTTAATCCTTTGAGAATTCCAACAGGTCGCCGGGTTGGCAGTCCAAAGCGCTGCAGATTGCTTCGAGGGTGCTGAACCTGATGGCCTTTACCTTGCCTGTTTTGAGTTTGGAAAGGTTGGCCAATGTGATGTCCACGGCTTCAGAGAGTTCGTTGAGCGACATTTTGCGTTTTGCCATCATTACGTCAAGGTTTACGATAATTGCCATGGTCTATATGGTTTCTTCCAGTTCCTCTTGATATTCCACTCCTTTTTCGAAGATGATCGCAATGATGTAGATCACGGCGGCCATGAGTATGAATGCCTCGCTATCAGGCCAAAATTGGTTCAACCTGTCCATGGCGAAACCATCATGTTCCAAATATTTGGTGGCCCGCTGTGCAATAAAGCTCAATAGACCGATGGAGAGCGTGTAGTAACATATCTTATAGATTTGTTTGGAAACAAAACGGTTGAACGGTTTTGATAGGTCAATTTCGGTGACCAGCACAATCACATTGTAGAACAGTAGGGTTTTCAAAATTGCGATGACCAAGATAAACCCATACATCCCAAAAAAGGTGAGTTTGCTGCTCTGATAGATGTCGCTCATGTCCAACTTTTGATAGAGATTTTGGACAGTTTCTGGTCTGAACAGGCTAAAGATGAAGTTCACCACCAAAGCCCCGGCTTCTACGCACAATCCAATAAAAATAATCCAAGAAATGATTTTCATCCCTTTGAACACCAAGTTTTTTGTTTTCATATGTTGAAATGGTTTTTTGAAAAGAGTAAATATAGATAAATATTTATCGATAAATGATAAATATTTAATTTTTAATGATTAAAATAATCATAGGCATGTCTGGTCAAAGTTGTAAAGGGCCTTGACGGATGTATCTTGGGGAAAAGGAATTGCTGGATTTACTTTTTAATTTGTTCCCTTTATGGGATAATACAAAGTGCCCATGTAGAACAGTATAGGAGACATTAATATTGATATTTTTAAATAATAATATGTCTAATTTCTATTAAATTTTTCCCTATCATTTGGTCTCGGGATAGTCCATAAATACCAATCTATCTTTCCCGTCGAGATAAACGGTAGTGTAAAGTGTTTTCTCGCTGTTCAAGCGATAATATCTCAATGTGTGTATACCCACATTGAAGAAATTTACGTTTTCGTTTCTTACACTTTTTTCTCCCAGGTATGTGATGGATGCTGTCCGCGAGATGGATTTTTTTAAACTTTTGGAATAATAGGAGAATGGAAAGTTCTCGTGGACACCTTCATTTCTCACATCGATGCCTATATCTTGAAAGAAATCAAGATGGTTCTGGGTCAGGGCTGTGTTGGTGTCTTCGACCGGTGATTTTTTTGACAGTTGTTCCAATTCGGGATAGTATAAGGTTGCCAGTTCTTGGGCCAAGGGGAAACTGGCGCCACCGAATAAATTGGTCAGAATGATTACCGCAAACCTATCTTTCGGGACAACCAAGGCCTGACTGCTGAACCCCGTCCTGAAACCCCCACTGTGTTCGGAAATTGCAATGCCACCAAGAGGCCAGTTCATCCACCCTGCACCCGTGGAAATGAAGTTCCCGTTATCCAGCGTTGCAGGGTCGAACATCAACTGCTTTGAGGACTCATTTAACAGCGCACCGGTAAAAAGGGCATCATAAAATTTCAGGAGGTCATTTACCGTTGTGCGGATGCCCACATCACCTCTGCCATAGGCAACAGGGGCAATCAAGATCCCATTTCCCAGCCCAGTCATCGGACTGTTCATCCTATCGGGGTCATAGTCAAAGTAGCCGGAAACCCTGTGCGGTATCATCTTGTAGGGATGGTCAACGAATGTCTCATTAAGGGACAAGGGCCGAAAAATATGCTTTTCAAGATAGTCCCCATACGATTCACCGGTTATCCTTTCGATCACAATGCCTAAAACAAAGTGTCCACTTGCGTAGGATACATCGGTTCCGGGTTCAAATTTCAGCTCATTTTCAAAATGGACCTTTAAAAAGTCATTGTCCGTTTGTGTCTTCAAAAACAATTCGTTGGATGTATCCCAGTCGTATAGGCTCCAATCGTCAACCAAACCGGATGAATGTGTGAGAAGCTGTTTGATGGTGATGGGGTTCCAGGAATCCGGAGCTTCCGGGATATACTTTTTAACGGGATCGTCCAAGCGTAATTGTCCCTTTTCCGCCATCAATAAAATTGCTGCCGCGGTATAGGTTTTGCTCATGGAGGCTATGGCAAAAACAGAGCGCTTGCTCACGTCCACGTCCATTTCCAGATTCGCCTTTCCAAAATAACCTTCGTCAATTATTTTTCCGTCCCTGGCAATCAAAAATGCCAATCCGGGAATGTTTTTGGATTCCATTCGTTCCTTTATGATCCGGTGTGCCTCGTCCTGGGAATTTGCCAAGGCAGATTGAAGAAGAATGAAGAGGAAGATCAATATGTTTTTTTTCATCGCGTCCTGTTCTTAAATGACCGCCAATGGCCGCTCGGCCATGGCATCGACACGCGGGCTTGTCCACAAAAGCTAGGGAAGCCAAGGGTGGGTTCACTTTTTTGTGATCTGTTGTGAAAGTTTTTTTGGAGCAACTTCACAGTATGCCGCGGTCAAAGTTCTCTTGAGCAAATCTTCGTTTATCTGGCCCAATTCAACAAATGTCCAGCCTTGTTTTCCCCATTTGTTGTCCACTTGGTAAATATTGGGGCTTAATGAAGAAAAATCATCTTGCTCGGTTTTCGCCAGTTTGATGGTGGCTCTATTGTTTTTTTCATCATAAGTTGCAAAAATTTTCTTCTTCACCCGAAATGATATTTTTTCAAAATGGGGTTCTATGGTGACTTCTGGGAACGTCAAGGCTATTTTTTCCAATGTTCCAAAAGTGGCCATCAGTTATCTGTAAGGGTTTTGATTATGCTCTCCATCTTGGGTTCGTTTGTATGTAGTACAACGTTTCGGGGCTTTGCGTTCGGGCGGGAAATCGAAGCACAAAAGCTGATATTATTACTAAAGTTCAATTGAAAAACTGCTATTGAATTTTGCACTTCAGCCCGCCTGACGCAAAACTCTTGTTGTGCGATTGTGCCCTTAATCTCGTTGTTTAAACTCTCAATTATTTACTTTCTCTTTGTAATAATTGTCAAAACTCGTGTATATTCTTGTTTCTTTTAGCTGTCCTTTTTTATATATTTCAATCTTTTCGGTATCAGATGATTTTTTGTCAAAAAATACAATTTTCTTTAATCGTTTTTTTTTGTCAAAATATTCTGTTTTCCTACTTCTGCCATCTTGCTGATAGTGTATCGAGGTTAACTTTCCATTCTTTTTATAATAATGGTATTTTGAATCGTAAAAGGCTCCGTGTTCTTTGGTTTTATCTTGATAAGTGAATTGACGTATAGAATATATTCCTTCTTGTATCAATTGTTTTTTGTCATTATAAATAAAGTAATATGCACCATTTTTAGGGTTTATCAATTCATAGTGGGTTTGAAATCTCGGTTGCCTAAGATTTGCAAATGGTATTGGTGAATAATGAAGTCGTACAGGTAATATTTGTTTTTCAAAAGTATTTTTGTCACTTTGCGAAACTCTTAACGTGTCAGTATTTTGGGCAAAACAATAGCTTGACACTAACGATAGAAAAACAGTAAAAAAGGTATTAAGGATTTTCATTATAATTTCATTGTTAATTTGTCTTAAAGTTCTGTTGGTTTAGCATATCGCACAACGTTGCAACTAAGCTTTCGGGCGGATTTTACAAACGCTAACTTGTCGGCTGTGACCAAAGATAGCAGATGGGCAAAAACCTTACGGCAAACCGTCAGCCCGCATGTTTTCATAGCCTTTGTTGGTGGCTGACATATCTTTTCTAATTTGTTGTTTTGTCATCTTTCGCTAAATTACTTTGTTTAAAGTACTTTATTAATTCAAGCGTAATAAGCATTGTTATAGCTCCAATCAATGCGGGTAGGAAATGCTTATAACCTGGAAATTCAAAGGAGAAAATGTTTGTTAAAAATGGAATGGAAATTGTCAATATTAATAAGATGAGTGCAACTAGAGAAATGACAATGACAGCTATATTTTTTTCAAGTATTATCGACACAAAGTTTCTTGTTTCAGATAAAGATGTTAGAATTAAAAATACATTACCAATGATTAAAGATGAAAATGCAATAGCTCTTATTTCTCCACCAGAATGTCCTTCATTGATTGAAACAAAGTAAATAACCATAACCATGCCCAGCAGTATTAAACCCTTAAAGAGGCTTAAAATTATTTTATTCCAACCAAAGAAAAGTTCATTGGTTTTTCTGGGTGGTCGGCTCATAATTCTTTTTTCTTCTTGTTCTGATTCAAACGCAATCGCACAAACAGGGTCAATAATCAACTCTAAAAAAACGATGTGAAGTGGCATTAAGAGAATAGGCAACCAGGAAAAAAAGGCAGGCATCAAAACCAATCCGATAATAGGAATATGAATGGCAATGATGTATGACATCGCTTTTTCCAAATTATCAAATATTCTTCTTCCTAACCTGATGGCATGAACAATTGAAGCAAAATTGTCATCCAATAAAACAAGTGAAGAAGCTTCACGGGCAACGTCCGTTCCCTTTAAACCCATTGCCACACCAATATCGGCTGCCTTTAATGCGGGGGCATCATTTACGCCATCACCTGTCATAGCCACTATTTCGCCATTGGCTTTTAGTGCTTTAATAATTTGTAGTTTTTGTTCAGGAATTATTCTTGCAAAAACGTTGGTATGCCTGATTCTCTCATTCAGTTCGTTATCACTCATACTTTGCAATTCCGTCCCGGTCAGCACATTTTCGTTATGCTTTAAACCAATCTGATTAGCAATGCTTTTGGCGGTTGCAGGATAATCACCAGTAATCATAATTACTTTGATTCCTGCTTTATTACATTCTCTTATTGCTTGAGGTACCTCAGGTCTTATAGGATCTTCAAATGCAACGATCCCTAAAAAATGAAATGAAAAATCACTTTGCTTTTCAGGAAGTTCAGTATTGTTCCAGCTACTTCTTGCTGCGGCCAGAACTCTGTAACCCTTTAGTGCCAGTTCATGTACAATTTTGGTATAGTTGGTAATTTCAGCGTCCGTTAAACCACAAAGTTTATAAATTGTTTCAGGGGCGCCTTTGCAATAAGCAGCGATAGAGTTATCAACTTCAGATTTTAACACCCTTGTCATAGCAAACATTTCTTTGCTCAATGGGTATTCTTTTATTAGGTTTAATTGATTATCTGATGTTTCAACCGCTTCAAATTCACTGTTAATCGCCTTTTCCATTGGGTCAATGGGATTGGTTTGAGATGCATAGTTTAATCCTCTCAGTAATTCCTTGATATTATCTCTATTGGATTCAAAGTCAGACTTGTAATATATGCTTTCACCTAAAGACAATGCTGATATCTCCATTTTGTTTTGGGTAATGGTTCCCGTTTTGTCACTACACAAAACCGTTGCAGAACCTAATGTTTCGATGGCACTGGGCTTACGTGTTAATATTTTATTTTTTGATAAACGCCAGGCACCTAACGCCAGAAATATGGTAAGGACTACAGGAAATTCTTCGGGTAGTAATGCCATTGCAGCAGCTAAACCATTGAGAAGAGCATTTAATATTTCGCCTCTTGAAAAATAAAACGCTGCAATTACACCAGTACTAATTATTGCTCCACCGATAAATAAATTACGAATGAGTTTTTTCATTTCACGCTGCAAACGTGTTCCGTCTTCCTCAATAGCTTGCAAAGAAACTCCAATTTTACCAAATTCTGTTTTTGTTCCTGTGCTAATCACTTTTACAATTCCTTTTCCTTGCACTACTAAAGTGCCACTATAAATGTGGTTTTCAGAATCATCATTTTTCCTTACAGGAAGTGATTCTCCTGTAAGCATTGATTCGTCAATGGTTAGATTGTTGCTTTCTGAGACTAATGCGTCAGCTGGCACTCGGTCACCTTCTTGCAGAATAACCACATCATCAGGCACTACTTCTCTTCCTGAAATTCGTTTTTCTAATCCATCCCGAATAACCAAAGCCCTTGGAGATGAAAGTTGCCGCAAGGCTTCTAATGATTTCTCTGTTTTATGATGCTGATTGAAAGTGATGAAAATGATAACGAAAACCCAACATAGCAAGATGATTCCTTCAGTATAGTCGCCCAGCAACAAGTAAATAGAACCACAGCTAAGCAGAAGAACAAACATGGGTTCTTTAATAACTTCCAGCGCAATTTGCCAAACACTTTTTGGTTTTGCTGATGGCAACTCGTTGTTGCCCCATATTTTCAGCTGTTCGGCTGCTTTTTCACTGGTTAGTCCATTTTTCATTTATAATAATCAAATGCGTGTTTGTATTAAAATAGTTGTGCTCCGACAGGTAGCAAATGTTTGCCGCCAACGGTCTTGTGTATCATCTTTTGCGGACCTTTCGGGACGAAAGTGTCCGCCTGGAACTAATAGATAATCGATTGCAGGATTTTCCGGCAGGTACATCCGCCCGCAATTGATCATACAAGGTGTTGTACTGCGTTTTGTACTACTTCAACTCTCCATTTTCTTTTAGGAATCCAAATATCTTTTTATCCACTTCTGATATTATGTCCAAGTCTCTATAATTTAGCCATCTAATTTCTTCAATTTCAGATGTTGGTTTTGGTTCTCCTTTATATTTGGCTCTATAACAGGTCATTTTGACTAGGATTCCATCTTTTGCGCCGTCCGATTGTGCTTTGAAGGTCCCGACGTATTTAATTGTTTCTTTGTCAATTTCTATATTTAATTCCTCCGCAATTTCCCTTATCAAGGTTTGTTCGTCCGATTCTCCAAACTCTCTCTTTCCACCTGGAATGTAATATTTCGTTCTCCCTTTTGATTTGGTACTCAGGATTTGTCCATTTTTGGTTTCAATAAATGCTATTTTGTCAATTTCATTCATTTTGATTGAGTTTCGGAAATGCAGTACAACTACTGGATATTAGGAATCTTCCCCATATCCTTTTAGGATTGTTCTAAATATAGAATTTTTTTAAAAGGAACCGATATAAGGATCATCCAAAAACTATTGGGGCATAATTCCATAAAGACGACCATGGTATATACCCAGGTCATGGAACCGACCCTCTTGAACATCACCAGTCCTTTTGATGATTGAAGTGGCACATCCAATCCCATTTCAGTTCCTTGGGCAAGGTATTGCCCCACAAAACCCCTATCTTTGCAGCCTTGGAAAAACTCCGGGTACTGAAATCGATTAATCAAATACGAAGAAAGACATGCAAGACGGAATCTATGCAAAGTTCAATACCCCAAAAGGGGAAATACTGGTGAAACTCACCCACGACAAGACACCGGGAACGGTCGGCAACTTTGTTGCGCTTGCCGAGGGCAACATGGAAAACACGGCAAGACCCCAGGGAAAACCGTATTACGATGGACTGAAGTTCCACCGCGTCATATCCGATTTTATGATACAGGGCGGATGTCCAGTGGGCACCGGAACCGGTGATCCCGGTTATAAGTTCGATGACGAGTTCCATCCCGAGCTCACCCACAGCGGACCGGGCGTACTCTCCATGGCCAATGCAGGACCGGGCACCAATGGGAGCCAGTTCTTCATTACCCACGGCCCGACCCCTTGGTTGGACAATAAGCACACCGTGTTCGGTTTTGTGAAGCAGGGTCAGGAAGTGGTGGACGCCATCGCCCAGGGCGACCAGATAGAAAGCCTAGAAATTGTAAGGGTGGGCGACGAGGCCCAGAACTGGAACGCCATCGAGGCCTTTAGGGTATTCGAGGGGGCCAGGGAAAAGCGCATCGCTGAGGCCAAGGCCAGGGCAGAGGCCGAAATGGAAAAATTGGCCGCCGGTTTTGAAAAGACCCCGAGCGGACTTAGGTACAAGATTGTCCAAAAAGGAAACGGTCCCAAGGCCGAGAATGGAAAAATCGTGTCCGTGCACTATGAGGGCAGCCTCTCGAACGGGCAGGTTTTTGACTCCTCCTACAAAAGAAAGCAGCCTATCGATTTTACTTTGGGCATTGGCCAGGTAATTGCAGGTTGGGAAGAAGGTATTGCCTTATTGAGAGTAGGGGACAAGGGCCGTTTTGTGATCCCATCACATTTGGCTTACGGAAGTGCCGGTGCGGGAGGGGTGATTCCCCCGGATGCAACGCTTATCTTTGATGTGGAATTGATGGCGGTGAAGTAACCGTTGCGCCATTGACAGCAATAAAAAAAGCTTCCGAAAGGGAGCTTTTTTATTTGGTACGGTTGACGCTTACCAAAAGCAGACAAAGGTTTAGGGCAAGCAAAAGAAGCAAAATGCTGAAAAACGTATTCATGGTTAAGGTGTTTACTACGTAACAATTTAACGGTAAAAAACCCTACCTATTGCCACACAAAATCATTTTTTTGATCCATTCACGCTCCATACCAGCAAAAGTGCGTTGATGATCAATAGAAAAGATAGTACTCCAAAAAAAGTGTCCATGCATTTAGTGGTTTAAAGGTTGTTGGGGGAACACTGTCAGTTTCAATTATTAGATAGGAAAAAACGGAATGGTTGCGTAGAAAAGAAAGAAAAATAAAAGACCCGGACAATTGTCCGGGCCTGATGTATAAAAAAGTGTGCTGGTACCTTAATCTATAACTTGTACGTTAACGGCGTTCAATCCTTTTTTACCTTGCTGTAGTTCGAATTCTACAGCGTCACCTTCTCTGATTTCATCGATTAAACCTGAAACGTGTACAAAGTGATCTGCGTTTGAACCTTCTTCAGTGATAAAGCCATAGCCTTTAGAATCGTTGAAGAATTTTACTGTTCCTTTACTCATAATAAAAATTAAAAAATTAAATAATGAGCAAAGGTACATTTAATTTATTGATAATTAGGAATTTTCGAAAAATTCTTGAAAAATCAAGCGGTAGGGTCGGGAGTGAGACGCAGGTAGGGCTTCACTTCCTCTACACCTTTGGTGAATATTCCCTTGGCCTCCTCGGTGGATATGGCCGGGCTCACCACCACTTTTTGTCCATGTTCCCAATTGGCGGGAGTGGCCACTTTGTGGTTCGCGGTCAGTTGTAGGGAGTCCACCACTCGGAGCAGTTCATAAAAATTTCGTCCAGTCGATGCAGGGTAGGTCAGTGTCAGTTTCACCTTCTTGTCCGGACCAATGATGAACACGGAGCGTACGGTAAGGGTGTCGTTGGCATTGGGGTGGATCATGTCGTAGAGGTCGGAAACCTTTCTGTCCTCGTCCGCAACAATCGGGAAGTTCACCACGGTGTGCTGTGTCTCGTTGATGTCCTTGATCCATTCCTTGTGGGAAGCGGCCCCGTCCACGCTAAGGGCCATCATCTTCACGTTCCTTTTTTCAAACTCATCCTTGAATTTGGCCGCAGTGCCCAGTTCGGTGGTGCACACAGGGGTGAAATCGGCAGGGTGTGAGAACAAAATGCCCCAACCATCACCCAGATATTCATAAAAATTAAGGGTACCTTCAGAGGTCTCCGCAGTAAAGTCGGGAGCGGTGTCGCCCAATCTTAGAGTTGCCATATGTGTCTTGTTTTAAAGTTGATAAACGAATATCCTACAAATTTAGTAGATAAATCAATGACTACATTTAATTTCAGTTAAAAGTGTATTAAAAATTGCTATTGCGAATTTTGTCCGAATCTGTCAGTTCGAGTGATTTTTTGGAAGAAAAATTGTACCTGCCTGCCGGCAGACAGGTCGAGACCTGGAATTTTAAACCCTTTTGGAAATGTTCCGCTTCGTTTTGCGACCCATTGTTTATTAATTTTATGCCATGGAAAACAATCAACTGGAACAATTGCGTTACCCTATCGGGAAATTTGAGGTTCCTTCCGTCATCACGAAGGAACAATTGAAAGAATGGATCAGTGTGCTGGAGCACCTTCCCCAATCTTTGTACGATTTGGTCGCACCGCTTTCCAACATTCAATTGGAAACGCCATATCGGCCTGGCGGGTGGACCGTGAGGCAATTGGTGCACCACATCTCCGACAGCCATCACAACAGTTACATCCGATTCAAATGGGCCTTGACCGAAGACAATCCTGTCATAAAACCCTATGACGAAAAAGCTTGGGCCAATCTTTTCGATACTAAGACCGCACCCATACAAATGTCGTTGGACCATCTAAAGGCAGTGCATGCCAAACTGGTCTATCTATTGAAAGGACTTTCTGAGGACAATCTACAACGGAAATTCATCCACCCCGATGGAAATGCGGAATCGACGCTGGAAGTGAACATAGGTCGATATGCTTGGCACAGCAACCACCATTATGCCCATATAGCCAATCTGGCACAACGGGAGGGCTGGTGACCTAGAGGCGCTTGGTCAAGATCCACATGGCTTTTTCCGATGGCTTTACCCGGGGAAGGGTGACCTCACTTTCCCTTTTGACCATATACCCATTTTTTTGGTAAAACAAGATTGGGTTTCCTTTTTGCATGGTATCCAACCAAACCACCTTCTTATTTAAGCTTTTGGCATGGTTTTCAATCCATTGCAATACTTTTTTGCCCAGTCCTTGACCGGAATGGGCCTTCAGGAGATAAATTTTTTCGGCCTTTAGTGCTTCCTCGGGCAAAAGTTCGTCCACGCCACAGTCCCTGACCAACTTTACAATACCCACAACGGTATCCTCCACTTTGATCAAATAATTGAAGGAATTGGGGTCTGCCAGCTCTCGTTCCACAACGACTTGGGTAAAACTGTTGGAGATGTAGGGCGTGGGGTCCTCATTTTCCCAAAGGTGCAAGTAGTGTTCTCTATAGGATTTTATTCCTACGGAAATATAGGTCTCTAGGGTGGACGGACCTATCGCTTCCAAAATAATGGGGAGGCTCATGTATTGTTTTCCCCTCCTTCAGGACCATAAAAAAACACCCAAGTGGCAAAGTCTTCCGTAAAGTTTTCAAACCGATGCTCCACGCCAGCGGGGACAAATAGAAAATCGCCCTGTGAAAAGGTGGTTCGTTTTCCCCCGTTCAAAAATTCACCACTGCCCGAAACCACTACGTAGATTTCATCACGGGTATGGGGTTGCTGTAGATCCACTTTTTTGGGTTGATAGATTTCAACGGACAGAGATCCATGCTCAAAAAGGGTCAAAAACGGGGAGTCTTGCCCCGAAAGTTGTCCCAATACTTCTTTTGGACTTATTTTCATAGCCCTACTATTAAACTAGTTCTCCTTCCATTTGATGTTGCACCCTATGCTTGGTTTTTGGTCGGGGTCGATGGTATTGCCCTCCAAAAGTGCATCCATGGCAGCTTTCAGGTCGTTTCCGCTCAATGGAATGCCGTTTCCGGGCCTTGAATCGTCCAGTTGTCCGCGATAGACCAAGTTCAGGTCGGCGTCGAAGAGATAGAGGTCCGGGGTACAGGCCGCATCGTAGGCCCTTGCCACTTTCTGTGTCTCATCATATAAATAGGGAAAGGTGTATCCCTCTTCCTTTGCTTTCTCTTTCATCAGATGTGGGGCATCCTGCGGAAAGTTGTCCACATCATTGCTGGAAATGGCCACAAAACCGATTCCCTTGGCTTGATACTCTCGGCCAAGTTCCGTGATTTGGGGGTTCACGTGGATGACGAAGGGGCAATGGTTGCAGATGAACATGATCACTGTGCCTTTGTCGCCCCTACAGTTTTTCAGGGATATGGCTTTCTCTGAAACGGTGTCCCAAAGTTCAAAATCGGGTGCCTTTGTCCCTAAAGGGAGCATATTGCTGGGAGTCCTTGCCATGTGTGCTGCTTTTTGTGGTATAAAAATAAAAAACGGCCTGCGGAATGGCAGGCCGTTTTCTGTTTTTTTATGGGTGAAATCCTAGATGTCGTCGAAATCCACATCGGTGAAACTTTCCGTAGTGCTGCCGTTTTCACTTACCGTGGTCTCTTCTTCTTCCTTCTTGAAATCCTTCTGATGTCGCTCGGATATCACTTCCTGCCCTTTTTCATCGATGATATAGTCCATCATTTCCTCCATGATCTCCTTAAAGGCAGTAAAGTCCTCCTTGTACAGATAGATCTTGTGTTTCTTGTAATGGAAGGAACCATCGTCATGGGTGAACTTCTTGCTTTCGGTGATGGTCAGGTAATAATCACCTGCCTTGGTGCTCCTTACATCAAAAAAGTAAGTTCTTCTTCCGGCCCTTAAAACTTTTGAGTAAATCTCTTCCTGGTCCATTATATCTTTCTCGCCCATATGGTATAGTGTATTTAGAACTATGTTGAATTACACTACCAAAAATGTAAAAAAAATGCTAATTCAGCAACTTTTTTATCATTCTTTGCCCGAAAGTTGGTTGAGATAGAGTTCCTTATAGTATCCATCCACATTGTTCAGCTCTTGGTGGGTGCCCTCTTGAATAATTTTGCCACCGTCCAGCACAATGATCTTGTCGGCATTTTTTGCGGAGGATACCCGATGGCTCACGATGAGAGTGGTCTTACTCTCTGATACTTTTTTGAGGTTGTTCAGGATTTCTTCCTCGGTTTCGGTGTCCACGGCGGAGAGGCAGTCGTCAAAAAGATAGATCTTGGGGTCCTTGAGCAATGCCCTGGCAATGGATACCCGCTGTTTCTGTCCACCACTCAGGGTAATGCCCCGTTCCCCAAGGATGGTATCATATTTTTTGGCAAACCCTTCTATGTTCTTGTGCACTACGGCTTTTTTGGCAACGGCCACAATTTCATCATGGGAGGCATTCTCATCGCCGAGGCGAATGTTGTTCTCAATGGTGTCCGAGAAAAGAAAGGCATCCTGTGGAACGGCACCAATGGAATTCCGAAGGCTGTTCAGGTTCAGTTTTTGCACGGGGATCCCATCGATAAGCACCTCACCAGAAGTGACATCGTACAAACGTGCCACCAAATCCAAAATGGTGGATTTTCCCGAACCGGTCTTGCCCAGAATGGCCACCGTCTGTCCTGCTTTTACCTTGAACGAAATATCCTTGAGCGCGGTGATGTCGGTGTCCTCATAGGTGAAGGTCACGTTCTTGAACTCAATATCGCCATGAATGACCGTGGGTTGCAGCACCTCGTTCTTGATGGAAGGCTCTTGCATCAAGAACTCGTTGATCCGCTTTTGTGAGGCCTCGGCCGTTTGGATGATGGAAGTGAGCCATCCCACAATGGCCACGGGCCAAGTGAGCATGTTCACGTAAAGGATGAACTCCGCGATCACCCCAATGGATTCGATATTGCCGTTTATGTATTGTTTGCCACCGATATAGACCACAAAAATGTTGCTGATGCCGATCAATAGGATCATCAGTGGAAAGAACCAAGCATTCACTTTGGCAAGCGACATGCTGGTTGCCTTTCCCTCGGTGGCCAGTTCCCTGAGCTCTGCATTGATGCGGGGCTCTATGCTGTATGCCTTGATCACCGAAATCCCGGAAAAGGATTCTTGGGTAAAGGTGGACAGAGTGGACAGGAATTCCTGAACCTTGGTACTACGCTTATGGATCACCTTGCTGATTTGGTAGATCAATACCGACAAGATGGGAAGGGGCAGTAGGGTATAGGCCGCCAATGTGGGCGCTTTTATGAACATCAATGGCACAAGACAGGCAAAAAGGGTGAGTGTCTGGATGCCGTACATGATCGCAGGACCGGCATACATGCGCACTTGGTTGATGTCCTCGCTGATCCGGTTCATTAGGTCACCTATCCTGTTTTTTTTGTAAAAATTGAGGCTGAGCAATTGGTAATGGTCAAAGACCTCGTTCTTCAGGTCGTATTCGATGTACCGGGATATATTGATGATCGTTTGTCGCATCAAAAAAGTGAAAAGTGCGGAGAGCAGGGCGGCCCCCACAATGACCAGGATGTATTGCAACAGCATGCCTTTCGCCTCGGAAAGGGAAATGGTGTCGGCCATAAACTCCTCCACAGCCTGTATGGACTTGTTCACATAGGAGGGCATGATCAGGGAAAAAATGCGTGCTATGATGGTGATCAGCACTCCGATCAGCAGTTTGAACCAGTATTTTTTAAAGTATTTGTTAAGGTGTTTCAGCTCCTTCATAAAAGGGAAAGACGGTTTTTTGATTGTCAATCATTCGGGACAATCAAACAAAGATATGGTATAGCACACAAACAAAATGTTATAAAACTGATAAGAAAGCAACTTTGATAGGTAAGATTAAAATATAAGGTTACTTTTGCGGAGTGAAAGCCAATCAACGACTTTAAAGTTCTTTACAAATGCTTACCCGAAGGCATATCAGAGTAAAAGTGATGCAGTGCATATACGCGCTGATCCAGTCCAAGGATGATTCCTTGGTGAAGCAGGAAAAATTCCTGAGAATGAGCATTGAGAACATGTATGTGCTCTATCTCCTTATGCTGAGCCTGTTGGCTGAACTGCACCGAATGGCCGAAGTGCATGTGGGCCACGCCTCCAAAAAATATATGGCCACCGAAGAGGACAACTATCCCGACCGCGAGAAATTCATAAAGAACCGTCTGTTGCTCCAAATAGCGAACAATGCCTCCCTAAAAAACGAACTCTCCAAGAGAAAACTGAACAATTGGTACCTGAACGAGGAGTATATCAAGATCCTCTACAAGGAAATTGTGGCCAGCGACATTTATAAGGAATACATGACCAAGGCGAAGGACAGTTATGAGAACGACCGTGACGTGATCATCCAACTGTTCAAGGAAATCATTGCCCCCAACGAGAAGATCTACGAATATTTTGAGGACGACAAGCTTACTTGGGTCGATGACTTCCCAATTGTGAACACCTATTTGGTAAAGCGATTGAAGAAGGCGAGTGAAAATTCGGGCGATAAATTCTTTTTGCCTGCCCTGCTCAAGGATGCCCAGGACATGGATTATGCCAATGATCTCTTGACCAAGACCCTGCTCAACGATGCCAAATGGGAAAAAGAGATAGAGGGGAAGACCCCCAACTGGGACAACGATCGGATAGCGGAGATTGACTCCATCATCTTGAAAATGGCCATTTGCGAGTTGTTGAATTTCCCCTCCATCCCAGAAAAAGTGACCCTTAACGAGTATTTGGAAATCGCCAAGGAATATTCGACGCCCAAGAGCAGTATCTTTATCAACGGGGTTCTGGACAAGTTGGCCAAGGAATATAAATCCGAGGGTAGGCTGCAAAAAATGGGAAGGGGACTCCAGTAAACAATATTTGATTATTTTTGGGAAAACAAATTTTTATCATGAAAAGAATAACAACACTTTTAAGCTTGATCATGGCCGTGGCCCTAGTGGGTGTATCCTGCAAGGACAAGGCTTCGAACAAAATTGTTGCGGATAATGTGGAGAGTGCTACCACAAGGGATGAGGCGCAAAAGAAAGTTCCTGTAATGACTTTTGAAAAATCCGAGCATGATTTCGGCGCAATTGAGCAGGGAACCCCACAAGAAACCGTGTTCAAGTTTACCAATACGGGCGATGCGCCTTTGATCATCACCGATGCCAAGAGCAGTTGTGGTTGTACCGTTCCCGATTATCCCAAGAACACGCCCATTGCCCCAGGCGAAACCGGGGAGTTGTTGGTGAAGTTCAATGGATCTGGACAGAACCAGGTGACCAAGACCATCACGGTCACTGCCAATACGGCGAAGGGTTCAGAGATTTTGAGGATCAAGGCGTTTGTTAACCCCAAAAATGCAGTGCCCGCCGGTCCTGTGAAATAACTAAAATACCTGAATGGAAAACTTACAACAGTTTTTACCTCTGATATTGATTTTTGCCGTGGCGTATTTCTTTATGATCCGCCCACAGATCAAACGTCAGAAGGATGAGAAAAAATTTACCTCGGAGTTGAAAAAAGGTGACAAGATCATCACCAAAAGTGGCCTTCACGGCAAGATCGTGGAATTGAACGACAAGGATTTTTCCTGTGTCATCGAGACCATGGCCGGCCGTCTCAAGTTTGATCGATCTGCCATTTCCATGGAAATGAGCAAGAAGTTGAACTCGGCTCCCGAGAGCAAATCATAGTCGAAAGACATATCTTTTACCCATAGCGTCCCTCGAAAAATGCATTTTGAGGGACGTTTTTTTGTACCTTATCCCAAATTTGAAAAAAAAATGGGTACACGCAGACAATTTGTAAAAAGAAGCACATTGGGTATGGCCGGATTGGGCACTTCGTTTCTGTTTCCCGCGGAAATGCTGGCAACCATACGAAGGACCATAAGTCCGAACGATAAGATACAGGTAGGGCTCATCGGCTGCAAAGGCATGGGTTTCACGGATTTATTGTCCCTCTTGAAGAACAGTGAGGTAGAAGTGGTGGCCCTTTGTGATGTCGATGAAAATGTGCTTGCACAAAGAACGGCAGACCTTGAGAAAGGGGGCGTCAAAAAACCAAAATGGTACACAGATTACCGCAAAATGTTGGACGATAAGGATGTGGACATGGTGATCATCGGTACGCCCGACCATTGGCATTGTCTGCAACTCACCGATGCCATTGATGCAGGAAAAGATGCCTACTGCGAAAAACCCATAGCCAATTCCGTGGCCGAATGCGAGGCCATGTTGGCCAAGGTGGATGCCAGTGACCGCATGGTACAGATAGGTCAGTGGCAACGCAGCCAGCCCCATTTTGTGGATGCTATAAACTATGTACATTCAGGGAAACTGGGACAGATACGATTGGCGAAGACTTGGGCCTATCAAGGTTGGATGAAGCCCGTTCCCGTGCAGCCCAACGGAACCCCACCTAAAGGTGTGGACTACCAAATGTGGCTTGGACCGGCACCGGACCGACCTTTTAATGAAAATCGGTTCCATTTCAATTTCAGGTGGTTTTGGGACTACGCAGGCGGACTGATGACCGATTGGGGCGTGCACCTTATTGACTATGCGCTCTATGGCATGAAAGCCTCGTTGCCTAAATCGGTGATGGCCATGGGCGGCAAGTTTGCCTATCCCGATGATGCTTCCGAAACCCCGGATACCCTCCAGACCGTTTATGAATTTGATGGTTTTTCCCTATTGTGGGAACATGCCACGGGCATTGATGGCGGAAATTATGGACGGAACCACGGTATCGCCTTTATCGGGAACAATGGGACCTTGGTGCTGGACCGTGGGGGCTGGGAAGTGATCCCTGAACGCAACAGGCCCGATTGGAGCCAAGACCTTGGCCCCAAAATAGAGGCGGTTCCCCTACAGCAGGTGGACGCCAACGGATTGGACCTGCATACCATCAACTTCCTCGATGCCGTGAAAAAAAGGGACAAGACCCTCTTGAACGCTCCCATCAAAATTGGCTATGATGCCGCCATGGTGAGCCACATGGGCAACATTGCCTACAAAACGGGCGACCGACTGTTTTGGGATGCCGAAAAAGGCAAATTCAACCATGCCGAAGCCGATGCCCTTTTGACCAAGGAGTACCACAATGGTTGGGAGTTTCCGAAGATGGGGTAAGCTATATTTAAGTTAAACCAAGGAAATTAATATTGGTGAGTGCTTTTTGATTAAGTCTAATTTTTAGGCGTATCAACGGAATTATTGCTTACAAAAAACCAAACAGCTTATTATTATAAAATCGAATACGATTTACCAAGTATGGGGTAAATCCAACAACCTAATTATGACCCTATTTAAAAATTGTTCATGCTATGCACTTATTTTATTCTTCATAGGGTGTTCAAGCGTTGACAGCAACGAAATAGCAAATTCGGATGCAGCTGAAGAAGATACTGAGTCCCCTACAGAGAATCCTGACCCAAGCAACGAAAGTGTACTGGATTTGGTTAATGTCCAGTATTTAGCCGACACTCCAAAGCTAGCCATGGACTTGCACATGGTCTTAGGGAATTCGTTGTATTCCATTAAGGGGCAGGACACCTATGTTTTTAATTTCGATACAACGGTTTGGACCTATTTAGGCTCTGATCCAGATTTACCCAATTTTATTGCATCCGGTATCAGTTTTCTGAGAAATGGACTATGGACCATTTTCACATCAAGAGGTTTATACGAGTTCGATTTTAGTCTTCAAGATTGGAAGGCCATTGATGTATTTCCACTAAATGAGAATTTTTATATTTCTGCCTTTTACATTGAAGAACAGGATGCCATTTATTATGTTGACCCAGCCAACGGA
>JASBTQ010000006.1 GCA_030148335.1 Allomuricauda sp. | reverse complement strand
CCAGGATCAAACTCTTCATTGTCTATCGTTAAATATCTATTTGGGACATTCCACGGACAAATCCGGTCCTTGACATCAAAATGGTTTCAATTCTCTTTACGCTGTCTATTGCAATATGTATATGAACTTCTTCTCTTTTTTTCCGAAAAAAAAATCGGCCCCTCGACCAATCCCCCTCCAGAAAAACGCCCCGCCTTATCAGCTAAGCGGGTGCAAATATAAGAACGTTATTCCGACTCCGCAAAATGTTTCCCCGTATTTTTTTGAAAAAATTACATGTCACTGATTTGCAGTCTATTAAGATACAATTTTTTTTGATTTCTCCAAAAAATCCATCAAACAAAAACCAGCCAAGATCCTAACCTATTGATAGCATACAACTTAGCAAATGGAATACATACCTATTGTAAGCATCATATCTAGTTGGTATCTTTGCCTCCATCCAAAAACAAGGAGCGTAGATGATAAAGATTACATTGCCTGATGGCGCGGTCAAAAAAGTTCCCGAAGGAACTACACCTATGGATATTGCAAAAAGCATCAGCGAGGGACTGGCCCGGAATGTCATTTCGGCCCAATTCAACCATACTGTTGTGGAAACCGTGACCCCACTCACCGAGGATGGCACGCTTACTTTATATACATGGAACGACACTGAAGGCAAAAAAGCTTTTTGGCACTCCACTTCCCACGTAGTGGCACAGGCTTTGGAAGAATTGTATCCCGGTATTAAACTGACCATCGGACCGGCCATTGAAAATGGATTCTATTATGATGTGGATTTTGGGGAGCATGTCCTATCAGAAAAGGATTTTCAAAAAATAGAACAAAAGGCCCTTGAAATTGCCCGAGGCAAACATGACTATAACATGCGAAGTGTATCCAAAGCGGATGCACTACAATATTATAAGGACCAAGGCAATGAGTACAAGATAGAGCTTATCGAAAACCTTGAGGACGGCACTATCACCTTCTGCGACCATAGCACCTTTACCGATCTATGCCGCGGGGGACACATTCCCAATACGGGAATCATAAAGGCTATCAAAATTCTCAGCGTTGCGGGTGCCTATTGGAGAGGGAACGAGAACAACAAACAGTTGACCCGTGTCTATGGAATTTCCTTCCCAAAACAAAAGGACCTTACCGAATATCTGGAACTTTTGGAAGAGGCCAAGAAAAGGGATCACAGAAAATTGGGCAAGGAACTGGAACTGTTCACTTTTTCCCAAAAAGTGGGACAAGGTCTTCCTTTATGGTTACCCAAGGGCGCTGCCCTAAGGGAGCGTCTGGAGCAGTTTTTAAAGAAGGCCCAAAAGAAAGCGGGCTACGAAATGGTGGTGACCCCACATATCGGCCAAAAGGAACTTTATGTGACTTCCGGACATTATGCCAAATATGGCGAAGATAGCTTCCAGCCCATTCGCACCCCCAAAGAGGACGAAGAGTTCCTGCTCAAACCGATGAACTGCCCGCACCATTGCGAGATATACAATAGCCAGCCCTTCAGCTACAAAGACTTGCCCAAGCGCTATGCGGAATTTGGCACTGTATATCGATATGAACAGAGTGGGGAGTTACATGGGCTCACACGCGTTAGAGGTTTTACTCAAGATGATGCCCATATTTTCTGCACCACAGAACAATTGAACGATGAGTTCAAAAATGTGATCGACCTTACCTTATATGTATTGAACTCTTTGGGCTTCAACAATTTTACGGCACAAGTATCGGTACGTGACCTTGACAATCCAGAGAAATATATAGGTAATACGGACGATTGGGAAAAAGCGGAACAGGCCATCATCAATGCAGCAGAGGAAAAAGGACTGAATTATGTGGTGGAAAGTGGTGAGGCCGCTTTTTACGGTCCAAAGTTGGATTTTATGGTAAAGGATGCCCTCGGCAGGAACTGGCAGTTGGGCACCATTCAAGTGGACTACAACCTGCCCAAGCGATTCGATCTTACCTATAAAGGTAGTGACAATGAACTCCACCGTCCCGTGATGATACATAGGGCACCCTTTGGCAGCATGGAACGTTTCGTGGCCCTGCTATTGGAACATACCGGAGGGAACTTCCCGCTATGGCTGATCCCGATACAGGCTATTATACTGCCCGTCAGTGAGAAACACGAAAAATATGCCGAAAAAGTTTTGAATTCATTGGAAAATCACGAAATTCGCGCGCTCATTGATAAGAGGAACGAGACCGTAGGGAAAAAAATCCGTGAGACCGAACTCAAGAAAATCCCCTTCATGCTCATCGTAGGTGAACAGGAGGAAGCATCCGGAACGCTTTCAGTAAGAAGGCACGGCGGCGAGGATTTGGGCAGTTTGAGCATAGATGCATTTTCCGACTTGGTAACTACTGAAATAAATAGTACCTTAAAGTCGTTCTAAAAAATTAAGTTTAACTAAAAAGTATACGTCATAGCAATACGAAGAAGATTTAAGCCCCAACCCAGGAGGGAAAACAAGAACCCTCACAATATCAATGAAAAGATTACCGCTCCAGAAGTGAGGCTTGTTGGAGACAATGTGGAAATTGGAGTATATCCAATTTCCAAAGCAAGGGAAAAGGCCAGTGAACTGGAACTGGATCTGGTGGAGATTTCACCAAATGCCAATCCGCCCGTGTGCAAAATCATAGACTACAAAAAGTTTCTCTATGAACAAAAGAAACGGGACAAGGTATTGAAGGCAAAGGCAACCAAGGTTGTCATCAAGGAAATACGGTTTGGACCGCAAACGGACGACCATGATTATGAGTTCAAGAAGCGACATGCCGAAAAATTCCTAAAGGATGGCGCCAAACTGAAAGCCTATGTCTTTTTTAAGGGCCGTTCAATTGTGTACAAGGACCAAGGTGAAATATTACTTTTAAAATTGGCACAAGAGCTGGAAGAATTTGGAAAAGTGGAACAGATGCCAAAGTTGGAGGGTAAGCGAATGACCATGTTCCTCGCCCCAAAAACATCGAAAAAATAAAGAAAACTGAACTTTGTTCAGCAATAATAAGCGGAGTTAAAAACTAGGAAAATGCCTAAGATGAAAACAAAATCCAGTGCCAAGAAGCGTTTCAAGCTGACAGGTTCTGGTAAAATCAAGAGAAAGCACGCTTTCAAGAGTCACATCCTGACAAAAAAATCGAAGAAGCGTAAGCTAAAGCTGACCCATTCCACGTTGGTTCACCCATCGGATGAGAACAGCGTATTGGAACAATTGCGTTTAAAATAATTGTTCAATCGGTACATTTATTTATTAACCCTGGAGTTGGGCCAATCAAGTTCCCTTTGTTGGGACGCCTGCTACAAAAAAATGAAACATTATGCCAAGATCAGTAAATTCAGTTGCTTCACGCGCTAGAAGAAAAAAAGTGATGAAGCAAGCCAAAGGTTACTTCGGAAGACGTAAAAACGTTTGGACAGTAGCCAAAAATGCGGTAGAAAAAGCAATGCTTTATGCTTACCGCGACAGAAAGACCAAAAAACGCAATTTCCGCTCCCTATGGATCACCCGTATCAATGCAGGTGCCAGATTGCACGGAATGTCTTACTCTCAATTCATGGGAAAAGTAAAATCCAACGGAATAGAACTGAACAGGAAAGTTCTTGCGGATTTGGCAATGAACCATCCAGATGCCTTCAAGGCCATCGTTGAAAGAGTAAAGTAAAGGTTAAATATAAACTTACCCCGCTTATTGAGATTCCGCCTTGTGCGGGATCTTTTATTTTTATTCCTCTTTCTTTGCAAAAAACTGGATAAATTAATTTCAACCAGAAAATCGTTCTCGACTATGCTTGGACTGACAACTTCATTGTCCATTGTAAATTGTTAAATGGTCATTGTCCAAACGCAGTGATCACCAATTTTCTTCCCGAAGCGTGGTTTCGGTGCTCACAGAGATAAATCCCCTGCCAAATGCCCAAATTCAATCTGCCCTGCGTAATGGGGACCTGCACCGAAGTACCCATCAGTGATGCTTTGATGTGTGCGGGCATATCGTCCGGTCCCTCATAATTGTGTACATAATAAGGTGCATTCTCGGGCACCATTTTGTTGATATGACTCTCAAAATCGGTCCGGACCGTGGGGTCGGCATTCTCATTGATGGTCAAACTGGCCGAAGTGTGCTTGATGAAGACCTGCAACATTCCCCTGTCCAACCTGCTGATTTCGGGAACGGCATCCAAAATGGCATCCGTGATCAAATGAAATCCACGGGTAAACGCACGCAATTGTATCTCTTTCTGGTAAAAGTCCATGGGCAAACGATTCTTTCCCAACGAAATTAATATAAAGTTTACCAAAAGTGGCCCTGCCGTTCCCCGAATAAAAAATACCTTTGCAGCTTAATTTCTTGAAAATGGATTTATCGCAGATTAAAATGGTGGTGACCGATATGGATGGTACTTTGTTGAACTCCAAACATGAAGTGAGCCCCCGGTTTTTTGAAATTTTTGAAGAACTCAAGAAAAAGGACATCATTTTTGTCGCCGCCAGTGGCAGACAGTACAACAGCATGGTGGACAAACTGGCGCCCATCAAGGACGATATCGTTGTGATTGCCGAAAATGGTGCCCTGATCAAACATCAGGACGAAGTCCTGCTGACCACACCCATCGATAAAGAAGAGGTTGACCGTATTTTGGATATTGTGAAGCCACTCAAAAATGTGCATCCGGTAATCTGCGCACAATACAATGCCTATGCCAATGATGCCTCCGATGCGTTCTTGACCATGCTCCGGGAATATTATTCCGAATTTGACATTGTCAAGGACCAAACCACTGTGGACACTGAGGTCCTCAAAATAGCCATTTATCATTTTGAAGATTCCGAAAAGTATATTTACCCATTTGTCCAACACTTGGAAGACTCGTTGAAGGTCAAGGTGTCCGGCGCCAATTGGGTAGATATTTCCCACCAAAATGCCCATAAGGGCTATGCACTCCAAAAGGTCATGGATCAATACAAGATCGATGCCCATCAAGTGATGGTATTCGGGGACTACAACAACGATCTCGAAATGATGCAACTCTCCAACTTTAGCTTTGCCATGGCAAATGCACATCCCAATGTGCTGAAAAATGCCAAATACACCACTTTGAGCAACAATGAGTTCGGGGTGGAGCAGGTTTTGGAGAAACTCCTATAAACATCCATCTATTTATCTAGTTTGCAATAAGTTGATTTAGAAAAATTAGTATCTTCAGGGGCATTCAATCAAAAGCAACGATATGGCACCCTTAAAAAAAGAAGATATCAAACAAGAGGTCTTTGACCTTTACGATGACTATGCCCATAACAAGTTGGATCGCCGGGAATTTCTGGAAAAACTCTCCGTGTATGCCGTGGGAGGCATCACCATGGCCTCACTCTTGAGCTTCATGATGCCCAACTACGTGGATACTCTATTGGTCCCACCCAACGATCCAAGACTTGATTCCGAATTTATTACCTACAATTCACCAAAAGGTGGCGGCGAGATCCGTGGATTGCTTTCCAAACCCAAAGATGCCACCGGCAAACTGGGCGGTATTGTGGTGGTACATGAAAACCGAGGCCTCAATCCATACATCGAGGATGTGGGACGAAGGGCCGCCTTGGCTGGGTTCATTTCCTTGGCACCAGATGCCCTGACACCCCTTGGCGGATATCCCGGCAATGATGACGATGGAAGGGCTTTGCAACGCCAACGGGACCGTGATGAAATGTTGGAAGATTTCATTGCTGCCTTCGATTACCTCAAAAATCACAAGGATTGCAATGGAAAAGTGGGCGTGGTCGGTTTCTGTTTTGGTGGATGGATTTCCAATATGATGGCTGTAAAAGTTCCAGATCTGGCTGCTGCCGTTCCATTTTATGGAGGCCAGCCCGCCGATGATGAAGTGGCGAAGATCAATGCCCCACTATTGATTCATTATGCAGGATTGGACGAAAGGGTGAATGCTGGATGGCCTAGTTATGAAGCCAAGCTCCAAGAATTGGACAAAGAATATGAGGCCCATTTTTATCCGGAGGTAAACCATGGGTTCCATAACAATACCACGCCACGTTTTGATCAAGCTGCCGCGGATCTGGCCTGGGAGCGGACCATTGCCTTTTTCAAGGAAAAATTGATCTAGGTCTTCTGCTTTTTCTTGCGGGCCGCAGGGAAGAGCACATTGTTCAAGATCAAACGGTACCCAGGTGAAGTAGGGTGCAGTTCCAGTTCTGTTTTGGGGTCCCCTACCCTATGCTGGTAATCTTCTGGGTCGTGCCCCCCATAAAAAGTAAAGAAACCCTTGCCCTTGATGCCATGGATGTACCGGGCCTCTCCATTGATCTTGTTCTCGCCCAACACCATTACAGTGGGCTTTACCTCATTCCTCGTGAAAGCCGTGGTCTGCCCCATGAAGCCTTTCACCAAGCTGGTATGGTTCTGTGTCAGCATGGTAGGCACGGGATCCCACTTGGCCGAAAACTCCATCAACGAAAAATAATCGGACTCTTTGGGCACATTTCCCCGTTTGTTGGTCATGTCGATGGATGAAAACTCATACTTCAAAGGGTTCCGTTCCAAAATGAAATTGGTAAAGGCAAAGGTGTTTCCATAATCCAGCTTTGCCTGATAGTTGGCGTCCGATGGATCTCCATCGAACATGGGCTCACAGATATCCACATTTTCCGCCGCCAAGGCAATATCAAAACTATCCGTGGCCGAACACATGGCGAACATAAACCCACCACCGATGACGTAGTTCCGTATTTTGAGGGCCACGGCCAATTTCTCTTCGGAAACCTTCGCATAGCCCAATTCCTGGGCTAATACCTCGGCCTGCTCCTTGGCCTCGATATACCAGGGAACTGCCCTGTAGGCTCCATAGAACCTGCCGTATTGCCCGGTAAAATCCTCATGATGCAAATGCAACCAATCATACAGGGCCAATTTATCGCCCAGCACCTCTTCATCATAGATGGTCACATAGGGAATTTCGGCATAGGTGAGCACCATGGTCACCGCATCGTCCCAGGGTTGGTTTTCCTTGGGGGAATACACGGCAATCTTGGGCGCCTTTTCCAGAACAACCGCATCTTGGTTCTGGGACGGACTACTGATCTCGTCCAGAATCTGTTCGGCCTGTCCATCGGTAAGTACTTCAAACGACACCCCACGGATCTGGCATTCCTTTCGAATGGCCTCCCCATCGGGTAATAAGAAAGAGCCGCCCCGATAATTGAGCAACCATTGCACCTTTTGCTGTTTGGAAAGCACCCAATAGGTGATCCCATAGGCCTTCAAATGGTTTTCCTGACCTTCGGCGTCCATGGGAATAAGGATCACCGATGCGAAAGAAGTAAGAGAAAAGAGCAAAGAAACAAGAAACAAGACACCCCTCAACCTGAATTGAAGGAACAAAAAAGTAGGCGATTTAAAATGGCACGTCATTGTCATCTGGGTCATCGTCACTGTTCATTGCGCTGCCAAAAGCTTCGTCCGCACTTGGGAATTTTGGCGTTGCAAAGGGATTTTCCTCATCCGCGTTCATCTTCGATTGGAATTCGAACGGGGAATCAAAGTCATCCAAGTTATCAAATTTACCCAGAGCACCCACAAATTTTAACCTAATATTATCCAGACCACCATTACGGTGCTTGGCCACAATGAACTCGGCCTGACCTTGGGTCGGGGTGCGTTCCTCATCGTCCCATTCGTCAATTTTATAGTATTCCGGCCTGTAGATGAACGATACGATGTCGGCATCCTGCTCAATGGCCCCAGATTCCCTCAAATCCGAAAGAATGGGCCTCTTGCTGCCCCCACGGGTCTCCACCGCCCTGGAAAGCTGCGACAGTGCGATGACCGGCACATCCAATTCCTTGGCCAATGCTTTTAGGTTTCGGGAAATGGTGGATATTTCCTGTTCGCGGTTCCCCCCTTTTTGGCTTCCCCCTGCCGTCATCAATTGCAAATAGTCAATGATGATGAGCTTGATCTTATGTTGGGAGGCCAATCGGCGAGCCTTGGCACGTAGGTCAAAAATGGAAAGTGAAGGGGTATCATCAATGAACAAAGGTGCTTTTTCCAAAGCCTTTACCTTGACGTTCAACTGCTCCCACTCATGTTTTTCCAACTTTCCAGTCCTCAATTTTTCTGAAGAAAGTCCGGTTTCCGAAGAAATCAAACGTGTGATCAACTGCACCGATGACATCTCCAAGGAGAAAAAAGCGACCGCATTACCTGAATTTACGGCAATGTTCCTTGCCATGGACAAGGTCAGGGCCGTTTTACCCATACCTGGACGTGCTGCTACAATGATCAAATCACTGGGCTGCCAGCCCGAGGTAAGTTTGTCCAATTTATCAAAACCAGATGGGATTCCACTCAATCCTTCCTTGTTGGAGATTTCCTCGATTTTCTTTTTGGCCTGGATCACCAGATTCTGGGCCGTTTCGGCAGAACGTTTCAAGTTTCCTTGGGTGACTTCATACAATTTGGCCTCGGCATTGTCCAAAAGGTCAAACACGTCGGTGGAGTCACTGTATGCTTCTTCAATGATCTCACTGGAAATCTTGATAAGACTCCTTTGGATATATTTTTGAAGGATAATCCTGGCGTGGAACTCGATATGTGCCGAAGAAGCTACTTTTTGGGTGAGTTTGATCAAATAAAAATCCCCTCCCACGGCTTCCAATCGGCCTTCTTTCTTTAATTGTGCCGAAACGGTTAATAAATCCACAGGTTCTGAGGATTCAAATAATTTGAAGATGGCCTCGTAAATGTATTTGTGGGCATCCTTATAGAAAACATCAGGATGTAGAATATCGATGACCTCATCCACCCCTTTCTTGTCGATCATCATCGCACCCAACACAACCTCTTCTAAATCAACTGATTGAGGTGGTATCTTCCCCTTCTCAAGACTAATCAGGGTAGATTTGTCCACTCGATGTGCTATGATGGGGCTAGGTTTTTCCATAAATGCGAAAGTAGCTAATTAACCTTTACTTAACTTTAATTCTGATGAATGCGATGTCCACAGGTACTCAACATTCCAACTGTTGATAACTTTCAATACCTGTTGATAACATAAAAAAAAACGAGGATAAAACCTAATAAAAAAAGTTAGCCTCTGAAAAACAAGAATTACTCGCTGAACACACCCATGGAAGCATATTTTTCCATGCGGGTCTTTACCAGGTCTTTTGGTGATAACTTTTTGAGTTCTTCGTAATGCGAAGAAATTTTGTTCTTGACCGTTTCAAAGGTTTTTTCCCTATTGGCGTGTGCACCTCCAAGGGGTTCCTTCACGATTTCGTCCACCAATTTTTGCTTTTTCATATCGGCTGCGGTCAACTTCAGTGCTTCGGCAGCCTGTTCCTTGTACTCCCAACTTCTCCAAAGAATGGAAGAGCAGGATTCTGGGGAGATCACGGAGTACCATGTGTTCTCCAACATGAGTACCTTATCACCCACACCAATGCCCAATGCACCACCGGAAGCTCCTTCTCCAATGATGATGACGATGATCGGCACTTTTAGGCGGGTCATTTCCAAAATATTCCGTGCGATGGCCTCTCCCTGTCCACGTTCTTCGGCCTCGATGCCGGGATATGCCCCAGGGGTATCGATAAAGGACACTACGGGAATGCCAAATTTTTCTGCGGATTTCATCAACCGAAGGGCCTTTCGGTAACCTTCGGGGTTGGCCATGCCAAAGTTTCGGTACTGCCTTGTCTTGGTATTATATCCTTTTTGCTGGCCAATGAACATATAACTTTGGTCCCCGATCTTGCCGAGGCCGCCTATCATGGCCTTGTCGTCCTTTACGTTCCTGTCGCCATGCAGCTCCAAAAAGGTGTCCCCGCAAATGGCACGGATGTAATCCATGGTATAGGGCCTATTGGGGTGTCTTGAAAGCTGGACACGTTGCCAAGCGGTCAGGTTCTTGTATATTTCCTTTCGGGTCTCTTCCAATTTTTTCTCGATCTGCGAACAGGTCTCTGTGACATCTACTTCACTCTCTTCCCCTATTACCATACATTTTTGAAGTTGGTCTTCAAGTTCCTTTATGGGAAGTTCAAATTCTAGATATTCCATGGAAAGTCGTTGTTTTCAATAAAAATAATGGGGACAAATATAAAACTTTATAGGTTACCCATACCAATTGTCCCATGCTTTTAATACCATGCCATTGACCGTTTTTGATCATCAGCGCTTGGCCTTCATCAGCATGTAAACCGCAAAGGCCCCAAAAAACAAGTTGGGAATCAGCACTGCCAGCAAGGGCGAAAATCCAGACTGTTCGGCCAGGGTGCCAAATACCTTGTCAAAGAAAATATACACAAAGGCCACCCCTATCCCAAAGGCGAGGTTGAGGCCCATGCCACCCCTTCTTTTCACTGAGGAAACGGCAACGGCTATCACCGTGAGGATAAAGGCCGCAATGGGCAGTGCCCAACGTTTGTACTTTACCAGCACATAAGCATTGATGTTGGATGCTCCCTTTCTTCTCTGGTCATCGATAAAATCATTGAGTTCAAAAAGGTTTTTGGTCTCCGCCACATAAGAAACCGGTGTGAGATCGTCTATCTCAAATGCAAAAATGGTATCCAGCCTGCTCTTGGTCTGGATGAGTTCCACCCCGTTCCTCACTTTCCGGTTCACATAATTGGTGAGCCTGTAGACGCTATCGGTGTCCACCCAGCGGATGTTGCTGGCGGAAATCTTATAGTCCAACTGTTGGATGGAATCAAAATGCTCATAGGTGAAGTTGTACCCTATTTTTCGGTTGGGATCAAAACTGCTCACATAGATATAATCGCTCTCATTCAACTGGTTGAAGATATTTTCGGTGACCCTATCGTTCCTTCCCTTCTTGAAATACTTGTATTCAAATTCGTTGAAACCGATACTGGCATGGGGTACAATGAACATCCCCATCATGAAAATAAGAATGGCTACCAGTGTGGCACCTATAAAGTAAGGTCTCAAAAAACGCCAATAGGATACCCCTGAACTCAAAATGGCCACGATCTCCGTATTGCTGGCCAATTTTGAGGTAAAGAAAATGATGGACAAGAAAAGAAAAATGGGCAGCAACAGGTTTCCGATCACCAAGGTAAAGTTCCCATAAAAGACAATGACCTCGGACAAAGGGGCCTCGTTGTCTATGATCTTGCCGATCTTCTCCGCCAAGTTCGCCATGATGCCAATGGGCACAAAAAGCATGAGCATGCCCATAAAGGTGATCAAATAGCGCTTTAATATGTACCTATCAAGTATGGTAAGCATTACAGTCTCTTGTCCATTTGTTGTACCATCTTGGTTTTCCACTCCTGGAAATCCCCTGCTAAAATACGTTCTCTTGCCGTACGCACCAACCACAGATAAAATCCAAGGTTGTGAATGGTGGCTATCTGTTTGCCCAAATACTCATTGGCCGCGAACAAGTGTCTCAAATAAGCCTTGGAATATTCGGTGTCCACATAGGTGATCCCCATTTCATCCAAGGGCGAAAAATCATTTTCCCACTTTTTGTTCTTGATGTTGATGGTGCCATGCGCCGTGAACAACATCCCGTTCCTTGCATTCCGGGTGGGCATCACACAATCGAACATATCCACCCCAAGGGCAATGTTCTCCAATATATTGATGGGCGTTCCCACACCCATAAGGTATCTTGGTTTGTCTTCTGGCAAAATATCGCATACCAATTCTGCCATTTCGTACATTTCCTCTGCTGGTTCCCCTACGGACAGTCCGCCAATGGCATTTCCCTCAGCACCCACAGAGGCAATATACTCTGCGGATTGTTTTCGTAAATCCTTATAGGTGGACCCTTGTACTATGGGAAAAAAACTTTGGGAATACCCGTATTTGAACGGCAACTTTTCCAGATGCGAGATACAGCGGTCCAGCCATCTGTGGGTAAGGTGCATGGAACGCTTGGCATATTGGTAGTCACAAGGATAAGGTGTGCATTCGTCAAAGGCCATGATGATGTCCGCACCTATGGTGCGCTGGATTTCCATGACATTTTCTGGGGTAAAAAAGTGGTTGGAACCATCGATATGGGATTTGAACTTGACCCCTTCCTCTTTGATTTTCCTGTTGCCGGAAAGGGAATACACTTGGTAGCCCCCGCTATCGGTCAGGATATTCCGGTCCCATCCCATGAACTTGTGCAGACCCCCGGCCTCTTCCAAGATTCCGGTCCCTGGCCGCAGGTATAAATGATAGGTGTTTCCCAAAATGATGTCCGGGTCAATATCGTCCCGCAGTTCCCGTTGGTGCACCCCCTTTACCGAGGCCACCGTGCCCACAGGCATAAAGATGGGGGTCTGTATGGTTCCGTGGTCAGTGGTTATCTCCCCTGCCCTAGCCTTGCTCTTATTGTCCTTCTGTACTAAGGTAAACTTCAAACGGTTATCTTTTAAGACCGCAAATATAGCCAACTCCTTTCCGCAATCCCTTAACAAAAAAATAAAGTTTGTAGGGCGGCACTTTTTGTGAAATAATTCTTTTACACTTGTTTAGCCGAACGAATGCGGTTATTTTTGACGTCTTAAAACAAACACAATGCCGAACACTCAAGAATTGCAAGACCTGGTGGTTCAGGTCAGAAGGGACATTTTGCGAATGGTCCACAAGGTAAATTCCGGGCATCCCGGAGGATCTTTGGGCTGTACCGAATTTTTTGTGGCCCTGTACAACGAGATCATGGATCTAAAGGAAGGATTTGATATGGATGGTAAAGGAGAAGATCTTTTCTTCCTGTCCAATGGACACATCTCGCCGGTATTTTATAGCGTTCTGGCCCGAAGGGGCTATTTTCCCATTGAGGAACTGGACACTTTCAGGTTGATCAATTCCAGACTGCAAGGACACCCGACCACTCATGAAGGATTGCCCGGCATACGGGTTGCCTCTGGGTCTTTGGGACAGGGCATGTCCGTTGCCATCGGTGCGGCATTGGCCAAAAAGTTGAACGGCGACGACCACTTGGTCTTCAGTCTTCATGGAGATGGGGAACTGCAGGAAGGTCAAAATTGGGAAGCCATCATGTATGCCGCTGGGAACAAGGTGGACAACCTGATCGCCACTGTGGATAGAAACGGGCAGCAAATCGATGGGGCCACAGAAAATGTACTTCCGTTGGGCGATGTCGGTGAAAAGTTCAGGGCCTTTGGATGGGATGTGATGCACATAGAAAACGGCAACGATCTCGACCAGGTCATAGCCGGGCTAAAAGAGGCCAAAAGCAGGACCGGAAAAGGAAAACCTGTTTGCATAGTGATGACCACGGAAATGGGCAACGGGGTGGATTTCATGATGCATACCCATGCTTGGCACGGCAAAGCTCCGAATGATGAGCAATTGGCGAATGCATTGGCACAGAACCCCGAAACCTTAGGCGATTATTAATTCAGAAAAAGATACGATGACCAAATATACAGATCAAGGAAAACAGGACACCCGTAGCGGATATGGGGCGGGAATGACAGAACTGGGCAGGACCAACCCCAATGTGGTGGCCCTTTGTGCCGATTTAGTGGGATCATTGAAGATCGAGACCTTTATCGAGGAAAATCCTGAACGTTTCTTCCAAGTGGGAATTGCCGAGGCCAACATGATGGGCATTGCGGCCGGCCTTACCATTGGTGGAAAGATTCCATTTGCCTCCTCCTTTGCCAATTTTGCCACGGGAAGGGTCTATGACCAGATCCGCCAGTCCATTGCCTATTCGGACAAAAATGTAAAAATATGTGCTTCGCACGCCGGACTCACTTTGGGAGAAGATGGTGCCACCCACCAAATTTTGGAAGATATTGGCCTGATGAAAATGTTGCCGGGTATGACCGTCATCAACCCATGTGACTTTAACCAGACCAAGGCTGCCACATTGGCCATTGCCGAGCACCACGGTCCGGTCTATCTTCGATTTGGAAGGCCAAAAGTGGCCAATTTCACCCCCGTGGACCAAAAGTTCGAAATCGGGAAGGCCGTTATGCTGAATGAGGGAACCGATGTGACCATCATCGCCACCGGACATTTGGTATGGGAGGCCCTATTGGCTGCCGAGAGTCTCGAAAACCAAGGGATTTCTGCGGAAGTGATCAACATACACACCATCAAACCATTGGACGAGAAGGCCATTTTGGACTCTGTAAAGAAGACCGGATGCGTCGTGACCGCTGAGGAACACAACTATCTTGGAGGACTCGGGGAAAGCGTGGCACGTACATTGACCATGCACCATCCAGTGCCTCAGGAATTTGTGGCCACCCACGATACTTTTGGGGAAAGCGGGACACCGGAACAACTGATGGAGAAGTACGGACTCAACAATAAAGCCATCGAAAAAGCCGTTTTAAGGGTGTTGAAACGTAAATAGTTTCAGATACCTCCTTTGGAGGTGCTTCAATCTTTTAAAATGACACTTATGAAAAAAACACTTTTGATTGCAGTGTTCGCCCTTTTTGGGACGGCTGCAATGGCCCAGAGCGGCTCAGGATTCGGTATCAAGGCCGGATTATCGTACAACAAGAACGGGGATTTGGTAAATACTGTAACGGATGCAGTCGAAGACCCTGAAGGTAAAGCTGGTTACCATGTTGGCGTTTGGGGAAAGCTTGACTTTCCAAAGATTTATCTAAGACCTGAACTGGTGTATTCCAAGACCAGAAGTACCTACAATATCGAAGGTGATTCCCAAGATTACGACATCTCCAAATTGGATATGCCCGTCCTTTTGGGCTACAAATTGATAGGCCCCTTGCATATTTTTGCAGGTCCTGCTTTCCAGTACACCCTGAAAAACGACCTTGGTGACCTGGAGGTGGAAGATGTAAAAAACGACTTTACTGTTGGGTTAAATGCAGGAGTTGGTGTAAACCTTGGAAATATTGGATTGGACGTCCGCTACGAGCGTGGATTCTCTGAAAACGAAGCTGAGTTCATTGACTCCAATGTTGCCGATGTTGAAGGGAGAATAGATTCCAGACCTTCGCAGGTCATCTTTGCCCTCTCCTTGAAACTATAAGATTGGTTTTCTTGAAAAGCATAAAAAATCCCGCTCCAATGAGCGGGATTTTTTTATGTCTTGTTATTTGGTATCTGGATCTAAATAATCCGGAATCCCATCATTGTCGGTATCAGGATAGGGAAGTATGATGTTTCCGTTGTCATCACTGATCTCATTCCGAGTGAGAACCCCATCTCCATCATCGTCTATGTCCCTGAAATTGGCAGAAGTGTCTTCATCCGTATTATCATCGAACATGAAACCGTTACCATTTAAATCTTCATCAATTGAAGGAATGCCGTCATTGTCCCAATCCGTGTCCTCCACATATATTCCCAAATCAACCATAAACAATAGAACGGAATAGGATGGAATCAGTTCTCGAGTTCCATTAAAATACCCCAGACCAGAGGGCATTATCAATATGCCTTTGCCACTATTGGCAATATCGAAGGTCCCATCTCCGTTCTCAACAAGTTGGTCAGATGTCCCTGTTCGTAGCTGGGCGACGCCATTGGCAAATCCCCTAACTGAACTGGGCAGTTCAAACCATACATAATCTTGGTTTTGATCGAATAGGGTACCGTTCAACAATGCCCCCCGGTAGCTTATCAAAGTGGAATCGGCATAGGTAGGGCTTTTCTCCGCTCCTCCTTGTTTGACCTCTATATAATAAAGTTTATGCGGTACATCTTCCTCTCCTGCACTAAGTCCCAAATGACTGGACGATACGTTGACAGTGACCGATTGGGCAAATTCCATCATCGGTGTCTTGTCCGCATTTTCGCCTGCAATGGTATCGATAACTATCTTTTGGTCAAACCCTTCAGGTGGGGTTTCAAAATCCTCGTAATTGTAGAAATGGGTGTTCAAAAATTCCTTGATCTTCGCGTCATCCTCTGGGGATACTTCGCTCAATAACTTGGGCGGCACCTCCACAACTCCCGAATCATCATCATTTTTACATGAAAAAAAAGTAAAGGCCAAAGCCAAGAAAACAAAAATCCCGTACCTCATCAAGTTTGTCATTTAGCTGCGCAAGATACAATTTTCAATTATTTTTGTTCCGTCCGTTAACAAACATTTGCAAAGACCATGCGCATAGACAAGTACCTTTGGTGCACCAGATACTACAAAACCCGGAACCTTGCTTCCACTGCGGTGAAAAAAGGCCAGATCAAGGTGAACGGCACCGTGGTGAAGCCTTCCCGTGAGGTGTATCCCATGGACCAAATTGTTTTGAGAAAAGACCAGATTGACCACCAACTCACCGTACTGGACATTCCGGAGAGCCGCGTAGGGGCCAAATTGGTGGACATCTACCGAAAAGACACGACCCCGAAAGAGGCTTTTGAACATAACGAGCTGCTTCAGTATGCCAAAACCCATTACAGGAAAAAGGGGTTGGGTCGCCCCACCAAAAAGGACAGAAGGGACATGGACGATTATTTGGACGAATCTGAATGATCTGTTTTATATCTTTGGCACAATAATCCACGCCATGAAGAATCGTATTCTTACCCACGAACAGATCCAACACATCGTTAAGCGCATTGCCTATCAGATCTATGAGACCAATGTGGACGAAAAAGTGATCGTGGTGGCCGGGATCAATGGCGGTGGGGTCAATTTTGCCAAAAAAATAGTGGCCATGCTCAAAAAGATCACCGAGGCGGAGATTGTGCTGTGCAAAATGGACATGGACAAGAAAAATCCCTTGAAAAGTGGAGTTTCCACCTCCATCCCAGAAAAAGAATATGCAGATAGGTCCATTGTTTTGGTGGACGATGTGTTGAACTCAGGGACCACCCTGATCTATGGCACGCACCATTTTCTCAAAACCCCGATCAAACAATTGAAAACGGCCGTATTGGTGAACCGGAACCATAAAAAATACCCTATTAAGGCCGATTTTAAGGGCATTTCCCTCTCCACATCGCTCAATGAGCACATCAAAGTGGTGTTCGAGTCCAAAAACGATGCGGTGTACCTAGAATAGTTGTTTTTCTATTTCCTTTACCACTGCTTCCACATTCTTGCCGCCACAGTCCACCACATGGGTTGCCAGGGAATAGTAAGGTATGCGTTCAAAAAGATGTTTTCCGATGAATTCGGGTAGATCGGCATCGGCAATGTTCCTCACCAAGGGTCTTTGCTCTTTTTCCCTCGAAATCCTGTCCACCAGTTCGGGAATGGGCAATTGGAGGTAAACAGAATGATCGGCGTGTTCCAAAATGGTCTGCATGTTGTTCCCGTAGCAAGGGGTTCCACCACCCGTTGAAAGCACCAGGGATGACTTTTCGTCCAAGACCTTGGTCAGCATTTGATGTTCCAGTTTTCTGAAATAGATCTCTCCTTTCTCCAAAAAAATGGTCTTGATGGATTTTTTTTCCTCTGCCTCGATATATTCATCCAGATCGATGAAGTCGACCCCTAATTGTCTGGCCAACAACTTCCCAACGGTTGACTTTCCGCTTGCCATATATCCCATCAAAACTATTTTCATTTGCCGTAATCGTTTGCAGTTTCAAAAAAACACAAATTTATCATTAATTCACTTTTGTAAAATAGATTATTGATGTTATATTTGCACCCGCTTAGCGAAACAGCTAGGCGTTTTTAAAATGACCTGGTAGCTCAGTTGGTAGAGCATTTCACTTTTAATGAAAGGGTCCCGGGTTCGAGCCCCGGCCAGGTCACTTTTTAAGAAATCATCAGATATCAAAATCCTGTAAACTTATTGATTTACAGGATTTTTCGTTTTATACGATATCATTTAATTTGATATAATATGGTTTAAAAGAGTTCACAAATCGTCAACATACCAATTTTGACCTAAAAAAGGGAGAAGGTCAGCAGATAAAATGATCCTGTAGAAAACCTGCCCTAAAGATCGGGGCATCTACACTTTTTGGCTATCAGGTTTTTAACACCTTCGATTAAACTGTTGAAGGTACAAACGGTGTGAAACCGATGTTTTGGATTCTCGGTTGGAACTTGATTTGACCTATCAAGTTGTCCATAGCTTCCTCGGAAAGCACTTTGGTCTTTTCATAGTGCGGCTCCCCTGACTCAGATACCATCATACTGTCCAAAGTATATCCTGAAACTTGGTACGCATTCAATAGATAGAATTCGCAATGTACATTTTTATAGAGTTGCAGCTCATAGCTTATCGCATTCCATGCATTCTTTGAATAATCCGTGGGGAACAATATTCTTTTGTCCATGGTATTTAGGTTTTCCCTAAAGTTGTATCAGGTCAAAATCCTGTACCATGATTTGAGTCAACTTACCAGATCTAAAAATCATCCTTTATGTAACCCAATCCAGTGGCCCTTAAATATGATGTTTCTCAAAAAAGTGGGCACACCCCGGTAAAAATTACTGTCCTAGAATGACCTGGATCAACATTTCCAACAAATTTTGCCTCTTCTCCGTGATCTGGGTCATTGTACCCATTCAAATGAGATCTTACTTTTAATCCTTTAATTAATTCATTTAAATACGAGTACCATGAAAAAATTAGTTTTACTGGCGTTGGCCGTTCTTGGAACTGCTACGCTGATGGCACAGGACAGGGATAGGGACAGGGTCCAAGATCCCGATCAAGATCGAGACCGTTTAATGTTGGTCGATGGGGATGTGCTTCAAATCCGCGACCGTGATCAAATCCACTTACAGGACCCCATTACGCTCAATGATGGAACAGTTGTGAATCCAAATGGTTCCTATGTGACCAGAGATCGTGAGAGACTTCGATTGAAAGACGGGGAATGTTTGGACAATGATGGCATCAAATACCGCAATGAGTACCAATATCGGTATAAGACCATGCAGGATGACAAAGGTCTCATCAATGCACAGATCCAACAACGGAACCAGAACAGGTTCCAAGTAATGCTCATTGATGGCGAGCTTTACCAAATAAGGACTCAATCCCAAGAACGATTGCAACAACGCATGGAACTGGCCAACGGCGGGAGTATCGATCCAAATGGCATCTATATGAACCAAGACCGTCAGCAAATGCGACTTCAAAATGGGGAGTGCCTGAACTTGGCCGGTGAAAAATTCATGAATGCCTATCAGCATCGAAAAATGATGTTCCCAAAGAACATGAAGACAAAAAAAGGAATGAAGGGCAACCCGATCCAGAAGAAAAAAGGAGTGGACCGCTAATGGTCCTAACCTAGCCGTAATGGATTTCCCCATCATACAATTTAAACACCATGGAAAAAATACTTTACGTTCTCTTGCTATCACTGATTTCTGTAAGTTTTGAACTCCACGCCCAGAAGACCGCGAAGGAAAGTTCAACCACGGAAGAGTCCTATTTTTTGGTTGACTTGAGCTATATGAACGATGCTGTCTTCATGGGTAGGCGGGATTCCATTGCGGCCCCTTATATACTGCCTTCTTTCGGATACTATGACCGATCTGGAATATTCTTGGACGTATCAGCTTCCTATCTTACCCGTTCAGATGAACAACGGGTGGATCTGTTCCTTGCAACGGCCGGGTATCTGTTCGATTCCCCAAAATGGAGCGGTGGGGTTTCGGGAACCGCCTATTTTTACAATAAGGATAGCTATAATGTGCAATCTGAAGTGGTTGCTGACATCACGGGGATCCTGAGCTATGATCTTAAGGCTGTGGAAGTATCTGCCTATGTGAGTAGCTATTTCAACAACAACAGTTCCCCGGATATTTTCTTGGGGATGTTGGTGGACCATACGTTCTATGGGTTCGACAATTCACTGTTGATAATGCCCAGGGCCTCATTGTTTGCGGGCTCCCAATATTTTTATCAGGAATATTACAGCACCAGCCGTTTGGGAAACCGCAAGGGCCAGGGCAAAGGTTCAGGAGGTATGGGTTCCATTGAAAGCACCACGGTCAAAATTGCGGAGGCATCGGAATTCAAGGTATTGAACCTAGAATTGGGCATCCCGTTACAGTACCGCCACAAACATTTCATTTTTTCCTTCACACCCGTATGGGCTTTCCCCCAGAGCAGCGCCACCTTGACCACGGAAGACGGGGTCTTTGAGGAGGAATTGGACAATGTGTTCTATTGGTCCGCGGGAATCGGGTATTGGTTCAGTGCCAAGGGCAAAAACCAAAATTAGGCTCATGAAAAGCACAAAGCCACCATATCGCCCATGGATTACCCTGATGGCCCTATTTTTTTTGTCCTCGGCCTATCCCCAGCAAGAACTCACGGCTAGGGAGGTCGTCAAAAGGGCTGATGACAAGATGCGCGGAAACACCTCACAAGCAGAGATTACCATTCAAATTGTGCGGCCCTCCTGAAGTCGGGCCATGTAGGTACGGGCCTGGACGAAGGGGATCATCCCATCATCATCATCCTTGTCGATGCCCCCAGGCTTTCTCCTTTTTAGCACGTTTCCTGCATATTTGCCCAGATCGGTCTTAAGCCTAAGAAAATCCTCAAAATACCGAGCCATCCTTTCCTGAAGTTGACAATACTTTTTATAATAGGCCTCATCGCAAGTGGTCCGGGAACACTCAAAAATCCCCCTTAAATGGCTTTCATGGTTCAGTACAAGGGCCTTTAATTTTTCCATCTCCACACTGAATATTTTACAGTTTTCCTTATAAAGCGCCACTTCCTCAAAAAGTGCAGGAGTCCTAGGCTCAAAAATATAGGAACCCAGTAGCTTTTGGATGTAAAGCATTTCATCTTCGGCAAATCGTAAATGGGATTTCCATGCCCGAAGTTTGGCATAGAGTTCCTCTATATTTCTTTCCACTACCATATCCTAATCAAACCCAATGATAAGGGTCTGCATGAATGTAAAATTTAATCAGCATACCAGAAATGATCTACATCAACTTGGTTCATGGGGCAAAATCAGAAACGGAATGGACAATTTGGTGTTCAATTCCATAACAATCCCATTACCTATAAATTCAAGGATAAAATGATGTGGATAATATACCATACAGGCCATGTCAATGTTCCATTTGTCCACAAACTCCAAAACGGTCTCGGCCTTTCCTTCCAAGCGGGGCATCTTGACTTCTTCCATGGGGTTAATTGAAAGTGATTTGAACAAACCCGCTTTGTGCCATATTTGAAAATCATCCAGTTTATGGTCCCCAAAGCTCATCGGTACCAACCCATCCGCTGCAAGACTTGTAAAAAATTGTAATGTTTCCATGTTTTTCATGGACATCGATTTTGCATAATTGCAGATAAAGGCAATTTTTTTGAGCGGAGTATAATCTATTTCCAATGGAACGATAAGAATGGGGCACGTGGTGACCTCCCTGACCAATCGCATTGCATCGGTACCGAACCAAATATCCTTGGCTTCGTCCTTTCCCTTATTCCCGATCACCATTAGATCCATCTTACCCTCCTTCGCATAAGAGGATACCCCTTCATTGACTTTTGAACACAACGACACTTTTTTTAAACTATGTCTTACGTTCTTTCCCACATCCCTGACCAGTCTATGACAAAGGGCATCAAGACCCTCAATGGACATGGTCTCGGCCTCTTTGATACCCAAATCGTTCCCTTTTTCGTAAACATTCACGATGTGGAAGGTGCATATGATGTTTTCGAACAAACGGGAGGCATAGTAGATCGCATTGTACGAATTATTGGAAAAATCCGTGGGGCAGAGTATTTGCTTCATCTCAATATCGAATTAGGTAAGAGCGTAGTTTCAGGCAGTACCAAAAAAGGGATTTGGGAATGATACCCAATGACATCCACATTTTGTTTCACTAGAAGGCGCTCCAGAAAGGAGTGCTTCCTATTCATCATGGCCACCAATCCAATCTGGTGTTTTTCTATAAAACCGTGAACCATATTCGGCAAGTATTCAGTAGCACTATCCCTAAAAAAGACGTTGGGCACACCCTTGGCCAGTTTCATTAGATGAATCTTGTTCGATGTTTGCTCCTTGGTCAGCCCATAACCTTCCAGCGCATGCAAAATATAGAGTTCCGACCCAAATCTTTTGACGATGTCCAAGAGGGGTTTCAACCCAGCGGCCTTATATTTGGAAGCATAATCCGTGGGGAACAGCACTTTTTTGATTTCCTTGAAAGCGTAACCGTTGGGAACAGCCAAAATGGGAACCGTTGCCTTGCGGATGACATGCACGGTATTGGACCCCAAAAAGAACTCCTTGGCGCCGGTCGCACCTTGGGTCCCCATGACCACTAGATCAATTTTCCTTTCTTGGCACACTTCATTGACCTCATCGGGCAGGGTATTGAAGGCCGACAGGATTTTCAGGGTATGCCTTGGATTGTAGTGTTCGTTTTGGATCCGTTCCAATGTATGTTCCAATCCCTTTATGGAAATATCCACCCCGATATCGGGAATGGCACTTGCCATGGGCCCGCCAAACATATAATCCACCCTATAAAAAGATGGAGTATATGCATTCAAAAGGTAAAATGTGCATTTCTCCTCCTTGAAAAATTGGAGTGCATAAAGAATGGCGTTCCAGGCATTCTTTGAAAAATCAGTGGGTAGGAGTATTTTTTTCATTTTGATATGTTAAGTGGGACCATTGCCTTTGGTTCTATGCCAAATTTCCCAATCCAATATTAGGATATGGCAAGCACATTCACCATGACCTGGGTCATGCCGACAAAAGCTTGTTCGGTGCATGTGATAAAATACTATTTCCCGATACTGATCTTACTCATATTCCACCTCAGGATTTTATTGGTAATTTGAAGTGTTTTCCATGCCAAATGCAATGAAATACTTTTCACTGACAGCCATCTTTTCCGCCCTCCTGTTCGCATGCTCCGGTTCCGCTGAAAAAATATATCCGGAGAAACTGCCAATGACCGAATCCGTCTATGCTTCAGCCACGGTCCAACCCGATAGCCTGTATCAAGTTTATTCCGTTGCCATGGGTATTCTGGACAATGTTTGGGTGGAAGAAGGGGACAAAGTGGCCAAAGGGGACCGCATTTTACAGATCACCAATACCTCTCCCGAGCTGAACACGGAAAATGCCAGGTTGAGCATGGAACTGGCACGGAAAAATTATAGTGGATCTTCTGCCGTGCTGAACAGTATAAAAGATGAAATCCAAGCCGCCCTTCTCCAACTCAAAAACGATTCTATCAATTATTATCGCCAAAAAAAGCTCTGGGACCAGAACATTGGCTCCAAAGTGGAGTTCGACAACAAAAAGCTGGGCTATGAGCTTTCCCAAAATCGGCTGGAACTGCTAAAAAAGAAATTGGATCAAACCAAGAACGAACTAAAAACCCAGCTCAGGCAAGCGGAAAACAATTATAAAACCTCCCGCACGACCAGCAGCGACTTTACCATCACCAGCAAAATAAACGGAACAGTATATGCCCTCTACAAAAAGACCGGGGAGATCGTAAATACCGTGGAACCTGTGGCCGCAGTGGGCAAAAGTGATCTTTTCGTGGTGGAATTGTTGGTGGACGAAGTGGATATCGTCAAACTTCGTCTAGGACAAAAGGTATTCATCACACTCGACTCCTATGGAGAAACCGTTTTTGAGGGGACTTTGGAGAAAATCTACCCTAGAAAGGACGAACGTTCACAAACTTTCAAAGTGGAGGCTTTGTTCAATGATCCGCCGGTAACCTTATATCCCGGCCTCTCAGGTGAAGGGAACATTGTCATTGCCGAAAAAAAAGAGGCCCTTGTCATTCCAAAAACCTATTTGATCAACGGGTCCAAAGTACTTACGGACAAGGGTGAAATTCCTGTGACCATTGGCCTTGAAAACATGGTCATGGTAGAAATTTTGGACGGAATCGACGAAAATACGGCCATATTGAAACCTGAACCATGATCAATTGGAACGTGATATTGGGCATTGCCAAGACCCATCTTCTCACCAAGATGAAGTCCACCGTGACCGCCACGCTCGGGGTCACATTTGGGATCGGTTCCTACATCACTCTGGTGAGTTTCATGACAGGGCTCAATACCATGTTGGACGATCTGGTGCTGAACCAAACTCCCCATATACACATCTATAATGAGATTCGACCCTCTGCCAACCAACCCGTGGCTCTTTATGAAGATTTCAAAAATGCATTCAATGTGATACGTTCCATAAAACCCAAATTGAGCCAGAAAAAAATCCACAATGCCCTTCCCATGCTCAACTATCTGAAAAAACAGCCAAACGTCCATGGTGCCACACCGCAGCTCAGGGCACAGATCTTTTATCTTTCCGGTTCCATGGAACTGGGTGGGAATTTAACCGGTGTGGACATTATGGAGGAAGTCCGTCTGTCCAACCTTCGGGACAATATTGTGGAAGGCTCCCCAGAGGCCTTGAAAAATAATGAGAATGGAATTTTATTGGGCTCTGGGCTAGCTGAAAAAATGTCGTTGTCCCTTGGGGACAGGGTGCAGATAAGTACAGTATCCGGAAATATCTTTCCCTTGAAGATAGTGGGCATCTACCAAAGTGGCATTGCGGATGTGGACAATGTCCAGAGTTTTACCAACCTAAAGACCGTACAGCGCATTTTGGGGGAAGCCGAGAATTATGTCACGGATATCAACATCAAGCTAACGGACATTACCGAGGCCCAATCCATGGCGGATCAATTGGAAAAACAGTTCAATGTCAAGGCCATGGGGATCAATGAGGCCAATGCGCAGTTTGAAACGGGTTCGAACATCAGGAACTTGATCACTTATGCCGTTTCCATCACCCTGCTCATTGTGGCCGGATTTGGCATTTACAACATCTTGAACATGCTCATCTATGAAAAAATGAAGGATATTGCCATTCTAAAGGCAACCGGGTTTTCCGGGACCGATGTGCAACTAATTTTTATGGCACAGGCCATGATCATTGGTATGGCAGGAGGTATTATGGGGCTTTCAATCGGGTTTGCACTCTCAAAGATCATTGATCAGGCCCCTTTTGAAACGGAGGCCCTGCCCACCATCACCACCTATCCGGTAAACTATGATCCCGTTTATTATATCATTGGAATCATTTTCGCATTGGTTTCCACTTTTGTGGCCGGCTATCTTCCCTCTAAAAGGGCCAAGAAAATCGATCCCGTTAAAATCATCAGGGGAACCTGATCCGTGTGTATGGAATTTATATTGGAAACCAAGGATGTCAACAAATACTTCCATAAGCCGAAGGAATTCCATGTGCTCAAGGACATCTCCTTTGGGGTGAAGAAGGGGGAGTTTACTGCGATCATGGGAAAATCAGGCTCGGGGAAATCCACCTTGTTGTACATCCTTTCCACCATGGACACGGATTATAAGGGACAGTTGTACCTTAACCATCAACTGGTAACGGGCAAATCCCAAAGGGAACTGTCCCAAATCCGTAATAAACATATCGGTTTTGTGTTCCAATTCCATTATTTGCTCTCCGAATTCAGTGTTTTGGAAAATGTAATGCTTCCGGCCAAAAAGCTTGGCGAAAGATCCCCTGCCGAGATCGAACGCAATGCCCAGCAAAAACTTGAAATGCTCCATATAGGCCATTTGGCCCATCAGCGGGCCTCCCGGATTTCCGGAGGGGAAAAACAGCGAGTGGCCATAGCCCGGGCATTGATCAACGACCCGACCATTTTGATGGGCGATGAGCCCACTGGGAACTTGGACAGTCATAACTCTGAAAACGTGTTCAACATCTTCAAAAAACTCAAGGAGGAACAGGGGCTGTCACTCTTGGTGGTGACCCATGACGAAGATTTTGCCAAGCGTACTGACCGTATCATCCAAATGGAGGATGGCCGCATCATCACTTATTGAAAAATAACCTGTTTATGCGGAGAATGGGTCGGTTTCCTTTGGACAGCATTTTTAGGACCAGGTCATTCCTCTTCTTTTAACATCCAAAGTAGACTTGGGATGACCCACATCATTTCAACGGTACAAACCTCTCCTTAATTTAGTCTCCATGAAACTGTAAAAATTATTGTTTAATCTAAAAAAAAAGTGTCATGTCAATAGTTAAGTTTAGAAGCAGACCCTTTGGAGATCTTATCAGATCTAATTTCTTCGATCTTGATGATTTCTTTGAAGACCAGGTATGGGATTCCGATCTCTTAAAAGGTAGATTCTGGAACGGGAAAAGCATGATCCCGGCCATGAACGTCAAAGAGAGCGACAATGATTTTGAAATTGAACTGGCGGCCCCTGGCTTTGACAAGAAGGATTTCAAAGTCACCATTGAGAACGGATGTTTGAACATCTCAGCTGAAAAATCCACTTCCGAGGAAGAAAAGGACGCAAACTACACCCGAAGGGAATTCAGCCACAATTCCTTTGAGCGTTCCGTACAATTGCCGGATACCATCAAGGACGATACCGTAAATGCAAAATACAATGATGGCATCCTCCGTTTCAAATTGGCCAAAAAAGAAGAGGCCAAAAAAACAAAACCCAAGGTAATCGAAGTTTCATAGACTTCCCATACATCAATCCCCATTGCGGTTACCCATCCTTTCACTCTACATCCCCTGCAATGGGGATTCTTTGTTTCAAGTCTTTCCATGTCAGTGGTCACCACAATTCATCAAAGTATGTGAAAATCTTTCACCTATCTTAAAGGAAGCAACCATGCGGAGTGTATCCATTTTTCATCGATGCCGGCTCAACGCAAGTCATTAAAAACCAATTCTGTATATATAAATATTATGATATTGCTCATGTATTTGTAAGAAATCATATACTACATTTGGTAGGGTTTGCTTTTACCCCCAACCTATAGCCAGTACAATACGGAACCGAACTTACTGTATACTAAAGAAGAAAAAGTTTCAATGGAATCCGAATGCGACAATCCGATAGAATTGAAAGGAGTTGGGTGCCTTAAAATGAAAATTAGATGGAGCCAAAAAACACAAAAAAAGACCTTTACAAACTGTTCGAAGGAGACAGAAAATTCAGGACTTTGGTGGAAAATCTGCCCGGCATTGTATTTCGCTGCACAAATGATCCGGACCGGACCATGCAGTTCATCAGCAATGAATGTGAATGGGTCACTGGATATTCCCCAACAGAATTCTGTACACCCAATGGAATCAATTGGGGCGGTATCATCCATGAAATGGATCGTGAACATGTATGGAACACCATTCAAAAAGCTGTCGCCAACAAGGAAAAATTCCATCTCAAGTACAGGATATGGCACCGGGACAAAAAAGTACACTGGATCAGTGAAACCGGCATTGCCGTGGAAAATAAATCAGGAGCAACCTTTCTGGAAGGCTATTTGCAGGACATTAGTGGCCAGATCATTGGGGGCAGTATGGAGGTGGTCAAGGAACGGGCCCTAAACGAAGTCCAAAATGGCATCATCATCTCCAATGCCCGCCTCAAGGGATTTCCCATCATCTATGTGAACAAGGCCTTTGAAAAAATATCCGGCTATACCCATGATGAGGTCATTGGCAGGAACTGTAATTTTCTACAGTGTGATGATCGGCAGCAAAAAGAGATCAAGACCATTCGCAAAGCACTTCAAACCGGTTCAGATTGTAAGGTGGAAATACGCAATTATAGGAAAAACGGCGACATGTTTTGGAACGAGCTTTCCATAACCCCGGTCAGGGACCTTCAAGATGAAATCTCCCATTTCATAGGCGTTCAAAATGATATAACCCAAAGAAAGTACTTGGAACTATTACGGAAGGGGAAAAATGATGTATTGGAAATGATCATCAAAAAGATTCCCCTGGAATTCATTTTGGACACTATACGTGAAATGGTGGAAGAACAGTTTAAGATGGGGAACCTATTCATACACTTGTATGATCCGATGGAAAAAAAAGTACATCCCGTTCACCGAAGGAAACCCAAATCCATATTTATTGAAACCATGGATTCATTGCTGGCCGAGCCTGTTTCATCACCAGTCCTGCGGACCATTAAATCTAAAAAAAAGCTGACAGTGGTGGATCTTTCGAAAGATCCCTTTTGGCAAGACCACAGGGAAATGTTGGAAGGATCGGGTTTGCTTTCCAGTTGTTTCTACCCGTTATTGGATTCTGCAAACCATAGTCTTGGTGTATTTTCACTTTTTCCTGCCCAAACCTTCCACCAAGACCCTGAAAGGGAAGAGCTTTTAAGGGAAATGGTGAATCTGTCAAGTATGGCCATTGACCAATACAGGATTCAAGACCAATTGAAAAGGAACCATGACCAATTGGAGGAGAATTCGAAAAACCTGGAAAAACTGGTCACACAGAGAAGCAAGGACTTAAAAAATGCCCTCAACGAATTAAAGGAGGTCAATTCTGAACTCTTGGTCCAAATATCAGAGGTCAAAGCATCCAGGAAAGTGGCCGAAATGAACGAGGCCATTCTATTGGCCATTGCGCATGAATTTCCCAAGGGGGTCATTTTACTGGTTGATGAAAAAATGCAGGTCAGTTTTATAAAGGGTGAGGAGTTCAAGGAACTCCAGATTCAGATGAATTACGAAAATACAGTAGCTATCAGTGATTTGGAAGGTTTATCCCCTTCGGAAAAATCCCAATTGCATCACTATACGGAGAAAACCCTAGAAGGGCAGCACCTAAGTTTTGAATTTGAGCACCAAGAGAAGATATATGCTGTCAATACTACCCCCCTATTGGACGAAAATGGCCGGGTATCCCTTGCCCTAATGGTCATGTTCAATATTTCAGAGCGAAAACAAAATGAAAATATCGTATTTGAAACACTAAAAAAAGAAAAGGAGTTCAGCAACCTCAAGAGCCGGTTCATCAGTACGGCATCACATGAGTTCAGGACCCCTTTGGGCATCATTCTTTCTTCTGCCTCATTGATAGAAAAACTCAATGGGCCCGACAAGGAAGATAGACGGATGTTCCATTTGGAGCGGATCAAGTCCAACGTTCAGCATTTGGTCACCCTGTTGAACGATTTCCTATCGTTGACCAAATTGGAGGAAGGGGAAACCAAGGCGGCCTATGAACATTTTGACCTCCTACAATTATCAAGGTCCCTGATCGGGGAGATCCAAGAGAGCAATAAGAAAGGCCAGACCATCGAATTGAAGTGCACAAAACCTGGTATGGAAACCTATCTCGACCCCAAACTGGTACGCCATATCCTATTGAACCTACTCAGCAATGCCATTAAATATTCCGGTGAGGACAAATCCATAGTACTAAAAATCGGGGAAGATCAAGAAACCACAAATATCAAGGTCATCGACCAAGGCATCGGCATACCTGAAGAGGACCAAGAACATGTCTTCCGCCGCTTTTTTAGGGCAAGGAACAGTCTTGATGTTCCTGGAACAGGCCTGGGACTCCATATCATTAAATCATATACAGAGTTGATGAGGGGGGAAGTAACCTTTAAAAGTATACAGAACCAGGGCAGTTCCTTTGAATTGAAATTTCCAAAAACACCATATCATGAAAAGAGTATTGCTCATTGAGGACAATAAGGAAATGCGCGAGAACACCGCCGAGATCCTTGAATTGGAACATTATGATGTCCTACAGGCTGCCAATGGCAGGTTGGGCATCCAAATGGCGATGGAACACCTTCCCGATATCATCATCAGTGATATTGTCATGCCCGAAGCCAATGGTTACACCGTGCTTGAAGTACTGGGCCAAAACACAAAAACGGCCAAAATCCCCTTCATTTTTTTGAGTGCCAAGGATCAAAAGGATGATATTAGGACAGGAATGCGTCTTGGGGCCGATGACTATATTTTCAAACCCTATCGACCCGAAGAGTTATTGGACGCAGTGGCCATGCGGTTGAAGAAGAACAGCTTCATGCAACAAAAATTTTCCAACACTGCGGATGGCCTCAATGATTTTTTAAAGGTTGCTTCGGAACATCTCGGACTGGAACGCTTATCCAAGGATCGGGAATCCTTGGTTTTCAAGGATAGGGAAACGGTTTTTCAGGAAGGGGACGCGGCCCATAACCTGTATCTCATTGAGGAAGGAAACCTGAAAACGTTCAGGGGCAGTGAGAGTGGCAAGGAACTGGTTACCGGGTTCCATATGCCCGGAGACTTTGTCGGACAGCTTTCCCTCTTGGGAAATGACGGCATCTATCTGGAATCCGCAGTTGTCATGGAACGTGCCAAATTGCTCGAAATTCCCAAGAATGACTTTATAAACCTAATATACCAAGACAAAGAAATTTCCAATAAGTTTCTCAACATCCTCTCCAATGATATGGCCCATTTGATGTCCAAATTTGTGGACATTGCCTATTCTCCCGTAGATCAGCGTGCCGCCAGGGCCCTCTTGGAGCTTCATGAAAAAGGCATCCTCAAGGACGAGCAACACCAAGGTGTGGATATGCTCCGGGAGGATTTTGCCACTATGATCGGTGTGGCCAAGGAAACGGCCATCAGGACATTGACAAAATTCCGGGAAAAGGGGCTTGTTGGCACTGACAAGAAAAGAAAGCTCACCCTATTGGACATAAAGCGCTTAAAACGACTCGCTGAATTCGAGGGGTAATTTGGAAATACATGTGCGGACCAGATGGTTAAGCATATGCACTTGCGAGGTCCACTTCAAGGTTATTTTGGACCTGAAACACACCAGGTGCATTGAATGCTGCATGTTGTGCGTCTTCTTTCTCCTTGATCGACCTTACCTTCCCGCTCAAGGTTACGGTATGACCATCAACGACCACTTTGATGGCTGTCGCATCTATTTCTGCGGATCGTTCAAAGGCATCCCTAATTCGCTTGCTTACATCCATGGGCCGTACCTCCTGCTTGATGCTGATGGCATTGGATATTCCCTTGACACCGGAAAGGTTGGCTATCGCTTTAGTGGCCGATTCCTTTTGGAAGGCCCATTTGACCTCTCCCGTTAGGTAAACCCATCCCTCTTCCACCTTGACAAAAATGGCATCCTCGGGTACACTGGTATGCCATTTTAGGGCATTTAGGACTGCCTTTGCAATATCCGTATCCGATTTTTGAAAACTTAAGGGATATTTGACTGTAATATTTTCTACCACGGCCTTAACGCCATAAACCCGTTTGGCCGCCTTTTCTGCTGCCATTTTTTTGGCATAGCTCTCCACTTCACCACTTAAGGTGACCACCCCTTTATCCACGGTGACGCCAATTTTTGTTTCATCTATACTGGGTTCCCAGGACAGTTCTTCCTGTATATCCTTTTTCAATTCAACATCTGTTCTCATGATTCTTGTTGTTTGATAAACATTAGGGTATCAAATGTAAAGGAATGCCCTGCCTTGGAACAATGACCCACATCATCACCTTTACATTTTTTCCCTATTGCACCTAAAGATCCCTGCCTTTCGGATTTCTCGGGAACCTTGACAACTGTCATATAAAAATGGTTTGTCAATCCTCAAATTCCCTTCAGGAATCATCAACCCTAAAGTATTTGGAAATCTCATCTTTTGCTTCTTGGTCTGAAAATCCAAGGGCCATCCCGTACTTGTAGATCAGGCCATATTCCGCTTCACTTCACGGTCGGCATTGATGCTGCATCGATATGGCCAGGGCCACCCCAATGTCACGGTTGTTTTTTGCCCCTGTCATCTCCTGATTCCCTTTCCATTTTCCGAAAGTAGCCCCTGGTGAGGAAACTGTGCTTGAGGGCCTCCATGTTCTCATCGAATTTCCGGGTTCCCTGTTCTATATTTTCCATGGTCTCCATCAAAAGACGGGACATGGTCGTGTCACGGGTGACCCGTTGAAATAGTCCATCCCCAGTTTTTATACTGTCGATGATCTGTTCAAGATGTTGGGCCATCTCCTTGACCGCCATACTTGAAGTTTCCAAATTTTCAATACTGGTCCGCATTTTCATGGCAGTCAAGGTATCGGAGAGCAGGGTCCCAGCAACACTTTTGTCCATGTTCATTCGCTGGACCAGACCTTGGAGCTCCGTCAGGGTGGCATTTGCACGTTGGCTGCCCTGTTGTAGGTCGGAAACCATCCGATGGAAATCCTGGCCCATTATCGTGTCGGTGAGCAAGCGGCCCACAACCCCCTTCCCTTCCATCATGGATTGTGTGACCTTAAGAAGGTTCGAGGTCAGCAATGCTGCATTTTCATTGGTCACATTGAGGGTATTGAGCATGTCCTGGGTAGAGATCCTACTATAGGATTTGAGTTCGTCCCCATCATTTACCGATCCCATCCCTCCTTTTCCCGGAACAATATTGACCAGCATACTGCCCACCAAGCCATCCGATCCAATAGTGGCAATCGCATCCTTTTTGATATGCTTCCGCATCTTTTCCCCAATGACCATATACACCGTGATGGAAGTGTCATTGCTCATTTCCAGCTTATCCACGGTTCCGATGTTGACACCGGAAAAACGGACATTGTTCCCGATCTGGAGTCCATTTACGTTTTTGAACACGGCATGGAGCGTTACATTTTTGGCGAAGATGTTCTGGCCATTTCCGATCAAATAGGATGCAATGAGCAGTAACAAGGTCCCAAGTACCACGAAGATGCCCAATTTCAGGTTTTGCAAGGAAGTTTTTGACATCGTTTTATTTTTTAAAAAAGGCGTTCACCTTAGGGTCTTCTGATTTTATCAGTTCTGCATAGGTCCCTTCGATATAGTTGATCCCGTCCACCAAAAGAATCATTCTTTCTGAGATGACACGAGCACAATCCACGTCATGGGTGATGATCAGTGCCGAGGTCCCATATTTTTTTTGGATACTGCGCATGAGTTCGATGATCTCCTTTGCGGTTATGGGATCCAGGCCACTGGTGGGCTCATCATATAAGATCAATTTTGGCTTCAGGATAATGGCCCGGGCCAGTGCGATCCGTCTTTTCATGCCCCCTGAGAGTTCCACGGGCATTAGGTCCATGGTATGGGCAAGTCCCACATTTTCCAACGCTTCTTTTACCAAGGGGAGGGTATCGTCCAGGTTCGCGAACTTTTTTCTATGGCGTCGCATGGGGAATTCGAGGTTCTCCCTGACCGTCATGGAGTCGTACAATGCACTACCCTGAAAAAGAAAACCAACATCGGAACGGAGCTGATCCAATGCGATTTGGTCCAGACCATTGATATCCTTGCCCAAAACTTCCACTCTACCGCTATCCGGGGCCATCAAGCCTACCAAACATTTGATCATCACCGACTTGCCCGAACCCGATTTGCCCATGACCACTACATTTTCCCCTTTGTACAAAACCATGTTAAATCCATTCAGCACATGATTATCCCCAAAACTTTTATAAAGGTTCTGGATGTTTACCACCACTTCATCTTGCGATCTTTCCTTCATTGCTTCCCTGGATTTCGGTGCAGTCACCATTATAGCTCGTAAAAGATGTCCGATATGAAAACGGCCACAAAATCTACCATAAACAAGAGCAGGGAGGCCATGACCACCGCAGTATTTGCCGCAATCCCGACCCCTGCGGTACCCCTTTCCGTCTTATACCCTTTGTAACATCCGGTAAGACCGATGACAAAGCCGAAGACGAAGGACTTCATGGTAGCCGGAACCAAATCCCCGTATGACAATGCCTCGAAGACCTTGTTAAAATAGAGTTTAAAGGCCACGTTTCCTTTAAAGTATTCCACTAGGGATGATCCATAGAGTGCGATCAGGTCTCCAAAAATCACCAATAGCGGCAACATCAGGGTCGTTGCCAAGATACGTGTCACCACAAGAAACTTGAACGGGTTGGTACCGGATACTTCCATGGCATCTATTTGTTCCGTAACCCGCATGGATCCCAGTTCCGCCCCAAACCCTGAAGCCACACGACCTGAACAGATGAGTGCTGTAATGACCGGTCCTATTTCACGGACAATGGAAATACCGACCATATTGGGCATCCAGGAGACCGCACCAAACTCTATGAGGGTGGGACGGGTCTGTAAGGTCAATACCAGGCCAATGATAAACCCCGTGGTCACGACCAAGAGGAGAGATCGGTTCCCTACTTGGTAACATTGCCGTAACAGCTCCTTGACCTCGAATGGCGGCCTTACCAATTGTTTAAAAAACCGGGCCGCAAAATAGGTAAGATCCCCTATCCCCATAAAAAACTGTTTGGTCCTTACAATCATTTCCATAGCGACCCCATATACAATATTCACCTATAAAAATAAAATGCCCGTGCGGTACGTGAAATGACATACGTCATAACGGATCCACACCCAGCTTTTCAAAACCCTGAGCGGCCCGGAGATGTAAAAATTTTGGGGTGGTGATGTATGTCATAGTAGTGCAGACCAAGGCTATATACCTTTGGACCGATGTTAATCTTTATAATGTCATTGTAAATTTATGCGCGAGCAATCCAGAGAACCCATTCCAGGTCTTCACACTTCGGAACAAGGATTTCGTATGAGAGCGAAACGAAAACTCAATACAGGGTGCAGAAAGCCGTTGCTCGGTCTTGTCCTGCTCTCCCTCTTTTTCCTTTCCTGCCAATGTCGGGAACCGGCTTCCAAAACTATCCATGGGAGGCAAACGGTTCTTTCGGACACCGTTTCAAACAAATCCAAGGTCGTAATGATACCCGTGGACCGGGACATCACAATCGGAGCCTATTTTTCATACATGGATTCGGTGATACAAATCTATGCCCCGAGAGTGCCATATCCCTTGACCGAGCATCTTCTGGTGCGAAACAACCCATGGATCATGGATACATTGGTGAACACTGATTATTATCGGATGATGTCCAGGGATTCCTTTGTGTATGACCAGCGCAAAATGCTTGTCCTTCCCAAGGGAAGCCAATTGACACTTCCGGATTCGACCACAGCCTCGTTTCTTTTGAAAGATTTTGAGCATACCTTGGTCGATGTGAACATTCCCGAATTCAAATTACGTATCCTTAAAGATTCCAATCTATTGTATGCCTTTCCGATACGGGTCGGACAGAATCGGGAACGCTATCTGGCCATGGATGAAAGGGTGACCGACCTAAGGACGAAAACGGGGAAGGGCACAATTGTGGCCCACGTCAAGAATCCGGATTTTTACAACCCTGTGGATGGCAGAAGGTTCTATTTTACGAATAGGGACGATGGTCGCACCACCCACATGCCCCAAATCCCCTGGATCGTTACCGAAATCAATGGTATCAGAAACGGTCAGTTGATACATCCGACCACCAATCCGGTCACCTTGGGGAAGGCATATTCCAATGGGTGCATCGGGATCCGTGAAGCGGACGCTTGGGTCATTTACTATTACACTCCCATAGGCACAAAGATTCAAATAAGGTATGACCTTGTAGCCCAAGAGGGTTCCGATACCCTGCATCTCAAAAACATCTATGGCTTAAAGAAATGAATCCCCTATCACAAGTGGAGTTAGATCTCCAATAGAACATATAAGTCGTTTGCAAAAAACTTATTCCTTTAGAATGCCCAAGGGTAGGTCTCCGGGAGTTGTGACCTATCGACGAACATGGTCATGGGATGGACTGCTTCAGTAGTGTCGATATGGATGAAGGCATCATATCTTTTGGGCATGATGGAGGGGACATAATTTCCCAGCTGTTCGTACTTGGGATGGTAGACCACGCCTATGGCCCTATGGGGAATGGGGTCCTTGAACATAGGGTCTTGGGCCAAATCATGCATAAACACCAATTGGTTTCCCTTACCTGTCCTGTGCATCAGGGATTCCCAAGATCCCGGTACGGCTTGTGGGACATGCATGTTCCGCATCGGGGCTCCCCATTCGGCGCCGGCCACCACGGTGCCCATGTAGGAACCAAAACCTACTATTTTCGGGTTGAGCCCACTATGGTGTTCCCTGACCAATTGTCCGACATTCACGGAACCTTCCAACACCATATCCGTGGCACGTGCATCACCAACATGGGTATTGTGCTCCCAAACGATCGCCTTGGAATCGGGCCCGTGAAAATGGAGCAAACGTTGAAGGGTCTCCATCATGTGTCCATCCCTGAGGTTCCACGAATTTTGGTTGACCGAAACCATGGAACGATAGTAGCTTTCAGCATTTTTGGCTATATGCGCATTTTGCTCCATGTTCAAGGAAGCTTCAATGTCAGTATTGAAACTGGCAGCCCGCTGTTTGATGTCCCTGAGGAGGGTAACGACCTCGTTTTCACAGGTTTTTGGCATAAACCGTCGCATGGATCTGGCATAGGCCAGGCCCTTCTCGTCCCCAAATGGCTCAAAACACCCCAAGGCCCTTTTTGCTGCCGGCAAGAGGCTGGGTTCATGGACCATGAGGTAGTCTATTATAGCCTCCATGGATTCCCAAAGGCTATAGACATCCAAACCATAGATGCCCACTCTTTCCAGACTGGGAACCCTTGCATTATGCTCAAAGAGCCAATTCACAAAGGCCTCCATTTCCCAATTGGCCCACATCCAAGTGGGCCAGCGGTTGAACTCCCTCAATACCTGTACCGCGTCCCCATTTTCCGTATAGTGCTTTACATAGCGGCTTACCCGATAAAAATCGGGCCAATCCCCTTCAACGGCGATAAAATTAAATCCATGATCGGTAATCAGACGCTTACTGATGGCAGTCCTCCACGTATAATATTCATGGGTCCCGTGTGATGCCTCTCCCAATAACACCAAACGGGAATCGGACAAAAAATCCACCAAAAGGCCCAAGTCCTCTTCACCTTCCAAAGGATGGCTTATCCGTTGAAGCTTTGCTATTTTCTTGTCCATCGTCATATAATAGGATTCTTTATCAATGGTGGTCTGGAACGTTTCCATAAAGTGCTCATTGCCTTCAACTTTTCTTCGGCCGCACCGTTGTCCAAAGGCCCACCTCGATCAAGTCCAATCGAGGGCATCCAATACCTTCAATCGATTCTTTACACCACGCACACCTGGGGCCCTGTAGGCTGCATCCTCGGCATCTTCCTTTTCTTGGAGACTATGCACATTTCCTTCCAAAGTAACGATGTGGTCATTGACCAAAACAGTTAGGTTGTCCGCATCTATTTCTGCAGACCGTTCGAAGGCCATTTTGATGTTTTCCTTCACCATCGACGGTTTGAGGCCCTGCTCCAGTTGTATATTGTTCACGACCTTTTTGACCCCAAGCAAGTTATGGATTGCCTCCTCGGCCGCACTTCGTTGAAATTGGCGTTTCACTTTCCCGGAAAGGAAAACCGAACCGTTCTCTACCTTGATGGAAAGTTCTTTTTCCGGAACCAAGGAGTTCCACTCCAAGGCCTTCACGACGGCCTTTGCGATTTCCTTGTCCGTTCTCTTAAAGTCATCCCCTAACTTGACCTCAATATCATTTGCAATGGCCTTGACCCCCTGTACGCCCTTCACGGCATTTTCAGCCGCCAATTTTTTTGTGAAGTTTTTCACCACACCGTTGAGGGTCACGACGCCATCCTCTACGATGACACCGATCTCTGTCTCTTCAATATTGGGCTGCCATGTCAACTCTGCCAACACCGCTTCCTTGATTTCCACATCTGTTTTCATGATACTACTTTTTTATCGGGTATTGATTTCCGCACCAAACGCAAATGATCCTCTTAGCTTTGACAATGATTTATACCTCCCTGGGCAAAAACGGGACCTTCCACATTACATTCTTCAATTGCCAATGCGTTATCCGTTCAAAAGAGCAATGGACCCATCACCGGTTGAATATGCATCATGGGGTTACATGTACTTCGTCAAAAAAAGGAAGAACCTCTTTTTCAGTTCGGCATAAATCTGACGTTGGTCCTCCATTTTTCCCCTGACCTTCAAATGGGATTGGAATAATTGGGTGTCCACCGAAGCACGGCCTGTTTTTTCTTGGGCCGCGATTCTAGTTTCATGAGCCTCTATCGCCTCATAAAGCTGTTCGATCACCCCGGCATGAAGATCAAATTCGTTCTGAAAATGCTCAAGTTCCTTGAGGACTTCCCTTTTTGTCCAACGCTGGACCAATTCCTCCAGTCTATGGTTGAACGATTTTAGTTCATCCTCCCAAAAGGCAAGCTCTGATGCCCATTGGCCATGCTCAAAGTGGAGATCACTATTATAAACAATCGGTCTATCCATGGTTTTTGATATTATGTTATTCGTGGTTTAAAATTAGGTGGACACGGTGATCCAAGGAATGATCCAGATCATTTCAACCATGCTATCTATCCGATTACTTTGTCCCATTACTAAATTCATAATGTCATGAAAAATGGTATTGTTTATGCAGCAATAGTTTCGCTGCTTTTGACTTCAGCAGGATGTGGTCCGGTGATCGTTTCCCATAATCTGGCCGACCCTGCACCTCCATGGTTTTACCCGAATAGAATAGAGATGGTACGATATGTCTATTTTCCAGAGCTCAGCATCTACTATGATCTATCGGCAAGGACCTATCTTTATTTTGATGGCGGGATTTGGGTACGGCGCAGGGTATTGCCCCCAAGTTACCGTTCCCATGATCTGAACAGGTCAAGATATGAACGCATCAGGGACTATTATGGGGATGACATCCAACGTTATCATGACCAGAACAATGCCAGTAAGGGGCGAAGCAATCAAAACTTACAAAGAAAACAAAATTCATGACCTTTGAATTCCATTGAAATGAAAGGTGTATTGATGGGTACAAGGGCCATCAAGCTGCAATTGCCAGCGTATATGTTATGGGCGCACGAAGGATACGAGCTCTGTCCTGGACTCATTTAATCATTATATCCATTACATGTTCCCGTTCCATTTGTTCAATGATCCTGGCCACATAATCATCGACCGCTGAGGTAATGTCATTGGGGTCGACAATATCAAAGGAGCCCACCCACACCAAGGAACGGTTTTCATCCGTAGTAAGATGGTATACGGCCGTTTCTACATGATAGACCTTATAATTGGAGTAATAGCCCGGGGTGTGGTATACATCCTGATAAGCATACCAATATCGTCCAAAACGGTACCATCGATAGCTTACATCGTAATAACCTGAACGGTAATTGACCTTATCATCCACCCCTTTTACCGCTGTTATGACCACAGCATCGAAGCCTTGGTCCACCAGCCTTTGGGTCATTTCATCTATCTCTTCCATGCTCCGCTCCGTATCGGTAAACTCCCTATCAATGATTCCGGTGCTTTCATGGGCATTGATCCCCCTTTGGACAAAGGCCAGGCGAAGCTCTTCCTCAAAAATTCTCCGGGCCGTCAAGTTGTCCGTCATTCCCACGACCAAGAGTTTTTTTGGATCAAAGGATGTGATTTCCCTATTTTTCCAACTGTCGACAAATCGGGTACTGGAACAGGACATCACCCAAAAACAAGTGAGGGAAAGAAGTATTTTTTTCATAACGATTCCATTTATAAAAGGTTTTGTTTCAAGAATTTATATCAATGTAATGTATGACAGCAGCCAGGTAATGGAAATGATCTCGATCATTCCTTGGGGAAAAGTTTACCATGACCGGGAAATCATCCTTGGTCCCATCGCGTGAAACAAGGGATGAAACATGATCATGAAAGGGAGTCCATATTAGCTTCCTGCCCTTTTCACTAAATGCGAACCCCTGGGTTAACAACACTTCAAATTATTTTCAGGACCTTGGCCCCCTTGATATGTTTTTCCTTTATTTCCAGTAGGGCCCTGTTGGCATCCTCCAGGTAAAACGTCTGGACTTCCGGCTTGATCTGGGCTTTTGCCGCAAGGTCCAAAAACTCCAAAACATCCTTTCTGGTAATGTTGGCCACCGATTTGATCTCTTTTTCCATCCAGAGATGGTCATGATAGGATAACCTTTGGAGGTATTCCTGGTCCCTGTTTTCCTTTCTAATGGCATTGATGATCAGCCTCCCTCCCCTTTCAAGGTTTCCAAGGGCCTCCACAACGGGTTTCCAAACGGGGGTGGTATCGATGATGGCGTCCATTTTTTTGGGAGCTCCTTCACTGGTGTCCCCTGCCCAAACGGCTCCCAGTCCCAAGGCAAACCTGCGTTCTTTTTCTTCCCTGGCGAACACCCACACTTCTATTTTTGGATATAGGTAACGTACCAGCTTTAGTACCAGATGTGCAGAGGCACCAAAACCAGTTAGCCCCAGCCGATCACCGTCTGTAATGCCGGCCAATCGCAAGGAACGGTAACCGATGGCACCGGCACATAGCAAGGGAGCGACCTCCACATCGGTAAAAAATCCGGGGATAGGATGGGCAAACTCTTCAGGCACGACCATGTACTCTGCATATCCCCCATTGACATCCATTCCTGTGGCCTTGAATTCATGGCATAGGTTCTCTCTTCCCCTAAGGCAGAACTTACAGTGGCCACAGGAGGAAAATATCCAAGCCACTCCCACTCTGTCACCAATGTTGAACCTTGTGGTCCCTTCTCCCAATCGTGCCACGGTACCAACCACTTGATGCCCAGGAATCACGGGTAGCTTCATGTTCGTTATCCGTCCCTCGATCTGATCGATCTCGGTGTGACAGACCCCACAGACCGACACCCTTACCTGAATTTCGCCAGGCTTTGGTTCGGGAATCGCAACATCTGTCAGCTCCAAAGGGTTTCGGTTTTCATTTAATGAAACGGTTCGATGGAGGACCATTGCTCTCATTGTATCATACTTGGATATGGTTCACAGGCCCCTTTTCATTATTTCCAACTTCAGTTTCTCTGGAATATCCCTGCATCCACAATTTTTCTGATGGTCCAAATGCCACTCGATCCGTTGATCCAAAGTGGCATTCGCGGGCATTTTATGACTAAGGTGCCAAGCTTTGTTGAGTTTCATCGTATTGGAAATTTAATGGTTTGGCAATCCAAATCTATGCCTTGTGCCCAAGGGATGCAATGACACAAATCATTTACCCTTTTTTGCCCACGGCTATTTCCGATGACCATAACTACCATAACAATACTCCCTTTTAGTTTTTGGTGTTCTTTCTTTCCGTGTCCTTTAGGGCCCAATAGATCCCTTTTACATCACTGACCCATCGCTTGTACATGAAAATAAGGGTGATTTCTTCCAAGGTTTCCAAAATTCCGATGACTATCATCGTGTGGAACAACCCATCCACGGGTCCAAAAAAAAGAGTCCAGATGATAAAAACCGACTGTACCATTGCGGATATTTTGGCCAAATAGGTATGAAATGCAGTTGCCCTACCATACTTTTTGAACGCAATGAGCAGTTGTGCGAAATAGGGTATGAAGGCCAAGACAATGAGCACCAAGTTTTCCTGAATGAATGTTTTTTCAAATACCCAAAGTCCTATCACCCCAATGACAAGGGTTATCTGGTCCCCAAGAGAGTCCAATTGTGACCCGCGAGCACTGCTGATCTTGAGTTTTCTGGCAAGGAATCCATCAATGGCATCGCTCATAAAACTAAAAAGCAAAAACCAGGTGAACACCCACCTCTCCTCCAACCAGATCATCACCAGCAAAAAAGGCGCTGCCACCATTCGATAAAAGGAGAACCAATCGGCAATATTTAGTTTTTTTAAACTATACATGGTTATTTCCGTTGGGATAACAACAAATCCAGCTTCATGATGACCCAATCCGTATATCTGGGCATATTTGCGATAATGGACTCCCCAGCCAATCCATCAATCCCTTCCATACGGTTACTGCCTTCCCCAGAAGTTGTGACCACTACAATCTTGTCGATATGGGCATTATGTTCCTTTATGAATGTTTCCACCGACTCGGGCGGCCTTCCATATTCCCATGTGTGCAAGAGCAAAAGGGCGTTGTAATCTGAATCGTTTACATTGGATAGGTCGGCAACATCGATGACCTTAATGAACACAGAATCATTTTTATAATGATCGATGACATTTTTCACCAAAGCATCCTTGAAAGTGCTGCCCTGTGCGGCGATCAAGAGTTTTTTGTCAAATGTTTCGGAGTTTATGGTATGTGGCTCCACGGGTTCCATGGAATACCTATACTTGTACCAAAGGGCAAACAAGAAAAACAATACCACAACGGCAATGAATATCCAAGCCACTACTTTATACCATTTTGTTCTCATATTTTCAAGTTTTCAGTTTTTGTTTCGATCCTTGATCGGAATTCTGTCCAAATCCACATTATCCATTGTCGACCATTCGGATTCCTGTCTTTCGGCTTCCTTGGCCCATACCTTCATGGGAAGCCAAACTTACCCTTCTAAGGTTCAATGTGCCTCCTTTGGACCGGTCCCTTTCCATTGATGTGGGTTTCCAGATGATGCTCCAAAAGTTGTTGTAAACTTTGCAGGTAATCCTCAAGCGTCTCTTTGTTTACCTCGGGACGTGGGCTCAATGGAAGGGTCAGGGGATCCTCGTCCAGAAATTGGTACAACTCGGGATGTTCCGTTTCCATGGTATTGGTCAATTCCATGATCTTTCCCAGGATGGAATTCAGTTCTTTCATAGGTTCAGTCCGATAGTTGATGGTGCTACACTTTTCTTGATATGCGTTGATTGTCCATTATTGGGACTCCCATCGATGTCCAACAACCAATTTTGTTGCTCCATGACTTTAAGAATGTTCTTCGCATAAAGGTAATGGGCGGGATATCTCCCTGAAATGATCTTGATCATCGGGAAAGCCCTTAGATCGGTGACGACCATCATTGGCCAGGTATTGTCCTTCGCCTAATTTCATGGTCCATATAACGATGGAAAAAATCAACATCCGATGATTCTGGTTTTGGGGCACAGTGTCCTAGCCAATCGACAGAGCAACAAGATAAATTCAAATAGGATGATACTGGACGAACAGGATACCTTGGTGCACATTGCGCTTAAAGATGTTGTTTTGGAGGGTTCCCTGAAAATACCTTCAAATGCCACTGGTCTTGTCATTTTCTCCCATGGAAGTGGCAGTAGCCGCAAGAGTCCCCGCAACAACTATGTTGCCAACACATTACAACAAATGGGGATGGCCACTTTGCTGTTCGACCTATTGACGGAAATGGAAGACCGGATATATGAAAATCGATTCGATATGGATAAACTCACCCAGAGGCTTATCGAAACGACCCAATGGATACAAAGGCAAAAGTTGGCCCAAGAATTGCCCATTGGGTATTTTGGTGCCAGCACGGGTGCTGCTTCGGCCCTTAGGGCCGCTGCCTTTTTAGGGAGCGGGATCAAAGCGGTGGTTTCCAGGGGCGGGAGGCCTGACCTTGCCCTAAACGAACTTGATCGGGTCAAGGCCCCGACCCTTTTGATCGTAGGTTCTTGGGACACCGATGTCATCAAACTGAACCAAAAAGCCTATGATGCATTGGCATGTATAAAGGAACTGGACATCATCCCCAATGCCGGACACCTGTTCGAGGAACCCGGCAAGTTGAGGGAAGTTGCCGAGATTTCCGCTAATTGGTTCCTCAAATGGTTGGAAAAATCACGAAAAAATGTTTAAGGATAGAACAGATGCCGCACTGCAATTGGCAGATCGGCTCAAGCAATTCAAAGACGAAAATGTGGTGGTCCTTGCCATACCCAAGGGGGGGCTTCCATTGGGCGCCATCATCGCCAAGGCCTTGAAGGCCCCTTTGGATGTGGCCCTTTCAAAGAAAATAGGCCACCCTTTCAATAAGGAATATGCCATAGGAGCGGTCAGTTTGGAAAACAGCGTCCTCAAGGACGACATAGGAATCCCGAAAAAGTATATTGTCGAAGAAACCGAGCGTATCCGTAACATACTCCGTCAAAGGTATGGCCAATACTATAAGGACAGGCCCCCTGTTCCCTTAAAGAACAAGACCATCATCATAGTGGATGATGGGGTGGCCACAGGAAATACCCTAAAGGTGACCGCACAACTGGTCCATGCACAGCACCCCAAAAAAACCATCGTGGCCATTCCCGTGGCCCCACACGGAGCAGTACAGAATTTGGAAGCTTCCGAATTCATCAACGAGGTCATCTGCTTGGAGACCCCTTATAATTTTCGGGCCGTGGGACAGTTCTATGAAGAATTTGATCAGGTATCCGAAGCTGAGGCCATCCAGCTATTTGAGGGAGCAAATCGGTTGGTCAACCCATGAGCACGGCCATACCCTTTCCAAAGGGTGTTGCTATATTACCAAATTGGTATGAAATCCTAACAGGATACCCCTCCCATTTTTTTCGTCTAAATGTCAAAAATGATATGGCTTTCCCACATGCCGTTGCCGTTCATTCCGGCAAAAGCCCCATGGGCGGTGACCGCTTTGATCTCCTCATCGAAGCCATCGATCCATTTTCCATACAATCGGGCACTGATCTTATGCTCTGAAAGTTCGGACAAATAGGCATTGCAGAACAGGGTCTTCTGAACATAGCTAAGAGAGAGGATTTCCGATAAAAAATCGACCAAGAGAATGGTGGTGTCCGCAGCATTGACTTCAAGGTCCATAAGACAGTCATAATGGTCCACAGCATCACATCCCCCCTTTTTAAGGACATCGTTCATAATCCCGAGATTGTCCTTAAAAAGCACCGCAAGTGTAGGGGCCAGCACCTTTATCTCAATATCAGCTGTATGTTTCAGCAATTCAATCATCCCTTTATGGCCTTTACGGTTACAAAAGATCCCATACCATGCCCTGGTTTTGGGACTTGTACTTCCTTGATATCCCCAAGATCCCCAAAAAGGGTCTGGTTATACTTTATGCCCTTGAACCCTGTATTTTTGAGCAACTGTTCCACTTCATTTACCGAATAAAAATTGGCGTTTTTATAAAAGTTGCTTTTATGGCGCTTGACCATATAGGATTTTGCGATACTTTGGTCTTTATCCAAAAAGCCTATAATGACAAACCCATTAGGCTTTAGCACCCTGTGGGCTTCGGAAAGGGCCTTTTTAAAATCCCTGAAGTGACAGATGGTGACCATGAGCACAAAATCAAACTGCATGGCGGCATAGGGAAGATGTTCGGCCTTTCCCTTCATCACCTCTACCCCTCTATCAAAGGCCCTTTTTGCCATTTCAAGCGAGGGTTCTATCCCTTCCTTGATCCCCAAGGGCTCGGAGAACCTTCCTGTGCCCAGACCGACCTCAATGCCCCTGATATTTTGGGGCAGCTCCAAAAATTGCTCCTGCAGGGCCAATACCTCGGACTGATAGACCTCGGCGTGGTCGTCGTACCATTGTTCATATTCGGCCACATGCTCATCAAACAGTTCCATTGCCATGATTCCATCTTTTTCAACGGAAGTTAACGGGTGAATCCCTGGTCCACAATGATGCAGATCAACCGTGGCATATTTTAACACCATGTGGATGTGGGCCAGTCCAAAAAAAATGGCCTGAAAACGAACGCGTCGTCCAGGCCATGTTACACAACCGGATTTGCAAGGGAATCAATCCCCATCGATTCCAAAGGTTACTTTGGCATTGACCCGGTATTCGGAAATTTTGTTATCCTTTACACAGACCTGCATATCCTTTACATAGACGGATTTGATGTTCCTTACCGTTTTTGATGCCTCCTTTACGATGTTCCTCACGGCATCTTCAAAACTTACTGTGGAGTTCCCCAAGATTTCGATGACTTTCAATACTGACATGACCTTAAAATTTATGGATTAGAAATTAGTTGACAACGCGCTTTCTTTCTAAAGGAAATTCCCAGTTTCATCCAACTTGACCCGTACCATCTTATCCCCGTTTTCCAATTTCAGCTTGTAGCTTTTTTTGATTCCTTTTTCATCATGATAGTTTACCAAATAAATATCCTTGGTAATGGTCCATTCGGGGAATCGGTCCAGAATGGCCTCTTTTACGGGGAGGGGCAAATTGATGTCCTTGAACCTTTCCGCGGTACGGATGATCTTGCCATCCCTGTCATAGGCGGCCAATATCTTACCTTCCGGAATAAAGAAATTGATGTTGTACACATCATAGTCGTCCTGATAGAATTCGGACCCCTTTACATCAAAGGCGGCCACTTTTCTTCGCAGCATTTCCACGGGTATCGAAGCTTCTTCCTCCGTATCGATGCTGTTCAAATACTTGTAATTGGTCGCATACACGACCACCTCGGACAATTCCTGTGTCTTGATGTCCTGCGATTGCATCGGAATGGCAAATCCCAATGCCAATAAACTGAATAGGAGTTTTTTCATGATTTGTAGTGTTTTTGTTAATAGATCAAAACTCAAGGGTAGGTTTATGTAGGGACCTGCCCCATTTATGATTATAAAATTAGGGGCCGTAAGCCCCTTGCACAATGATCCCAATCACCCTACTTTTTATATTCCCGCTCTTCAAAACCATTGAAAATGATATGGAAACCCACCAAATAAGTCTTCCATGCATACATCCAGCCCGATCCCAATCATCCAAGTACCAAAAAAATGTAAAAAAATAACCTAGGTGATCCAGATCATTTCAAATCCCCATCCATCATCCTAATTTAGTATCAAATTATTGGTTATAATACGTTCATTGAACATCAGGTCAATTGGAAAACAGAAGTGGCTAAAACTATCCGTTGTGGCCCCTTGGGGTTGTGAAAGCCTTTAGCGATAAGGGTGAGTAGCTTTCAAGGTCAAGTGACATCGGGCAGGATACCCACTTCTGTGAAACCAGGGCATAATGATGCCCTGGTTTCTCCAAAAGCCCCCAATGCAATTTTCAGTTACCGAATAAGGTGTCCCATGGGTTTGGAACATAGGGGTTCGTTAGCCCGAACAGTGTCTTTCCATCTATTTTCCCTACCCAAGAACGACACCAATGTACGTCTATGGCCAACCTAGTTGACCATAGACAAGAAAGGTCTGGATCGGCTACTGCACATGTCTTTTCCTCTCCATTTTGCAAAAAGTGGCATAGGATAGGATTTGAGGTGGAAACTGAAAAAGGTCTTTCAAAGAAACAGGGAGCAGGAGCTCCCTGTTTCTCCTTTAACATGATGCATCTTTCCGTGTATCTTAAAGCTATACACCCATGGGATATTACTTCAGCACAGTCCTTCATGACATTACTTTCGAAAAAGCAATACAAAAAACGACCCAGGCGCTTAAAAATGAAGGTTTTGGTGTCCTCACCGAAATCGATATCCAAAGCATCCTGAAGAAGAAGTTGGATGTTTACTTTCCAAGCTATACCATTTTGGGTGCTTGTAATCCCACATTTGCCCATAAGGCGCTTCAAGTGGAGGATAAGATCGGTACCATGCTTCCCTGTAATGTCATCGTAAGGGAAACCGAGGATGGCAACATCGAAGTGGCCGCCGTTGACCCCATTGCATCGATGATGGGCATCCGGAACGATGCCTTGAACGGGATTGCCGAGGAGGTCCGTGACAAACTCAAAAACGTGATCAATGGTCTTTGATATTACGGCTTCGGCACATAAAAACTGGCTTTCACAAACCATAAAACCTCCCAAAACCTTAGCAAATGGAATTTCTCAATAGTTGTGGGCGTTGCGGAATGCCGATATACCATCTTGCGGACTACGGAACCAATCGGGATGGAAGCATCAATACTTCCTTTTGCCGCAAGTGCTACCATGGCGGTGAATTCATCGACATCCCGGACCAAAAATTGGAACAATGGTAAGTATCCTGTATACCTTTTTTTACGCATCCATTACCTATTAATGTAAGCCAACCCAGCAATCTTCCATTTTTATTAAGGGGAGCAACCGCTCCTTTCGGTATCATGCGATCAGCATGCCCCCATCCACCACATGGGTGGCCCCAGTGATGTATTTGCTTTCATCAGAGGCAAGAAAAAGGATAAGATCGGCCACTTCCCCTGTTTCCGCATAGCGCCCGAAGGGAACACTGGCCTCGAAACCTTTCTTGGCCTGACTGCTATCCTGTGGTGAAATATCTGTTTCTATCCGGCGCATCATCCCGGTTTCCACAGGTCCGGGGTGTACGGTGTTCACACGTATCTTTCTATTGGCAAACTCCAAGGCCGCCGTGCGCATAATGCCCACCACGGCATGTTTACTGGCCACATAGGCCCCCAATCCCTCAAAGCCCTTGAGACCGGCCACGGAAGAGGTTATGACCACACTTCCCCCATCCGTCATTTTGGGTATCACATATTTGCAACCGTACCAAACCCCTTTCAAATTGACGTCGATGACCTTATTGAAGGTTTCATCAGGATACGCCATCATGGGACGTGACACCCCCTCAATGCCCGCATTGTTAAAAAAAACATCTATCCTGCCAAAGTTATCCAAAGCCGCCTGAGTATATGCTTTCACGTCGGTCGTCTTGGAGACATCTGCCAAGCAATGGACCACATGGGGACTATTGAATTCCTCTATGGTTTTCTCCAGGGTGTTTTGATCGATATCCACCAAGAGGACCTTGGCCCCTTCGGCCAAGAACCTCCTTGCCGTTTCCTTTCCGATTCCGGAAGCGCCCCCGGTCACTATGGCTACTTTATGCTGTAATCTGTTCATGGTCTTTGGTTTAATGCGTTCACATTACAGATTTCAAAATGATTGCCCTTGGTTTTGATGGCTATGAGGTTGGATGAAATCAAGGATGCCGTCAATTCGGGCATTTCGTATCTTTTTTTCGCCATCGAAATACCCTCCCTTTTTTTTATGGGCCACACTATCTCTCCTTTGGTGTTCAATATCACCTCGGTAAAGGTGTATTCATAAATATTGAGCTGAAAGCTGTTTTTTCCCCTAAATGTCCTCCTACAGAAGATTCCTATGGCCTTCCCATCCTTGAACCCAGTTACATTTAAGTACTCCGGTTGGACCACGATTTGGCCTTGGGCATCCATAAAACCATAATAGGCAATACCTTCATCCTTGATCTGTTGGATGGGGCACAGTCCATTTTTGAATTGTGGATAACGGATGGCCCTGATATCTTTACGGTCCGAAACCGCGTTTTTGTCCCAGACCACATCGTCCCTGAAATCAATGACCAGTTCTCCGGTCTTATCAATAAAGCCCCATCGTTCACCTTTTCGGACAGCTGCCAAACCCTCACTGAAGGGGGCCACTTCATCCAACTCTTTCAGGATAGGTTTATTGATGGTTTCAATGGTTTGGGCATTTCCAAAAAAGGGAAATAGGATGCAAATCGCCACTATCAAAAAATGTGTCTTGTTCATGGTATTTAATATTAAAATGTGTATCAAGGTAAGTCCCAAATATCTCCAAGCCAATGATTTGGATCATGGTACGCTTGTAGAGCTTGGATAATCCCATTATTCTATGGGCTGCGCAAAAAAAAACGTAAACCGTTCGACCTTAGAACATTAAATTGGAGTAGATCAAACTTTTGAGGTCCTTGGGAAGGCCATCCCGAATATCCTGAAGTTCACCCAAGGAAATGTATTTTCTTAAAAAGATGAAGGTGACATCGATATACGTTTCGATCCTATCGTTCTCTTCCCCAAAATCACTGGTTGCCGACAAACCGTCGAAATCCCTCACCAACTCCATGAACCCTTCCACGTGCTTGATTTTTGGCCTTTTTTTCTTTGGGTTCCATCCATTGACATAGGCTGCTTTCATAAACATGGGCAGTTGTGCGACCAACTGCAATGATTCTTCCATTGGGATGATTTCCCGCAGGGCATGCATGATGGAAATAAAAATTCTGCCTGCCTTTTCGGTATCCTTTCCCAGGCCCAGTTCCTTGGCATAGGCTTTCAAAAAGCTATTCCCTTCAGCCGCATATTGGTTAAAATTGAGTGCCATACATTCCCTTTTTATGATTGTGTACCAAAGTTGATTGATTTCAAGGACTTCCAAAATGATCTGCATCATTGGGAGTTTGAAACGGGCATTGTCATCTTGGGGGCGGCATCCGAGAACCAAGGGGCTCCAAGGTCAAAATTAGGCTAGCAGTGTATTGGACGGTCCATTTCAATTGTCTTGTTGGATACTTGCTTCCTTGCTCCATCCAGTCAGTCCGGCCGAAACGATGAAACGCATTACTTCACTGGAGTTCAAATGGACAGGTCTGATCTGTTCCTTGGGCACAATGAACAACTCCCCTGAAAAATTATAGGAGTGGGGAAAATAGACCGCGACCTTATCATTTTCCCCAAGGACATCCAGATGTTCTTCGGTTACAAACCCCAATTTTTCAAGGTCGGAATTCAAGTTGACCTTGACCAATACCGGTTTATTGAACTTTTTTTCCTTTCCCACAAAAGCGCTTAAAAGGTCGTTCAAAGCAGACAAGATAAAATTCAGTACAGGAATTCTCCCAATGATTTTTTTAAGGCTGTTCTTTATCGGCTTAGCGATGATGGTACTGCCCAAGAATCCTATCAGGACCAAAAATAGCATAAGGACCAAAATGCCCAGTCCAGGAACTTTGACGTCAAAGAACTTTGTCAGGAGTTCCTTAGTCAATTTATCCATAAAATCAAAGATGACATAGATGAGATATACCGTAATCCCCAATGGGGCTATATACAAAAGCCCCTGTATAAAATAGTTCACCAATTTTTTCATTGTATAGATCTTTAGATCAATATACGGTTATGTTTGGTGCGACCGATGCATTTGAAAAAGATTTCCTTAACCTTTTCCGGGTTGTCTTTTCTTCAGGAAAGCTTCCCAACTCTTGTGTTTTATCCCTTTGATGTCCTTGGGTATTTCAACGTTATAGTCTGCCAAACTTGGTTTTTGGCGCTCTTTTCAGCAGCCATTTCAGGGTTCTTCGCTGCTGCTTCCCTGGATAGCTTCCAATTTTTTTGTGGTTTCGCTTCCTTAAATTTGTTGCTTCCCCTCTTGGAGTATGACGACCAAATCAAATGTCATCGATGCCTTATCGTCTGGAATAGCCTGGCAAGTAGGACCATGGGCAGGGTATCCCTCCGCAACGAACAACTGAGTCCCTTCCGGACCAAGGCCATGTGGAGTTTCATGCGCTCCATTTCAATCTGTCTATGGAGCCCCAGTATTTTCAACCGCTCCTCTATTTCAGCAAATGAATTGTACCTTGTTTTCATGGTTATTCAAAAAAGTATATGGAAAACTTTCGGATCAAGGATCCGTTCCACTTGTTCCTGAAAAGGACATACAGCACCATGAGGATCACATAGAAAAATCCCACGATGGCAAACCCATAGGCCATATTATCGAAAAATAGTCCCAGGGCATAGGCAACGGCCACAGAAAACAGGAGCAGTGCCAAAAAGGCCAAGACCCCTATGATGATCCACTTAAGGATATGTTCCATGATATGCATGAGGAACTTAAAGACCTTCAGTTCGTAATACTCCACTGTATAGCCCATAAAGGAATGCAGGCTTTCATCGGTCTGTTTCACATTTTCCTTGAGCTCCTGAAAAAACGTTCCCAAATCATTTTTGCAACTGCTCATTTTTCTTTTTTAATTCTTCCAGTTTCTTTTCCAATGCGTTGATGACCTCTTCTGCCTTATAGCTCATCTTGGACATGGCATCTTCCAATTTCTCCTCAAATATTCTTTTTCTTTCCATTACCGATTCGGAAAATTCCTCCGCTATATCGGAAGTGGTATCCGATATGGTCTGGGCGGCATCCATGGCCTTTTTCTTAATTTTTCCCCTGGTCTCCCTTCCTTTGTCGGGTGCAAAAAGAATTCCGATTCCCGCTCCTACAATGGCCCCGGTCAACAAGGCCAAGAAGATGTTTCCACTTTTGTTTGACATGTTTTCCATTAGTTTAAAATTTATGGGTAAATCTACGCTAGCCTCCAATGATCTGAAATGATCGGGATCAGCCCCACTACTATTTGATGGTAAAATGACCGGGGTGAAGCATGGGTCTCTGCCCATCCTGGTTTTTGGCCAATCCCCGACCAAAGCAGGCAAAACAAAAACAGTCCTATTTGGTCCCAAGTGATGGGAATCATTTCCCACATTACATATTCGACACACCTTTGAGATCGAAATCCGTTTAAAACCCATCGACGATGAAAACAAAATTTTTGGTGCTTCTATTGGTTCCCATTTTGTGGAACTGTAGGCAAAAAGAAGAAAAAACACCCCAAAGACCTGAACCTATCCTTAAGGAAGAGAGCAGCGGGCACCTTTCTGGGCTAGAGGGAATAGCTGACTTTTTGGATATTTCCCTGATCGATTCCTCAGATGCGGTGTCGAAACTCCGTTTTTGGAAATTGGATCAAAACAATATCGTGGACAGTACGGGCATTACCGAGGCGGTCGATCTGTATCATAAATTCAATGGTCCGGGCAAAAGGGACATCTATCCCATTTTTGAGGTCAAGGACAATACCAATGTGATGTTACTTATGTCCGACAAAGGATTTGGTGGCAACATTCGGGGCACCTTTCTAATAGACAAAAATACATTGGAGATCAAAAAAGTGGTCTTTGAGCATATGGCCGAATCCGAAGGCTATGGTGCGGCCATCTCCCTGTCTTCCTTTGAAGATCAATTCGTGGGAACGAAGGTCGACTTTCAGGAAAACACCTTTGGGTTGAACCAAAATGACCGAACCATCATTAAGGGAGACAAAGTAGTCGATGGCATTTCCGGGGCCACCATAACCAGCAGGCTTACTGTGGAGATGATCAATGATGCCCTAAAGGTTTACAAAGGATTTTTCGATAAAATGAGCCAAGGGCAATAACTTTCGTTCCAAAGCCAAAGGTGCACTCCCGAATTTCCCTTTTGGGCGGGACGCTTCCTTTTGCATGAATGACCCAGGTCATTGTACCCGCCCGATAGGGCATCTATTTTTGTTGCATTTCACAAGAAACCCAAAGGACTTGGGATACACCATATCAACCCAAAACATCAAAAAATGAAAATTCTTATCGTATACGGCACCAGCGAAGGACATACCCGAAAGATCGCCAGGTTCATGGAAGAGGTGCTACAAGGCGGTGGCCATAGTGTCGTCATTGCCGATGCCACGGATGACCCTCCATCCCCCGATGGCTTTGAGGCTGTCCTGATCGGCGGTTCCATCCATGTGCACAAATACCAAAGCTCCATTAGCAACTATATCTTAAGTCATTTGGATACGCTCAACAAAACGTACTCCGCCTTTTTCTCCGTTTCCATGGCCGTGGCCTCCAAGATTGAGAAAGAACATGTGGAGGCCCAAAAGATTGCTCTGGACTTTCTGGAAAAAACAGGTTGGGTCCCCAATGAGGTACAACATATTGCAGGTGCATTGAAGTATACGGAGTACGATTATTTCAAAAAACTCCTCATGCGGATGATCGCCAAGCGGGAAGGCGGTGACACGGATACTTCGCAAGATTATGAATATACGGACTGGGATGAATTGCGGGCATTCTTGCGGGGATTTTGCTCCAAAAAGCCAAAATCGATTGCTTGACCCCATAACCGTGACACAGGCTCCACAGGCTTGTTCAGTAGTGCGGGTATAGATCAAATGGTAGGGACAGGCCTTCGGGACCTCCATCCGTATCGAAGCATACCACCCTAAACATGCATCTTGGGTTTTATCGACCCCATACAACCCAATTCCATGTCCTGTCCGTGGCCCTTTCCCTTATTTAAAAGCCGATAGGAGCGTGAGGCAAGTTTTTGTATCATAAGTTCCCAAAGCATGATTTGTATCATTTGGAACATCCTTGCGGCAAGCTAGCTTTGGTTGATGCATTCCCTATATCAACAGCGCTAAGAGCAAAAAATGGACCCAAAGGAAAACCCAAAAATGGACAACACCCCAAAATCACCTTCCGGGGAATATGGCATCAACTGGTTCAACTGGTTGTTGGTGGTGATGTTATTGGTCATGACGATTCTGTTCAATCGTTCGGGCGGCCCAAAGGAAATTGGCTGGATGGAGTTCGAGGAGACCTTACTCAGCAAAAATCGGGTTGAACGGATCGTGGTAGTCAACAAGGAAACGGCCGAGATCTATGTCAAAAAAGATTCGCTGGAAGGCTCCGGGACCAAGAAGGTTCGAAACCGTTTCCTGGCCCCTGAAACTGATCCAACCTTTTACATCCAGATAGGTTCCATTGAAAACTTTGAGAACAAGGTACAACAGGCGGAAAAGGACAATCCCACTCTGGACAAGATCGACATTCGATATGAGAACCGGACCCATTGGACGACCCTATTCTCTTGGCTATTGCCCTTGATCATCATTGTCATCTTCTGGGGGTATATGCTCAGAAGAATGGGAAGCGGAAAAGACGGGAATCCGTTTCTCGGCTTTGGAAAATCAACGGCCAAAATAGCAGAAAAGGGAGGCAAGAGCACGGTGACCTTTGCCGATATTGCCGGACTCAAAGAGGCAAAAGCCGAGGTCATGGAAGTCGTTGATTTTCTTAAAAGCCCAGCAGGCTACACCAAATTGGGGGCCAAAATTCCCAAGGGCGTCCTCCTGGTGGGACCTCCGGGGACCGGAAAGACCCTTATGGCCAAAGCTGTGGCCGGTGAGGCGGGCGTCCCCTTTTTCTCCATGTCCGGTTCTGAATTCGTGGAGATGTTCGTCGGTGTGGGTGCCTCACGGGTACGAGATCTTTTTAAAAGGGCCAAGGACAAAGCCCCGAGTATCATTTTTATTGATGAGATCGATGCTGTGGGCCGATCCCGGGGAAAGATCAACGCCTTCCAGGCCAATGATGAGCGTGAGAGCACCTTGAACCAATTGCTCACGGAGTTGGATGGTTTTGGGGAAAACACCGGGGTTATCGTACTTGCCGCCACCAACCGTCCCGATGTACTCGACAAAGCCCTTTTGCGTCCGGGTAGGTTTGATCGTCATATCTATTTGGAACTTCCCGATCAATTCGAACGTGGGGAGATCTTTGCGGTTCATTTGCGGCCTTTGAAACTCTCCAAAAACGTGGATGTGGGATTGTTGGCCAAGCTGAGTCCCGGATTTTCAGGGGCGGATATCGCCAATATCTGTAACGAGGCCGCCCTCATCGCGGCCCGAAAGAAAAAAGAAGTGGTGGAACAGGAAGATTTCATGGCTGCTCGGGACCGGGTCATTGGTGGAATGGAGCGCAGGAATAAAATCATTTCACCAAAAGAAAAAGAAATCGTGGCCCATCATGAGGCGGGCCATGCCGTGGCCAGTTGGTATCTGGAACATGTGGACTCCCTCATGAAAATATCGATCATTCCCAGGGGAAAATCATTGGGTGCAGCATGGTACTTGCCGGAAGAACGGCAAATTGTCACCAAGTCACAGTTCCTGGACCAAATCTGTGCATCACTTGGTGGGCGGGCGGCAGAGGAAATCATCTTTGGGGAACCGTCATCCGGTGCACTGGACGACTTGGAAAAGGTGACCAAACAGGCCTATATTATGGTCTCCTATTATGGACTGGACAATGAGATAGGGCCCATCAGCTATTATGATTCCACAGGCCAGACCGAACAAACACTGACCAAACCCTATAGCGAGGAGATGGCAAAATTGATAGACAAGGAGGTCAGGATCCTGGTATCCAGTGCCTATGATCGAACCAAAAACCTGTTGTTGGAGCACCGGGAGGAACTGGAAAAACTGGCCCGACTCCTTTTGGAAAAAGAGGTCGTGGACCAAACTGATCTTGAGGAGCTCCTCGGAAAAAGGAATGATAACGGTTAGTATAAAGGGCATTTTAATGCCATTCATACAATGTTGTATGCCGTTTTATGAGGCATTAGTAGCCAGCCAGTTTTATTATCTCGTCCGGCATAAGCTCACTTAGTTCTAAAATGTTTTTGCCAGACTTAGCCATTGCTTTTCTGATTAAAAAATTTCCAGTTCGATAACCAATATAGGTTCTACCATCAGGGTGTTCCCCCATTACCCAGTCAGAGTAATTTGCGTCGAGCGGCAACTCCAAAATTTCCCTTACCCAATTATCCGCTTCATCAGTATAGGCATTTACTTCACTTATGTTTCCTGTATAGATTTCTGTAAATCCAACCGCCAATCCTTCATTTACCATTGCATTCGGGATTCCATAGCTAAATTTATTGTCTTGAATAGCCCAGCCACGGGACAAGTGATGAAATTCGTGAAAAATGGTAGCCTTTAAACCAGAATGCACCGAATCAATTATTCCTTCCTGATAGTTGTTTGATATTTGAACCATGACAAGAGGAGGAGAATTTGTTTCAGTCCTTCCTGTTACACCGCCAACAATATCCAAATCCCAATCCACATTTTCTACAATAACTTTTATACTATCTGGTAGTTTTGGTAAAAGGTTCCGAACTTCAGCTTCAGAATTAATTATTAATTCACGAATAAAATCTTTTTGTGGCTCTGTAAATCTGATAGAGTCTTCTTGAAAGACAACATTTACGTTTGCTAATTGGGATTTCTTCGAATTAGAACCACAAGAGACAATACATAAAACTGGAATAATTAAAGTAAGATTTCTGATTATATTCATTTTGTATTTTTATTGTATGACGACGCTTAAGATTAAATGTTTCAACAAGGTCTGGGAGTCCTAATTGCGCACAACATAGGGATGGGCAGCACCTAATAACCGCTATCGGATATCCGATGGCACCTCATATCCTTATCCTTCAACAGTTTGTTCCAGGCCTAAAGAAACTCTCGAAGTACACCGCAATGGTATATCCCTTTGGTCTATTTCTTGAACAGATTATTCTTATATAATTGAATATTAGTACATTGCATGAATATTTAGTGTTAATTTCAATCATGCCTTCTATTCTTCTGGTCGAGGACAACTTGGATTTTTTGGGTATTACAGCCGAACTCTTGGAATCGGAGGGATATACCATCTTTACGGCCATCAATGGGCGGGAAGGGTTCGAAAAAGCATGCGACTTACAACCCGACCTTATCATTTGCGATATTGTGATGCCCGAATGGAATGGACTGGAATTACTGCAAAAATTAAAGGAACATCCGACCCTACACTCCATCCCCATGTTACTTTATACCGCAAAGAGCGAAAAAAGTGATCTAAAGAAAGGATTGGACCTGGGTGCCTGTGATTATATCGTGAAGCCTACGGATATCGGTGAATTTATGGCCGCTATACGTAAGTGTATCAAAAATAACCCTTCTTCGGATTAAGACTTACAGGAAGGTTATCTTCAATGAATGGGCTTACTTCCCAGATTTTTGGAACCTCTACATTGACAATGAACCCTATCAACATCCAGAAAGCTTGTTCAACCGACAAGCCTGTAGCGTCTGGTCGGCCCTACTCCCATCACGATATACCGTTATGCCCTTAAGGCCATAATGCCAAGCAGTACTATAGATCTCAGAGACGGTTTCCTTCGATGCCGTACTGGAAAGGTTGACCGTCTTTGCCACGGCATTGTCCGTATATTTCTGAAAGGCCTGTTGATGGCGCAAATGGTACCGCCAAGGTATTTCCATGCTGGTAAGTAACAAATTACGCAACTCATTGGGTAACCCAGCAGCCTCTTGTATACTCCCTGTATCACGGACTAGGGCTTGAAGGGAGCGGGACCATAATCCACTTCTCCGCAAATGCGATACGACCACGGAATTGATTTCATTTTGCACCCTACCGTTCAGAACGCCCACTCGTTGGTAGGCCAGGGCATACAAGGGTTCTATGGAATAGGACGTATCCGCGATTATCGAAATGCTGCCTGTGGGCGCTATACTATTGCAGGTGGCATTCCTCATGGGTCTATCGGGATAATATAGGCTCGATTCCCAATTGGGGAAGACCCCGCGTTCTTTGGCCAGGGACTGGGAGGTCTCTTTACTTTTGGATCCAATGAATTCCATGAGCCTTTCCCCTAGCTCGACGGCCTGGTCAGAGGCATAGGGGATTTCCAAAAGGATCAACAACTCTGCCCAGCCCATGACCCCTAAGCCCACCTTTCGATCGGCCATGGTCCTTTCGGCTATTTCGGGGATCACATAGGTATTGACCGATAGGACATTGTCCAAAAAACGCATGGCAATGGCGATGGTATGTTCCAAAAGATCCCAATCCACCTGTTTTTTTCCGTTCTCGTCACGTACCATTTTGGCCAGATTGAGGGAACCCAGATTACAGCTGCCATAAGCGGCAAGGGGAACCTCACCACAAGGATTGGTACACTGGATCCGTTCCATTTTGGGCAGTGGATTATCCCTATTGATGGCATCCAGGAACAATAGCCCCGGGTCTCCGTTCGACCATGCCTGCCCTACAATTTGGTCCCAAAGTCGCCTTGCTGAAATCGATTTGATCCTCTTGGCTGTCCTAGGGTCCAGAAGCTCCCATTTGCTATTGTTTTCCATAGCAGTCATAAAGGCATCACTGACACCTACTGAAAGATTAAAGTTCCGTAGTATGGTTCCCTTGGATTTAGCTTTGACAAATGCCTCAATATCGGGGTGGTCCACGTTGAGAACGGCCATGTTTGCACCACTTCGCCGGGCACCCTGTCTTACCTTTTCCGTAGCGGTATCGTACAGTTCCATAAAGGCCAATGGGCCAGAAGCCTGCCTTCCGGATGAGGAGACAATTTCCCCCATGGGCCGTAGGCCGGAAAAATTAAACCCTGTACCCCCACCCTGCTGATGGATCATTGCCATATGCGCCATAGTGGTAAATATGCTCTTGAGGTTATCCTCCACCGGCAAGACAAAGCAGGCACTCAATTGACCATGGGGAAGGCCAGCATGCATCAAAGTGGGTGAGTTGGGCAGAAAAAGTAACTGGGACATGGTGTCATAAAAGTGTTCTGCCCATTTATCCTTATGTCTTGCTTCCATACTGGCGATGTGTCGAGCCACCCTTTTGAACATGGCATCCGGTGTTTCCATGAGCTTTCCTGTACGGTTCCGCCGCAAGTACCGGGACTCAAGGAGTTGAAGTGCATTTTTGGAGAGTTGCATTTGCCAGTCTATTTCAAAAGTTATCATTCAAGCCGTCATTCCCTACGCCTGTTCCGTGCCGAAAGTTCGTTGCCCTTCTCTTCCCGATCGATGCAATGGACAAAATGGACCATGGGCCAAAGCCAGCAATACCAAACGCTCCAAGTGCTCCAATAATGGAATCAGCGCCCGTAAATGAATGCACAGGGCAACCCCACGCGAGTCCTACTTTCGATTCACATAGGGTAAGACCATGAACGGAATGTGGATATGCAATCCCATTTTTCGAATCACCGGCTTTATGAACAAGCTCTCCAAAAACGTATGTTTGTGCATGACCATTACCAATAGGTTCATTTTTTGCTTTAACTGAAATTCATTGATGCCCTCAATGACATCGTTGATCTCCGTTTCGTGAAAAAGGTGGGCAAAGGGTTTCAGGATGCCCCGAAGTTCCTCCAAATTTCCTTTCTGGACCTCATTCAGCTCGTATCCCGTGGCGATATGCAGTATATTGATACAGCCCTGATGGATCTTGGACAAGGACAACAGTTCCTGCAAAAGGATTGTATTGAAAGGCACCTCATAATCGGTGGGAAACAGAATTTCCTTGGGCACTTCGTACCTAAATTGTTCCGGGACTGCGATCAAGGGGCATTTCGCTTTTTTAATGGCCCTGACCGTATTGCTTCCAAATAACAATTCCCTAGCCCCAGTAGCCCCTTTTGTGCCCATGACCACCAAGTCCACCTGCTCGTCTTGCACAAATTCGCGCAACTCCTCGATGGGGTCCCCATATAAGGCCTTGACCACATAGCTATGCCTTGGGTTGGGATATGTGGTTTCGAGTTCTGCCTTCAAGCGTTCCAACTGGGCCATACTTTCGTTGTGGTATTGCTCCATCAAATCGGTCAAATAAGGATTGATGGTCTGATATTCCGAACTGTAATAGATAGGCACTGCATAGGTATGGAACAGGTATAATGTACAATCCGTTTCGGCAAACAATTGCAAGGCATAGCTGATTGCGTTTTTGGCATTTTGGGAAAAGTCGGTCGGCAACACTATTTTTTTCATAACAAAGTGTTTTTGGATATGGTCACCAAGGTAAAACATGGAATGGTACCGAACGATGACCGAGATCATTATCCCATCTTTTGATAAAATCCATGCTGCAGGGAAATCAGGCTTGCTCTGTCCTTAGGACACCTTTAGGCCAAACGCCATGGCATGGCTTTTCTCCAGGTTCCCTTGGGCTATAGCCGAAATTTAAAGCGTCCATTTTCAATTGCTGCTAGCCGCCATTCCAAAAGTCACTTTCCTTTCCTCGGCTATGTTGATGTTCCTGATACCATTGATCAAAGCATCGGGGTTGAAGGAAATGGAATCGATCCCATTCTCGACCAAAAAATGTGCAAATTCAGGGTAATCGCTTGGGGCCTGCCCGCACAGCCCGATCTTGGTATGGGTCCTTTTGGCCGAGGCAAGAACCATGGCCAACATTTTCTTGATCCCGGGATCATTGATATCAAAAATATCGCTCAACAGGCCAGAGTCCCTGTCCACCCCCAAGGTCAGCTGGGTCAGATCATTGGAACCGATGGAAAACCCATCAAAGTACTGGGCAAATTCCTCTGCCAGGACAACATTGTTGGGTATCTCCACCATCATGTACAGCTGAAGGCCATTCTCCCCACGTCCCAATCCGTATGTAGCCATTAGATCGACTACCTTTTTGGCCTCTTTCAAGGTGCGACAAAAGGGGATCATGACCTTTACATTTTCGAACCCCATCTCCTCCCTAACCATTTTCATGGCCCTACATTCCAGTTCAAAGGCTTCCTGATATTTGGGATGATAATAGCGTGATGCCCCCCGAAACCCGATCATCGGGTTGGCCTCTATCGGCTCAAATTCCCGTCCACCGATAAGGTTGGCATATTCGTTCGTTTTGAAATCACTGGTCCGCACAATGACATCCTTCGGATAAAATGCGGCAGCGATGGTGGCCACTCCCTCTGCAAGTTTGTGCACGAAATAATTGGCTTTGTCCGGAAAATGGTGGGTAAGCCTTTCTATTTCCCTTTTTGCCGATACGTCCTTCAAGGTGTCAAAATGCTTCAGGGCCATGGGATGGATTTGGATCGCATTGTTGATCACAAATTCCAGCCGCATCAACCCCACCCCCTCGGCAGGGTAATAGGATAGTTTGAACGCCTGGTCGGGATCGGCCAAGATGAGCATGGGCTGTGTCCTGGGTTTTCTGAGATTTGAAGTATCCACTTCTTTTTCGTCCCATTCGAGGATTCCATCATAAACGATGCCCGCATCACCCTCGGCACAGGATAGGGTGATTTCCTGCCCGTCCTTGATCAATTTTGTCGCATTCAGGGTACCCACTATGGCAGCTGCCCCCATTTCACGGGCAACAATGGCCGCATGGCTGGTACGCCCCCCTTGATCGGTAATGATTCCCCCGGCCTTTTTAAGGATGGGGTCCCAATCGGGGTCGGTCCTTTCTGTGACCAATATCTCACCCTCCAGCAATTTATCAGACTCTTTCGGGCTGTGAAGGATCCTGGCCCTACCCGCCGAAATCCTGTTACCCAATCCCATTCCTTTGGTAATTTCCCTTCCCTTTTCCAACAAGGAATAGGTCGTGATCTTCAACCTGTCCTTTTTCATGCTCCAAACGGTCTCAGGCCGAGCCTGTACAATAAACAGTTCATTGGTCTGCCCGTCCTTGGCCCATTCAATATCCATGGGCCTGCCGTAGTGTTGCTCGATGATCACGGACCACCGGGCCAACTTCAGTACTTCTTCATCGCTTAATACATACTGTTGCTGCCGTTCAGCATTGGTATCAAGGTTCACAGTACCGCTGACCGATGTATCATAAACCATGGTCTTTCGCTTGCTGCCCAACTTCCGTGAGATAATGGGCTGTCGGTATCCCTTCTCCAAACTGGGTTTGAAGACATAATGTTCATCGGGATTTACAGCTCCCTGGACAATATTCTCGCCAAGCCCCCAACTGCTGGAGACCAACACCACTTTTTCAAAACCGGTATCCGGGTCAAGGGTAAAGTTTACTCCCGAACAGGCCAGATCGGAGCGCACCATCAACTGTATTCCGATAGAAAGTGCCACTTTGGAGTGGTCGAAATGGTTGTCCTCCCGATATTTTATGGCACGATCTGTAAAGAGGGAGGCATAACATTTTTGACATGCTGCAATCAGTTCATCTTTTCCCTTTACATTGAGATAGGTTTCTTGTTGCCCTGCAAAACTGGCGTTGGGGAGATCTTCGGCCGTGGCACTGCTGCGCACGGCAAGCGACAGTTCTCCCCTGTATTTTTCCGTCAAGGCATCGTACCCTTCTTCCACTGCCTTTTTGATGGCCTTGGGAAATGTGGCCTTAAGAATCAACCCACGTGCTTGGGCACCCACCTCATGTAGGTTTGAAAAATCCTTCCGATCCAATTGGCCCAAAGTTCCGAAGAGTTGGCTTCTTATGTGATTGTCATCCAAAAAATGCCAATAAGCCGAGGCAGTGGTCGCATAACCGTCAGGTACTTTGATTCCTTTGGAGGTCAGTTTTTGGAACATTTCCCCCAACGATGCATTCTTGCCGCCAACAATGGGGACATCATCGATAGTTATTGTGTCAAAGGTTTTGATATAATTTTCCATCAGTATTGATTTGAAAATCCATAGTCCCGAATAAGGAACATAAATATCCTAAAATTGAACACCTCATGAAATGACCTGTATCATTTCAAAGAAAATGGCACCACAACTTCATCCAAGTCTGAAAAATGGGCATGACTAAAAACTTCCAAACGATTGGTCATCATAGCAGCCGATGAAAAGGTATTTGAATCCTTGACCACCCAAAAAGGTCTGGCAGGCGGGCGGATTGCCAAAACATGGGACAAACCCAATATTGGCAGCAGAGGAAACGCCGGATATAATCTACCTCTCTCTCGCCGGAAAAAATTGAGCATCTGACCTTGAAACATAAGACATTGATTTTCAATACCCTACAACCAAATATTGGATGGCATAAATTTTCCTTTCTTTGGTGGCCTCAACCATCCGGCTCGTCCTCTTTGGTCCCAATAGCTTCATTTTCTTCGGTTTCGAATTTTAAGTTCGATTTCGAGTAAGTTTTGTCCAGAATCTCTCTTATGGATAATAACCAAATGAAGGGAGCCATATTGTTGTCTAAAAAATTGCGTGCCACACTTGCACTACAATGCTTTAGATACCAAGAGATCTTCGGTTCCAATGGAACCCCACCTATGTATGGGCATCCAATCTCGTTAAAGACCCGGGGGCTTGACCAAACGCGAAAAAAAACGTCCCTTGGTTAAGGGACGTTTTTAATGTATGGCAAAAAGATGCTTTATAATCAAATCATAATTGTAACCTCATGAACAGTTCGTGGGTATTGTTGTCCAACCCATCGATGGAATTTTGGATGGAGGTTTCATAGGCATAGCCCAGATTCAAGCCATGGCTAATGTTGAAAAGGAACAATCCGCTGATGCTCTCGTCGTGACGATAACTGGCACCAAATTCAAAACGCTCCCCAAAATCCAACATCCCTGTCAACTCTACCGATACAGGTGAAGCATCCACGTAGCGGAGCATGCCCATGGTCTTCAGGTCCAATGTCCTTCCCAACAGAAAGGTGTACCCGCCGCTCAGATAAGCATGCATGCGGTCCACGCCCAGATAGGCATTGCCGTCGCGTTCCTGAAGACGATCGGGTGTCAACAACTTGGGTACTGATAGTGATGCAAAGTACCTATCGTGCTTCAGGTATACTCCGGCACCGACATTGGGGGTGAACCTGCTCTCATAGTCCATTAGCGAGCCATCCTGTCCCACACCATAGGTGATCAGACCATTGGTGTTGGCATCATAGGAGTTGGCACTTCCCTTAAGGCCAAAGTACAGTTGATGGTCCCCGTCCAATTGGATGTGATAGGAGATGTCAATGGCCATCCAGGTCTGTTGCTCAATGAACGTCCGGTCATTGAGGACGGACACGCCAAGGCCCAGGTTTCTCCCGACGGGCATGCCAAAGATGGCACTCTGGCTCTCCGGGGCACCTTCCACCCCCGCCCATTGGCTCCGAACCCCCAAGGAGAACTCCGCTGCTTCGGAACTGCCAGCAAAGGCAGGGTTGTAGATGTTCATGTTGTACCTATAGAAGGTATAGTTGGGATCCTGTTGGCCACTTACGGTGGAACAGAGTACCATGGCAACTATCAAAATCTGTATTTTATGTATGATATTCATGTCTTTGATTCTGTTTTTTGTCGTTTTTAGTAATTGATGAAAATCCAGCCTTGCAAAGGGGCATTGCCATCTCCCAAATCGATGATATAGAGATAGGAGCCTGCAGGAAGCTTTTCGTTCCTGCTTTTGTAGAAGCCTTCCCAATCGTTCTTGTACGACCTTGTGGCAAAGACCTCATGCCCCCATCGGTTGTAAACGGAAACCTTGTTGTTGGGATAATTGTCTATGCCCGGGATGACCCATGCATCGTTGTTGCCGTCCCCGTTGGGTGTAAAGGCCTGTGCAGGAACGAGTCTGGGCTCATCGCTGGTCGGGAAGGAATCATCACCGTCCAAAACGCCATCGTTGTCATCGTCGTCGTCCATGCTATCGGGCACACCATCACCATCGGTGTCCAATGGGGTGCTGTTGGAATCTTTTGGATTGGTTCCTTCTGCCTCTTCGATATCGTCGGAATATCCATCGCCATCATCATCGGTATCGGCATTGTCCCCAATCCCATCACCGTCGGTGTCGGCACCTTCATTGGCATCAGTGGGGAAGTCATCCTCATCATCGGGAATACCGTCATTGTCATCATCATTGTCAACTTCATCCCCAAGACCATCGCCATCGGTGTCGGTATCGGTCACGCCATCATTATTGTCATCATCATCGGCATTGTCGCCAATTCCATCACCATCTATATCAGAGTCCTCTGAAGGGTCTTTCGGGAAGTCGTCCCCATCGTCGGGGGTGCCATCGTTGTCGTCATCGTCATCTGCGTTGTCCCCTGTCCCGTCACCATCGGTATCGGTATCCTCTGAAGGGTCTTTCGGGAAATCGTCCTGATCGTCGGGGGTGCCATCGTTGTCATCGTCGTCATCGGCATTGTCACCTGTTCCGTCACCGTCGGTATCGGTATCCTCGGAGGGGTCTTTCGGGAAATCATCCTGATTGTCGGGGGTGCCATCGTTGTCGTCATCGTCATCGGCATTGTCCCCAGTCCCGTCACCATCGGTATCGGTATCCTCGGAGGGGTCTTTCGGGAAGTCGTCCCCATCGTCGGGGGTGCCATCGTTGTCGTCATCGTCATCGGCATTGTCCCCTGTCCCGTCACCATCGGTATCGGTATCCTCGGAAGGGTCTTTCGGGAAGTCGTCCCCATCGTCGGGGGTGCCATCGTTGTCGTCATCGTCATCGGCGTTGTCCCCTGTCCCGTCACCATCGGTATCGGTGTCCTCGGAAGGGTCTTTCGGGAAGTCGTCCTCATCGTCGGGGGTTCCGTCGTTATCATCGTCCCCATCCTCATCATCGGGTATCCCATCACCATCGGTATCCTGTGCGGCTGTGATGGTTGCGGAATAGGTGTCATTGCTCAATGCATCGGAACCATCCTTCACCTTGAACGAAAAAGAGGCATAGTTTTCACCATATTCACCTTCTTCGGTAGTATAGGCCAGAAGGGCAATGTCATCGATCATGTCATTGAGGGAAACTGGGTTTCCATTATAGGTAAATGCGCCTTTAGCGGGAAGGGAAATGATCTGTATCCCATTAAATCCATCACCTGAATCCACATCGTTGAAGGTAAAATCTCCTACTGAAAAGGCATATCCCAAATCCTGTATTACCTCCACAGTAATGTTTCCACCTTCTGGGATATCGTTCATTGGATTGATGGTAAGCGTAACGGTCACGGTCTGGGAAAATGATACGGCATCCTCAAAATTGTAGGTAAAACTATCGGATGTGGTTTCGCTACCGTCATGCTCATAGGTAAAGGTCCCATCTGGGTCGAAGGTGAACGAAGCGGCATGGGAAGGCCCATCGATAAGATAGTAAATCACCTCATCTCCATCAATCTCTACATCGTTGGTGGAGACATCCTCGTTGAGGGTCCCATTTTCATCCAGATTGAACGAATCTGTATTGGAAACGGGCAAGTCATCCTTTGGCAGAATGGACAGGGTGATATTAGCTGTTACTTTTTGCCCCTGGTCATCCAGTTCGTATGTGACGGTGTCCGTTCCATTTGCATTTGCGTTAGGTGTATAGACCACTTGGTTGCTTCCGTTCACTACGGCATTCCCTTTTGTTCCCTGCACGGTTATGGTGACCGTTGGGGTAAATGCAGTGTCATACACATCATTGAACAGTACATCTATGGGGTTGGATGTGGTATCCTCGTCCAAGATGGCAAGGTCATCATCTGCACTGACCACCAAGGTGACAGTGTAAGGTCCAAAACTTGTTGTCCCAACATTTCCGGCATTGTCCTTTACCTCGGCATGGATGTACCAGCCCGATCCACCTGAAGCGAATGAGGTTGTCTTGGACTGACTGTTGCTCCAAGAGGTCCAGGCGGCATTGCCCGTTGCGGGTGGTGTGGCACTTTGTACTTTAGCAAAGCGTTGTACGTCGAAGCCACTGCCTCCATTTTCATCTTGAAACACGAGAAGAATGTCATCGGTCGTATCCAGGTTTCCGTTGGATGGGTTGGCCGTTACTGTTGGAGCGATATTGTCATCAACGATGGTCAATGTGCGGTAAAATGGAAGTGACCATACGCCTGAATCGGTCTGCGTCCTTAGACTGATAATGTAATCGGCTGATTTGTTATTGTAGGCCGAAAAATCGGTCATAGGGGTGCCACCACTGTAAATTTGCGTGTTGGTCGGGTTCCCTTCGGAATCATAGGTGCGTTGTGTAACGATCCATTCCTGTGTGGACAAGGTCCTTCCGTAAGGGTCCACAGAGTTGTCCTCAACGGCGATGGCCATGTTCCCGGAATAGGTGTTGAGCATGTCGGGGAGGATGTTGAACTGTGCAATGGGCAAGTCCTCGGTCCCCCCTGAACCTGATGTTTTCTCCACGTAGATACTGGATGGCTTGCTCCAGGTGCCTTGATGGTCCTGTACCCTTAACATAACCAAGTATTGGCCTTCGGGAACGGCATTCTTGTCAAACATACCTGTGTTCCAATCGTTGGTCGAGACTGCATCCACAGATTTCCATTGCCATTCGGTCTGGGCTATCCCATTGTTGGTACCTCCGTCCAAATCGTAGGACGTGTCGTTTATGAACCCGGTATCCCCGCTATAGGTAAAACTGGCCACGGGCTTACGGTGAAAGTATAGGGTTGTGGGCGCAGTGGGCAGGTCTTCAAAGGTGAAGGTATATTTTCCGGTCTTTTCGTAAAACTCGGGCACATCCTCCAAATAAAGGCCGTTCCAGGAAACTTTACCAGTGTTGTTGGCGAAATGGGTCTCATCATGGGTTATTTTCCATCGCCCGCTTGGGTAGCTGGCATTGGCGGTATTGTTTTTCAACTGGGCTGGATCTACGTCAATTTCCACAGAAGTGCCCGCTATGAAAAATTCACCGGCGGTGACGGTGCCAAATTGATACTGCTCATAGATGTATTGGGCTATGTCATCGATCCACGATGACCAGCTGCCATTGCTCCTGTTGACAAAGGTTCCCTGACTGTTGTTCTGGGCTATAAAACGATCGAACTGGGTCTGGTTGGCATTGGTTCCCCATCCAATATAATGGATGTCCTCATTGATGGTACGCATCAATATTTCGGAAAGGTCGGTATCCACATCAAAATCGGCCACTTCGGCATCATCAAGGTTTACGTTGAACCTAAGGGCACTGTTCCTCCATTGTGGCTCACGTAGCACATCCTTGAAGGCTCGGAGCTCCAATTTTTCTATCTCAATATCCTTGAAATAGGCATTTTGTTGCTCATGCACATAGAAACCATAGCTTCCGGAGGAGAGGTTGGTGTCGGTTATGTCGAAGGCCTGTATCCAATCGGTTCCAGCGTTTCCACCACCGCCCCTACGGGATACTTTGATGTTGTCGCCACTCATTTCTATTCTAAAGTCGATGCTCTGGCCATTGTAAAAAGGCCCGAACATATCCCCCCTATTGGTGTTCCAACTAGCTGGTTTTCCTGTTGTGCCGCCAGTGGCATTCACCGCCAAAATGGAGGTCACCCCATTTTTGCGCATCAAGATGGCCTCCGCCGGTGTGCCCTCTGCACCGTATCCCGTTAGGTTACCACAAGCGGTGTGGTTATCTATGAGGTATGCATAGAAATTATTGTTGTCTATCTTTCTAAAGATAAATCCTACCTCGGCATGCTGGTATGGATTTCCCGAAAGGCCAAAAGTGGCGGAAATGGTTCCGTCGGCTACATCTCCCGTAGGGTCATACATGGCAACTCCGGAATTTCCCGCATTTCTTGCCACGGGATCGGCCAAAATCCGATTGGTAGCCGAATCAAATGAAAAGTAAGGGCCAGTATATGTGCCAGACCCGGTTCCACTCAGGTAGTTGTGTGGATTGGGTGGTTCGGCCCCGTTAAAGTCCATGACGTTCCAACTGTTGAAAATGTCGCTCGCATCGGCTTGGTCCGATGATATGGAACTTCTTTGGAAAGCTTCTACCCTTAGTTTGCCCAAAGGAATGCCTTTGAGGTGCATGGCCTGTTCCAGGTCCTGTTCAAAGGTGGAAAGGTCCAGGTTGGCCGCACCCACGGTTACCATGACATCCACATTGGGCCCCTGCTTTACGGTCATGTCCACCGTTTGGGCCATTGCTGTCCCACATAATAGGAACAACAATACAAATGAAAATAAGTTTGTTGAGATCTGTTTCATGGTTGTACTATCTAATAAAAATTGAATTGCTTGTCATTTGGTTCATTGTGGTATGGTCAAATACCAGGTCGCCTCCAAAAATTGAATTACAATGGGTCGGCACCGCAATGTTGAAGTATGCCCTATCGCTGATTTGTTTGAGCAGCAAAAGCCCTTCTGGATTGGAACCCAAGTTGCAGTCGTAGATCAAAAGCTGAATGTTGTTACCTTGGTAGAGTCCCTCCAGCATGGGAAGCTCAAGTTCTTGTTCCACTTCATCCAAAGCGTAGGTGGTGTTCCCCAATTGAAGTGCATTGTAGCTGGCATTGGCAAAAAGGTGGATGGCCATCGTGGAACGGTTTTGTTCCATATACTCACGGATTTGTTGCCACGGGTTTCCTTGCATGCCAATCTCAAATACGGCAGCGCCCAGGGGCAAATTGTCCAGTACTTGCTGTTTTTGGGAATACTTGGAGTCGATCATGACCACCAAGTCATTGGATTGTGCAATGGCCTCGCTGACCATGATGGTGCATAGGAGGAGGAAGATGGTAAAGGGTTTCCTGTAAAATGGATTTTTCATTGGTTTTATTGATTTTGGTTTTACAATGATTAAAAAGTCAATTCGATTTTTGGGTTTCAAGTGGTTTGGAATTGGGCAAAGGAGGGTCAGGCCAGCAAAATAGAGGCAGTTCACTTTGTTGTCCCTTCTTCCCTATTTGAGGTGTCCAGGACTCCAATACATACTTGAATGGATTTTTTCGGAGGTACTTTAAGGTAGCTTTAAGTCATGAAGCGAAAACTTTTAGGGTTCATTTATTTTAATAGGACGATGGTTATTCATTTTATGTAGTCATTTCAAAAAATTGTACAACTTTTCTGATTTATCAACTAGGAAACGGAGGCTAGATCATCTTATTTTATACAATCTTTTGGGGAATTGACAAATATCAATTTCATCACATTTTTTTTAGTGACGAGAAGAATATAACCTCCAAAATTGAAGCTTGGAAGGCTGAACAACAGAGATATTACATGTTATAATGACCCATCAAACAATTTTAAAACATTGAAATGAGGGATTTGGGTACCAGATTCAGAAAAACCATCAATTAAATATTACGCCCGCAACTTTTCCTTGAGTTTGACCATCCTCAACATGAAGGTTATTGGTGAATTTACTCCTCTCCCAACACATGATTAGTGCCATACACTGTTTCCCAAACCGTTGAAATAGATTTTCAAACTCGATTTGGAAAAAACGAAGGCACAACGAAAGCATTTTGCAAAAAAAATTGAGAGAAGGCAAGTTTATTAAATAAAGCTACACTATTTTCCAAACCGTTTCTTTATATTTAGAAGTGTAATTGGGAAGATTTTTATTACAGTAGGAAAGTTTATTATATTCCAATCACCCATCCATGCCTTTTGCAATGGTTTTCAATGCCTTTGCACCACGATAGCATATCAAATCCCAATTGAATTCCAAAATACCTAGATCAAACTCTGCCTCCTTGCCTTTTGCACGGCTTCCAGCTTGTTGTGCACCTGGAGCTTTTTGTAGATGTTTTCGATATGTTTTCGGACCGTGCTGGGCGAAAGGAAAAGATTGTTGGCAATGGCCGTATAGCTGAGTCCCTCGGCCAGTTGTTCCAACACTTCCTGTTCACGAACACTCAATTCGATGACGTCTTCCCTTACGGTCAATGATTCCTGTTTTTCAGGATAACGCAACAATCTCAGTGTTTTTACGGCTATGGAGGGACTCATGGCCGCACCTCCAGAAATAGTTTCTTTGATGGCACCATACAATTTATCCGCTTCTACTTCCTTGAGCAAGTACCCATCGGCCCCTGCGCGAATGGCATTGAAGATGTTCTCATCGTTGTCAAAAACGGTCAGCATGAGCACCTTGATGTGCGGGTATTTTTGTTTCATGATATGAACCGTCTCTATCCCGTCCAAAATGGGCATTTCAATGTCCATGAGCACAAGATCCAGATTATGGCTCTTTTCCAGCTTGGCCAAAAGTTCACTGCCATTGTACACCATGTATTTGATGTCCAAATCAGTATATTCGACAAGTTTTTCATGGATGGCCCTTGCCAAAAATGTATTGTCATCCACTATTGCCAACTTGATCTTGCCCATCGCTTTGTCTTTGAATTTGGATTTATGCGTTCACCTTTAGCTCCACCTTGGTGCCTTTTCCCGACACACTGGTCTGTTTAAAATCGATGCCCGCTTTTTCGGCACGGTTTCTCATGATCTGGAGACCGTTTCCTGTTGATTCCTTTGTGACATCGAACCCTTGGCCAAAATCCTCGATTACAATCTCCACCTGATCATCCTGTTCCGCAAAGGTCACGGCGATTTCGGTGCTGCCCGAATGCTTCACTGCATTGTTGACCGATTCTTGAATGATCCTGAATAGGTTCATCCCCACAAAAGCATTGAGCCCCTTATTGGTCGGGTTCCCCTCGATGCGCACCCTGATCTTGTCATCCGTGGCCTCATGGACGGTAGCGGCCAATTGCTGGGTACGTTCCCGGATGTCTTCCAGACTGATTTCGTCCTTGTTCATGGCCCAAATGGTATCCCGCAGTTCGGAGATGGTCACCAGGGAAAATTGTTTCATTTGGGTGAGCTTTTCCATCAGGAACACCTCTCCCTTATCGATGCCCCGTTTGGCGGAATCGGTTATGGAGGTCAAATAGGTGAGCTGGGAACCAATATTGTCATGCAGGTCGCGGGCAATACGGATGCGTTGTTCCTTAAGATTCTCCTGGGCTTTGGTTTCGGCTATTGCCTTTTCCAGGGCCGTTTCCCTGGCCAAGTTTTTTGTCCTGATCTTCTGTTCCCGGAACATCACAAATCCTACAATGAGCAGTATTGCGAGCAGCCCTCCACTGCCGATCAGCATATTGTTGCGTTTTTTAATGGACAGTTCGCTCTCGACCAGTTCGTTCTGTTGACGAAGGATTTCGTTCTCCTTTTGCTCGGTCTCATACTTTTCCTTCAAGTTGAGCACTTCTTTGGCCCTTTCCAAACCTTGCAGACTGTCAAGTACCTCATTATGTATTTGTAGGTAACCATATGCATCCTTGTACTTTCCCATACTTTCACTTACGGATGAAAGGGTCTTCGACAGTTCCACCTGTGCCAAAACAAGGTCATGTTCCAATGCTTCGTCATAGGCTTCCAATGCCAGATTTTCCGCTTCTTGGAACTTTCCTTGCATCATGAGTGTTTTGGCTATGTCATTTTTAAGATGGACGGCCACATACCAATCTCCCTTTTCTTGCTGTATTTTAAGGGCCTGAGCAAAGTATTCCTTCGCTTTCTCCAATTCGTTCAGACCTTGATACCCATATCCCAAATTATAAAGTGGTGCCGCTGATTCAAATGGCGCGCCCAATGCATTAAAACTGCGGTACGACTTATCGGAGTATTCTATGACTTTTTCGTAGTCCTTGAAATGCAGATAAACACTGGCCAGATTATTATAGGTCAGTGCCACGTAATATTCATGCCCCAATTGCTGGTATAGTTCCAGGGCCTTCTGAAAATAGTCCTTTGAGAGTTCCCATTCATTCACAGCTTGGTATCTACTGCCCAAATTATTGAGGCTTCCGGCTATCCAAATGGAATCTTGGGAAGCCTCAAACTCTTTCAGTGCATTTAATTGGTACGCGACCGATTTGTCCACTTCACCTGTTTTTTCGTAAGCATTGGACATATTGGTATAAAGTGCCCCTATGGCAAAATGGTCTTCTGAACTTTCAATGGCCGGCAAAGCATCTTGGTAGTATTTTAACGCTTGGTCAGAATTGCCTTTCCCGTTCTCGAGTATCCCGAACGATACCAACATCCTTGCCTTCAGGTATTCATTTTGCTGTTTTTCGGCTTCGTTATGGGCCAATTCAATATAATACCAAGCACTGTCATAATCTATGGAACGAAACTTCATCCCTATATCTTTCAGTGCCATTACCTTGTCCTCGCCCGATTTTTCCTTGAGTTCGGCCTTTAAATCCTGAATTTGCTCTTCCAGGCTTTGGGCCGAAAGCGATGTGCAACAGGTCAGCATCAATGCAAAAACAAGCGGTAGCGTATAAATGTGTTTTATCGAGGACATTTTCTAAAAATAGCATAATTTTTTAGGCCGTACGTACTTATTTTTTCAAATTTAATCGGCCTTGTCCGCCAGTTTTTGCAACACGGCATCCAAGTAAGCATTCAACCCTTTTTCGGCACCTTCCAAATATTTTTTGGGATCACACTTTACAATGGAATAATTGGCCTTTTCCTGATGGTCCACACTCCACACGCGAAGCACGCCCATATCGGTTCCCAATTTGTCCCTGTCCGGGGTTTGGGCCACATCGAATTTCTGCCGTTCCATGACCCCGGAGACCTCGACCCCTCCACGTGGGACAAAATGGCCCATATCGAACATGATGCTGCTTTCCTCACTGATGACAAAGGTTGTCTCCGCTTTTACCCTGGCATTTCCGGCATGACGGTTCAGCGTTCTTGACACCTCGCTTTGGCTGTCCTCAAAAACATTCACCACAAGAACGACTTTGTTGAAGATGAAATCGGTTTTTTGGTTCACTACCCTGCTTTCCGTGTTCCCTGCATAATCGGCAAAGCCTGCAAGGGGTATTGCATCCTTGCCCATGGTCCTGAACGGGACCACAAACTTCTGGGTGGTGGGCCTGGTGAGGATGGTACCGAATTCCTTCCCCTTTTCAGGTCCTTGGCCGGCTGTGAGTTCCCATCTTTTCTCACGGTTCTTTTCATACGCCTTGTTGTTCCAGAGTTCTTCAATTGGGGCAATCTCAAAACCTTTGGATTTCAAATTCGCCACATAGTCCTGAAATAATCGATCCGTTAATTTTTGGAGGTCATCAGGATCAAGGCCATCCAGCACCAGGGTGAGGGATGCCTTTGCATCGCCCTTGAGTCCTCCTCTCCACAGCTTGCCCCCTTTTTTAGAATCTTTGAGATGGAGGGCCGTTTGGTAATTCACCTGAAAATCGGAAATCACTATCCTTTTGGGACTCTTTCTGTAGTTCAGGTTGGCGGGGCCCAATGTTTTGATTTTCACTTCACCCACATTTTGGGCAGAAATGGTAAGGATGGCAAACAGGAACAGTACCATCGAACATCTTATTTTCATCATTTGTTTTTTAAGTTTGACTTGTTATTTCATATCAGGGCAAACATAGACCCGAACCCTTGGGCAATCAATACGGCAATTGACGTAAAAATGCCCATGCCCATTCTGGTCAGACATCAAAATAAAAATAGCCGAGCAGGCCCATTCCGCAGGCTGCACCTATTAAAATGGCATTGATGCGGCGCAGCTTAGGGTTCAGATTTTTGGATATGGCGTACCCCTGTAAGCCGACGGCCACTACCAATACGGGCAAACTGATGTAGAGATTGAATAGATAGAACCAAAGCCACCCTGTGCAAAACGCCCAAGTGGCCAAAGCCGAGGTCAACGGTGGAATATAGCGGTCCATTCGCCCGACGGATTCGTCGGGAAAGCGGAAGTATAGAAAGGTGGAAAGCAACACCATGGGCCCGATCAATGCGATTAACAATAAAATAATCCCCATCATAAATCATCGGTTTGGTCGGTTTGGTATTATACCAAATAGCATTCTTCTTGGTCCATGGTCAACAGACTGAGGGGCACATCCCCAAATTGGGTCTTGAAAATGGTGATCCCATCCCCCACCGAAAGTTTATCGTACAGCACGGTGTTCACCACCAAGGTTCCAGCCGTTGTCCGTATTCTATTGGAGTTGGACCTTCGGTTGGAGGTGATGGTGAGTTTGTCCTCCACCAAGGCCGCCACTCCTTTTTTATGGGCACTGAAGGTATCCCTCCGATAGTTTCTATGGCTCCTAAAGAATTTATAGCCTTGGTACAAGGGCACCATCCAAAGTGGAAAAAGAAATACCGCAAACCCCCAAAGACCGCTTATCAATAACAAAATACCCACGGAAACAAACGGGGCGGTCAAGAACAAACGCCGTTTCAAAACTGCATACCAGACTCTTTTGAGGGCCTCAATATCCCTTTGGGTGTATCGGGTATGTGGAATCCGCTTTTCCAGAAAACGCTGTCTTTCATTGTTTGGAGCGGGGACAGTTTCAGTATCGGGTTGAGGAATCGTTTCAAGGCTAAGGGTCTTTTTGGATTTGGGCGCCCTGTCCATCACCACATGCATCCCTACCTTTACTTTGGTATATTCCCGATAGTCCACCGAAAACTCCTCATCATCCACATAGAGGTAATAGTGCCTGGTGGTCCTGGTTTTTCCTCCCGTTCCCGATCTACTGCCCGTGGTCTGTACATTGAGCCTTTTGTCCGTTATCGTTCCCGAGATGCGATGTTTTATCCCTCGTCTTAGGTCGATAGCAGTGGTTCCGATCATATAGGCGATGATGCCAAAGAAGAATAAACAGAACCCGATGAACACATACAGCACAACGGCATCCCCTTCAAAACTGCCCATGAAATCCTTGAACACAAAGGAAATGAACAGCAGGAACATCCCGATCACGGCCACAGGGAATACCAGCATGGCAAACAGTTGTTGCCTGAGTTTTTTGATATCAGCGGGCTCTAGCGGTAATTTTTCCTTTAGGGGCATGAAATAGGTCTTTGCAGGATGTTATCAATATCCGGTGTAGATGAACGGTGCCCAAAAATAAGGGTGGGTCTGGTCGCCATACACTCCTTTGATGAAGTTGCGTTTCACTTCGGCCAAGGCCGCGGACGTGGCCATGTTCTTGTTGAACATCCTGTCATAGAGTTCCACGCTCAAAAACATGGTTCCCGAATCGCTCACGCTCCACAGGGAGGTCAAGGTGCTGCTCACCCCGGCGTTGAAAAGGGCTTGGTTCAACCCCTTGATGCCATCGCCTGGCGACTCAATGCCCAAGGCGGTCTGGCAGGCGCTCAGCATTACAAAATCGATGGGAAGGTTCAGTTTTTCCACTTCGCCCACGACGAGCATGCCATCTTCCCCATCCACGGGTGTAGGTTTCACCGTCATGGCAAAGGCACTCAAATCGAACACATAGGGGTGCACACTGGCATGACTGGAAAGATGGAGTGCCCTATACTTGCCCAATTCATTGGCTTTACTCATCCGTTTGAGTTCATTCTCCGTCATCATATGATCAAGACGAGTGTCCGTAAGCGGTACTTGTTTCTGAATTAATATCACCTCGTTTCTTCCTCCCTGTAAAAAGCTCATGGGTTCTTTTCCTTGAAAGGTAGCAAAGGCATAGTCCAAGGGCAGACCTTTTTCCAGGTCTTCGCGAACCCGGTATCGCAATTTCTCAAGGTCGCCGATGGAACTTAAAGGTGCCTTGGGAGCTGCATGTAGCTCGTAGGTGGCCCCTCCAAAGGCCAAAACATTCTTTTCAAACTTCTTTTTGGGTTGCTTTCTGAGGCTGTACAGCAAGGAGGCACTCGGAATGTAACCCATCTCGAACCGCTCGGCCAGATAGCGGCCCTGACCATCCATCAACGCATCAAAAGGAATGGTGCCCGTCAATCCTTCGGGACTGATGGTGAGCTTGGTGATGCCCTGCAATTTCTCCTCCAATCCATCTACAAACGTGATATAAAATCTGCGGAGCAGGTCCGGCATCTTCTCTTTTTGATAGAACACATATTGCCCATCCACCACTTTGGCCTCCATGTGCTTGCGAAGGTACTGGGTCATCAATTTGAATTCCCCTTGGCCAAACATCCCCGTTTTTCTTGCCTTGGCCCCCGTCAAATAATCCAGGTTGGGCTGTCGGAACTCATTTTTGGCCATTTCCTTTTCCAATGCGATGAGTTCCTTGTCGTCCGACAACAAATCGGTAAAGGCACCGGCAGATCTATTGTATTTTACGGTGACATCATTCTTGCGCACCAAACACATCAAATAGGTACCCTCGTAGGTACTTCCTTTGGAAACATCGATAAAGGAAAGGTAGGCTTCATTGGCTCCCAACACGGCCTGAAGCTCTTTCAATGGCAGTTGCTCCACGCTGCTTCTTTTGTCGTTCAAAAGGGAATAGGATCGGTTGGATTCGATGACGTCGTAGATCTTATCGAACTGTTGGGTCTCATAATAAGTGACCGCCAAATTACCATTTATCCGTTGGAACTTGTCCAAATATCCCCTTTGGGCCAAAGTGGACAAACCTTCCAATACCTTGATTTCTTCTTCCTTGGCTTTCTCAAATTGAAGGGCGGCTTCTGCATATTTTTTTAGTCCCACCAATGTTACGCCGTCATTATAGGCATTGCCCGTTAAGGCCACAGCCCCTTCGCCAAGAATATTTTCCGTGGTGGACAGGCCGTTCGTCACAAAGGAGGCATACGATTGATTTTGCATGCCGGGAATCTTTAGGAACCCCTGGGCCTTTTGGCGTATGGCCCTGCCTTTTTCCACATCCTTGTTGAAGGCGTAGGCACGCATCAACACATAATAGGCCTCGGCGACATACTCGGGCGATTTCAGCTTGGGCAATAGATTGATGTAGCCATCCGCAATTTGGGCTGCCTCGTCATATTTTTGCTGCTCGGTCAGGGCCATGACCGTATAGAAATAGGTTTTTGCCAACACGGCCGTGGAGGGAGCCTTGCCTTTTAGTTGATCAATCATGAAGCTACTGGAGGACAATACCTTGTCCCACCGTTTCAAAGCGGCCTGCACCCGGGCCAATTTTAAAAATGCCCTATACCTTGAGGGCAGGGAATAGTTTTTCCGGTCAAAAACGATTTTTTCGAGATGCGGTTCCAATTTTTGTCCAAAGGAAAAGTTTACTTTTTCCGACAACTGGGCCATAAAAACCAAGGCATCGACATAGAGTGCCCTAGAGATCAGTCCCTCCTCCACTGCTTTTTCGGCATTTACCCAATCGGCCAGTATTTTTTCGGCGGTTGCATTCTGGGCAATATTTTCATAGGTGGCCCCTAGACTGGAGCCCAGATGTTCAAAAGTGGCCTTTGCCCGTGTGATGCTCCGGTTGTTGTAGTCCGATAGAAATCCATTCGCCATCTGCACGGTTGTGGACAATTGGGGGTATTTGGCCAAGGAGTTCACATAATCGCCCAATGCCTGTTGGTCCCGTTGCATGGTTGCCTGATCTTGGCCCACGGCCTGCATGTTTTCCAAAAAGAGTTTGGCCTCCATTGGCCTATTGGCAAATACGGCATAGGTGAACCCATAAAAACCGGTCTCCGGGTTATAGCTGTCAAAGGCCATGGCCCACTGGGAGAACATCACCGCATCATCGGGTCTATTGTTTCCATAGAGGGCACTGGCCATCCAGCCAAAGGTTTTGGAATTTTCAGGATATACCTCCAAAAGTTCCCCTGCGGATACCAATCGGGCATTAAGGTTGTTTACCCTTCCTGCTTCCAAAAAGGCGGCATAACTGGGATGTGATGTGGGATTGTTAGGTGGAATGGTCAGTTGCGACCAGGTAAGGACATGGGCGAACAAGAACGCCAAGAAGATGGAATTTCGCATGGTGATTTGTTTGGTTTGAAGACTGGGTGTTTGGGTTAAAAAGAAGTTGTTGGTTGGCCGTCCTTGTAGATGGCGGCCTCGTGGGTATTGTTCTGGTTCTTTTTCAGGTATTGACCGTTCAGGGTTCCCTTTTGCATTTGCATGATTTCCCTGCTTCCGTCAAAATGCCATATCATTTGGATACCTTCAACGATTCCTTCGGCGAACTCGGAAAAAATAATTTTTTTCCCTGACATCAAAAACTGCATGGTCATGCCATGCATATTGCCATTTTTCCAATTGCTGTAAACGGCATCGTTGCCGTTGACCTTGACCCCCTTGCCATTTTCGCATTTGCCCATCACGCATGGTGAAACGCCCGTGGTGACCAACGGACTGTTGCTGACATGCACATCATTTTGGTAATCCCTGAACTCGTAGCCCGTTTTGTTCCTGATCACATGCAGTCCTTGTCGTTTTCCATCCGCAAACAACCCAAAGGCATACATGTTCCCTTCGCTCTCATAACTGAAAAGACCGTTTTTCTTTCCATTTTTGAACATGCCCCAATACTTACCAAAATTGCCGGTCTGGTTGCCTATTCCCTGCAAAAGCTGATTTTCATGGAAACCGACCTGATAGCTAATTTCCTTGTTGCCTTCCGAAATTGTGGCAAAGCCATATCCGTTTTGGCAATCGCCTTTGACACATTTTATGTTTTGTTGGGCAGTTGCAGCGAAGGTTGAAAGTGCTACAAAGGCCAAGATCAATTTCAATTTTCCCATGATATAGGTCGTTAAAATGGTTGTGGCACAAACCTAGTGGGAAATGGAAATTGACCCAATACGGCAATTGACGTATATTGTCACAAGAAAAGTTCGTTACGGATTATTGGAGTATATTACCAATTGGACAAAGGGCTTTTAAGTAGTGAAGATTTTATAGGCAAACCTTCTTTCCCTTGCAAAACACAGTTTGGTGGAAGAGATGTAAAACAGGTGCAATTTGATTCAGGGTATGAATTGGATCAATGTGGATAACAATAATGAAGTCGGAAGAATTGGAATGTTAGAAAATGACAGATGGTATAAATTCTTTGGATTGACAAATAATAAAAGTTCCTTTGTATATGCATGAAAGGGGCAATTGTCACCCATACTCAGTGAACCGCTCAAATTATTGACAATTGTATCAACGATTGAAAGTTCAAATATCAAATAAACGATATTTGGTGATTCTAGGCTCCAACGGCCACATGTATCCCTTTGGATATAATCGTCACTTCGACATCTTGAAGCGAACTATGGTACTCCCCATCTATCTGAAAACTAACGGGTGTCTCGCTGTGCAGCTGAGCATGTTCGGTCTGTATTATTTCCACAAAGTCGGTTGTCATCTCCGCCGTTCCCCGTAATGCATTGATAATTTGAACTACGTCAAACTTTTTGAAAATAAGGATCTCAAACTTACCGTCGTCAATTCTTCCTTGGGGATTTACCAAGGCCCCAGTGCCGTACTTTCTACTATTTGCAAAGGCCACCATGATGGCCCTTCTACGGTATTCCCCTCCATTGCATTTAATCAGAAAGTCATAGGGCAGGTTTGTATCCATTAGTGTAGGGATACTTTTGAGAACATAGCCAAAATAGCCACGAACGGCACTATTGGAATACTTCTGGATCAGCTCCGCATTGATGCCCACATCGCTTATATGCAGCCCTAGGATGTTGTTTAAACTAAGTACATCAATGGCCTTACGGTTGGTCCCTATGGCCACTCTAAGTGCCTCATCCGATGCCTCCGGAAGACCAAGGTCTGTTGCAAACCCATTGGCCGAACCTGCTGGAACAATCCCAATGGTTATGGATTTACGCTGAATTGCCTCGATAATGGTTTTAATGGTACCGTCGCCCCCAATGGCCAATACCCTGTCAATTTTGTTATTCTCAACTTGTTCGTTGATGCGTACATCGTCACCCTCGCCTTGGGTCTCCAATTCATAAATTTGATGATGCCCTTTTAGGGCATTTCTTACCATTTTCAGGATGTCGGTTTTATCCACTCCCCCCGAAACCGGATTCACCACGATCAAAACTTTCTCCATTTTAATTACATATAAATTGAGAATTACCTACTTTACTTGTCCAACATTCACAATAGTGCACATCAAGATCAAGTCATACCATGGATATGCCAATGAACAGGAAATAATCATTGAAGGGCATGTTTTTAGGAAAAAATCCCCAGATGATTTTCTGCTGAACAATAGGACCATTCGCCATGCCATTAATGTCATCCGATTGTTCACCATCAAAACTATTGAGAATGCTACGGTCAGATTGCTTTTATCAGGAAAGCAATTTAGCACAAAAACACTCAAAGATGGTTACTTCAGATTTTCCATTCCATACTCCGAACCTCTGGACCCGGGTTGGCACCCCTTTACCTTGGTAGTGAACCATGACAACCACCAAGCCCAAACAGAAGGTGAATTTGTAAAGCCCCACCCTGGTGAATACGGTTTGATTTCTGATATTGACGATACTTTTTTGGTATCCCATTCAGGAAATCCGCTTAAAAAAATCTATGTGATCCTTACACGGAACATCAGTAAAAGAAACGTTTTTGATGATGTTGTGGAACATTATCGCCTATTGAGCCGAGCGGGAAGAAAAACAAAAGAAGGACAAAATGCTTTTTTTTATGTTTCAAGCAGTGAATGGAACCTATTTAACCTCATCCATGAGTTTACCACGCTGCATAAATTTCCGAAGGCTGTCATCAAATTGAAAAAAATAAAACAAGGGTTGGGGGATTTTCTCTTTACGGGATCTGGTAGCCATGACCATAAGTTTCAAAAAATTAAGCATCTTTTGGAATTCTACCCCGAACTAAAGTTCATTCTTTTGGGCGACGACAGCCAAAGGGACCCTTTTATTTATAGGGACATCGTGAAAACTTTTCCTGAAAACGTCGTGGCGATATACATTAGGCAGACCAATATCGATCCTAAACGCAAGGTGGAAACATGCCTACAGGATATCCAATCCATGCGCATAAAATGTTGTTATTTTGATTCCAGTTCAAGGGCAATTGTACACTCAATGGAAATTGGTTTGATCTAAACGGAACCGTAAAATGGTATTGTTTCAGAAATTACGAGAATCGGGAAATGAAGCATGGGGTGGAAACGCTGGATAAAGTATATCAACCTCACCGGAAAAAATTGAGCATCTTCCAACAAAAAGGAAAGAAACTGATTTCCAGAACACTATAACCAAATATTGAATGATTCAAATTTCCAGCTTTTAGTGGTTCCACCAACCGTCCCATTCACAAAGCTTTTCTTTGACAATCCCTTAGGGATTCCCTAAATTCACCAAAAGGTATTCGATATCCATTACATGAGACACTTGTATATTTGATCGATCGACCATAAGTCTACCGTATGAGTCCATTTAAGAACAATTTCCCTGGGATTTTCGGTCATGCCCAAACTATTGGAGAGCGTTCTTTGAAAAGATTCAAGAACCTCTTTCCCTATCTGTTGAGTGCAGGCTTTTCCCTCTTTATCTTTGAAATCCATATGTTGGGCGAAGTTGACAGCATGCTCAACGAAAGGAATACTGTTCTTTCCAATGGTTTTCTTACATCCCAGATCACTTATCACAAGGAATTCGCACCCTTTGCCCGCAGACCATTGACAACCCTACTGATCGAAACTACCTCAAACTGGTCGGGGATCACGCTGGGGAAGGCCTTTGTATGGGTCAATTTTTGCTTGTTGGCCCTAGCTGGCATCTTATTGTTTCGGCTCTCCCGGAAAATGGGTTCCGGTTATGGCAACGGAATCTTGAACATCCTGTTTTTCTTCGGGTCATTTTCGGTACTCTTTGCCTTTTTCCCCCCAATCTACAGCTATGATGAGCCCTTGCAGTACTGCCTTGTTTTTGCCGGTCTGACCTGTTTGCTACAAAGACAATGGGCAGGCTATGTGCTTTGGTTTAGCGTTGCAATGGTAGCTCGTGAAAACACCGCCATTTTGATCCCTGGTCTTATGGTCATTGTTACCGGCCTTCGCTTTAGTGATCGGAACACCTTTTTGGTTGGGCGAAAGATGGATTACCTATTGACCGGATTGCCCTTACTGTTTTATATGGTGTACCTACTTTTTTTCATATCCCTGAATGGCCTATGGGCACCTGCGCAAATGGAATTGCATGAAAGGTTGTCCAGCATCAATGAAAACTTCGGGAATGTCCAAAACAGCATCGAAACCCTGGTTTCCATGTTTTTGACATTGGGGGTGTCCATATACTTCATCTTTGGTTCGTTTGGCCACAACCCTGGGGCCATTGAAAAAAGGCTCAAGCAAGCTTTCATTCTGAGCTGTTCCCTTAATATAACCATTGTGCTGTTCACGGCCTTGGCAAGGGAAGCGAGATTGTTTTCGTTGCCCCTTGTCTTTTTATGGCCCATTATGGCTCAATATTGTTCCCGGGAAATTCCTCTATTGTTATCCCATAGGGTCTACCTTGGGTGTTTTTCACAAATAAGATATATAGTTTCTTTTTCCCTTTTGACCTTTTTGAACTACATCGTTTCATTCACTGTATATCAACCCAGTATGCACCCAGCCTACAACTATTTTAACGAATACCTTTTCATTTCCCTCTTTCTTATGTACTTACACTATCTATTGAAGCATTATACCAACCGTAATCCTTTGGAAATTATGCCATTTCCCAAAAAAGGACAGGGGTTTGGGTAATGGGGGCAGACTTGCAGAATGTCAGACCCAATGGAGTGGAATGTGGTCATGGCATAAAAGTCACCATTGGATGACCGGGCAGTCAGCGGTGCTTGAGTACAATTTTTTTGCTCCCATTGACCTCTAGGAGCTCTAATACCAATAGCTCGCCAACGCCCAACACAAATTTGGGCAGCACATATACAAACCTCTTGGAATCCCCTTTGTTGAATTTAATTGGCACTTGGCAGCTATATATGGGATTCATTTCCAGTTGCTGGTACGATGCCTTTCTTTTTTTGTTGCCCTTGACGCTATTAACCTTTAGGTAGTCCACCTCAAGATCAATTTCCGGGTTATTGGACACTTCCAGTACCAAATAGGTTTCATTCCCATGGTACGCCATTCCCACTAACTGAAGTTCAACACCCCTTTTCTTTTAGTGGTCAACCGCTCATTCTTGGCCGTTATAAGGCAATTACAAAAGCCTTCAAAATACGTAATACGTTTGGAGATATTGTCCAGCTTCCTTTCGGTAGGTTGCTGTCCGACCACAATGGATTTCTCGGTTCCAATGCTTTCTGAACAAGTAACAATACGGTTCAATGGGTTGAGCTGTTTCCCGTATTTAAGAACATAGGAATATGCCCGTCCATCCTTGGTCAGTGCCAAAAGATTGCTATCCGCACCCGGTCTGGCCTGCAACAATCCAAAATGCTGCTCCATTTCCCTATTATAGGTGAATACAAAATGGGATGCACCAACATGCCCTGGCGGATGGGTGGTGGAAAGAACAGGGCCACATTTTTATGCTCGTTGGCATAAATGGTGTCCAAGACCTCCTGTGCGCTCAATGGATTGGCCAAGGCCAATAAAAGAATAAGAATCAAAGTTTTCATAGCATTGGTCTTACTGTCCCTTTGGGACTTTAAGAATGAGTTGATAGTTGTCCATGACGGTCACTTTTCCTTGACGGTTGTCCCTTTGGAAGAGTGATCTGACACCCCCTGACCTGTGGCACACCAACAATATTGATATCATCGATGGCATCCCCACCACTTGCTTTCTTGCCTCCGCCCGAAAGCTGTTCTCGATATAAATGCCCTCATTGCCATCTTGAAGGTCATGTTAGCGTAAAGGCTATTCCCCTTCCAACCTCCCAACATTCCTAGGTTGGGTGCACTTTGGATTTCCCGGTTGGAATCGGTGCCTTTCGATGTCAAGTACTCCATTGGACAATTATTATGTATATTCGCAAAAGCTTTAGGGGTATTCTGAAAAGAATTGAGAGAGTCCCTTGGAACCTGATACGGCTCATACCGACGTAGGGAAAAGCGAAACAGGCATCACTTGGTGGTGTGACTTTCCTTTTGTTTTCCAATCTGCTCCTAAGGCCATTTTTAGTTGAATCAAAATAATGGTCATGGAAAAAAATCTCTGGAAACACATCCGATCCATAAAATCAAAATCGCCACTGGTACACAACATCACCAACTATGTTGTGATGAACAATACGGCCAATGCGCTTTTGGCGGCCGGCGCATCCCCTATCATGGCCCATGCCAAGTCCGAGGTCTTCGATATGGTCGCTTTGGCACATGCAACGGTCATCAATATCGGCACCTTGGACGAATATTGGTCCGAAGCCATGCTTTTGGCTGCCGAGACCGCCCGTGCATTGGACAGACCATGGGTTCTGGACCCTGTGGGTGCCGGGGCTACCCCGTTCAGGGATAAGATCCTCAAACAACTGTTGGCGTTCAAACCGACCGTGGTAAAGGGCAATGCCTCCGAGATCATGGCATTGGCCCAAGCAAACCGGGATCCCACCAAAGGGGTGGACAGCACAGCAGCGAGCGATGAAGCCGTCGCGGCAGCCCATACGATTTGCTCAACATATAATACCATGGTCTGTATATCCGGTGCCACGGACATTATTACAGATGGCACCCAAGGTGTCCAAATCGAAAACGGACATCCGTTAATGGCCAAGGTGACCGGAATGGGCTGTACAGCATCTGCGTTGATCGGTGCTTTTATCGGGGTTGCTGAAAATAAAATCGAGGCCGTGACCGCTGCAATGGCCTTGTTGGGCATAGCCGGGGAACTGGCCGAAAAACAATCCGATGGCCCTGGCACCCTACAACTACATCTCCTGGATAAGCTCTATACCCTTTCGGAAAAAGAATTTTACGATCATATCAGAATTTCAAAACAGTGAAGGTACATTCCCATTTTCCATACCTATTATATTTGGTCATTTCGGAAGAAGCCTGTCGTGGAAAAAATCTGTTACAGGTTGCTGAACAGGCTATTCAGGGCGGTGTTGATATTCTCCAATTACGCGAGAAGCAATTAGCTGAACCCCTTTTTTTGGAAAGGGCCAAGCAATTAAGGGAGATTACGGAGAAATATAGTGTCCCCTTGATCATCAACGACAATCCAAAGATAGCCTCCCGTATCAATGCTGCCGGAATCCATGTGGGGAACAATGATATCCCTCCCACAATCTTGAGACAGGATTCCTATTTCAAGGAAAAGATGATTGGGTATTCGATAGAGTATCAGACACAACTGGACAATGCGCAAACAACCGTGTCCGACTACCTCGCGATAAGCCCCGTATTCAGGACCGATACAAAAAAAGACACCGTGACGGAATGGGGCCTGGAGGGCATATCGAAAATCCGGCAATTGACACAAAAGCCATTGGTGGCCATTGGCAATCTACATGCAAAGAATGCCAAGGCCGTTATCCAGGCAGGGGCGGATTGTATCGCCGTGGTATCGGCCATTTGCGGTGCCGACCAGCCACAAAAAGCAGCCTATGAACTAAAAAACGAAATCCTGACATGAAAAAGTATGCCTATCCATCCGTATTGGCCATTGCCGGTTTTGACGGGAGCGGGGGAGCCGGAATCCAGGCGGATATCAAAACCATATCGGCGCTGGGATGTTATGCCACATCAGTACTCACGGCCCTGCCCGTACAGAACACCCAAGGGGTGCGAAAGATCTATCCCATTCCCGTGGAAGCCATTTCCGACCAAATTGAAGCGGTCATGGACGATATTATGCCCGCAGCCATTAAAATAGGAATGGTGCACACCCCTGAATTGGTGGGGAGCATTACGATCACCTTAAGAAAATACGAAGCGGTACCCATTGTATTCGACCCGGTGATGGTGGCCACCAGCGGGCACCGCCTTATCGAAAAGGATACCATCGATGCCCTGGTCGAGCAGTTGTTGCCCATCGCTACGGTAATCACACCCAATATGGACGAGGCATCCCTATTGGCCAATATGAAGGTGAAGACGTTGGAAGAAATGCGCACTGCCAGGGAACGTATCAAGGAACTGGGGAGCAAAAGTATCCTCATGAAAGGGGGACATCAAAAAACACCAAAAATCACCTCCTTGTTTTTCGACCCGGCAAATCAATGCCATGCCTTTGAAGTGCCAAAGATCATAACAAACAATACCCATGGTTCGGGATGTACCCTGTCTTCGGCCATTGCTGCTTTTTTGGCACAGGGCAAAACCCTTCTTGAAGCCGTTGATTTTGGCCAACATTATGTGCACCATGCCATTGACAGTGGAAAAAATGTACGGACCGGAAAGGGAAACGGACCCTTGAACCACTTTTTCAACCCACTAAGAATGATAAAAAATGAAATGGAGTGAACAGACCTGGAAAAAAATCGAAAGGAATTATACAGCCATCCTCAACATGCCATTTGTCCAAGAGTTGGCGAACGGCACGCTGCCCGAAAGCAAATTTCAATTTTATATGGCCCAAGATTCCCTTTATCTGGAACATTTTGGCAGGGCACTTGCACTGATAGGTGCCAGATCCCCTGATATTCGGGATGCCCTGTCCTATATCCGTTTTGCGGAAGGCGCCATCGTAGTGGAAAATGCGCTGCACGAATCCTATTTTGAGGATTTTGGAGTAAAGGATAAGGGCATAATACAACCGGCTTGCCATCACTATACCCACTTTTTAAAGTGCACGGCCGCCTTGGAGCCTGTGGAAGTGGCCATGGCCGCCACCCTACCTTGCTTTTGGATCTATAAAAAAGTGGGCGACCACATTTACAAGGGACAACAAACGGCCAACAACCCATACCAACGATGGATCGACACTTATGGCGGGGAAGAATTTTCCGATAGTGTGCAACGTGCCATCATGATATGCGACCTTGCCGCGGAGCGTACCACTTCCGGGACAAGGTCCAGGATGACCGAAGCATTTGTCCATGCTTCGCATTTGGAACACCATTTCTGGGATGCGGCATATATGGGAAGAACATGGAACGAATATTAAAGGACAAAGAAGCGGTCATCTTTGATATGGATGGGGTGTTGGTGGAAAGTGAGGGTCTTTGGAAGCAAGCCGAATTTGAGGTATTTTCCTCCCTTGGGGTCTTGGTGACGGAAAAAGGGAGCCAGCTTACCCGATCCATGACCACCAAGGAAGTCACTCGGTTCTGGCATGAACAGGAAGAACGCTCCCTGAGGTGGAAGAGATGGTCATCCAAAGGGTCATGGAATTGATCCGTTCCGAAGATTGCGTTATCGAAGGCATCAGGGACTTTATAAAAAAACTCAAGGCACATCACTATAAAATAGGATTGGCGACCAATGCCCCGGAAAAAATAATTCCTACGGTTTTGAAAAAGACCGGGACCTCAGATATGTTCGATTTGGTATCTTCCGCAGATTTTGAAGTCATGGGCAAGCCTCATCCGGCCATATACCTCAATACGGCAAAGAAGTTGAAGGTCAGGCCCCAGGCATGTGCTGTGATTGAAGATAGCCAAACGGGGATGGAAGCGGCAAGGCGTGCCGGAATGACCGTAATTGCCTATACCAAGGGAAAAAAAATATATCGCTGCAGTGGGCGGATTATAAGATTGACGGATTTTAGTATCAAGTGTTGGGCATAAGTCCTTACCTAATATCAGGCTGCAAACAAAGGAAAGATTGGGACCGATAACTCTAAGCGTTCCAAGCGGACCAGTTGCAATCCTATAGAAAAGAAAAGCATGAAAGAAAAAAAAATTTACATTGTTGGTTCAGGAGCCATTGGAAAGGCCCTGGCGGTTTTTTTACAGCAGGAAAATAAAGAGGTGGTACTTGTAAGGGGCAGTGTGGACAACATACCCGACACTGAAGAAACCATTACTGTTGTTGGAAAGGACAACACATTTCAACAAAGGATAATGACAACAACATTTAAGGGCCTACAAACCATCAATGGGATTGTTTTGATTACCGTCAAAGCATTCGCCAATATGGAAATCGCCAACAAACTGAAAGAAAAGGAAGGTGATTTCTCAATCGTACTCCTCCAAAACGGACTCCATGTGGAACGCCCCTATCAAGAGTTTGATAAGGTATATCGCTGTGTCTTGTTCTCCACTAGTCAAGTAACGGGCGACAACGAGGTTACCTTTAAATCCGTGTCGTCATCGCCTGTCGGAAACTTACAGGGAACCAATGACGGTCTTGACGATTTGATTGATAAAATCAACACCCAATATTTCAGATTCCATGACGAACCTGATATCACACGACAGATATGGACAAAGGTCATCGCCAATTGTGCCTTCAATTCCATTTGTCCCTTGCTCGAAACCGATAATGGGATTTTTGTCAGAAATTCAGAAGCAGCACAACTAGCCCGAAACGTTATTGAAGAATGTGTTTCACTGGCAAACCGCCAAGGAATTGATATTGATGTTGACACCATAGAGAAAAATCTAATGCTCATCAGTCACCGTTCGGAAGGCCAATTGATTTCCACCTATGTGGATATCCTCAATAACAGAAGAACGGAAATCGAAAACTTGAACTTGGAGGTCTCTAGAATGGCCGAAGAATTGGGAGTACCGGAAACCGTGACACAAACAAGGTTACTGGGAGAGCTGGTCCGGATAAAGTCGGCCATCAAATTAATATAAACCGCATTACTATCTGGTATTGATTGGTTAAAAAGGAACCGGGCATAGTTTTCCCTTTTGCCCAACATTGCAGTCTTGCCTAAAATGTTGTTCTACAGGTCCGATGACCATTGTGAAATTCCAAATTAGTGGTAGGGACCAGAGTTCAATACCATAGGCTTGACAGCCAATTGTCCATCGAGAATGGTCCGCTTCCCTTGACCACGATGACTAGCAATATGGAAAGCAACATAATAAAATATTCAATTCCTTCCCCGCTTTTTTTACCGTTCCAATTCATGGTCCAACCCTCTTTCAAATGAAATAAAAGGGCACCTGAAAAGATGATAAAATTGGAAATAGCTGCAATTCTGCCGAAAAGGCCAAGAAGCAAGGCCATGCTTCCCAGGGACTGGCCAAAAATGACCAACCATGCCAAAATCCTCGGAATTCCTTTTTCCGAGAATTGTGCCAAAGATTCTTTAAGGCCTACCCCTCCACCAAAGTCATCAAACCAACCCAAAAGTTTTTGCATCCCATAGGGAAAGATAATGGCCCCAGCGATTATCCTTAAAAAGGTATATACATAATCGGTTTCTGTTAGAAGGAGTTCTTGAATCATAGTCTGGATTATCAATGGGTCATATCTGTTTAAACTCAGTTTTCGGCTCAAAGCAATTGGGCCGGTGAAATTCCATATTTTTTTTTTAAAGGCATAGTAAAAATGTGACAGGTCCTCAAAACCCACTTCAAGGTAAATCTCGGTCGGTCTCTTCTTTTTTTCGGTCAATTGGTAATGGGCCGGTTCAAGACGTTTCTTGGTCAGCCACTTTTGTGGGGTCGTCCCAAACAACTGTCTAAAATCCCTATTCAAGGTGGACAGACTGCGTCCGCTCAAATAGCCCTGTTTTCCACTACCCAACATGTCAAAAAACACCCATTTCATATCAATGCCATACCACTATATGATTGTTTATCGAAAAAGAGGTGTATCTCGAATTTTATACGATAACCCATTCAAAATACTTCAAAACCACTTGTTTTTGAAACAATTAAGTTTTTGTTAATATAGTTTCTCACTAAAAAAATTATCTTAAGGAACACATAAACCATTCCTTTTAAACACGTGTTGGTCGAAATAACCAAATACAAACCATTACTGCTCCTCTCCTCTATCCTGGTTCTAATGGTGGGCTGTGCACCCAGGTTTTCACATACGGAGCTGCCCATTGACGAACCCCAAAAATTCTCCCGAACCGGAACTCAAGCCATTCAAGATAAATGGTGGCTCGCCTTCGAGGACGAAAATTTGAATACTTTGATCGACAGTGCCCTGCAATCCAATTTGGATTTAGCCGCCACTTGGCAACAATTTTTGGCCGCAAAAGCCGTGGTCAAGGGGCAAGCTTCCAATAAATGGCCCGAAATCAGTGCATCGGCCCAATCGGCCATTAATTTACCCGAACCTGACTTTGTGGGAGGGGAAAATACCCAGTTGGGTTTTTTGGCCAATTACGAGCTGGACCTCTGGGGTAGGATCGGAGCTGCGGTCAGGGCCGAAAAACTCAGGGCCGAGGCAAGCCTTTTCGATTACCGTGCCGCGGCCATTTCGCTCTCCGCTGAGATCACTTCCACTTGGTACCAACTGGTTGCCGCTAAAAAACAATTGAGAATTACCGAGAGTCAGATTGCGACCAATGAGGCCATCATCAAACTTATACGGTCTCGATTCACTGGCGGGCAAATACGGGCCGTTGATATTCTCAGGCAAGGGCAATTGTTGGAGAGCACCAAAGAACAACAGATCATCTTTTCCGCAAATGTCCAAGTCCTGGAAAATCAGTTGGCCGTACTCTTGGGAAAACAACCCCAGGACAGCTTATTTTTTAAAGAAATTGACCTGCCCAAAGTACCTGAACTACCAGAAACCGGTTTGCCCCTCGAACTTGTGAGGCGCAGGCCGGACCTTCAACAATCCTATGCACTGCTATTGGCCGCAGACCAAGATTGGGCCTCGGCTGTTCGAAATAAATATCCCAGGATATCCGTAAGCGCAAGGGGGCAATTGCGGTCGAACAGTTTTGAAAACCTTTTTGATAATTGGGCCTATTCCTTGGCCGGAAATATTTTGGCACCCCTCTTCAATGGTGGACAATTGAATGCCGAGGCGGACCGAACCCTCGCCCTAAAACAACAACGCCTTTACCAATATGGACAAACTACTTTGACTGCCTTTCAAGAAGTGGAAAATGCCCTTGTACAGGACATCATGCAACAGCAACGGCTGGAAAACATTCAGCGGCAATTGGAACTTGCAGAAAAAAGCAACAAGCAATTGCGGGTTGAGTTTTTGAATGGGTTCAGCCCCTATTTGGATGTATTGGTGGGCCTTGATCAAGAACAGCAATTACGAAGGGACTACGTATCGGCACAACTCCAACACATTCAGTTTCGGATCGGATTGTACCGCGCACTGGCAGGAAGTTTTGAAACAGGCAGAGATCTTGAAAATCAAAACCGCAACGTAAAACAACTGTATGAGCAGTAAAAAAATACTATTGATTTGTTTGGCCATATTGGTAAGTGGCGTTTTGGTCACAACGCTTATTTTCTTCACGGAACCCGAGGCCCAAAGCGAGGGGGCCAGCATTGAAACGGCCATTTTGGTCGATGTGATTCCCGTGGAGCACGGCACGTTTGATCCCACCATTGTCGCTACCGGAACCGTACAGCCTGTGGAAGATGTCATTCTGAGCCCCTTGGTATCCGGACAGATCATTCGAAGGGACCCCACATTCTCCCCTGGTGGTTTTGTCAAAAAGAATCAGGTATTGTTGCAAATAGACCCATCAGATTATCGAAACACGCTTGAATTGAGGAAGAGCGAGCTCTTGCAATCCGAAACCGCTTTGGCCACCGAAATGGGACGCCAACAAATTGCGGAACAAGACCTTGAACTCATTAGCAACGACTCCCTTTTTGGCGATAACCCCCTTTCCGAAGAAGAACGACAACTGGTGCTAAGAAAACCGCAACTCAATGCGGTAAAAGCCACTATCAATGCAGCAAAGGCTTCAGTGGGCCAAGCGCAACTCAATTTGGATCGAACCACCATTCGCGCTCCTTTTGATGCCCATATCCTCAGCCAGAATGTAACCAAAGGTTCCCAAGTGTCGCAAGGAGATGATCTAGGTCGGTTAGTGGGGACCGAACACTATTGGGTCACCGCTGCGGTCCCAGTTTCCAAACTTCAGTGGCTGGATTTTTCCAGCAATGATTCCGACAAAGGTTCCCATGTCCGTATCGAAAATCCAACCGCATGGCCCCCCAACACCTACAGGGAAGGGTATTTGGACAAACAGATAGGGGCTTTGGATGGACAAACACGATTGGCCCGTGTGTTGGTGAAAGTCCCCGACCCTCTTTCCACAACAAAGGCCATGAAGGAACAGCCCAAATTGATGATAGGAACCTTTGTGGAGGTCAAGATCCAAGGGAACCCCGTCAAAGATGTGGTACGGCTGAGCAGGGATTACATCCGAAACAACCAAACCGTTTGGGTCATGGAAGATGGAAAATTGGAAATCCGTGATGTGGAAATTGTACTGACCGATGATACCCATTCCTATATCAGTAAAGGATTGGACGAAGGTGATATGGTCGTGACCACCAACCTCAGCACCGTTACGGACGGCATTGAGCTCCGCACCGAAACCAACGAAGAAAAAGAGTAGGATGAAGGAGATGGAAACCAAAAACAAATCCCCGCGAAAAGAAGGCGCCATAGCCTATATGGCCCGTAATTCCATTGCCACCAATTTATTGATGCTGGTATTGATAGGAGGTGGATTGTTCACCATGTACACGATTCAGAAAGAGGTTTTCCCAGAATTCCAGTTGGATTTTGTGGAAGTTTCCGTCGCCTATCCGGGAGCGTCGCCAGCGGAGGTGGAACAAGGGGTATTGCAGCCCGTTGAAGAAGCCGTTCGCGGCGTTCAGGGCATCAAGGAAATTGTCGCGCAGGCCAATGAAGGGTCTGGGCAGGTCAGTATTGAACTCGTTGCAGGTACCGAACGCATGAAGGCCTTTCAGGATATTGACCAGGCCATCAACCGCATCCGTACCTTCCCCGATGATATTGAACGGCCCGAAGTGAGCCTGCAATCCCGGCAAAGGGATGTACTTCAAATTGGATTGTATGGTGATGCCGATATCTGGACCTTGCGGCAGATCGCGGAACGCCTGCGGACCATTCTGCTCAGCAATCCTGAAATCACACAGGTAGAGTTGAACAATGTACCTGAATTTGAGACCCGCGTGGAAATTCCCCGACTCAACCTTCAAAAATACAACCTGACCTTGGGCCAAGTGGCCGATATCATCCAACAGAGCAGCAACGACGTGCCAGCGGGTGCCGTTCAGACCCAGAGCGGTGAGATTTTACTCCGGATGCAAGAACGGAAACAATGGGCCGAAGAATTTGGAAACATCACCATTGTATCCTCTCCGGACGGGGCTAAAGTCCAACTGAAGGACATTGCCTCCATTACGGATGGCTTTGAGGAAACCGGGTTTCATGGCCAGTTCAACCAAGCCAATTATGTGGAGCTTCAGATATTCCGGATTGGCGACCAATCACCCTTGGAGATTGCGGAAGTGGTTGAAAACATCCTAAAAGACTATCAATTTCCGCCAGGTGTCAACCATCGCATTGATAGCAACCGCGCTGCGGATTATCAAGAACGACTTTCTTTGCTCACGGAAAATGGCATTTTGGCCATTGTAATCGTATTGATCATTCTGACCTTGTTCTTGGAATACAGACTGGCCTTTTGGGTCATGATCGGTATGACAGTTTCCTTTATTGGAGGGATGATCGTTCTGCCCTTGATCGGTGTCAGCGTCAATATGATTTCCATGTTCGGTTTTTTGGTGGTGCTCGGAATTGTGGTGGACGACGCCATTGTGGTGGGGGAAAATGTGTACGAATACCGACAAAAGGGCCTTAGCCCCATGCAAGCTGCCATTGCTGGGACCAAGGATGTTTCCTTGCCCGTTATCTTTAGTATCGTCACCACCATCATTGCCTTTGTGCCCCTGCTCTTCATGCCCGGGGAAACAGGCAAATTTTGGCAGCCTCTGCCTGCCGTGGTCATTGTTATTTTAGCGGTCTCCCTGCTCGAAGCCCTTTTTATTCTACCATCGCACTTGGGCCATTTACAAAAGAAAAAGAACAAAAATAAATGGGTGCAGAAACTGGAGGGCTGGCAAGAAAGCTTCGCCAGAGGGTTTGACAATCTGGTGGAAAAACGGTATCGCCCCCTACTGGACCTGTGCTTAAAACACCGATATATCACCCTTAGCCTTGCCGTCACTCTTTTGCTGGTAGTTGGTGGTTACGGCTATAGTGGTCACATGGGAATGATCATGATGCCCGAAGTGGCCGCGGATGAAATCGAGGCCGGGGTGCGTTTGCCCGTGGGCACGACCCCTGACCAAGCCGCCAAGGTGGCGCACGACATCTCCGAGGCCACCCAACGCATGTTCGAGGAGCATAATCTGTATGAGGTGGCCGAAGGGATCAAGACCAATGTCCGTGGCCAGAATTTTATCGATGTTGAAATTGTAATGCTTCCCCCAGACGAAAGGGACATCACTGCGGGAGAAGTAATCGCCCTTTGGCGCGACAATATCGGGGACATCGAGGGGGTGGACCAAATCACTTTTGAAGCGGAACGTGGTCCCGGCGGGGCCCGACAGGCCATCAGTATCGATTTGAGCCATTCCAATATTGATGTATTGGAAAAAGCCAGTGCTGCCTTTGTGGACCGGATGCGGGCCTTTTCCAATACCCGCGATGTGACCGATAATTACAACAAAGGAAAGACACAATACAATTTTAAGCTATTGCCACAAGGTAGAAATCTTGGGCTTACTTCGGATGAAGTGGGAAGACAGGTCAGGGATGCATTCTTTGGGGCCCTTGCCATGCGCCAACTGCGTGGGATGGACGAAATTGAAGTACGGGTAAAATTGCCCCTGCACGAACGGAAGGACATCAAAAACCTGGAAAACTTTTTGATCCGTTCCCCGGACGGCGTGGAAGTCCCTCTGATGGACGTGGTAGAGATTGAACCACAGGAAGCCTTCACGAGCATCAATCGCAGGGATGGCAGACGTGTGGTAAATGTGGGAATGGACGTGGAGCCTGCCAATTCGGTGGGAAGGGTCATCGCCAAGGTACAGGAAGAGACATTGCCTCAGTTGCGGGCCGATTTCCCAGGAATTACTTGGAGTTTTGAAGGGAGCCAAGCCGATATGCGCGAAAGTACAAGCGTGCTGCGGGCCGGTTTTGCCATAGCCATGCTGCTGATCTACTCCTTGCTTGCCATCGCTTTCAGCAGCTATGTGCAGCCTTTGATTGTGATGCTTGCCATCCCCTTTGGAATTGTTGGTGCTGTCATTGGCCATATTTTATTGGGATATGATCTATCATTGGTCAGTTTAATGGGCGTCATCGCTCTTTCCGGAGTGGTCGTCAACGATTCCCTGATCATGATAGACTATGCCAACAAACGCCGAAAAGAAGGTGATGCCATATACAAATCCATCCATGAAGCGGGTCTCCGACGATTTCGGCCCATCATATTGACCACCATGACCACTTTTGGCGGACTGGCGCCCATTATCCTTGAAACTTCAAGCCAAGCCTTCTATCTGATTCCCATGGCCATTTCCTTAGGATTTGGGATAGTCTTTGCCACGACCATTATTTTGGTAATCGTTCCATGCCTCTACTTAATTTTGGAAGATGCCAGACTATGGCTGGCCAAAGGACGAACTGTGAGGCAAGTGGATGTGACCGACACTCCAATCCCGACGGACAGATCCGTTTAGCATCAAAAGCACAGTCCGATGAAACATATCGGCAGCAAACCAAAAATTGGAACCTACTACTTCTTCCCATCAAGGTACACGGGCAGTTCAGATATTTCAAGTGAAAAATAGGGAAGGGCTGCCAAGAGGTGGTCAAAGATATCCGCCATCACATATTCATAGTTCTCCCAGCGTTTGTCGGCACTAAAGGCATAAATCTCCAAAGGAATCCCGTGTGGGGTAGGTGCCAACTGGCGCACCATAAGGGTCATGCTCTTATTGATGGCTGAATGCTTTTCCAGATAATTGGTGACATATTTTCGGAACACCCCAAAATTGGTCAGGTTCCGCCCATTGACCAAAAGTTCCTTATTCGCCCCATGGTCGCGGTTATGTGCATTGATCTGCTCGCTTCTTTGGGCGATATAGTCAGAAACCAATTGGATATTTTTCAACGCCTCAACATCCTCTTGGGTCAAAAAACGGATGCTCTTCTGCCGGATGATGAGGGCACGCTTGATACGCCTACCACCTGAGACCTGCATGCCCCTCCAGTTCTTGAAGGAATCGGATATCAGGGCATAGGTGGGGATGGTGGTGATGGTCTTGTCAAAATTCTGGACCTTCACAGTGGCCAATGTGATCTCGATCACGTCCCCGTCGGCCCCATATTTTTCGAAGGTGATCCAGTCCCCAATGCGCACCATGTCATTTATCGTGACCTGTATGCTGGCCACAAAACCCAAAATGGAATCCTTGAATATGAGCAGGACAACAGCCGAAGCCGCTCCCAAAGCGGTGATGAACTTCCAAATGGTGGTTTCGGTGACAATCGCAAAAACCGTGAGCAACCCCACGATCCAGGCGAATATCATGAACACTTGCATGTAACTGGCGATGGGCTTGTCCTTAAAACGAGGCAATGTCTTCAAATAATCCTTCGTGCTCTTGAAAAACCTCCGGAAAACGGCAAGGGTCTGCAGTACAAAAAGTATCTTGATGATCTTCAAAGCTATGCTTCCTGCATAGTCGAAATCAACGAATACCATCGGCAGGAACTCAAACAGGAACAATAGCGGAAATATATGTGCCACGGAGCGGGGCACTCTGTGGGTCACCAAAAAGTTGTCAAAATTGTTCTTGGTCCTTCTGGCCAACCGAACGGATATGGCCCGCAGCACTTTCCAGACCAGCAAGTCCAAAAGAAATGCCAAGATCAGGACAATCAACAACAGAAGTACCAGGTTGAGATCTGAAGCCAAATCCTCGCCCATCCCTGTCCGAAGCAGGTAATCGTAAAGCAATCGTCCCAAATCCTTGTCCATACGTTCCACTTTATAAGGTAATAGCAACAAAATTACATTTTAAGCCCGCCATAATGAAGACCCTGTCCTATTTTATTTGATGTGCAAAAAAAAGCCAAGCCTGTTCAACACAGACTTGGCATACCCATTCATTTTAAAAAAGTCCCAACGTCATCTATCTTCTTCACAATTCAAATTCATAATACAATAAAAAAGAATGGGCAATTTTTGCATCACGCCAGCAATCGTAAGAACACCTTGCACTTTAATTTCCTGTAGCTCTCCAAATGTTCCACATAGAGCTCCCGGTGCTTTTCATGATTGTCCAGGTGATAGGTGTCGCAGGCCACATCATCACACTCCCATGCATTGCGCATGGTGCTTTCGTAGCGGTACATCATCCCTGATTTTTGCGTATTCTCGGTCTGAAGTGCCAAAAGCTCCACATGGAGCATGGAGTCGTTCAGAAAACGGTCCTCCAAAGCCAACAAAAGGCCAAGTTCCTCATTGATATATTCAAGGCTCCTCATCCAATGGCCCACCTCCACTTTGTCTTTTTTCAACATGATGCGGTCATCGGCATCATGCCCGTTAAAAAATTTTGAGGTCATATTGTCACATTAATGTTTATCGGGTTTTCTTCCTGCTCCACTTTGAATATGGTCAATTGTCGCTCCCCGGTCGGGAAGTCCCAGATTACCGTATCCCCTTCAGCATAACCGATGACAGCGGCACCCATTGGTGCCAGTACGGATATTTTGTCTGTGGTGACGTCACTGTTCTTCGGTAACACCAATTTGAACCTTTTGTTCCATCCGTTTTCGGACCCTATGGTTATCCATGTGTTGAATCGGATCACATCCTTTGGCATATCTTCCTCATTCCGTATCTGTGCATGCTCCAACTCCCCTGCCAATTTTTTTATGGATTTTTGCTGCGTTTCATCACCATAATAGGCCGATAGGTTCACCAATCGCTTTAGAAGGACATATTCCCCTTTTTCTATAATGAGGTTTCCGTGTTTCATAATTTCGATTTATGGGAAAATTCCCCGTTGTACATAGGCATCCTCAAGGCGCTGTATGGCAATGATGAAAGCTGCCGTGCGTTTGTCAACACCTCTTTTTTTGGAAGTTTCCATTACCCTGGTGAAGGATTCCCTGAGCTTTTTTTCCAGCTTGGTCATCACTTCTTCCAATTGCCAGATCTCACCGCTACGGTTTTGCAACCACTCAAAGTAGCTTCCGATAACCCCTCCTGAATTGCACAAGATATCGGGCAGGATCTCCACGCCCCTTTGCAACAATATCTCTTCGGCTTCCACATCGGTCGGCCCATTGGCCCCTTCGGCAATGAGTGCCGCCTTGATCTTGGTTGCGTTTTCCACCGTGATCTGGTTCCCCAAAGCTGCTGGGACGCAGATGTCACAGTCCAGTGCAAAAAACTCCCCGTTGTCCAAAGGTTCGGCTCCGGAAAAACCAACAATACTTCCTTTGTTCGCTTTTGAATAGGCCAGAAGGTTTTCCACGGATATACCATTATCATTGTGAATGGTTCCGTAGGCATCTTGTACAGCGGTCAGTATTGCCCCTTCATTTTCCAAGAAGTACGCTGTCCAATAGCCTACATTTCCGAACCCCTGCACGATGAATTTCTTTCCTTTCAAGTCAATCCCATTGTGTTCTGTCCAAAACTTGATGTTAAGGAAGACACCATAGCCAGTAGCCCTGTCCCGTCCTTCCGAACCTCCTGCCCCAATCGGTTTTCCGGTCACCACATGGGTATTGGTGGATCGCTCTGCCGGGGATTTGGTGGACATATAGGTGTCCAAGATCCAGGCCATGGTCTGCGAGTTGGTGTTCACATCAGGTGCCGGAATGTCCAGCTCCGGTCCAATATTGTCTCCCAAGGCATAGGTGAACCTTCGGGTGATTCTTTCCAGTTCGGCCAAGGAATATTTGGAAGGGTCCAATTGTATGCCTCCTTTTGCCCCACCGTAGGGCAGGCCTGCCAAGGAGGTCTTCCAGGTCATCCACATGGCCAATGCCCTAGCTGCATCGATATCGACCGTTGGGTGATAGCGCAATCCTCCTTTGTAGGGGCCCAAGGCATTGTTGTGCTGAACGCGATAACCTGTAAATATTTCCACTTCGCCATTGTCCATCCGCACGGGAAAGTGGACCAATATCTCATTGTTCGTCACTTCCAATATTTTTCGGATGTTGGAATTGAGGCCAATGATGGCCGCGGCATTGCTGAACTGTCTCATGACGTTGTCCAACATGCCCTGTTTCAACTGTACTTTTTGTTTGGGTGCTTCTGTTACCATAATTGTAGTTTAAAACCAATTGTTGAATCCTTTCTTTGTTCGGGATACATTGTTTTGTGACCTTTCAAACAAAGACTTTTTCGTATGTCCGTCCATATAGTGTATATATTCACTGCATGAACTGATGTTGCTTTTGTCCTTCGTCAATTCACAAAAAGACAAAAACGTACAGGTGGAACATATGCTCCACTTGTATTTTTTCCTGACTTGTTCCATTTTTCCAAACTGCCATCAATTTTCACCGAGCAAACCTGATCGGTAATCCATCGATATTTTACCAATCGGCTTGGAGCAAAAGCTATGCCCAAGGGCATGCCAAAACTCATGGACATTTATAACTAATTGATAATCATAATAAAACTCATTAAACTCAAAAAAGAAAAGGGATTTAATGTGGGGTATTTTTACCCAGTTGGGGCATTATTCCCAGACTAGGTTTCTTTTATAAAAAAATGCCCGCACTGCACTGGGCAGATTGGGCATCAAAACCATTAGTATTAAGTGATCTACCGAATTCCCAATGCCTTGAGGATGTTGTGGAAGACTTCGGTGTTTTCATAGATTCCATTGAACTTATCAGCTTGGGGACCGTAGGCAAAAAGTGGCACCATGATCCCGGTGTGGTCCACCGTCAAAAAATCGCCCTGTACCACACCTTCTTCCATGCTTCCCCCCACAATACCAAAACCAGAGGTTTCATGGTCTGCAGTAATGACGACCAGGGTATTTTTATGTGCATCCGCAAAGCGAAGGGCCTCTGCTATGGCTTGATCAAAATCCAACATTTCCTGTACAATGTCACAGGTACTGTTGGAATGGCCACCGTTGTCTATTTGGGCACCTTCCACCATCAAGAAAAAGGGCGCTTTGTCCTTTCCTAGCATTTCCAAAGCTTTTTTGACGCTTTTGGGCAGGGCATCTTTCCTTCCATTTTCCATCGATGGTGCCTTGTTCTCCCCTAAGTAAATGGCCTTCGGGTTTTTAAATTCTTGAAACGTTTCCAACTGTTGAGTGGTAAAAGCTTCCTTGATTTGATTTTCTTCATTTTTGCCCCCTGCCATGAAAAAGTCCAATTGGCTTTGGTTCAAATCGGCAACAAGACCCGGGGTGTCATCTCTCTCAACCCTATGGGCAAAGAAAGAGGACGGGGTCGCTCCATATATGGCATCCGTAGTAGCAATTGCGGTGTTGAAACCCTTCCCGTCCACCACATCCACGAGATTGGTCAGCGGCTTTGCATCGGGTCCTACCCCAATGGCCCTGTTGTTGGTTTTTTGACCGGTGGCCATGGCCGTAGCTCCGGCAGCGGAATCCGTGATCAGGTCATCGTGGGAGGCGGTCCTCACGAGCCCGATGTTCTTTATTTCTGTCATGGTGAGGTTTCCCCTATTGGCGATCATGGCCGAAGTGATCTGTGCCAATCCGTTGCCATCACCTATCATCAAGATGATGTTTTGGGGCTTGGAATCCACATCATATCCAAATTCTGGCTGATATATCTCCTGTGGTTGTTTCAGCTTGAAGGTATTTTTTTCGAGTTGATCCAAATAGGGTTTAGCCAATGCCGGCTTGTCCGTATTAATGAAATCCACTCCTAGGTTTGCCAAACGCGCCCATGCCGTCTTGGTATCTGGTGTTGCCCAGAAACGAAAAGGTTTTCCAGAAGCCTTTGCCTTTTGGATGGCTGCCTGTACCGCTTTTTGCTCCGAAGCCACCATTCTTCCGTATCCGTTCCAAACCGAAAAATTTTTGAAACTCACACTGACCAAAGCCACTTTATCCAAATCGATTTTGTCCAACTCATCCAAGTTTTGATAATCAAACCAGATAAAATCCGGGTAGTTTTTATATTCATCAGGTTGTGGCCGATTCCCTGAAATCACGAACTTCACTTTGCCTCCGTCCAATAAAAAGGGGTAGCTTTTCAAGACCTCAACAAGTTTGCCCAAGGTGCTGTATGCCTCCGATTTCAAATCGATGAGCAATTGCACTTCCCTCAATTCATTTGATTTTTCCAAACTGTTGAGTTTGTCCAGGTACATTTTTTCAAAGGTTCTTCCCTCTTCTATCTCATTCTGGGCATGGGTCACATAGAGGGTATCGTTTTGAAGGAACAGGTCGGCCTCAATGGATTCGGCACCATTGCTGTAGGCATACCAAAAGGGCAGTTCCTGTGCATAATCGTTATGCGAGTGGACCTTGTATTTGGTCTGGGCATTTACTGCCACCCCAGCGCACAAAAGCCAGATGACGAGTATTGCGGTTTGTACTGTTCCTTTCATGTTATGGCTTTTTTTGAGCTATCGCTTGTCGCATTTTATGATAAATTTCGTTGTTTTCGTAGATGCCCTGAAAATTTTCGGCTCCATGGCCCGCAGCAAAGACAGGGATCAGTTCACCACTGTGTTGATCGGTATTGAAATTGACCGATACTTTTTCGGGAACTTCCCGCTTACTTCCAGTGCTTTCGTCCACCTCATAGAACTTGCCAATGCTGACCCCTCCCGTTTCATGATCGGCGGTCACCACCAACAGCGTATTGGGATGTGCTTCGACATAATCCAACACAGTGCCCAAGGTCTTGTCAAAGTCCAGCACTTCGGAAACCATCATCTCGGCATCCTCGGCATGTCCGCCCCAATCAATATAGGAACCTTCCACCATCAGGAAAAATGGTTTTTTGTTTTGTCCAAAATAATCGAGGGCCAAAGCAGTGGCATCGCCCAAGAACTCTCCCCTTCCCTCTGTCTTGGAGGGGACACCTTCTTCGGCAAGAAGATACGCATTTCTTTTCCCTGCATCGGTCTTGGAAAGCTTCAAGGTATCCAAGTGATAATTTTCGTCCTCCAAGACCTTAAAAAGATCTTGGCCATCCGTCCTTTTATTGAAGAACTTTTTTCCGCCACCTGCCAAAAAATCGACCTTGGCCGTGGCCAATTGCAAAGCGATTTCCTCATGCATGTCCCTGTCCTTTACATGGGCATAGAAACTGGCCGGCGTGGCATGGGTGATGGTCGTCAGGCTGATAAGTCCTGTTTGATAGCCCTGTTTTTGAAGCAGTTCCAATATGGTTTCTTGGGGTATGGTATCGACCGATACTCCAATGGCCCTTTTGTAGGTTTTTTGGCCAATGGCAAAGGCGGTCGCGCCTGCCGCCGAGTCGGTTATCCTATGGCTTTTGTCGGACGTCTTGTGCAATCCGATATGCTTGAACCGCGAAAAGTTGGGTGTATCGTTGCCAAAATAATAGGCGGTCGAGACTTGGGGAACGCCCATACCATCCCCAATCATCAAAATGATGCTCAAAGGTTCCTCGGCTTTGGGCTCGGGAATCTTTTCTTCTTTCTTACTTGTTGTACAGCCTGCGGCTCCCATCAAAAGGGCCATGGCAGTATATTTCCAAAGTGTGTTCATATTGCTTTGTTGTTTAAAAAAATATGCGGCAAGCGGAAAACTCCTCCTGCCGCATATACTATACTATTATTGAAGCATCAATATCCTTCGTTCTGTTCCAAATAGCCCGGTACATTGGATGCGCCGTCAATGGCATTCTGCGGAATGGGGAACAGCCTGTGGTGCACATCGGCATCTGTTTTTTCCGTCCATGTGTCCTCATAGTGTCCAAAACGGATCTGATCGGTACGTCTAAAGCCTTCCCAATACAATTCAAAACCACGTTCGCGATAAAGAATCTCCAAATCGATGGATGCCAAAGCTTCCGGAGTCTGATCGGGACGGGCGGTCCTTGATGCCCTTAAAAAGTTCACATCGGCCAAGGCTCCTGCATTGTCGCCTTTTCTCAATTTGGCCTCAGCACGCATCAAATAGATCTCTGCCAAACGCATCAGCACAAGGTCCACGCTGCTGTAGTTGTTCCCATTGGGAGAAGTGCGACTGAACTGGTACTTGGAGACCCTGTATCCATTTCGGTGCAGTCTTCCTTCGTTGGTGAAGTCCACCTGCAGGGTATGGTTCACATAGTCTACATCCTTGTCAGGACCATTACCTTTGGTCTGTATCACGGGATAGATGCGGAAACCTCCATCGCAGGTCATAAAGTTTCCGCTTTCGTCCTTTCTAGGTCCCCAAATGACTCCCCTGATGATTCCCCTATTGATCTCAAAGTCCTGAGCGGACATGCAATAGTAATGGTCCTCGTCATTTTCAGGGGTCACTCCTGTCAAATCTTGCAATTCTTCTGGTATCATTTGGTTCTCCATAAAAAAGCGGGCATCGGCTTCAGCTGGATCTTCACCTCCGTAGGCATCGACCCATGTCTGATAAAAATCAGAGGTGATGGACGGACCATCGGTACCATCCGCACTTGGGTGCTCTGGCCGTGGAAACCAAGAACCTGCCAAGGACCAATAGGCCCATCGGCTATGCTCATTGTTCATGACTCCACGCTGGTCTGCGCCAAAAATCAATTCGGGATTGGAGTTGTTGTCATCGTTGAATAGGTCAAAATATTCTGGGGAAAGGGAAAATGCCCCTGAATTGATGATGTTGTCCGTGTACTCGATCACCCTGTCCATTTCCTCTGTCGAAAAATTAGGGGTTCCATAGGGGTCTCGGTACACGGCCTTATTGAGGTTCAATCGTGCCAAAAAGCCCCAGACCGCTGCCTGTGTGATCCTACCTGGTCCCCTGCTCGTATTGATCACATCCACTACCGACAGGAATTCACTTTCGATATAATCAATGGCCTCCTCACCCCGTAGGATCTCGGAGAGTTCGCTGGAGACTTCTTTTTTGAAGACAAGCCCCCAACTGTCCAACATCAACATGTTCATATAGGCTCTCAAGGCTATCATTTCGTACAATGCGCCTTCTGCTTCGGCATCACCAGCTTCTGCCAATGGTCGCAACACCTCGATGGCAGATAGGGTCCTGGAAATGTTCCTGGTGACTTCGTTCCATGAACTTCCCACTAGGTCGTTTCCGGGGGCAATGGTATGGGAGTGCGTCTCCAAAAATTTTCCGCCGTCATACCAGTCGGTTCCCCCACGGTAGGGCAAAATGGCCTCATCGGCAGCAATCAGTTGCAGGCCATAGTAATTGGTGTGCCTCCACACCCAGGCCACTTGGCCATAGGCCGGGGCTATGGCACCGCTCACGGCTTCGGCCTGCCCACTTCCTTCCAGGGATTCGTCAATCACATCTTCTTCCAAATCGGTGCAGCTGAAATTTGCCAACAGTCCAATACCGAAAAGTGCTATTATGATTTTATTTTTCATTTTATGAATCTTTTTTAGATTAGAATGATACGTTTAAGCCAAATACAACGGTCCTGGTCTTGGGATAGTTGAAGTAATCGATTCCGAAGGTCTGGATGCCATCAATGGTCAGGTTGGAATTGATCTCTGGATCATAACCGCTGTAATCCGTGATCACGAACAGGTTCTGACCGGTGACGGACAAGCGGATACCATTGACCAAACCATCCAATCCGATGTAGGCCGGATCCAAACTATAGCCCAAAGTGGCATTGTTCAGGCGAAGGAAATCCCCGTCTTCCAAATAGCGGGTAGATACGGTATTTGAATTGGTGATGTCCTCGTTGGGAAACTGGGTAGCCAGTGAAGTGGTGTTGAAATTTGAGGCCAACAGTCCCTTGGTGAACTGGCTCATGGCGGTGTGATTGTACACCTTGTTGCCCGAAACTCCGTTGAAGTTCATACCCAGATCAAAGCTTTTGTAGCGGAAATTGAGGTAGAAGGCGTAGATCAGATCGGGCAATGCAGATCCCACTACGCTCCTTTCTTCGGAATGGATACTCAGTCCATCGTCACCTATACCCAAAAATTCGAGCATGTAGAAAGATCCTATGGGCTCCCCGTTGATGTTTCCATTGATGGTCGCGCCTGTTTGGCCCGCTCCTTGGGCCGCACCTGTGGTCAAGACCTTATATGGGGAATTGGCCACTTCATTTTTGGTATAGGCCAGGTTTCCACCGATGTTATAGGAAAAATCTTTGTCATAATCACTGTGGTAATCCAAAGCAAACTCGATACCGTTGTTCTTGATTTCCATGCCGGGGATATTGGTCCAATATTTGGCTGTAGGCTGAATGGGGTCGGCCGGAGTCACTTCCAATAGAATGTTCTCAGATACTTTGTTGAAATAATCCAATGTACCGGACAAGCGATTGTTGAACAGGCCAAAATCTAGACCAATATTGGTCTGTTGGGAAACCTCCCACTGGATGTCGGGATTGGCCAAACGGGTAAAAATGGTGCCGTAGGGGTAATCCTCGATGGAGCTTTCATCCCCATTGATCGGATAGGAATCGTTGTTGTCCTTGCTATCGGTATAGCTCAGTTTGGTGATCTTGGATGGGATTTCCTGATTCCCTGTCTTACCCCAACTGGCCCTTAGCTTCAAATTGTTGATAGCCGAATTGGAGCTGAGGAAATCCTCGTTCATGATATTCCAACCCAATGCCACTGAAGGGAAGTAGCCATATTTGTTGTTGCCCCCGAACTTGGAAGAACCATCCGCCCTCATGGTCGCTGTCAACAGGTATTTGTTGTCAAACCCATAATTGACCCTCCCGAAGAAGGACTGGAGTTCGTTCTCTGTGGCGAAGGTGTTCATATAGGTTTGGTTGCTCTCCCCACTGATCTGGTCCTGGTATTTGGGATCTATCCCATTGTTGGAAAAACCTTCCAGTTCAAACTCCCTTTGGTGCACATAGGTGTCTTGATAGGTGTGTCCAGCCAAAAAGGTAAGGTGGTGCCTATCGGTGCTGTAATCGTAGGTAAGGGTGTTTTCGATAAGGCTATTTCTATTGGTGGTAAAAGTACTGGTGAGAGTTCCCAAGAGGTAGCCTTCCAATTGGGAGAAGGGCATGAACTGTACATCGCGATCGGTGGTGGAATAATCCACGCCCAAGTTTAATTTATAGGTCAATCCCTTGATGATTTCAATGGATGGGGACAGGTTGGCCAATATTCTGTGGTTCAACGCATCGTCACTGTATATCTGTTCACGGACCAGTGGATTGAGCCTATTGTCCAAGGGACTTGGCTCCCCGTTTACATATAATGGCAAGGTAGGGTTCATCTGTAGCATGTCACCCACAATGGACCTCGCATCGGCCCTTTGGTTCTCCGTCCTACTGGCCGTCATATTGAATTCCACTTTGAAGCGGTCATTGAACGCTTTTTGGGTCAGGTTCAAACGCCCTGAATAGCGCTTCAGATCATTAGATCTTAAAATACCTTGTTGATCGTTCACTCCCAAGGAGGCATGATAGCTAAACTTATCACTGGCCCCACTCATGGAAAAGTTCACATTTTTGGAAAAGCCTGTTCGGGTCAGGGCATCCTGCCAATCGGTGTTGGCCCCTCCATCTTCCAGATTGCCGCCGGCGGCTACTACTTCTCTTCGAAACTCATCGGCAGTGAATACGTCCACTTTGTTCGCCAAGGTGGAAAATCCGGTCGAAACGCTCAGGTCCATCTGCGTCCTTCCCACCTTACCTTTTTTGGTAGTGATGACGATGACCCCATTTGCGGCCCTGGAACCATAAATAGCAGCTGCAGAGGCATCCTTCAACACGTCAATGCTCTCAATGTCCTGCGGGTTGATGAAGTTCAATGGGTTGGTGGGCACTCCCGTGCTGGTATTGTCCAGCGCAAAACCATCGATAACGTACAAGGGGGTTGTGCCGGAACGCATACTGCCCACACCACGGATGATGACATCCTGTGCGGCACCTGGCTCTCCACTCACATTGGAGATATTGACCCCGGCTACTTTTCCTTGAAGCAATTGTCCCGGGTTCATCACGATCCCTTTGTTGAAGTCCTCGCTATCCACAGAGGCAATGGAACCTGTAACGTCTGTCTTTCGCTGGGTACCGTACCCAACCACGACCACAGCTTCCAAAAGGGTGGCATCTGCTTCCAGTTGGATATTGATGGAAGTCCTACCTCCTACGGCCACCTCTTGCGATTTGTACCCCAAATAGGAAATTTGGAGAACGGCATCGCTTTCCACGTCGATGGAAAAATTACCATCAAAATCGGTAATGGTGCCATTTCCAGTTCCTTTTTCCAAAACGGAAGCTCCTGCCAAAGGCACACCATTCTCATCCGTGACCTGACCAGTCACTGTGATGAAGGCCACCTCGACCACCCTTGTAGGGGCCTGTGGTTTCACATCTATGGAGATAGTGTGGTTGATCCTTCTAAAGGTAAGGTCGGCATCTTTCGCCATCAGTTCCAAAATGGAACGGAGCGATACATTTCGATAAGCAATGTCATAAGTGTTGTGCAATCTTCCCACCTTCCTGTCATACACAAACTTGAAGCTGGTCTGGTCCTCTATCTGTTTCAAGACCTCTACCACCGTAGCATCGGTCACGGTCAGGTCCACCTTGTAGTTTTCCAATTTCTGTCCTCGGACATCAGCGGCCAGTACTGGGTTCAGCAATGCCAAGATCATGAGGTAGCAAAATGTGTGGAATGTCAACTTGATTAATTGTTTAATAGTTAGTGAATTCATAATTTCACATCATGTTTAAATGGTTATAATTAGTTGTAATCATCGGACTGACAGCCTGTATTCGCTCGCCAAAGTGTTATGGGCTGTTTTTTTTGTCTGGTTGTTCTATGTCATAGGCATGGTTTGTTGGTTTGGTTCAGTTTAGTCTGTGCATCTTCCTTTTATCAAGATTTTGTTGTTCTCCAGAAATTCGTATCGCAATCCCTTTTTGGCGTATACAATACTTTCCAATACCGCTGGCAATAGTTCATTGTTAAAATTGGCAGTGATATGACAATCACCCAAGCTCTCCTTTTCGAAGATGAAAGTGACTCCGTACCATCGCTCAAGGGATTCTGCCACTTTTGCCAGGCTGGTATCCTCAAAATGTATGATCCCATCCTTCCAGTTCAAGAAAGTGGCGATGTCCGTCATTTTTTTGGAAATGGTCTTGGTCTTCTTGTCAAAAACGCCCTGTTCATTCGGTCCCAAATGGATTTCGTCCTCTTCTGATGCCACTTTTACCTTTCCGCTGGCCACGGTCACGGCAATTTGTTGACTATCCGGGTAGGTATTGATGTTGAACGAGGTCCCCAACACGGTAGTGAGCACTTCGCCCGATTTGATGACAAAGGGTTTGTCTGGATTTTTGGCCACATCGAAAAAAGCCTCTCCTTGCAGTTCCACCTCCCGAACATCCCCTTCAAACCTGTCCGGATAGGTTATGGTACTGCCCGAATTCAACCGAATCTGGGTGCCGTCGGCCAAGGTGAGGTTCAGTTTCTGCCCCCATTCCGTGGTCTTTGTCACTTCCACAATGGAATCGACCTTTTCCTCAGCCTTTGTATTGATATGTACGAAATAGGCAACACTGGCCATCAAGACAATCGATGCAGCGACCCTGGCCCACTTTGGAAGGGAAATTCTTTTTTTTGGTCTGGAGATGTTTTGGGACAGTTGTCTTTCAATCTGTTTTCTATGCCTTTCATCTTTGAAAACACCTTTATGGTTTTTGGACAAAAGTCTTCCATCAAACCTTTCAAGAAGGGATTCCTCCTTTTTGGTGATTGTACCATTGAGGTACTTTTCCATCAATCCCTTGATCTTTTTTTCTGTCATTGTGTGTCCATTTCACATATAAGTACCATAGACGCACCATCACGCACACACATTCATTGGGTTTTAATGTTTATTTAAACTTCCAAGGGTGCTGTTAACCTTTAGGAAAAAAGAGGGGGATTTAAAAAAACAATGCCTTAACAGTGGAGAGTTCTTTGCGAAGTCTGCGGAGGGCAAATGATATTTGGTTTTCCACTGAGCGCTGGGATATGTTCAATTTCTCGGCAATCTCTTTGTTGTTGATATGGTTCACACGGCTCAGTATGAAAACTTCCTGACATCTTTTGGGCAAGCTGGAAATGGTTTCATCGATGCGTTTGGACAGATCTGCCAGGTCGGCTTCCATTTCCACTTCGGAATCGATATAGACGGAATGGGCCACCTCTATTTGGATTTTGTTGAATTTCATGTCCCTGAGGGCATTGTAGCATTTGTAGCGGATGGCCTTGAAAAGATATGATTTGATATTTTGGACTTCAATGGTTTCCCTCCGTTGCCAATAATCGATCCAAACTTCCTGTACCAAATCCTTGGCGGTGGAATCGTTCATGACCAAAGATGATGCATACGTGTACATGGGCTCCCAAAGCATCCCAAATAGAGAGTTGAATGCGTTCCTATCAGATTGGTTGATCATCTTGGCTAGCTTTTCCGGAGTGGCCTTATCGTTGGAGTACTTATTATTGGATACAAATTTCATAAAAATAGAAGAGGCCAGAGATTATGATATTGTAAACTTTACTCGGATTTTGTGTAACCCAATCAATATACTAAATATTGGTCGTATTTCAAACTTCCTTTACACACACGCTGACATGCCGCCTTAATTTTTAATACTTTACAAATAGCCAGAAAAACAAGGTTTGCATTGTACCGATTTGTTCAAAACGATTATATTTGCAAACCAAAATTTCAACCGCCCACGTGGTGAAATTGGTAGACACGCCATCTTGAGGGGGTGGTGTTCGTAAGGACGTGCTGGTTCGAATCCAGTCGTGGGCACTAAAGAAAACCGCAATCTCTTGCGGTTTTTTCTTTTTTGGACCTCAACTACCGAAAAATGTCGGATCTATTTTCCATATTACTGCCCATATTGCCAAGCAAGAATCCAAAATTTATGATAAAATAATAGGTTGGCATTGTTTTAATTGTAAATTTGTTTAACGTTTACTTTAAAAGTATGAACAATGTAAAAAACTCCTTCAGTATTCGGGATATGGAAAACCTTTCTGGTATAAAGGCCCATACCATCCGTATCTGGGAAAAGAGGTACAACCTTTTTGATCCGGAAAGGACCGATACCAACATCAGGACATACAGTATTGCCAGCCTGCAAAAACTGCTGAACGTTACCCTACTCTACAACAACGGCTACAAAATATCCAAGATCGCCAAGTTGGATGATTCCAAGATACCAGCCCTGGTCAAGGAAATTGTGGCCAAGAACAGTGAAAAGAGCCATGCGCTCAATTCCCTTAAACTGGCCATGCTCAACTTTGACCAGTCGCTTTTCCTGAAGACCTACAACAATCTGATGGAAGGCAAGACCTTTACCGATATTTTCAAGAAGGTTTTCATCCCCCTTCTGAACGAATTGGGCCTCCTGTGGCAGACAAATACCATCAGCCCGGCACATGAACATTTCATTTCCAATCTGATCAAACAGAAAATCTACATCCATACCGAGCAGCTCCAAATCGAGGAGCCGACGAAAAAAGACAAGGTGTATGTACTGTTCCTCCCCGAAAATGAAATCCATGAGATAGGGTTGTTGTACATCAACTATCAGATTGCATTGCGTGGCTATAAGACCATTTATCTGGGCCAGACCATGCCCATTGAAAACTTGGTGGACCTGCTCAAGTATTACAACAACATCCGTTTCATTTCCTATTTCACTGTTGCCCCCACCCAGCAAGACCTGAACGATTATCTGAAAAGGTTCAACGAAGTATTGGAAATGTCCCCTGCCTCCAAACTTTATGTTTTGGGCAATCAGATACAGCATATCAACAAAGAGGGACTTCCCGATACGGTAAAACTCTTCAACTCCATTGAACACCTCATAGAATTCCTGGAACCCAAATGAAAAAAGCAATTGTCATAGGTTCCGGTTTCTCCTCCCTGTCCGCTTCCTGCTATTTGGCCAAGGCCGGATTTGAAGTGGAAATCTTTGAAAAAAACGATACGGTCGGAGGAAGGGCCAGACAATTGGTGAAGGATGGTTTTACTTTTGACATCGGTCCAAGTTGGTATTGGATGCCAGATATTTTTGAAAAGTTTTTCGGGGACTTTGGAAAGACCACTGCCGATTACTACCAGTTGGACAAGTTGAACCCTGCCTATAAAATATTTTTTGAGGACGACACCCTTACCATTGGGGACTGCATGGAAACCATTTGTGAGGAATTTGAACGGATTGAACCCGGAAGCAGTGGCCCTCTCCGACAGTTCATTGGTCAGGCCCAGGAGAATTATGACATTGCCATCAACAAAGTGGTGCTCCGACCAGGCCTCTCCCCCTTGGAACTGGTCACCAAGGAAACGGTCCTGCGCGTGGACCAGTTTTTCAAGACCATCAGCCAAGAGGTCCGCAAGAGGTTCAAAAACCAAAAGCTCGTTTCCACTTTGGAATTTCCCGTGCTCTTTTTGGGGGCAAAACCCAGCAATACACCTTCTTTTTACAGTTTTATGAACTTTGCCGATTTTGGTTTGGGCACATGGCACCCCAAAGGGGGCATGTACGAAATCATTAAGGCTATGAAAAGTTTGGCGGAAGAGCTTGGGGTGAAAATCCACACCAACAGTCCCGCTACCCATATTTTGGTATCCGATGGGGAGGTCATCGGGATTCGGAGCCAAGGAAAGAACCATTTGGCTGATTATGTGGTCAGCGGTGCGGACTACTATCATTCCGAAACCTTGTTGGACAAAAAATACAGACAATACTCCGAGGAATATTGGGCAAAAAAGACCTACGCCCCTTCTTCCCTGTTGTTCTATATCGGTTTCAACCAAAGGTTGAAGAACGTAGAGCACCACAATCTTTTCTTCGATACCGATTTTGAAAGGCACGCCCAGGAAATCTACGATGATCCGCAATGGCCCAGCAATCCCTTGTTCTATGCCAATTTCCCCTCGGTAACTGATGCATCCATGGCACCCAAAGGTTGTGAAACCGGATTTTTCTTGGTTCCGATTGCTCCCGGCTTGGAGGACACACCTCAGTTGAGGGAGCAATATTTTGACATTGTGATGGACCGTTTTGAACGATTGACCCATCAACAGATAAAAAATACCATTATATTTAAGCAGAGTTTCTGTATAAACGATTTTGTGGAGCAGTACAATTCCTATAAAGGAAATGCATATGGCTTGGCAAATACATTGAAACAGACCGCTTTTTTAAGACCTAACCTCAAAAGTAGTAAGGTAAAGAACCTGTTCTTTACCGGTCAGCTCACCGTGCCGGGACCAGGGGTACCACCATCCTTGATCTCTGGAAAATTGGTGGCCGATCTAATCACTAAAGATGTAAAAAAATGAAAACTATTTTTGATGATGTCTCGTACCACTGTAGCAAAATTGTGACGAAGTCCTACAGTACCTCCTTTGCACTTGCCACCAAAATGTTGGCCCCATCCATCCGTTCGGATATCTACAACATTTATGGTTTTGTGCGGTTTGCGGACGAAATTGTGGATACCTTCCACGGCTACGACAAGGAGAAGCTTTTCCATGCCTTTGAAAAGGATATGGAAGAGGCCCTCCAGAGCAAGATCAGCCTCAACCCGATCCTGAACTCGTTCCAACACACCTATCACAAATACGATATTCCCCATCACTTGGTGGAGTCTTTCATGGAGAGCATGCGCATGGACCTTACCAAAAAAACATATGAAACTTTTGACGAATACCGAAAGTACATCTATGGTTCCGCAGATGTCGTGGGTCTGATGTGCCTCTGCGTCTTTGTCAATGGGGACAAGGAAAAATATGAAGAACTCAAAGAATCTGCAATGGCCTTGGGATCCGCTTTCCAAAAAGTGAACTTTTTGCGGGACCTGAAAGCCGACTATGAAGACCTGAACCGCACCTATTTCCCCAACACCAACTTGTTGGAGCTGGATGAACTATCCAAGAAACGCATCGTGAACGAGATCAAGGCAGATTTCGCCCTTGGTTATTCCGGTATTACCAAATTACCTGAGCAAGCCAAATTTGGGGTTTATACGGCTTACCGCTATTACAAAAAACTGCTCCAAAAACTACAGGGTACTCCCCCACTGGAAATCAAAAATTCTCGCATCCGCGTACCCAACTATCAAAAATTCGGGCTATTGGCGCATTCTTACCTCAATTATAAACTACAAATGGTACAATGAAAATAGCCCTCTGGATACTCATTTTTTTGGCAACCTTCAGTTTTATGGAGTTCATGGCGTGGTTCACCCATAAATATGTGATGCACGGTTTCTTGTGGAGCCTTCATAAAGACCATCACAAAAAGGACCACGATTCCTGGTTCGAGCGAAACGATGCTTTTTTCCTCTTCTATGCCGCGGTGAGCATGACACTTTTCTATCTGGGAAGCACCACTTCGTTCTGGTATGGCTGGCCATTGGGATTTGGTATCTTGGCCTATGGCATTGCGTATTTTATGGTGCACGATATCTTTATCCACCAACGGTTCAAAATTTTCAGAAACGCCAACAATTGGTATGCAAGAGGTGTAAGAAGGGCCCACAAAATGCACCACAAGCATCTGGGCAAAGAAGATGGGGAATGCTTTGGGATGCTGGTCGTCCCCTTCAAATACTTTAAGAAGCAGTAACTTATTCAGCAATCAGCTCGTCCAACAGCCTACGGGTCCGTTCTGAATTCCAGTTGGCCGCACCCTCTTCATCCACCACAATTTTTCCGGATTTGCTGATGATGTAAGTAACTGGAATGGTACTTCTCATCAATTCTTGTGGCGCTTCGGATGCCTGAAAATAGACAGGCAGTTCGTATCCTTTTTTCTCCAGAAATGCTTCCACCTTGGCTTTTTCATCATTGGCAACAAAAGCAAAGACCACCTTGTCCTTATAATCCCCGTACAGCTTTACAAAACTTGGCAACTCGGCCACACAGGGCGGACACCAGGTCGCCCACACGTTCATCACTACTACTTTCCCTTTTGTAGATTGAAAATCGGTTCGTTTGCCTTCAAGATCCACCAAGTTCCAATGGTAATCTTCAAGCGTGATCTGCTCATCATCTTCTACAACATCCGCGCTTAGGGTCGCTGCAATGACCTTGTTGACCCATACCCGAAGGTGGAACCCCACAGGGGTAAAAAGGATGAGCACTATGGCCAATATCCATATCGCATTGCTGATTTGCTCCTTGGAAAGTTTCATTGTAGATTATTCAGCGATCAATCCATCCAATAACTTGTACACCTTGTTGGTACTCCAATCTGAAATGCCCTTTTCATGGACCACAATGTTCCCTGACTTGTCGATCAAATAAGAAGAAGGTACTTCATTGGCATCTATGGGCATCTTGTCCCCAATGATCAAGTAGGTCACGGGAAAGGTGAACCCGTGCTTTTCCATAAATTCTTCTACGGGAGGCCTGTTCTCGTTGGTAATGATGTAGAAGTCCATCTTGCCCTTGTACTTGTCATAGAGTTCCTGGACACTGGCAAGTTCGGCTTCCGAAGGCAGTTTCCAAGAGGCCCATAGGTTGATGAAGACCACATTGCCCTTGGACCTTTCAAAATTGAAAAAGTTCCAATCTGCATCCTTCAACCTCCAATCGTAATCGGTGATCTGTTTTCTTTCGGCTTTCTCGATCAAAGATGGGGAAAAGGAAAACGCCCTATTGAGCAAAATTTTGCCATAATGTCCCATTGGGGTAACAAAAAAAGAGAGCACAACAAGAATCAATATAATGTTGAGGACGGTCTTTTTACTGATCTTCATTCACTTAGGGTATAAAATTAAAACTCCTGATACTTCGGCAATATCAGGAGTTTTCTTGAATTATCTTAAAAAGAATTAAGCATTCTCCTTTTTGATCAAATTAAGTGCCGAGCCTTCATTGAACCACTTGATCTGTGCATTATTGTAGGAATGGTTCGCAATGATAGTGTCCTTGCTGCCATCGGCATGGACCACTTCAATGGTCAATGGTTTGTCCGGAGCGAATTGGTCAATGTCCAAGAAATTGAAGGTATCGTCTTCTTGGATCAGGTCGTAGTCGCTTTCCTTGGCAAAGGTCAAGGCCAACATTCCCTGTTTTTTCAGGTTGGTCTCGTGGATCCTGGCGAAGGATTTCACCAATACGGCAGCAACGCCCAAATGTCTTGGTTGCATGGCCGCGTGTTCCCTTGAAGAACCTTCCCCGTAGTTGTGGTCTCCCACGACCAGGGTCTTGATACCTGCCTTTTTGTAGGCACGCTGTGTATCAGGAACGCCTCCGTATTCACCTGTCAATTGGTTCTTGACAAAATTGGTCTTTTTGTTGAATGCGTTGACCGCACCAATGAGGGTGTTATTGGCAATGTTGTCCAAATGTCCCCTGAAGCGCAACCATGGTCCTGCCATGGAAATGTGGTCGGTGGTACATTTGCCAAAGGCCTTGATCAATAGTTTCATTCCCTTGAGACTTGCGGGAGTGATGGGCTCAAAAGGATCCAAAAGCTGCAAACGCTCTGAATCTGGGGCAACTTTCACCTCAACACTGCTACCATCTTCCTTAGGGGCGATGTAGCCTGCATCTTCCACAGCAAAGCCCTCTGGAGGAAGTTCATATCCTCTTGGTTCGTCCAGCATCACCTCTTCCCCATCCTCGTTGATCAACTTGTCGGTCACGGGGTTGAAGTCCAACCTACCGGCAATGGCAATCGCCGTGACCAGTTCGGGTGAGCCTACAAAGGCCAAGGTATTGGGGTTTCCATCGGCTCTTTTCGCAAAGTTCCTGTTGAAAGAGTGAACGATGGTATTTCTTGGTCCATCCGCAGCTTTATCGCCATAACGGTCCCACATCCCGATGCAAGGCCCACAGGCATTGGCAAACACAGTGGCCCCGATATTATTGAATGTATCGATGAAACCGTCCCGCTCAATGGTGAAACGCACCTGTTCGGAACCAGGGGTGATGGTGAACTGGGATTTGGTCTTCAAATTTTTATCGGCCACTTGTTTGGCCAGAGAGGCAGCTCTTGAAATATCTTCGTAGGAAGAGTTGGTACAAGACCCAATCAATCCTACCTCAACGTTCAATGGCCAGTCATTTTTCTTGGCTGCTTCACCCATTTTGGAAATGGGAGTGGCCAAATCTGGAGTAAAAGGTCCGTTCAAGTGGGGCTCCAAGGTATCCAGGTCAATCTCGATGACTTGGTCAAAATAATTTTCCGGGTTGGCATACACCTCTGGGTCCGCGGTCAAATGTTGTTTTACCGCCAAAGCGGCATCGGCAACATCGGCACGGTTGGTGGCCCTTAGGTAACGGTCCATGGATTCATCGTAACCGAAGGTGGAAGTAGTGGCACCCACCTCGGCACCCATATTACAAATGGTCCCTTTCCCTGTACATGACATGGAAGTGGCCCCTTCGCCAAAATATTCGATGATGGCACCTGTTCCTCCTTTTACGGTAAGAATATCGGCCACTTTCAAGATCACATCCTTGGGTGCGGTCCAACCGGAAAGTTTACCGGTCAACTTCACACCTATAAGTTTGGGGAATTTCAATTCCCAAGCCATACCTGACATTACGTCCACGGCATCTGCCCCACCTACTCCGATGGCCACCATTCCAAGACCGCCTGCGTTCACGGTATGGGAATCGGTCCCGATCATCATTCCTCCTGGGAATGCGTAGTTTTCCAAGACCACTTGGTGAATAATCCCTGCACCGGGTTTCCAGAACCCGATCCCATATTTATTCGATACGGACTCCAAGAAATCAAAAACCTCGTTACTGGTCTGGTTGGCCCTTTTCAAATCGGCCTCGGCACCTACTTTTGCTTGGATCAAGTGATCGCAGTGTACGGTTGTGGGCACGGCAACCTTGGGCTTTCCAGCATGCATGAACTGTAATAATGCCATTTGGGCGGTTGCATCCTGACAGGCTACCCTATCCGGTGCAAAATCAACATAATCCTTCCCTCTGATAAACTCTTTGGTGGGTGTCCCGTCCCATAAATGCGAATACAATATTTTCTCAGATAGGGTCAACGGTTTTCCAACCAATTCACGGGCCTTTTCCACGCGTTCCCCCATGGAAGCGTAGACGCCCTTAATCATATCAATATCAAATGCCATTATACAATCGAGTTTTTTAAGATTTTAGTAATTTGGTAAATTTACTAAAATACAGCCTATTTCGGAATTAGAATCGACCTAAATAAATGGTGAAGATTTGATATCTATAACAATTCCGAGATTATTTTCTCCTCAGAAATGCCCTCTGCTTCCGCTTTGTAGTTTTTTAGGATCCTGTGACGAAGGATTCCCGTGGACACGGCCTTGATGTCCTCAATGTCAGGGGAAAACTTCCCGTGGATGGCCGCATGGGCCTTTGCTGCCAACACCAAGTTCTGTGACGCCCTAGGTCCTGCTCCCCAATCCACATAATTGTTGACAAAATCCAATGAACCTTCCAAACCTGGCCGGGTCCGGTTGACCAGTCTCACGGCATAGTCGACCACATTGTCGGGGATGGGAATGCGTCTGATCAAATGCTGCACAGCAATGATCTCGTCCGCATTAAAAAGGGTATTCACTTGGACCTCTTCATCCGTTGTGGTGGTTTTGACCACTTGGATCTCTTCTTCAATAGAGGGATATTTCAACTCGATGGCAAACATGAACCGGTCCAATTGCGCTTCTGGCAATGGATAGGTCCCTTCCTGTTCAATCGGGTTTTGGGTGGCCAATACAAAGTATGGTCTATTGAGTTTGTGTTGTTTTCCGGCGATGGTGACGGCCCTTTCCTGCATGGCCTCCAAAAGTGCGGCCTGGGTCTTGGGCGGGGTCCTGTTGATCTCATCGGCCAAGATGATGTTCCCAAAAACGGGGCCCATGATGAACTTGAAGTTTCGGTTCTGGTCCAATACCTCGCTTCCCAATATATCACTGGGCATAAGGTCGGGGGTAAACTGTATCCGTTTGAAATCCAACCCCAAGGTTTGGGCGATGGTGTTGACCATCAAGGTCTTTGCCAGTCCTGGGACACCGATCAACAAGGAATGTCCACCGGTATAAATGGACAATAGTATCTGTTCGATCACTTTGTCCTGGCCCACGATGACCTTGGCAATCTCTTTTCTTAGGTCCTGGTGTTTTTTTACGAGATTTTCAACCGCAACTACGTCCGACATCCACCTACTCCTTTACCCAGTTGTTTGCAAAATCGCAATCCTTATTGTCCACATTCACATGGATGTACGTATCCTCGATATGTTCATCCATCCACTTTTTGATGGCTTTCAATTGCTTTTCTCTTAGGGCCAGTTCCTGTATTTTGATGTAATCTTTTGCAAAATCGGCCTTGTGTTCATCATATCGGTTGGAGATCTTCATGATCTTGAACTTGGGTGCCCCTCCCCGTGGATCATCTTCCCGGACCGGTCTAGAGATTTCCTCATCCTTTAGGTTGCGGACTTGGTTGTAAAGTGTGGGGTCCATTTTAGTGAGTTCGAAACGGGAATCAAAATTGATCGGGTTGCGCAGCAATCCTCCATCGAACTTGGTCTCCTTTTCATCCGAAAAATTCAATGCAGCATCCGCAAAGGTATATTTACCGTCCAAAATGTGTTGCCGGATGGAATCCAATTCCTGGACCGCCTTGTCAATGGAACTCTGTGGAATTTCTGGAATCATGAGAATGTGTCGGATATCCCTTTCCTGCCCCCTTACTTTTTCCACGTAGATGATATGATAACCGAATGTAGTCTCGAAAGGTTCGGATATCTCGCCTTCACGAAGACTGAAGGCCACATCCTTGAATTCCTTGACAAACTGGGTCTCTTTGGTCATGGTGTACAAGCCCCCTCTGGATTTGGAACCCGGGTCTTGGGAATATAGGATGGCCTTTACATTGAAACTTGCATCGTTTTCCAGTACATCCTGCCTGATTTCCTTCAATTGGTTGATGACCTTCTGTTTCTCTTCTTGTGGCGCTTCAGGCTGCTTCACAATCTGCGCTATCTCCAGTTCGGCACCAAAAACAGGTCTTTCCTCTTCTGGAATGTTGTAGAAGAACTGGCGTACCTCTTCGGGGGTCACCTCGATTTCCTCCACAATCTTGCCCTGCATCTTTTCGGAGAGCATCCGAAGTTTATTGATCTCGAAAAGCTCGGTGCGGAAACTTTCCACATCTGGTTTTTTGTAGAATTTCAACACTTTTTCCATAGATCCCACCTGGGCGACCAACTGCTGTATCTGCCTGTCGCTTTGGGCATTCACCTGATCGTCCGAGACCAGCAAACTGTCCTGTACGGCTTGGTGGGCATAGAGTCTGTCCTCCATGAGCTTGCCCAAAAGGCCGCAACGGGTAATGTCCTCTGTGGAGGCTCCTTGGCTTTGGAGATCGATCAATGTTTTGTCGATGTCCGATTCCAAGATCACATAGTCGCCGATTACAGCGGCAATGCCATCCAGTTTTATCTTGTTGGCAGAACTTGTCGTATCGGCCACTGTTAAAGCTTCATCGGTTTCCTGGGCATTGGCATGTCCAAATAGCACAAGCAATGCAATGGCGAGAAGTACTTTGTTATTTTTTGTCATAAACCTCAAATTCTTTCTTCTTAATGGCTTCATCTATAATTTCGGTTTCCAGTTTTTTCACATAATTCAAACGTCTGCGGTTCAGGATCAGTTGTCTGATGTCCGGTTCCACATACTCAAAAGGTGCTGTGTCATTGACTTCCAGCATGTTATTGATGACGCCCAAATATACCCCTAATGAATCTTGCAACTCAAAAAATTGTGATTTTTTTAAGTGCGAGGCCTCGTTCATCGCTGTAAGTGGTGGAATTTCCTCTATGACCCTGGAAGCGCTTACCCAAACAGAATCGTTGAAATGTATCTTCTTGAACTGTACCGCTATGGAATCCAAATACCTTTTGTCTTCTTCCTTCCAACTCCTGATCCTGGCCTTTACCCCATCCTTGTCCAAAAACTGGGCCGGCATGCCCACAAATCGAAGCTGTACCAGTTTTTCATTCAGTTTGAAGTTTTCCTTTTCCTGTTCGTAGTATTGCCGCAATTGGCTTTTGGTCACCGCTGTGTCCTGCGCCTGTAACACCAAGGCCTCGATGTAGGCCCTGGTATAGAGATCCGCCCGGTAATCGGACACCAATCGGTCAAATTCCGCCAGTTTCTCTTCGGGAAGGTTGATCTTGGACTTGGACAAAAACAACTGCTTGGAGGCCCAACTGTTGACATAGTTGGTCACGAACAACGTACTGTCCTCCTTCGTCATATCATCCTGGATGAGCGAGGCGATGTCCTCTTTATATAGGTAGGTATCCCCCACCCTTGCCAAGGGCTCTTTCTCCTCCTCATCGTTGAACAAGGAGTCGCAGGAAGAAAACAGCAGTGCAAAAGCTGCACAAAGCAAGAACAGGTTGTTTTTTTGGAGCATAAGCATTTCGCAAAAATAACAATTACACGATCCCTTACAAGCAGGTTGCTTTCTCATTAACAGATTTTTAGTAGGCACTGCCAACAAAGAAATTGTTACATTAGTGCAAAACCAAACAAAAATGAAGTACACCACCGAAATTGTCGTTGATTTGCCTAGGGACGAATTCCTCAAAAAACTGGACAATCCGGAAAACATGAAGCACTGGCAACGTGGGCTTATAAACTATGAACAACTGTCCCAAACCCCCGGTCAGGAAGGTGCCCGGATGAGTCTGAGCTACCAAATGGGCAAACGGGAAATGGAAATGGTCGAAACCATCATCAAGCGAAATCTTCCCGAAGAAATGCATACTACCTACGACACCAAGGGAGTACACAACATCCAAAAAAATTATTTCAGGGAAGAAGAAGGAAAAACCCGATGGATCTCCGAAACCGAATTCCAGTTTTCGGGGTTTGGGATGAAGCTTATGGGATTACTGATGCCGGGTGCATTCAAAAAGCAATCATTGAAATATATGCAGGACTTTAAGAACTTTGCCGAAAAGGGAATATCCGTATTGGATCAATAACCAAGGAAATGGAAAAAATTTTGGACCGAAAAATCAAGATGATCTGGGACTTTAGGGGACCCAGCGCAGCAAGGACTGCAGAGCACTACAGAAAACACCTGGAAGAATTCGTCACTGCGGAGGAACTGAAATATGACCTCAGCGGCGTGGAGCATTTTGGACCCACCCACAGCATTGCCTTTCTGGTAGTGGCCGAGTTTGAACTGAAGGAGGTCAAGGAAATCCTTAAGCCCCATAGGGGCCAAATCTATTCAGGCGAACTATAATCCCATTCAGCATGCGCAGCATATACATACTTTGGGGGTTGATGGCCCTTGGAACCTCCTGTTCGGAAACCAAGCCGATCAAACCGCTTGAAAAGGCGCTTGCTTCGGAGAATCCGTACATCAGACAGGTGATGGACAATCTTGAGGTGCATGAGGTCCAAATCCGTTTTACCCAAATCGACCGGAGGAGCGATAGTATTTTCTTTACGGACCATGATTTTCAAGTAAACCCTGAAAATTATTTCTATCCGGCCAGCACGGTCAAGTTTCCCGCTGCCGTGGCCACTTTGGAAAAGCTCAACGAAGTGGATTCGTTGGATATGCACACCCGCTTCTATATCGAGGGGGATTCCGTGGAAACCACCTTTGCCAAGGCCATTTCCGAAATATTTGCCGTGTCCGACAATGCCGCCAATAATAGGTTGATCGAATTTTTGGGGCAGGACGACCTCAACCAACGCATGCGAAGAAGGGGCGTTGAACCCATCCGCATCGCTCATAGATTGTCCACCTCAAATGCCGATGATATCACCACCACACCTTTGGTGATCTACCTGAACGATTCCACAACAGCTGTGAGCAAGCCCATCATCAACACTTCTGCAAAGCCTTTAGAACTGAATGGCATCAAAAAGGGAAAGGGTTTTTATGCCGATGATTCCCTGCAAATAGGGACTTTCGATTTTTCCCTGAAAAATTATTACCCCATACCCGCACAGCATGCCCTGCTCAAGCGAGTTATTTTTCCCGAGGCATTTGCCGAGGACCAACGTTTCAACCTGAATACGGAACAGCGTGGTTTTTTGTTGGAGGCCATGCACACCCTTCCTCCAAAACTGGGGTACGATCCAGAGGAATTTTATGACAGCTATGTCAAATTCTTTATGTTCGGCGATTCCACGGATCCCATGCCGGAACACATCAAAATATATAACAAAGTGGGCTATGCCTATGGCACACTAACGGATTGCGCCTATATCCAAGATACACAGAACAGGGTGGATTTTATGATAACTGCCACCCTATTGGTGAACAGTGATGGCATCTTCAATGATGATGCCTACGACTATGACGAGGTGGGCATTCCCTTCTTGGCCCAATTGGGCAGGGAATTGTATGACTATGAACTACAACGGAAACGTTGAAATTCTAGGACAGTTGTACCGGAACCCCGTAAAGATCAAAATCTGAGGCTTCTGTTATCTCGATGGTAGTAAAGTCCCCAATTTTCACGTAATGCTTGGTAGCATCGATAAGCACCTCGTTGTCCACATCGGGAGAATCGAATTCTGTGCGTCCGACAAAATAGTTACCTTCCTTTCTATCGATGATGCATCGGAAGGTCTTTCCGATCTTCTCTTGGTTCAGTTCCCATGAAATCTGCGATTGGATCTCCATGATCTCATTGGCACGCTGTTGTTTCACCTCTTCCGGCACATCATCCTCCAACGAATAGGCGTGGGTATTCTCCTCATGGCTGTAGGTAAAGCATCCCAAACGCTCAAAACGCATTTCCTTGACCCAATCCCGTAGGATCGTGAAATCTTCCTCGGTCTCCCCAGGATAACCCACGATCAAAGTGGTCCTGATGGCCATATCGGGGACGGCTGCCCTAAAGTCCTGCAACAATTTGGTGGTCTTGGCCTGTGTGGTGCCCCGCCTCATACTTTTAAGTATGGTATCCGAAATATGTTGCAACGGAATATCGATATAATTGCAGATCTTGGGCTCTTCGCGCATCACCTCCAATACATCCATGGGAAAACCTGTCGGGAAGGCATAATGCAAACGGATCCATTCGATGCCCTCCACCTTGACCAAGGCTTGGAGCAGTTCTGCCAAGTTCCGTTTTTTATAGAGGTCCAGGCCGTAATAGGTAAGATCCTGGGCAATCAAAATAAGTTCCTTCACGCCCTTGGCCGCCAATTTTTCCGACTCGGCCACCAATTCCTCTATGGGTTTGCTCTTGTGCTTGCCCCGCATGAGGGGAATGGCACAGAACGAACAGGGACGGTCGCAACCTTCGGCAATTTTCAGGTAGGCATAGTTCTTTGGTGTGGTGGTCAACCGTTCACCGATCAGCTCATGTTTGTAGTCCGCCCCAAGTGCTTTGAGCAGATTGGGCAGGTCGCTCGTACCAAAATATTCATCCACATTGGGAATTTCCCGTTGCAGATCTGGCTTGTAGCGCTCACTGAGACAGCCCGTCACAAAAACCTTGTCCACGAGGCCCTCCTCCTTCTTCTGTACGTATTCCAAAATGGTGTTCACGCTCTCCTCCTTGGCATTGGCAATGAAACCACAGGTGTTGATCACCACCACGTTGCCTTCCTCTTCATGGGCGACCTCTTTGTTGTTGGCACGTAGCTGTCCCATCAACACTTCGGAGTCATAGACATTCTTGCTACAACCCAGTGTCACCACATTGATTTTGTTCTTCTTGAGCGATTTTGTCCGCATAGCTGCTATAAATGGAGTGCAAAAATACAACAACACAGCGCATTACATCGATTTGCCTGCATAATTTTGCTGTTATGGCGTTAAACCATTGGCCTCAAAGGAGGTCTAACGTCCAAATTCCATGGTCATGAAACGATTTGCTCATCCCTTCCTTCTGCTTTGTCTAGTGTGGATTTTCAGTTGTTCTTCGGACGATGGCCCGGGAGATGACGACAACATCCCCGATCCCGAAACGGGAGAACTGTATTTCCCCCCTGTGGGTTCCGCGGAATGGGAAACTACCTCCCCGAACGATTTGGGATGGGACACCACTGCTGAACAGGCCCTTTATGATCTGTTGGAGGAAAAGGGCACGGATGGGTTCATCATCCTGAAAGATGGCAAAATTGTGGTGGAATGGTATTTTGGCGATTTCACCGTAGGGGACAACCATTCGTGGAACTCCGCCGGCAAAACCTTGACGGCCATGACGGTCGGCATTGCCCAAGAGGAAGGATTTCTGTCCATTGGGGATTCCTCTATGGACTATTTGGGCGAGGGATGGTCCATGCTCACCCCAGAACAGGAGGCCAATATCAGCGTGCGCCACCATTTGACCATGACCACAGGGTTGGACTATACCGTGGACGATCCTTTTTGCTACGATAAGGAATGTCTGCTGTACAAAAATGAACCGGGCACCTATTGGTATTATCACAATGCCGCCTATACGATACTGGACCAAATCGTGACCAACGCGACCGGCACGGATTTCAAAACCTATTCCTATCAAAAAATACGGGACAGAATCGGGATGCAGGGCAATTGGATCACGGTGGGCTACAACAACCTTTTCTTCAGCAATACGCGGAGCATGGCCCGGTTTGGGCTGCTTTGTTTGAACCAGGGCACCTGGGACGACACCGAGATCTTATCGGACAAAACCTATTTTACGGAAATGACGACCACTTCCCAAAACCTGAACCCTTCGTATGGCTATTTATGGTGGTTGAACGGGAAGAGCCAGCACAAGGCCCCGGGTTCGGAAACCACTTTTGAGGGAGAACTGTTCCCCGATGCCCCTGACGACCTTATTGCAGGACTGGGCGCCTTTGATCAAAAACTCTACCTAGTGCCCAGTGAAAACTTGGTGATCGTGCGATTGGGGGACGATGCCGGGGAAAACCAATTGGGCCCCTCCAGTTTTGACAATCTGCTCTGGGAAAGGTTGAATGCGTTTATTAACTAATTCTGATAGGATTCCGGCATTTTTCGGGAATGGGTCAAATCCTCAAAAGCCTTTCCGATCCGCAGCAGATGTGCCTCTGAAAACGGTCTTCCGATAAAGGTCAAACTTTCGGGTTCGCCATCGGTCTTGTACCCCATCGGGATGGTTAGGGCAGGATATTCGGCCACCGCGGCATAACCTGCATGGTAATTGTTGATGCTCAAAATGGCATCCAGTTGTTGTCCTTCCATCACATCAAAGAAAGATTTTCCCGCATTTTTCAGTTCGGTCTTTATCTTTTCAAAATCCTCTTGGGACGTGGAATCGACCAAAATCCCATCAAAACGGGCCTGCCCATACGGTATCCGCACCAAGGAATCTTCGCTGTTGAAACGGACCACATCCTCAATCTTTTCAACCTTTACCACGTCCTTGTTCTTCACCATAGCCTCCAGGTAGTTTTGAAGGTCTTTTTTCATGTCCAGATTCAACAAGGTGAGGAAATGGTCCAACTGGACGCCCTTGGGTTCAAATTCGATGATTTCGGCACCCGCTTCCCTAAGTTTTTCTACACTCAGGGCATAGAGGGAATCCCACTCCATCAAATTTTTCATCACACCCAAACGAACAGTTTTCAGGGGTTCGGGTTGAGTCCATGCAGATAAAACCCCTGGTTCAGGTTCCACCGACTTGGGGTCTGTACTGTCCCTACCGAGCATGGCATCCAACAAAATGGCATTGTCGGTCACGTTTCTGGTCATGGGGCCCGGCGTGTCCAACGTACTTGAAATGGGCACAATGCCCGTTCGGCTCAGCAAACCGACAGTAGGTTTTAGGCCCACGACGGAGTTTTGGCTAGAGGGTGAAAGGATAGAGCCCGAAGTCTCGGTCCCAACCGCAGCCACCGCATAATTGGCGGCCATCGATGTGCCGCTTCCCGCACTGGAGCCACCTGTGTCAAATTGTTGTCGTCCGTAGGGATTCATGGTTTGTCCGCCCACGGCACTCTGTCCGTTGGGGCACACATCGCAGATGAAATTGGCCCACTCGCTCAAGTTCACCTTGCCCAAGATGAGAGCTCCCTTTTCCTTCAATCGTTTTACAATAAAGGCATCCTCTGTCTGGTTGTCCCTCAAAGCAACAGCTCCGGCGGTCGTTTTCATTTCCGAAGTGCCGATGTTGTCCTTCAACAAGATGGGCATCCCATAAATGGGATGATGGGTTTCCAGACTTTCATCCAATTTCCGGGCCTCTTCCAACACGTTTGGGTTCAATGCAATGATGGTATTGAGCGTAGTGTTGTTCGGAAGTTCGTAGGTATAGATTCGGTGCAGGTAGAACAGGACCAAGTCTTCATAGGTGAACGTTCCCGCATCGATATGTTTCTGGATGGTGGGGATATCCTGCTCCAAGACCAAAGGTTTCATCTTCTCATATTGGGCCGATGAAAATTGGGACACTTCCCCGTACAAGGGCTGGAACACCTCGTTTTTGTCCAACACCTTGCTCTGGATGAACCGATAGCGCATCCGTTCGCTTTCATTGTCGGCACTGGCCGCCACTTCGATGGAATCGTTATAAGGGGTCCAAAGGACAACTTCCTCCTTCGGTTCCATATTTTTCTGCTTGCAGGCAGAGAGAACAATGATCAAAAAACCGAGGATAAGGTGCCTGTACATATATGTTACATTTTGAAGAACGAATCCACAAATTCGTATTTGTTAAAAACTTGGAGGTCCTCGATGCCCTCTCCCACTCCGATGTATTTCACGGGAATCTTGAACTGGTCCGATATACCGATGACCACCCCGCCCTTTGCGGTCCCGTCCAACTTGGTCACGGCCAAACTGGTCACTTCGGTGGCCTTGGTAAATTGTTTGGCCTGCTCAAAGGCATTCTGCCCTGTGGACCCGTCCAGCACCAAAAGTACTTCGTGCGGCGCATCGGGCACCACTTTCTGCATCACGCGCTTCACTTTGGAAAGCTCGTTCATCAGATTGACCTTGTTGTGCAACCTTCCGGCAGTGTCCACCAACACCACATCGGCTTGGTCCGCCACGGCAGAGTTGAGGGTATCGAATGCCACGGAGGCGGGATCGCTTCCCATTTTTTGCTTGACGATGGGCACCTGTACCCTGTCCGCCCATACCTGTAACTGGTCAATGGCGGCCGCCCGAAAGGTATCGCCCGCTCCCAACACCACTTTGAGCCCCTTGTTCTTGAACTGGTATGCCAATTTCCCAATGGTGGTGGTCTTGCCTACGCCGTTCACGCCGACGACCATGATCACATACGGTTTTTTATCGGTGGGGATGGAGACTTCGGTGCTTTCGCCCACATGGGTCTCGGAAAGGAGTCCTGCTATTTCTTCGCGGAGGATGGTATTCAGTTCATCGGTCCCCATGTATTTGTCGCGGGAGACCCGCTCTTCGATACGTTCAATGATCTTGAGGGTAGTGTTCACCCCTACGTCCGAAGAGACCAAAACCTCTTCCAAGTTGTCCAGCACCTCATCGTCCACCTTGGACTTTCCGGCCACGGCCTTGCCCAGCTTGCCAAAGAAACTGGTCTTTGATTTTTCCAGGCCCTTGTCCAAAGTCTCTTTCTTGTCCTTTGAAAATATATTCTTGAATAAGCTCATCCTGTGTTCTTTGAGAATGGTCAAAGATAGGAAAGTAAGGGGAGTTATGTTTGGTCAAATTCAAGAATAAGCCCATGGGCGCACACTCGGAACCATGAAACTTTTTTTGGGCAAACTCCAGATAAAGAACATTTTACCCGTCAAAAACTGGACTACACAACAAAACTTAGCCCGAAATAATGATAGTATGTATTTTTAAACCATCCACAACGATAACCAGTAGATGATAAAAAATCCAGGTAAACTCCTTTTTATCCTACTCACTGCGATTTCCTTTCCTGTAGTGGGCCAAGATACCTTTGCGGACGACTTTGGTTCCATCTCCTATTCCAATAACGATGGTACCCAAAACTGGTCCACCAATTGGTTGGAATACAACGATAATAACAGCGCTTCCAGCGGATACATTCGGGTAACGGGCGGAGAGCTTTATTTTTATTTCATCTGGACCGAAAACCTCAGAAGGTCCGCAGATCTAAGTGGCTATACCTCGGCAAATCTTTCTTTTGACTGGCGAACTTCCAGTTTGGAAGCCGGGGAAACCTTGATAATTGAAATTTCAAGCGACGGTACTACTTTTACAACATTGGATACTTTTTCGGGCAACCAAAGCGGCTCCTTTAGCCAAGACATTTCGGCATACATATCGAGCAACACCACCATTCGTTTTATGAAGGGTGGGGCCAACTGGTCCCAAAGCAATGACCGCGCCTATATTGACAATGTACTGATCACAACAACCTCAATTCCCACAACGGATACCGATGGGGATGGCGCCATAGATGTGGTTGATTTGGACGATGATAACGATGGCATCACGGACGAAGAAGAGTACTGCTCCACCATCAGTGCCTCTTTTCTGGCCTCCTCGGATGTGGGGGAGCGAAACGTAGTCATCAACCATACGGGCACCGGGCATCTACGGGTGGATTTCTCATCGATGGACAATTCCTTTCAGTTGGACATCAACGGTACAACTGCCCACCCATCCATCCTGGAGTTTGAGAATGGTGCATTGGGTGCAGGTGAAGAATATTTTGTTTTTCAATCTGATGGAAGTTTCATCAACCAACCTTGGGTGGCCAACTCCAACGGTATTCCCAGATTAAGATTGGTGGTAAACGAATATGGGCAGATCAACCTGTACGGAACCAGAAACACTACTTCGACCTCATTGGAGCTTATGGAGGCACAAGGAGGCACACCTTTCAACACAATCGCTTGGATACCGGGAAACAACAATACGTTTACCTTGACAAACCAGCAGGGTCCGGGTCCAGAGGGTTTTACCGGGGAACTCTTCGCCAATTCCATCTGTGACACGGATGGGGATGGAATCAGCAACCATTTAGATCTTGACTCCGACAATGACGGTATTTATGACCTTGTAGAATCAGGGGCATTGGAAGAGCCGGGAGTCAGCGATGCCAATAATGACGGCAGGATAGACGGTGCCCTAGGGAATTCTGGGGCAAACGGCATCTACAACTCCATTGAGGACAACGATACCGCCTCTGCCCTATTGACCTATACCATTTTTGATACCAATGGCGATGGCAGTTATGATGCCTATGTACTGGATGCAGATGGGGATAGCTGCAACGATGTAGTGGAGTCTGGATTCACGGACAATAATGCTGATGGACGTCTGGGACCGAACCCCATCACCATCAATTCGGAGGGATTGGTGACCAGTGGATCGGACGGTTACACTGTACCTAGCGATAACAACTCCAACACCACCTATGATTTCAGGGAAGTAGGGGCTGCTCCTACAATCGTCTCCCAACCCATGGATGTTGCCACCTGCCCGGGATGCACAACAAACATATCGGCAACGGTGACCGCCGACCAGCTCCAATGGCAATATTACAATGGAAGTTCCTGGGTCAACCTTTCCGACACGGGCATTTATTCCGGTACCACCACGAACACGTTGACCATCACCAACCCAACCCCTAGCGAAAACAATGCAGCCTACCGATTGTTGGCAAGCAATGATGCCTTTGTATGCGGTTCCACTATAAGCGAAACGGCTACATTAACACTACAGGTCGGTACAGTGGTCACCAACCGAAGAATCACCTACCGCGTGAATAAAAATTAGAAATCAACGGAATAAAAAAAGCCGCTCTATCTGAGCGGCCCTATATTTCCAAAGGAAAATTTGTATTATTGCTTGTTCAACCAATCGTTGACCATTTCAGGAGCCATTACGGACTCTACGAAAGTATAGGCACCCGTTTTTGGAGACTTAACCATTTTGATGGCCTTGGTCAATCTTTTGGATGATGATTGAAGCGTTGCTACTGTTTTCTTTGCCATGGCTTATATTGTTTGCCTTTTCGTGATGAAAAGGGATTACTTGATTTCTTTGTGGACGGTCATGCGCTTAAGGATAGGGTTGAATTTTTTAATCTCCATCCTATCTGGCGTATTCTTCTTGTTCTTGGTGGTAATGTACCTGGACGTACCTGGCATACCAGATTCCTTGTGCTCTGTGCACTCCAAAATTACCTGAATCCTATTTCCTTTCTTGGCCATTGTATCGTACTTAAAACGCTTATACTACTTACTTTTGGGAGTTCATCTCCTTCAATACGGCAGAGATACCCTTCTTGTTGATGATTTTCAATCCTTTGGAAGATACGTTCAAGGTTACCCAACGGTCTTCTTCCGGGATGTAAAACTTCTTCTTGGAAACGTTCACATCGAACCTTCTCTTGGTCTTATTGATAGAAAAGGATACGTTGTTTCCAAACATCACCTTTTTTCCTGTAACTTCACAAACTTTAGACATCTCCCTAACTTTTGAGTGATTTTATTGAGGCTGCAAATTTATACCATTTTAACGGGACGTACAAAATTCTTTTTCAGAAATTTAAAATTTCTTTATAAAGGAGTTCAAAAGCCTTGCTTACAGACTTCTTCACCACCCGTTCCCTATGGTTCCCCATGGCAAATTTATGGGCCGTTGTCCCTCTTGGGGTACTGATCCCGATATACACCGTTCCCACATCGGCATCGGAGTCACCTTTGGTGGGTCCCGCATTGCCCGTAGTGGACACCGCAAAATCGGTTCCCAGTAATTTCCTGACGTTCTCCGCCATGGCCATGGCCACTTCCTCACTCACCACGGAATGCGTTTGGATCAACGCTTCTGGAACGCCCAGTACCTTTATCTTGACCTCTGTGGCATACGTGACCACCCCTCCTTTAAAGTAGTTGGAAGATCCCGGCACCGATACAATCTGCTCAGCAATCCGGCCGCCGGTGAAACTCTCGGCCGTGGCCAGGGTCATTTGTTTCTGGGTCAAAAACTTGCCCATTTGGCTTTCGATGGTCCCATCTTCCTCTTCACCATAAATGATGTCCCCGATAATGGGGTACAATTTTTTGACCTCCGCCTCTATGGATGCCAAGAGCACTTCCCTATCCGTTCCTTTGGAAGAAAGCCTGAGCCATACCCTGCCCAGATTGGGCAGATAGGCCAATTTGATATGGGAAGGCAGATTGTTCTCCCACGACTCTATTTTCTCCGCGATGGCACTTTCACCCATGCCGTAGGTCAATAGGGTCTTGTGGACGATGTAGGGCCGCTCGTAGGTTTCCATGATCTTGGGCAAAACCGAACTGGTAATAAGGTTTTTCATCTCATAGGGGACCCCTGGCAGAAAGAAATAGGACACTTCACCCTTTTTCATCCAGAGTCCCGGTGCCGTCCCGAACGCATTGTGGAGCACCGTTGCCTTGGAGGGCACCAATGCCTGTCTGCGGTTCAGGTCGGAAATGGGCGTGGTGATGTACTTTTTAAAAAGCTCCTCTATATGTTCCAAGACCGCCTGGTCCTGCACGAGGGTATCACCGAAGAAGTTACAGAGCGTTTCCTTGGTGACATCGTCCTTGGTGGGGCCAAGCCCTCCCGTAACAATGACGACGGAAGAACGATCGCCCGCCTCTTGCAGTGCGTTGGCGATGTGCTCCCTGTCGTCCTGCACCGAAGTTATCTGATATACCGAAACGCCAATCTGGTTGAGTTCTTTGGCAATGAACGCGGAATTGGAATCGACTATTTGCCCAATAAGGATCTCATCCCCAATGGTGATGATCTCTGCCTGCATCTATAGATCAAAATCTTTTTTAAGTTCTGCCACGACCTGAAGGACATCTTTCTTGAGCATCGGGAACTTGTCCGCTATCTCATCCATACTTGCCTCATTTTTCCCCAAGGTCTCTATTTCCAGTGCCCTGTCCCTGGTCTGCTCCATGCCCAGAATATCCACATTGGGTTTTATCTTGTGTGCCAGTTTATAGACGTTTTCGTGGTCTTTATTTCCAATGGCATTTTCCAATCCTTCCAAGTCTTCAGGAACTTCTTCCAGAAAAACGGAAATTACAGAGACAATGAAATCTTCATCGCCTTCGGCCATTTCATTGATTTTATCGAGGTTGTAAATCATTATCTTACGTTGATTTCGAATAGTTTTTCTCCTTCAAGCATTCCTGAAAGGTAGTCATTTGGGCTTACTTTACCAACCCCGGCTGGGGTGCCCGTGAACAAAATATCTCCCTTTTTCAGCATAAAATATGTGGACACATGGGCAATGATCTCATCTATCTTCCACAACATCAGAACGGTATTTCCTTTCTGGACCATTTCGCCGTTCTTCGATAGGGAAAAATCAAGGTTGTCCACATTTTCGAACCTGCTCTTGGGCAACCAATTCCCGATGACCGCAGATCCATCAAATCCCTTGGCCTTTTCCCAGGGCAGTCCCTTGGCCTTCAATTTGGCCTGTAGGTCCCTGGCGGTGAAATCTATCCCTAGGCCTATTTCATCATAATAGTTATGGGCAAATTCTTTGGCAATGTGCTTTCCCACTTTTTTGATCTTGACCAATACCTCCACTTCATGGTGGACATCGTTGGAAAACTCGGGGATGTAGAAATCCTGTTCCTTGGGCAGGATGGCCGAATCGGGTTTGATGAACACGACCGGTTCCTCCGGACGCTCATTGTTCAGCTCTTCAATGTGGTCCACATAATTGCGGCCTATACATATCAGTTTCATATAGCTTTGTAATTGGGGGTGTTTTTGTGTTTCTCTTAAATTTTGGTATTGAGCTTGCTCAACTTGATCTGGGTAAGTACTTTTTTGGTATATAACGGGAAGTCAGCGTTCAAGATCCAGCCGAAATAGCCAGGTTCTGCCTCGAGGACTTCATCCACCGTTTTTCCCTTGTGCTTGCCGAATGAGAAAACGGCCCGTTCTTCTTCGTCCAAGACTATGAAACCGGCAAAATCCAATGATTGTTTCCGTGTCGTGAACTCGGATAGTTTTTTCACGTTGTTCTCCAGCTCAGGGTATCTTTCCAATTGGGCCAATAGCACTTCATAGGTGGCCAGGGTATCGGCCTCGGCGCTGTGGGCATCTTCCAGGTTCTTGTCGCAATAGAACTTGTAAGCGGCTTCCAGGGTACGCTTTTCCATTTTATGGAAAATGGTCTGCACATCCACGGACACCATGTTCTTCATATCAAAATCAATATCTGCCCTGAGCATTTCCTCCACCAAAAGTGGGATGTCAAAACGATCGGAATTGAACCCGGCGAGATCACTGTCCTTGATCATTTTATAAATTTCCTTGGACAGTTGTTTGAAGCTGGGCTCGTTGGCCACTTTTTCATTGGATATGCCATGAACGGCCTCAGATTCGGGAGAAATGGGCATTTCGGGATTCACCAACCATGTCCGGCTCTCTTTGTTTCCGTTGGGATATACCTTTAAGATAGAAATTTCCACAATCCTGTCCTTGGCCACATTCGTCCCAGTGGTCTCCAAGTCAAAAAAACATATAGGTTTGGTCAATTGTAACTGCATGTGGGGTCTTTGAATGTTTGTTTAAGGCTTTAGCTCCCTAAATTACACATAGTGAAAAGAAAATGGACCGTTTTTCCCGGTTATATTTCCCTGTTCACATCCCAAGCTTCCAAATAATCGGCGACCGTCTTGACGAACATTCCGCCCAAAGCACCGTTCACCACCCTATGATCATAACTGTGCGAAAGGAACATTTTGCTTCGGATACCTATATATTCCCCTTGATCGGTCTCGATAACGGAAGGTAGTTTCCGAATGGCTCCCAACGCCAGGATGCCCACTTGCGGCTGGTTGATGATGGGCGTTCCGAACACACTACCAAATGAACCCACATTGGTCACGGTATAGGTGCCGTCCTTTACCTCATCGGGCTTCAACTGGTTGTTACGGGCCCTATTGGCCAGATCGTTCACCGTTTTTGCCATACCGACGAGGTTCAACTGGTCCGCATTTTTGATGACAGGTACGATCAGGTTGCCATCGGGCAGGGCCGCTGCCATTCCCAAATTGATATTTTTCTTTTTAATGACCTTGTCACCGTCCAGTGAAATGTTCATCATTGGGAATTTTTTCAATGCCACGGCCACGGCTTCCATAAATATGGGCGTGAAGGTCAATTTTTCCCCTTCGCGTTGCTCAAAGGCCTTCTTCATCTTTTCCCTCCAGTTCACCACATTGGTCACGTCCACTTCCACAAAACTCTGCACGTGCGCAGAGGTGAAAACGCTATCGATCATGTGCTGGGCGATGAGTTTGCCCATTCGGGTCAATGGAATGACCTCGTCCCCATGTCCCACAGCAATAGGTGCATGTTTGGGTTTCTCCTCTATTACTTTCTGTGGTTGTGGTGCCTCCTCAACTTGTTTTTGCTCTTTAGGTGCCGGAGTAGCTGGGGCAGGTTTTACATTTCCATTGGAACGGTCTTCCAGATAGGCCATGATATCGGTCTTGGTGACCCTCCCTTCTTTGCCTGTGCCTATGATGGCCTCCAGTTCTTCCATGGAGACCCCTTCTTCCTTGGCTATATTTTTCACCAAAGGTGAATAGAATCGTTCTGAACTTGAAAAATCGGGTTTTGCGGTGGTCACGGATTCCTTCACATGGGCCATTTGGGTTTCCAAGGCCTCAACCTGTTCCGCTACGGGTTCTTCCTCTTCATCAGCACTGTCGGTATCCCCTGAAACATCGTCCACATCGCCATCCACTTGGATCACAGCTACCACTTCACCCACTTTTATGACATCGTCCACATCGAACCGCTTTTCCAACAGCACACCTTCCACCTCACTGGGAACCTCGGAATCCACTTTATCGGTCGCGATTTCGAAAACGGCCTCATCCAACTCCACGGTATCGCCCACTTCTTTCAACCAATTGGTCAACGTGGCCTCGGCGACACTCTCTCCCATTTGCGGTAATTTTAATTCAAATTTTGCCATATTCCTATTTATCAAAGTGGTTTTGACTTGTATTTTGCAAAAATACTAAAGAAATCCACTTATTATTGGTTTGTGTGCATTTTTTAATCATTCCTTAATTTGCCTTTATGGAGCTCTCGAAGGGCACCCTATTAACGATACTCCTTCCCAAGGTGACCTCATCGGCAAATTCCAGCTCGTCCCCAACGGAAATGCCCCTGGCGATGGCCGAGGTAACGACCTCCAACCCTTCCAGTTGCCTATAAATGTAAAAATTGGTAGTGTCCCCTTCCATGGTCGAACTCAAGGCAAAAATAAGTTCCTTGACCGTGCCTTCCTTTACCTTTTGGATCAAAGAAGCGATATTGAGGTCTTGGGGACCCACCCCTTCCATGGGGGATATCTTGCCGCCGAGCACATGGTAAAGGCCTTTATATTGAGAGGTGTTCTCGATGGCCATCACGTCCCTGATGTCCTCCACCACGCACACCAAGCTCTCATCCCGTTTGGGGTTGGCGCATATCTCGCAGAGTTCGGTATCGGAAATGTTGTGGCAGCTCTTGCAGAAATTCACCTCGCTCTTGAGCTTCATCAGGGCCTCGGTGAGCAGTTCTGTTCGCTCCTGCGGCTGTTTCAGCAGGTGAAGGACCAAGCGCAATGCCGTGCGCTTGCCTATGCCGGGCAAGTGCGACATTTCCTGAACTGCATTTTCCAATAGTTTGGACGAAAATTCCATAGGCTCTAATCTCCCACAAAATTACGATTTTAGCTTTACCAATTTACTTTTGTACTTTGCAAATCAAATTTCATCTATGTCCGCCACTCAAATTCTACTGCTCATAGGCGCCTATTTCTTGGTACTTATATTGATTTCATATTTTACGGGAAAGAACGATTCAAACGCCGATTTTTTCAAGGCGGGAAAACAATCACCTTGGTTTGTGGTGGCCTTCGGCATGGTGGGCGCCTCGCTATCGGGGGTAACGTTCATATCGGTTCCAGGATGGGTGGAGGACAGCCAGTTCAATTATATGCAGGTGGTGCTGGGCTATTTGGTCGGCTATTTTGTGGTGGCCTTTGTGCTGTTGCCGTTGTACTACAGGCTCAACCTTACTTCCATATATGAATACCTGCTGGAGCGGTTCGGGACGGTGAGCCACAAGACGGGGGCGTTCTTTTTCTTCGTCTCCAGGGTTTTGGGGGCAGCCTTTAGGCTGTACCTCGTGGCGATTGTGCTGCAGCAGTTCGTTTTTGATGATCTTGGGGTGCGATTTGAGTTTACCGTGGTGATTTCCATTTTGCTGATCTGGATCTACACCAACAAAGGGGGCATTAAAACAATTGTTTGGACCGATACGCTGCAAACGCTCTTTATGATCGTGGCCGTGGTGCTTTCCATTGTGTTCATCAACCAAGAACTGGGCTGGAGCTTTGGCGAGTTCTTGGCCTCGGATGAATTGAAGGGTTACAATGATTTTCTGGTGACGGATAGTTTTCTGGACAGGAATCATTTTATAAAATCCTTTGTCGGAGGCATGTTCGTGACTATCTGCATGACGGGTCTGGACCAAGACATGATGCAAAAGAACCTCACCTGCAAATCCTTGAAGGATGCGCAAAAAAACATGGTCTCCTTCAGCTTTGTCCTTGTGGGCGTTACTTTTCTTTTCATGTTGTTGGGCGCACTGTTGTTCATCTACGCCAAACGAAACGGTATAGATATCCCGCTTATGGACGGTACGCCAAAAACGGATTTACTTTTCCCTGAGATAGCCCTGAACAGTGGACTTGGACTCGCCCTTTCGATTACTTTTATGTTGGGACTGATCGCTGCGGCATACAGTAGTGCGGACAGTGCGCTGACTTCACTGACCACCTCGTTCTGTGTTGATTTTTTGAACGTGGAGAAAAAGGAAGATTCCGAACAGAAAAGAATACGTAAGCGCACCCATGTGGGCATGAGCCTGATGTTGATCTTGGTCATCATTGCCTTCAAATATATCCTGAGCAGCAACGTGATCGACAGTTTATTGACGGTCGCCGGATATACTTATGGTCCGCTGTTGGGTCTTTTTGCCTTTGGTATTCTGACCAAGCACAAGATCCATGATGGATATGTATGGGTAGTCGCCCTACTATCGGTCTGCATCATTGTTTTGGTCGCCAATATCCCTTCCTCCTACTTGGGAGGGTATCAGGTGGGCTATGAATTGTTACCGTTGAACGGACTGCTGACCTTCTTTGGACTATGGCTCATCAAAAAAAAAGGAAAAATTTAATACTGCCCAGTAGCCAACAGCACCAAAGTGCAGGCCGCCTCGACCTGAATCCCAGCTTTTTCAAGGATTTGGTAAAATTCGGGGTTCTCCGTTCCGGGATTAAAAATCACTCTTTTTGGTTTCAAATCCACTATTTTTTGATAGTACTCTTTCTGCTTTATGGGATTTAAATACAAGGTTATGGTGTCAATATTTTGAAAATCATCAAGTTTGTCTTTAATTTGTACCCCTGATACAGTTCCCCCACGTATCCCAAATGCGGTTGTTTCAATATTGTTCTCAACCAACCTACGTATTGCCATGTTACTGTATCTTCCCGGGTTCAATGATGCCCCAAAAACAAGTGCTTTTGCCATTTGTTAATTATTGTGTTAAACTAATATATAGACTGTAACGATTTCAAAATTAATCCGTCTATTGGTATATAAGATATTTTTCATTGGTAAGACTGTATTTTTATAGTTAATGGTTAGTGTTTAGTATAGCTTATCAATGTACAACCCCGGCAATTCAATTGTCGGGGTTTCTTCTTTTTATACACTTTCCTTTGTCCTTCAAGATGTTCCATCCTTACAATTCAATGCCTACTTCCTTTTTTGTTTGTTAAAGAATGTTAAAAAAATGGATTGCTGTAACATTCCCATACAACTGGCGTCTTAGATATGTCATCAATCAACTCAATCATCAATCAAAAAACGAACAACTCATGAAAAAGTTGACCTTACTTTTTGCACTTTTTTTGTGCACTCTCAATTCATCATTCGCTTTCAACAATCCATCGGACGCCGTGGGCTCCATTTCGGGAACCGTGGTGGACAACGCCTTGAACCAGCCTGTGGCCTATGCAGCAGTGGTCGTGAAATCTGAAGATGGCACCGAGACCATTACCGGGGGAATCACCGCCGAAGACGGAACATTTGAAATCAATAAACTACCGGACGGAAATTTTCTGTTCGAAGTACAATTTATCGGGTATAAGACCCATTCCCAAAAACTGGTCATTTCCAAAGATAACCGCAACGTGAACATTGGCACCATCACCTTGATGGAACAGACCCAGGAGCTGAACGAAGTGGAACTGGTGGGCGAGCGCACCACCATTGAGCAACGGGTGGACAGAAAGGTGATCAACGTTGGGAAGGACCTCACCACTTCTGGAGCCACGGCCTCCGACATCATGAACAACATCCCTTCCGTGAACGTGGACTCCCAAACGGGCGACATTACCCTTAGGGGCAACTCCAACGTTCGGGTCATGGTGGACGGAAAGCTCTCCAACGTGCCCGTAGCGCAATTGTTGAAACAGATTCCATCAACATCCATCAAATCCATAGAACTCATCACAAATCCATCGGCCAAGTATAATCCCGAAGGCATGAGCGGTATCATCAACATTGTGCTGCACAGAAATGCCAACATCGGTTTCAACGGAAATGTGAGTATGGGGCTCACCAAGGGCATCGAGGCCAAGTTCAACAGCTCCATCGACTTGAACTACAGGAACGGAAAGTTCAATTTTTATGGAAACTATGGCAACAATATCGGCAAATGGGTGAATGATGGTAGTATTCTACGGGTGGATGAGAACTCGAGACAAGTATTCAACTTTCTCAACAACAACAAATCCCATCTCTACAAATTGGGGGTAGATTTTTACCTGAACGACAAGAACACCATCTCCTTCTTTACCAACCAGAACATTTATGATGGTATCGGTAATGGGTCCACGGAGGTTTCTTATGCAAACAATCCCGCCAGGAATGTTACCCAGCTGTTCATTGATGACTCCGACAACAGGAGCGAACAGTACAATTTTGATTACAAATTGGATTTCAACAAGGAAGGACACAATATTGAACTGGAAGTGGACCACAACCGTTTTGAAAGTGGCCAAGATGCCGATTTCAGGTCCACTGGGGCATCGCTCTACCCTGATTATATGGATTTTGTGGACACCGAGCGCACCCAGACCATAGCCAACTTGGACTACGTGAACCCATTGGACAGTATTTCCAAATTGGAGTTGGGGTTGGAATCGAGAAATTTTGAGACCATTGTGGATTATTCCTCCACGGGACAATCCTTAAATTCCAACGGCGAACTGGTGCCTACCCCATCCACCGAGTTCATCTATGCCATGGACATTTATTCCGCCTACGCCACTTTTGGCCAGACCTATAAGAAATGGTCCTACCAAATGGGTGTACGTATCGAAGATGTGGAGGTACAGGCAGACACCAATACCGTCCGTGCGTTCACCGATAATTACACACAGATCTATCCATCGGCATTTGTGACCTATAGCATCAACGAAGGGGACCAGGTGCAGGTGAGCTACAGTAGGCGTGTGGACCGTCCCGGCCTAGACCAGGTAAATCCCATCAGGGAGTTTGCCACTCCATTGATCTCTGCATTCGGAAACCCAAACTTGGTACCCCAGTTCACCAGTTCGTATGAGGCCAACTATACCAAGCGGCTGAAAAACGGAAGTGTTACCGCAGGCATATTTTACAGAAGTATCGCCGATGAGATCAACAGGGCCATCTATATTGACCGATTGGATTTGAACAAGACCATCTTGACCTTTGACAATTTTGACAAGACCTCTGCTTATGGCATGGAACTGTCCACCAACTATAGGCCCACAAAATGGTGGAACATCAACGGTAGTTTTGACCTGTTCTCCCAAACGCAACGTGGGATAACGGAGACACTGAACACCACGGACCCTGATCCATCGGAAGAAGATATCGTTGCAGAAAGGGTACAAGTGGACAACACGGCCTGGAACCTACGCATGAACAACAGTTTTACGGTGACCAAAAAACTGACCCTTCAGGCATTCGGGTTCTATAGGGGCAGGAACAAGAGCATCCAGTTCAATGCGGACCCCATGTACTTTGTCAATTTGGGGGCACGCTACAGCTTCGATGAGGGCAAGGGTACCATCAGCCTGAACTATAACGACATTTTCAACACCATGCGGTTCGCTTTTGAAGGTGATTACCCCTATGCACAGGAAGGTGCCTTCAACTGGGAGAGCAACAACGTTTACGTAGGGCTGTCCTATCGTTTCGGAAGTGGACAGAACCGTGCGAAGCAACGCAAGAACAGGGACGACAACACCAAGCAAGGTGGTGGTGGCATCCTTTAACTTTTATTGACGGTCCTTGCCAGAGTGTTGGTTGGTTAGTCTTTCAAGGGCATCAATAAAGAACCCCGGTCTCCAAAAGAGATCGGGGTTTGTTATTTAGGTCGTTTTATATTGAGTTTACCACCTAATGATGACACTGCCCCAAGTAAAGCCACTGCCAAAGGCAGCCAATACCACCAGATCATCTTCCTTGACCTTTCCGGCCTCCCAGGCCTCGGTCAAAGCAATAGGAATGGATGCTGCCGTGGTGTTGCCGTATTTCATGATGTTATTGAACACCTGGTCGTCCGATAAGCCGAACTTCTTCTGGATGAATTGGGATATCCTGAGATTGGCTTGGTGGGGAATCAACATATCGATATCTGCTGGGGTCAAATTGTTGGTCTGCAAACCTTCCATGATCACCTCACTGAAACGCACTACGGCATTTTTGAACACAAACTGCCCGTTCATGTAGGGATAATAAGATGTATCCTCTGGGTCTGCATCGCCAATGATGTCCGTGACCCATCGTTTTCCCATTCCGGGAGCAATGAGGGAAAGTTCTTCGGCATGTTCACCTTCCGAATGCAAGTGGGTGGAAAGAACCCCTTTTTTGGGATCTTCTTCGCGGGTCAGCACAGCCGCACCTGCACCATCACCGAAGATGACAGATACCCCCCTGCCCCTAGTGGTCATATCCAGACCATGGGAATGCAGCTCGGAGCCAATGACCAGAACATTTTTGTACATCCCACTTTTGATGTACTGATCGGCCACCGAAACCCCGTACACAAAACCCGAGCATTGGTTGCGGATATCAAGGGCGCCGACTGTTTTGAGTCCCAAATCCCGTTGGACCAAAACCCCTGGGCCTGGAAAGTAATAGTCTGGACTCAAGGTGGCAAAAACAATGAAATCTATATCATTTTTATCTATTCCGGCCCGTTCTATTGCCTTTTGGGCCGCCTTGACCCCCATGGAGGTGGTGGTGTCCTCACCTTTGACCACATGGCGCCGTTCTTTGATCCCTGTACGTTCCTGTATCCACTCATCATTGGTGTCCATTATCTTGGAGAGGTCATCATTGGTGACCACGTTTTCAGGAACAAAGAAACCCAGTCCTGCAATCTTGGAATTATACATGTGAAAAAATTTAAGTCAAAAAGATAGTTACAAATTGAAAATTAGCAAATATTCGTGCCAAATGTTCAAAAGTCAGCCAAAATAATACTTTTAAAAAATTGTACATTTAAAGATTCATCAAATTCTTAACCCTTTAAAAAATCATCATGAGAAAACACTACCTGGTTTTTCTGGCGTTGCTCGCTTTCGGTTGGGGCCAATCGCAGGAGAAACTGACCTATCAACAACCACCTGAAGAAATACTGGAACTGGTCAATGCCCCTACGGCACCCAGCGTCCTGATTGCCGACGATGGCGAACATATGTTGCTGCTCTACAGCGATTACTACAAGACGATAGCCGAACTTTCAGAAACGGAACTTCGCCTGGCCGGTCTACGGATCAACCCAAAGACCAACATTGGCAGCCGTACCAATTATTACAACAACATTATCGTGAAAAAAATTGGGGAGAAAGATGGGGTCCAAGCGGAAGGACTTCCCCAAAATCCTAGGCTTTCCAATTTCAATTGGTCACCGGACCAATCCAAAATGGCCTTTACCCACACTACTTCGGAAGGCGTGGAGGTGATGGTGCTGGATGTGGAAACCGCCAAAGCGACCAAGCTTACCGATGCCAATGTGAATGCCAATATGGGGGATGTGATCAATTGGTTCAAGGATGGGGAATCCATTTTGGTCAAAATGTTGCCGGGTGACCGGAAACCATTGATCGATGTGAGCGAAGCCGTTCCTGACGGCCCTACCATTTCCGCGAACGATGGCAAAAAAGCCCAGAACAGGACCTATCAGGATCTGTTGAAGAACCCCAATGACGAATTCAATTTTGAGCAATTGGCACGGTCCGAACTTTACAAAGTAAAATTGGATGGGAGCAAGACCAAATGGAAAGAAACCGACATGTACACCAGCATCAGCTTTTCACCGGATGGCAGTTATGTAATGACAGTGACCCTGGACAAGCCTTTTTCCTATTTGGTGCCCTACTACAGGTTCCCGAACACCACGAACATTTTTGACAAGGATGGCAAGTTGGTAAAGAAAATGCTGGAAATACCCCTTATTGAGGACCTGCCCCAAGGCTTTATGGCCGAAAGGACGGGCATGCGCGACCTCAGCTGGAGAAACGACAAGCCTGCAACCTTGGTCTATGTGGAGGCATTGGATGGTGGGGACCCCCAAAATGAGGTTCCTTACCGTGACGAGGTTTTTGAACTGGAAGCACCTTTCAATGGGCAAGGAAAATCTATTTTGAAAACAAAGAACAGGTTCTCCTGGATCCAATGGGGCAACGATGATATTGCCATTGCCCATGACCGTTGGTGGAACGAACGGAACACCAAAACTTATCTTTTTGACCCTTCCAACCCAGAAAAAGAACCCAAGATCATTTCGGACAGAAACTATCAGGATGTGTATAGCAACCCCGGGAACTTCATCACCAAAAGGAATGAAAATGGAAGTTGGGTGCTCTCCCTTGACAAAAACAACAACGCTTATCTTTTGGGGGATGGGTATACGGAGGAAGGCCAATTTCCCTTTTTGGAAAAAATGGACCTGAACACCTTGAAAAAGACCCGTTTGTACACTTCCAAATTGGAGGGCAAATTGGAGCGCCTCATCGAGTACAATCCCGAAAAAGACCAATTATTGGTCCGAATCGAATCGCCCAGCGAATATCCCAATTATTATTACAAAAGTGTCATCAAAAGAAAAGGGCCCATGCAGCTCACTGCTTTTGAAAACCCCTACCAGAGCATCCAAAATGTGCACAAGGAAGTCATTACCTACAAAAGGGACGATAGATTGGAACTGACCGGGACGCTATATCTTCCCGTGGGCTATGATATGCAGAAAAAAGAAAAAATGCCCATGATCCTTTGGGCCTATCCCAGGGAATTCAAGGACAAGAACAGTGCCTCGCAGAATACGCAGAACCCGAATGAATTCACCTATCCCTACTGGGGCTCGCCCATTTATTGGGTGACCCGCGGCTATGTGGTCTTGGACGATGCCTCCTTCCCCATCATAGGAGAAGGCGACGAGCAGCCCAACGATACGTTTAGGAGCCAATTGGTGGCCAATGCCAAAGCTGCGATAGATGCAGTGGACGCCATGGGCTATATTGATACGGAACGTGTTGCCGTTGGTGGGCACAGCTACGGTGCTTTCATGGTGGCCAACCTCCTGTCCCACTCCGATCTTTTTGCCGCGGGGATTGCACGAAGTGGTGCCTACAACAGGACCTTGACCCCGTTTGGGTTCCAAAGTGAGGAACGGAATTATTGGGAAGCCCCCGAAGTGTACTATACCATGTCCCCTTTTATGCATTCCGAAAAAATGAAGACGCCCTTACTTCTCGTCCATGGTGAGGCGGACAACAATTCCGGGACCTACCCCATGCAGAGTGAACGTTATTTCAATGCATTGAAAGGACTGGGTGCTACCGTCCGATTGGTGATGCTGCCCAAGGAAAGCCATGGCTACAGGGCCAAGGAAAGCATTCTGCACCTTTTGTGGGAGCAGGACCAATGGCTGGAAAAATATGTGAAACAAAAAGAGGAAGTGAACAGCAGTAACGTTTCCGGGTCAAATTAATACAGACCCATTCCATTTAGAAGCATCCTAAGCCAATAAGTCTAGGATGCTTTTTTTATGACATTTTGAATCAATTCATCTGTGTGGCAAAATTGCCCACACGCACCTTGGCCTTCAAATCGTAGAGGAGATTGTACAGCCCAAAAAAGGTTCGGTTGATGTACAAAAAGTGCTTGGACCCGCGATTTCCGTTCATTTTTCGAATCTGTTCATCTTTGGAGTAGCGTTCACTCAAATCGGCAATCCTCGACCAAAAAACATCATCCCCGAAATCAAATTCCGCTTTGTGAAAAGGTGATGTGAATATACTGAGCATTTCCTTGAACAGTTCCGTAAAAAAGGTAAGTTCCTCCTTCGTGTCGGTAGGGGTCAGTATTTCCAGTTCGTACAACTTCTGCATGAAAACCTCATCATTGTTGATGTTTTCTTCTTTGGCCAACTCAAAATAAGGAACGTAAAACTCCTCGGGTATTTCCTTGATGCAGCCAAAATCTATGGCAATGAGTTTTCCCTTGGGATTGACCAAAAAATTTCCGGGATGGGGGTCTGCATGTACTTTTCTGAGTTGATGGATCTGGAACATGTAAAAATCCCACAATGCCTGCCCCAATCTGTTGCCCAGTTCGGAACCAAATTCCATTTGGACAAACTCTCCCAAATGAATGCCCTCCATCCAGCCCATGGTCAATATCCGCTCGCTGGAAAGTTCGGGATAATACTCCGGGAATTCCATGTTTGGAATGACTGCGCAGGCCTTGGTGATTTCAGTACTTTGTTGGAGTTCCAAAATATAATCGGTCTCCTCCATCAGTTTGTGCTCTACTTCCTTGAAATATTTCTCCGAATCCTTCCCTTTCAAGTTGAACATTTTGATGGCCACGGGCTTTACCAATGCCAAATCACTACTGATACTTTCTGCCACACCGGGATATTGGATCTTTACCGCCAGCTGTTTACCATCTTTGGTGGCCTTATGGACTTGGCCAATACTTGCCGCATTGATGGAATCCTTTTCAAAAGTGTCAAATATGTCCTCAGGATATTTGCCCAGGTATTTTTTGAAGGTCTTGCGCACCAATGGTGCAGAAAGTGGTGGTACGGAAAATTGCGAAAGGGAAAACTTTTCCACATAGGCACGGGGCAATAGGTTCTTCTCCATGCTAAGCATCTGGGCGACCTTAAGCGCACTTCCCTTCAAGCTTTTCAGCCCATCATAAATATCCTCCGCATTGTCCCTATCCAATTCTTCTTTGGAAGTTTCCGGGTTGACCAGTTTTCTGCCATAATATTTGACGTAGTTTCCCCCAATCTTTACCCCGGTGCTCACCAATTTCCCGGCGCGTTCCATCTTCCCCGTAGGTATCCTGTCCAAAGTCTTCATCGGCAACTACACAAACTTTTCCTTGTACAGAAATTTTCCAAGGTCGATTATTTTCTCCAATGAGGTGTTTTCAAAAATCTGAAAAATGGTCGTCACTGACTTTTCTATGGCGATATCCGTTTTCTCAAAACCAGGAGAACCGTCCTCCATCCAGAATTTTAGGAGGAACAAAAATTGCAACCAAGCCCCTTCCGAGAAAAGTGGCGCATTGTGCTGTAAGATTTTCAGGTTCTTTTCACCGTTTCTTTCCTCGATGAGTCCTGAAGCAAAATTTTTGAACTGCTTCCGAAGACCTTTTAGTTGGGAGAGATTTTCAATGGGATTTTTGTGGGCCTTCAGAACAAATAGGACATAACTCCTGTTCAACCCCAGGTTTTCAAAAAAAGTGAAGAAAAAAGTGAGCATCTTTTCCTCATTCGACATGGCGTTGAACTGTTTGTTCTTTTGGAGAAGCTCCATGGTGTTTTCAAAAAAACGGTCCCAAATGGCTGCCTGGAGGGCTTCGAATGAGCCAAAAAAGGCATAAAACTCCTCCTCCTTGACTTTATGATCTTTGCAAAATTTATATACCGACCCTGGAATTTTTTCATTTACCAGGATATGATCCATGTACAGGGCGATCAATTTGTCGGCTGTGATAGCCATTTTGGTGGTATTTGCCATAATACTGAGAATTAAATTTTGGGTGTTGGGCCGGCAAGTGGAACCACTTAAAGAAAATGCACTTTCAGGCGAAAGTGCATTTTCAACAACCTAACCAATAAATAAACAAATTGTTATAGTAATACTATCTCATAGCAATCTTTCCTATAACATTGTAAAGATAGGTATTTTGTTTAAATATTTATTACAAACATTAAACAAAGTTATGTTAAAGTTTTCTATTTGCCCACCCACGTCCCAATTTGTGCCAGTTTGTCATATCCATCATTCTGGTATTTTTTTTGACTGAAAGGGATAAAGACAAAAAATAAAAACGATGGCAACAGGTAAAATCAATGTTTCAGTAGAGAACATTTTTCCCTTGATCAAAAAATTTCTGTACAGTGACCACGAAATCTTTCTAAGGGAGCTTATTTCCAACGCTACGGATGCAACCTTAAAACTAAAGCACTTGACCTCCATTGGCGAAGCCAAGGTAGAATATGGCAACCCGATCATAGAGGTGAAAGTGGACAAGGACAAAAAACGCATTCATATTATTGACCAAGGTATCGGGATGACCGAGGAAGAGGTCAAAAAATACATCAACGAGGTTGCCTTCTCCGGTGCCGAGGAATTCTTGGACAAATACAAGGACGCAGGCAAGGAAGCGGGCATCATAGGCCATTTTGGTCTTGGTTTCTATTCTGCCTTCATGGTGGCCGAAAAGGTGGAAATCATCACCAAGAGCTTCAAGGACGAACCGGCCGTACATTGGATCTGCGATGGATCGCCCGAATTTACCTTGGAAAGTGCCGATAAAAAGGAAAGGGGAACGGAGATCATTCTCCATGTGGCCGAAGATTCCACAGAGTTTTTGGATGATTCCAAAATCCGTCAACTCTTGGTGAAGTACAACAAGTTCATGCCCATCCCGATCAAATTCGGCACCAAAAAAGAGACCCTGCCCAAACCGGAAGGGGCCAAAGAGGACGAACCGGCCCCGACCCAAGAGGTGGACAACATCATCAACAATCCCGAACCGGCCTGGACGAAACAGCCCACCGACCTGAAGGACGAGGATTATAAGAGTTTTTACAGGGAACTCTACCCCATGCAGTTCGAGGAACCGCTTTTCCACATCCATCTCAATGTGGACTATCCCTTCAACCTGACAGGTATCCTATATTTTCCCAAATTGAGCAACGACCTCAACATCCAAAAGGACAGGATACAATTGTACCAAAACCAAGTGTTCGTAACGGACAATGTGGAAGGTATAGTCCCCGAGTTCCTGACCATGCTCCGCGGGGTGATCGATTCGCCGGATATTCCCTTGAACGTGTCCAGGTCCTATCTTCAGGCAGATGGTGCGGTGAAGAAAATTTCATCCTACATCACCCGAAAGGTTGCGGACAAATTGAGCTCCCTCTTCAAGAACAATCGGGAGGATTTTGAGCAAAAGTGGAACGATATCAAAGTGGTGATCGAGTACGGAATGCTCACCGAGGAGAAATTCTTTGAGAAAGCTGAAAAATTTGCCCTGTTCCCCACCGTGGATGGATCCTATCACACCTTCGAGGAACTGGAAGCCAAAATCAAGGATGCCCAAACGGACAAGGACGGCACACTGGTGGTACTCTATGCTTCGGACAAAGAGGCACAGCACAGCTACATCGAGGCGGCGAAGACCAAAGGCTATGAAGTGCTTTTGATGGATTCTCCCATTGTTCCGCATTTGTTGCAAAAATTGGAAACTTCCAAGGAGAAGGTTTCTTTTGTTCGAGTGGATGCTGACCACATCGATAACCTCATCAAAAAAGAGGACACGGCCATTTCCAAGCTTTCCGATGAAGAGAAAGAACAATTGAAGACCAGTCTGGAAAACGCCATTGCCGACAAAGGCTACACCATTCAATTGGAGGCCATGGACAGTACCGCTTCCCCTTTCATCATCACGGAGCCTGAATTTATGCGAAGAATGAAGGAAATGCAGCGCACTGGGGGCGGTGGCATGTTCGGAATGGGTAATATGCCGGATATGTACAACCTTATCGTGAACACCAACCACGAGTTGGTAGGTGAGATCCTGAATACGAAAACTGACAAAAAGCGGGAGCGGTTAATCAACCAATCCTTGGATCTGGCCCGATTGTCGAAGGGACTGCTAAAAGGTGAGGAACTGACCAAATTCATTGCCCGTAGCTACGAGATGATCAAGTAGTACATCTACTTTGATCTCCAACTGATACAAAACCGCTCATATTGAGCGGTTTTTCGTTTTAATGATTATATTGGTCGCACCAATCGACCAAGCTGTGAACCATAACGACTACAAGAGTCCGTCCTTCAAAAAGTTGCTGGATTCCCTTCAACAGCAAAGTTGGGAATTGGAGCTAATCATTTCCGGATTCTCCATTTTTGGACTGTTCACGGCCTATGAACCGCTTCGGATAGAGATGGTCAATGCCGAGAACGAACAACACATCTATCGGTTTGTTGCCTATTTCATTCTCCACATTGCCAGTTCCATTCTCCTGTTCAACTTGTTGCTTCATGTCATCCTTAGGGGATTGTGGATCGGTGCCTTGGGCCTGCGTTATGTATCCGGGGATATTGAGTTTGAAAAACTGAGGTATTCCGAATTGTTCACCAACTACCTGAAGAAGAGGATTGTTTCCTTTGACCGGTACATCGCCAATTTGGAGAACTACTGCAGTGTGCTCTTTGCCATTTCCTTTTTGCTGATCTTCTATGTGCTGGCCATGACCATGATCATCATTTCGATTGTAGTAGTGGCCACTTTCATCATTCAGGGCGAATGGTTGCCAGAACAGTTGGGAAGCATTGTGGGTTCCATCCTCATTGTGTTCATCATCGTGGGAATGTTCCTCACCTTTATCGATTTTTTGACCCAAGGACTGCTCAAACGGAACAAGTGGGTGTCCAAAATCTATTTTCCCATCTATTGGGTGTTCAGTTTTTTGACCCTCTCATTTCTCTATAGACCTTTGGTCTATAATTTTCTGGACCATCGCTTTGGCAAGCGGTTGACCCTCTTTTTGGCACCGATATATATTCTGATATTGGTCATCACCAGTTTGGAGTACCGCCATTCCAACTATTTGGAAAAAGACTTGAACTCATCCAGCACTTTTGCCAATAAGGAAAATTATGGGGACATGCTGATCGATGATGGGGATTTTCCAGGTACCATGATCATTCCTTCCAAAGTGACCACAAAATCCTATTTGAACATTTTTGTCCCGTTCACGGAGAGCATTGAGGAGCGCATTTTTATTTTCAACGATTCATTAAAACCCAAAAAAGACAGAAGGGGCCTTAGCTCGAACATCCAGATCACTACCAACTGGAGTGATGAAATCACCACGAAACAACAAAAGGACAGTATCCGAAAAATATACCTGAGGACTTTCAATGACATCTATTCTTTCGAAATCGACAGCCTGCAAATGGATGGGGATTTCATCCTGACCACGGGCCTCAACAATGTTCTTGGGTTTGAGACCTTCCTCAAAATATCGGACCTGGAAGAGGGTAAGCACCTCCTCAAACTCAAAAGGAAACGAAAAGATAAGGGCGAGATTGTCACCTTGACGGAGTCTGTGGTCCCTTTTTGGAAATTTAAGGATTGATTTATGGCACCATGGCACCTTTACTTGATGGCAGGCCTATACATTCTTGCGGGCACCATGCACTTCGTAAAACCGAAGATATACCTGCGCATCATGCCAAGATATCTCCCCTACCACAAGTTGTTGGTATTCTTGAGCGGGATGGCCGAAATTATTTTGGGAATCGGTCTATGCTTTGAGGCAACACGGAAAATCAGCGCTTTTGGCATCATTTTGATGCTTGCCGTTTTTCTGCCCGTCCATTTTTACATGCTCTCCAACGAAAAGGCCGCCGCTGGCCTACCCAAATGGGCCTTGGTCCTTAGAATACCCTTACAGTTCGCATTGATGTACTGGGCCTACTCCTACTCACTCTAGCATCACGTTGCGGTCCAGTTGTTTCTTCAACAAGGGTACCTGTACAAAGAACAATAGCCCAAAAAGCAACACGGCATAAATTAAGATTTTTGAAGAGGTATAATTTTCCAACCAGCCCCAAATGTTGTCAAAAACAGGTTCCACGGATACGTTTCCAAACCATCCGCCATCACTTTCCAGACCGTATTGGGCAATGAGATAGAAAGTCAAGGTCAACAACCCAATAAAAAGAAGCACAAGTACCTGCTTGGGCACTATGGGTTTATATTGATATACCTCTTTGTGTTGTGTGGCTTCTATGCGCTGCACAAGGTTCTTGGTAAAGTCCGCGGAGGGCGACTCCAAAGGAGCTTCTGCCATAATCTTGTCCACAAATGCTTCCAGTTCTTTTTCTTCGTGCTTATCCATTGCTTCCCACTGTTTCTTTGTCAAATTTATTTTCCATGATAGCAGCCAGCTTCTTTCTGGCCCTGAACAATCTCACTTTGATGGTGTTCGCGGAAAGGTCCAATACCTTTTCCATCTCCAAGAGGTTCTTTTCCTCAAAATAAAAAAGCGTCAGGATGCTTGCATCCTCGGCCGGCAAGGCTGCCAAACAGGAGTTGATCAATGCTGACCTCTCCTCCTGCACCATCCTGTCCAATGCATTGTCCATTACGGAAAATGCCGCACTCTTCAAATGGTCCACTTCCACGCGCATCCTTTCCTTTTTGCTCTTTTTCAAGCGGTCCAAACAGGCGTTATAGGCTATCCTATAGATCCATGTGGACAGTTTGGAATCTCCCTTAAAGGTACGCAAAGCTGTGAACACTTTAATAAAAACATCCTGTGATACTTCCTCTGCGTCTTCCCGATTGTCCAACATCCGTATGCACAAGGTATAGACCAGGTCCTTATGACCATCCACCAAATCAGAGAACGCCACGGTGTTGCCGTTGCTTATTTTCTTGATCAGTTCTTTTTCGTTAGTGGTCAGCATTGCACCTTGGACGACAAAACACGGGGTTGGGTTACACAGATTACATATTTTATAAAATTATGTAACCTGCATCTAAAACCTGTCGTCATACGATATGAAAAGCAAATAATTTTAATCATTAAAAACGAACTGTTATGGGATCTGAAGTAATTATCATACCTATTATTTTTGGGGTCATTTTTGCCATTGCCTACCTCTATTTTTCAACCAGGAACAAAGAGCGCCTTGCCTTGATAGAAAAAGGAGCGGACGCCAGCATTTTTGTCAAGGGCAGACGCGAGGGTGCAGCACCCTTCTGGAAAATCATCATCCTCAACATTTCATTATTGCTCATCGGTATAGGATTGGCCATTTTTGTGGCTTCTATCTTGGTGTACAATCTTGGAATGGATGATGAAGTAGCGTATCCCGGTACCATCTTTACCTTGGCGGGCGTGGGGCTTTTGGTAGGTTTTACCATGACCAAGCGCTTGGAAAAAGAATAAGAAGGACCCCTTTAAAAACAAATGAATGGACCACTGCCAAAAGCAGTGGTTTTTTTATCTTGGTAGGATGAAAATCATCTCTACCAACATAGGCCGCCCGACCCAAATAACTTGGAACGGCAAAGAGACCACTACGGGCATCTATAAATTTCCGGTACAGGAACCGCTGTTTCTGGATGTGGAGGATGTCCGGGGTGATACCGTTGCCGACAGAAAGGTACATGGAGGGGAATACAAGGCATGCTACCTGTTCGCTTCCGACCACTATCCGTACTGGCGAGAAAAATACCCCCATCTGGATTGGAACTGGGGCATGTTCGGCGAAAACCTGACCGTGGAAGGGCTGGACGAGTCCCAAATCAGGATAGGCAGCATCTATAGATTGGGGTCGGCACTGGTGCAGATCAGCCAACCTAGGGAACCTTGCTACAAATTGGGCATTCGGTTTGGTGACCAGAATATATTGAAAGCTTTTATAGACCACGGCTGGCCGGGCACCTATCTCCGTATTGTGGAAACCGGGAAAGTGTCCGTTGGTGATGGTATGGAACTGGTGGAAGAATCCAACATCCCATTGACCACCCAACAATTTTACCAACTGCTCTTTGCCAAGGAAAAGGACAAAACACTTTTGCAGTGGGCCATAGACAATGAAGCCTTGCCTCCCGGAAAAAGGGAACGACTAAAAAAGTGGGCATAAAAAAAGGGGGCCTTTCGACCCCCCGTGCACATAAAAATTAACTAAACAAACTATCTTACTTCCATAGTCTCTTTGTAGGTACCGTTTTTATCGGAGACTACGATGGTGTATTTATCTTCAAAAGCTTTTTCAAAGTTGAACGCCTTTTCCACAACAAGTTGACCGCTGATGGATTCGTTGTACACAAGCCTGTCCTGGCTGTCATACACCTTTAGGGTCACCTTGTCCTGTGAAACGTTCAAAAGGTTCATCATCACTTTCTGACCTTTTTTCACGAACACTGGGTCCAACTCTATATTGATAATGCTTTTCTCCACTTCGCTCTTGGCAATTACTTTCTTACCAAAATCGGTTGCTGTTCCGTTAGCCAATCCCATGGCAGATACCAAAAGGACCGCTACTACTGTTAGGTTTTTTACTACTGCTTTCATAACATTTTGTTTTTTTAGGATGATGAGACAAATGTATGGTGCAATAGAGGACAGTAACACCACCATGTTTTCCAGTTTATATGCAATTTTAACATGGTGCGCATGTTAACCTTTTATTAATGATAAAATAGCATACATTTTTGGTAATTTTGCAGACAAGTGTTCGACCAACATCGATATACCTTTATAGTACCGAACAAAATTTGGCTCTTATGACCCACAAACCTGCTTTTGAAGCAATAGCCCCTAGTTTTGGCCACTCGTTCACTTTTCAGAAGTTCAATGAAAGCAACGAGAACAAGAACAATGGCTGGCACTACCACCCTGAACTGGAGCTGGTGTATGTGAACGGGGGGTCTGGCAAACGCCAGATAGGCAGCCATGTTTCCTATTTCAGGAACGGAGACCTTATCCTTATCGGTTCCAACTTGCCCCACTGCGGGTTCACCGATAAGCTTACCGGTAACAAAAGTGAGACCTTGGTACAGATGAAGGCCGATTTTCTGGGTAGCGATTTTTTCAACATCCCGGAAATGAAGAATATCCAAAAACTGTTCGAGGTCGCCAAAGGCGGCATTGCCTTTTCGGGAAAGACCAAGATGAAGGTCGGGGAAAAAATGGAGATCTTGGAATACCAGACCGATTTTCAAAGGCTATTGTCCATTCTCAACATTTTGAACATCTTGGCCACTTCCAACGAATTGAACGTTTTGAATGCTGAAGGTTTTTCGCTGGAAACCGAGGTAAAGGACAACGACCGTATCAATATCGTGTTCAATTATGTGAAGACCCATTTCAAAGAGGACATCAGCCTGGATGAAATTGCGGACATGGTGAGCATGACTGTCCCCTCGTTCTGCAGGTACTTTAAAAAGATCACCAACAAAACATTTACCCAATTTGTGAACGAATATCGTTTGGTGCACGCTTCCAAACTACTGGCCGAACAGCCCATAAGCATCACCCAAGTATGCTATGACAGTGGTTTCAACAACTTTTCGCACTTCAACAAATCGTTCAAGGCGTTTACCGGGCAGAATCCATCCGAGTACCGAAACCAGCTGAAGACCGTTCTATCCTAAAGGATAGTTTTCAATCAAATAAATCGTTGAGGACCTTTGCCAGTCGCAATCCCCCTTTTTGGAGCTGTTGGAACAATAGGTCATTGTATTTATAGGAATATTGGTAGCCCAGTTTGTCACCCACTTTGACCGAATCGTAGAGTTCCGCGCAAATGCCGTGGGATTCGTCCACCCAATCGTAAATGGTGCCTTCTTGGATTTTTTTCTTTTCTTTTTTTGAAAAATGGTCCAGTTCCCCAGCAAGTTCGGTAAAGGTCATCCCATAGGATTCGATAAGGTTCTTGTCCCAGATGCTGTGCAGGTTGGTCCCTTGCCCGAACCATTGCACCTGGATGTCATTGCCGCCCTTGTCCTCTGCCCTGCTCGCATGCATGGGTTGGTGCAGATCTCCAATGAAATGGATCAACATCTTGAGATAGAACACACGGTCCTCCCTGCTGTTCGCTTTATTCTTGATGATGGCCCTGCATTCCTCTATGGCCGTGATAATATCGCCCTCATCGCTTTTTTTAGAATCCATATAGTTCATACCCAAGGGATAGTTGACATAGTGCCAGGGAGAATATTTGGCATACGAACGATCTGCCTTGATATCATCCGCAAAAGTCGATACAAAGGCAAGACTGTGCCCGTCCAATAGATCGGCCAATGCCCTTTTGGCCTTTCCAGTCAAGTGGTTTTGGGCAATCTCGCCCGTGACACGATGTCCCGTTTTTCCCCAAATGGTGTTTCCAAAACCAATTATGGGCACCAAAAGCAATACAAATAAGGTTTTTTTCATCTCTGGATTCTCTTGTTATATAAGGTGTGGCCTTTTAGCGATACACTTGCTAATTTTCAGAATGTTTTATCGATGGGCAATCGAATTTGCAATTTTGGCTTTTTTTTAACTATGTCCAAAAGACGACCCAAGGAAATCACTCTATCCAAAATAAAAAAACAGCTGCCCCATTCGGACAACTGTTTGTAGCAATGTGCCTTTCCCTCACGGAAAGGTTCCCGATTTTCAGCACTTCAAACAATTATAAAGGCTTACGACCGGAGATAATATTGTACAGAATGGCAATAATCGCGATCACCAACAAGATATGGATCAAGTTGCTGGTTGCCATACCGGCGACCACGCCAAAAAATCCCAATACCCAAATAATTATACAAATAACGGCAACAAGCCAAAGTAAACTTCTCATGATGTTATGGTTTTAGTGTTATATCCTAAAGTTATGCAAAAAGCGGTTACAACCTTGTTTCAAAGGTGGAATTGTTCACTTAATTTGATTTCTACACTTCAGATTATATCCATGAATACCATGAACACCCCCACTGAATTCCATATATTTGGGCAACTAGCTTAAAATTCTATGGACCAACTACCTTTCACCGATGACACCGTCATCTTTGGACTTCTCTGCCTTTGCCTCGGCTTTGTTTTTTATACCTCATCCATTGCCTCTGGGTTCTGGAGCAAGTTTTACACGGTTGTCCCCACTGTGCTCATGTGCTACCTGTTGCCCGCCATTTTGGCCAGTGTGGGCATTGTGGACGAAGCTTCGTCCCAAACCTACTTTGTGGCCAGTCGTTATCTGTTGCCTGCAGCATTGATTTTGATGACGTTGAGCATAGACCTAAAGGCCATTATGAACTTGGGCTCGAAAGCGCTTATCATGTTTTTGACGGGAACCGCCGGAATCATCATCGGGGGCCCCATCGCCATATTGATCGTTTCCATTTTTTCTCCCGAAACCGTGGGCGGAAATGGTTTTGATGCAGTTTGGAGGGGTCTGGCCACCATTGCAGGTAGTTGGATCGGTGGCGGTGCCAACCAGGCAGCCATGCTCGAAGTGTTCCAATACAATCAGGAAAAATATGGAGGAATGGTGCTCATTGACATTGTAGTGGCCAATCTCTGGATGGCCATCATCCTATTGGGCGTGGGCAAAACAAAGCAAATAGACCGATGGCTCAAGGCCGATACTTCGTCCATCGAAGAGTTGAAGCAAAAAGTATCCACTCATACCGAAAAAATTGCAAGGGTCACCTCGCTCAAGGATTTCATCATGATGCTTTTTTATGCATTCACTGGGGTGGGGCTTGCCCATTTGCTGGGCTTCCACTTTGCGGATTTTTTGCAAAACAATTTTGAAGTGGTCCGAAATCCGCAGAAAATATTGTCCTCATTGGGTTCCGATTTCCTTTGGATGGTGGTCTTTGCCACGGCTATCGGCATTGGTCTTTCATTCACCAAGGCCAAAAACTATGAGGGAGCGGGGGCCAGTAAGATCGGGGGCGTGTTCATCTACATCCTCGTGGCCACCATCGGCATGAAAATGGATCTGGGCAAGGTACTCGAAAATCCAGGGCTTATCGTCATTGGACTTATCTGGATCACTATCCATGCGGGACTGTTGATCTTGGTGGCCAAGCTTATCAAAGCCCCCTATTTCTTTCTGGCTGTGGGCAGTCAGGCGAATGTGGGCGGTGCGGCCTCCGCTCCTGTGGTGGCGGCCGAATTTCATCCGTCTCTGACCTCTGTGGGCATCCTTTTGGCCGTTTTTGGCTATGTGGTGGGCACGGCAGGGGCCTATTTGTGCGCTTTGTTGATGGAAGTCGCTTCCAAAGTTTAGATTATTTCAGAAGTTTATGCATATTTGCCCTGCAAAAAATTTACAATGAAGCGGATATTCTTCGTATTGCTGATGGGAGCAATGATGGTTTCGTGTGAAAAGAACACGGAGAACACCATGATGGTCAATGGAAACATCAAAGGTCTGAAAAAGGGGACCCTTTACCTGCAACAGTTCCAAGATTCGACACTTGTGACCTTGGATTCGTTGGAAATCCAAGGGGATGGAAAGTTTTCTTTCGATGAGGAAGTGGAAACCCCGGATATCTTCTATCTCTACCTGAAGAAAGAGGACAATAACGACATCAACGACCGGATCACGTTTTTTGGCGAAGCGGGAAATATCACCATCAATACCTCTTGGAACACATTCGACACCAACTCGGAAGTAACGGGCTCCAAATCACATGAGAAATTGGTGGAATTCTATGAAATGGCCTCCAAGTTCAACATCAGGGAGCTTTCCTTGATACAACAAGCTTCGCTACCTGAATTCCAAGAAGATTCCTTGGCTTTGGATTCCCTCCAAAGATTGGTGGATCAAAATACCATAAACAGATATCGGTATGCCCTCAACTTTGGGCTGAACAATGGAAATTCTTTTGCAACCCCTTACATCATGATGACAGAGGCAAAAGAGGCCAATCCAAAATATCTGGATTCCATCTATAGGACCCTTTCCCCTGAGGTGGCTTCATCCAAACACGGAAAAGCGTTCAAGGAATTTTTGGGCAAAAAGGATTAACCCGCCAGACTGTTGAACTGTTCCACCAATTCGGTGGCCTTTTCTTCCAGTTCCTTGCGTATTTGGCTAAAGTGGGCTTTTTGGTCCTCCACATTCTTTTGGTTCACCTTGTCCATCAACTCATCGTATATGGCAATGGCCTTGTCTATAATGACCGTCCCTTCTTCGGATTCCTTGTTGCCGGAACCGGCTTCCCAAATGTAAACCGCCTCTATGATGTCCCCAAGGACAAAATTGATGTCTTTCTTAAGATCGCGAATGCTTGGCATACTAGTGTTTTTTCAAATGTACTACTTAAATGGTAACTTCTAAAAGTTTGGCCTCTTTGGCTTCAATTTCCACAAAGGTGCTGGATGCGGGAAGAAGGGCCGTCTCCCCTTTCTGGATGGTGGTGCTGCCCCAATCATTGGTGATGGTCGCCCCACCCCCAACACACATATAAATGGTAAAGGAGTCCCTTTGGGAAAGGTCCTGCTTCATATTTTTCGTCAGCTCCAAAAAATTGGTCTTGAAATACGGACAGTCCACCATGTCGTTCACGGTATCCTTCACATTGGGATAACCCACCTTGAAATCGTCCTTCTTTTCGTAATCGATGGCATCTACGGCAAGACCGGTATGCAGTTCCCTTAGGTTCCCATCCTTGTCCTTTCGGTTGAAATCGAATACCCTGTAGGTCACGTCCGAGGTCTGTTGGATCTCTGCCAACAGCACTCCGGCCCCTATGGCATGTATCTTTCCGGTGTTGATGAAGAACGTATCGCCCTCTTCCACCTCTTCATAATTCATCAGGTCCAAAAGGGTACCCCGCTCAAGGCTTTCGATATATTCTGTCTTCTCCACATCCTTATTGAAGCCCACAATGAGCTTGGCCCCGGGATCGGCATCCATAATGTACCACATTTCCGTTTTTCCAAAGGAGTTGTGCCTTTCCTTGGCCAACTTATCGTTCGGGTGCAGTTGTATGGACAGGTCCTGTTTGGCATCGATAAATTTGATGAGTATGGGAAATTCGTTCCCGAACCGTTCCACTACACTTTTTCCCAGTACAGCTTCGGGTTGTTTCGAGATCAGGTCTTCAAGTGAAGTGCCCTCCAAAGGTCCGTTGGCCACTTCGGAAATATCTCCCTTGACCCCGGAAAGTTCCCAACTTTCCCCTGTTATGTCACTTTCTATTGGTTTTCCAAGTACTTCTTTCAGTTTTGTCCCTCCCCAAAGGCGTTCTTTGAGAATGGGGCGGAATTTTAAGGGGTATAAGTCCATTTTATCCAGTATAGGTTACAAAATTGCGAGGGGTCTCATACAATACCACCTCCAATTCTTTCTCTTTTTCAATATGTGGCCGCAATTTGTTCCAAATGACCACGGCAATGTTTTCCGCAGTAGGGTTCAAGTCCTTGAACTCTGGTACATCCAAGTTGAGGTTCTTGTGGTCTAGGGCATTTTCTACATGTTCCTTGATCAAATCTTTCAACACTTTCAGATCCATCACAAACCCGGTCGCTTGGTCTATCTCCCCCGCCACGCTCACGATCAGGTCGTAATTATGGCCATGGAACCTAGGGTTGTTGCATTTGCCAAAAACGGCATTGTTCTTCTCCTCGTCCCAATCCGGTCTGTACAACCTATGGGCCGCATTGAAACTGGCCTTTCTGCTTACTTTTACTTTCATTGCGCAGGGATGTTCTTCATTAGATGGTCATAGAACCTTTCAAAGATGATCTTGAACCATTCGGTATACTGTCCGGGGTTTTGGGCCATGTCTTTTTTGATGTCACTGGGCAGCATCCATCTCCAATCGGCCACTTCGGCTGGATTGATTTTGGGAGCATCATTGTAGAAACCTATCATCACGTGATCAAATTCATGCTCGGTAAGGCCATTATCAAAAGGAGCTTTATAGATGAAGGAAAACAACTCTTCAAGCTCGGCGGTGATACCCATTTCTTCCATGAGCCTGCGCTTTCCCGCTTCAATGTTCCCTTCGCCTTCCCTTTGGTGGCTACAGCAGGTATTGGTCCACAGCAGTGGGGAGTGGTATTTGTCACTGGCACGTTGTTGCAGCATGGTCTCCCCTTTATCGTTCATGATAAAAACCGAAAATGCCCTGTGCAAAAGGGCTTTTTCGTGGGCTTCCATCTTGGGCATCAACCCAATGGGTTCATCATTTTCATTGACCAATATCACATTTTCCTCTGTCATACGGTAAAAATATGACCTTTAGGGGAAAAACATCCGATCAGAGTATTTAAATTCTTGCTAAAAGAAACGTGGGGATTTCAGGTTACCGATATTCCTAATGAAATCGTAACGGATGATGACCTCAAAGGAACCGTCGTTGAAGGTCGCTGCACCGAGTTCCGTTATTTCGCGGTCATAGGCTAGACCGAGCATCAACTGGTCGGACAGCATGAAGCCAAAAAGTCCACTAAATGCAGCATCCCATCTGTAGGCCACCCCACCGATGAACTTTTCGTTCAGCATGAAGTTGGCCGAAAGATCCACCTGCAACGGCGCTCCTTGCACAGCCTTGGTCAAAAGAGTGGGTTTGAACTTCAAAAAGGGGTTAAGGTCCCAAACATATCCTGTGATGAGGTACATATTGATCTGCTCCTTGGCCGTGGACACTGAAGATTCATCAAAATGGGTGGTCTCCAATATCCTGGGTGCGGACAGGCCAACATAAAATCTATCTGTGTGGTAATAAACGCCTGCCCCTATGTTCGGGGAAAACTTGTTGCGGATATCCTGTTGGGATTGCAACTGCGGATCCACTTCAAATTCGTCCAGTTCGGAATAACGGATATCCAGCATGTGGGCACTGGCCTTTAGGCCAAAACTCAACCTTCCCTCCCAAGAGGTTTGGATGGTATAGGAAAAATCCACATCAAAATAGGTTTCAGAGGTGGGCCCTATCTTATCGTTCACAATGGAAAGCCCCAATCCAACCCCACGATAGCCCATTGGGGTGTGGATATTGAGTGTCTGGGTCTCCGGGGCACCGTCAAGGCCCAGCCATTGGTTCCGGTAGAGCGCCGCTATGCTCAAATGTCCTCGGGAACCAGCATAGGCGGGGTTCACACTCACGGTATTGTACATGTATTGCGTGTACTGTGCATCTTGCTGTGCGTGGAGGAATGACATGGTACAGATCATTAAAATCACTGGTAGCCATCCCATTTTTCCCATAAAGATATTCTTGTCTGCAGTACTCATTTTCTTTATCTGTTTATGTATAGATAACCCGAAATCTGTTTCATGGTTCCACTTTGATCTTCATAGTCTATCACGTAGAAGTAGGTACCCACAGGGAGTTTATTGTCACTATCCACGGTGACCCTTCCTTCCGATGTCCCATCAAACACATTTCCACTCGTATTGTAGGATTTTGTCTGGAAAACCATGACGCCCCACCTGTTGTATATCCTCACCGTATTGTTCGGATAGTTTTCTATGTATTTGATGGTAAACACATCGTGGATGGTATCGCCGTTCGGTGTGATGACGTTTATAGGGTCGAGTTCATCCTCACCGACCGTTGTCTCGCCCAAATCGGAATCCAAATAATTAGGGGTGCCATTGTCGTTGGAATCGTCATTGGCATAATTTCCATCACCATCCAAGTCTTCATCCATGGTCTCTATACCATCCCCATCGTCATCGGAATCATTAAAATCTGGAATACCATCTGAATCGGTATCAGGCAGTGTCGTGCTTGGGTCGTCCATTTCATCGTTCACATCGATATCGATGACTGTTTCACCCTCAAAACCATCATCCAGACCATCGTTGTCCTTATCCGAACCTATGAACTCCACATCGGGAATACCATCATGGTCATGGTCATGTCCTTCTATGGCATCGGGCACGTTATCATCATCACTATCTAGGTCAACATAATCCGGGATACCATCGTCATCGGAATCCACAGGGATCAAACCTATGCTTCCATCCACTTCGTAGATATCATCCAGACCATTCCCGTTGGCATCCACCAAACTTGGGGGCATATAGGACGAGATGGACTGGGCTTCCACATTATCCGGAATTCCATCATTGTCACTGTCGATATCCAAATAATCCGGAATACCATCACCGTCGGTATCTGTTGGATTGGTGGATGGATCGTTGTCGTTGTCTGCATTCAGGTCTTCAAAACTATCCAATATACCATCTGCATCGCTATCCAAGATTGCTTGTGAAGTGACCACCACCGTAATCGTGGCCGTGCCGCAATTTCCATTGGTATCACAAACGGTATATTCAAAAGAATCCGTACCTGAATACCCTGGATTGGGCACATAGGTGATGTTGTCATCGGATGGATTCGCCGCAGTGCCATTATCGTTCAACACAATGGTGCCGTTGGAGGGGTTGGTAGCTGTGATGGAACCTGAAGTGGGAATATCATTGTCATTACCCCTCCAGGATATGGTCACATCGGTTCCTTGTTCTGTCGAGGCCACATCGTCATTGACATCCAAAATTGGAAGCACATCAACCGTGACTGTTGCAGTGCTACAATCCCCAAAATTGTTACAAATAGTGTAGTCAAAGCTATCACTGCCGTTGTAATCCGGATTGGGGATATAAGTGACCACATCATCCGATGGGTCATTGGGGGTTCCATTGTCACCTACGTTCACGGTCCCATTGGACGGACCTGTGATGGTCAAAGTCCCTGAGGTTGGCAGATCGGTATCATTGTCAAATATGGGTACGACCGCGGATTCGTCCTCGTTCACCACCACTATGTCATCCAACAAATTGGCTGACTGGCTCATGCAGACCACGGTAAATCGTGGTAGCTCACTGCTATTTCCAACTTTTGTGATGGTGGCCGTGTAATGGGTCACACTTTGTGTGCTGATGACCATGGGTCGGGTTTGGTCACCACTTAACGAAGGGCTCCAACTCACTGTCGCTCCTGTAGGTACGCTCGCGGAAATATCCAACGTCACCTCATTGTTCGGGGCCTCACAGTCCGTCAATATAAAATAACCTGTTGCATTGGACCCACAAAGGGTGCCATCGTAGGTTGCGAAATAGACACCGGGTTGGGTGGCTTCATAAAATGAATTTGTTCCCAAGACCGTACCTAGGTCGGATGCCTCATACCATCGGTAATTGTTCTCATCCCCTGTATTGGGGGCTTGGAGCAAAAACTGGGCGTTTGCAAAGTTGCCCCCCATGAACAGGATGAACATTCCAATGAATAAAGACGTATATGAGGTTTTTGGTTTCAAATCTGTGCGTCCGTATTGATTGTTATTTTACCACAAAAACCACGTTGATCAAAGCATTGTAATCGGCTGGCTGACCAATAATATCATAGGTAAGGACACCACTTGCATTTATGCTCATATTGGCAAACACTGTCGGATCTGCATACGTCACATAATAGTATAGATCCGTTGCTCCATAAGTCGGTATTGCAGCAGGAGCACCTGCACTTGACACTGCTGGAGTTCCATATTGAGCTACATATTGCGCATATAGATTCACTGTTCTACCGATTCCATTTGTTGAAGCATCAATAGCTATGGAAGGAGGGTAAAATATTCGTGCTGCTTTGGCCGTAATCGGGGCAATGGCTTGGATCACTTCTTCTACAGTATCTTCTGCTGTTCCATCCCCATCTACATCCACGGGGTTGTCAGAATCAACTTCTGATGCATTTTGGTCGTCTGTATTGATATTAGCCAAGGGCACCTGAAGGGTACCGTTACTATCTTCAATTTCAAGATTTGTTCCATTGACTTCGAAACGGGTGTTAATTTCATTGGTTACACTTGCATCAGCATCGTCCACGTTGTCCACGTTATCGGCGAAGTCCGCTGGAACCCCTGTCAAACTGCTCCACTGGCCGTCGAAGTCATCCGTGGAATCCAAGTCCAGATTGGTCGGTACGTTGGCCAGATCGCCGAAGTCACCAGAAAAATCATCTGTGCTG